>JAJXWV010000034.1 GCA_021781455.1 Acidobacteriota bacterium | reverse complement strand
CCGCACCGCCATCAGCCTGATCGTTTCGCTGCTCTCGTGCGAGAGTGTTCGGCCGTCGATTCGAATGATGCCATTGTACAGCAGGTGAATGGCTTTGTGTAGACTAACTTACGGACCGATTAGTAAGTTAGCGCGTATGCCCCTCACCCCGGCCCTCTCCCCGCTGCGGCGGGGAGAGGGGGAACGATCGAACGTTTCTTCTCTCCGGGGTCGCGCCTGCGCGATTCGAGTGCTCGGGATGACAAGCTGCGTGAACCAAACTCCAGCGGCGGCCTGGGAAGCCCGACTCCTTCACTTCGCCTTGTGCGGGGTGCCGAGGGCGCGCCAGAGGGTCGTGACGATGGCAAGCGCAACGGCAACCGCGTAGTCGCGCGGCGAAGGCGCCGTCACTGCGAATACGTGCGCGACTTGCGGGATGTACAGCACCGCCGGCAGGCTGAGGCAGACGGCGATCAGGATCACCCAGAACGAGGCGTGGCGCGGCAGTCCGGCGGCTCGCCACGAGTGCTCGCCGGCCCGAGCCGCGACGACGAGCACGGCCACGCCGGTCATCAGCACCGCCAGGCCGAGACCGCGGGCGTACTCCTCGCCCCGATCGAGCGAGAGCACGTACATGACGATCGTCGCCGCGGCGAGCAGGACGGCCGAAATGATCGCGGGCACGGCCTGCGATCGCCGCAACAAAGCGGCGGAAGGGGAGCGCGGCGGCCGTTCCATCACGTCCGCAGGCGCTTCCTCCGACTCGAAAACAAACGCGGCCACGGGATGGACGACGAGCTCGAGCCAGACCAGGTGAATGGGCAGCAGCAGCGGCGGGAAGTCGAGCAGCGGAACCAGCAGCGCCACGGCCGGCACCATGATCTTCACCGGCAGCAGGAAGAGGAACGCGCGCTGGACATTCGCGAAAATGCGCCGCCCGGCGCTGACCGTGGCGACGATCGAGGCGAAGTCATCGTCCAGAAGCACGATCGATGCGGCCGCCCGAGCGGCTTGTGTTCCGCGAACGCCCATGGCGATTCCGATGCTGGCCCGACGAAGCGCCGGAGCGTCGTTGATCCCGTCGCCGGCCATGGCCACCACTTCTCCCTGGCGCACCAGCGCGTCGACGATGGCGTACTTCTGCTCGGGACGAATGCGCGCGAAGATCCTGGCTCGCGCCACCACCTCGTCCAGCTTCTCCGGTGGCACCTGGTCGAGCTGTTCGCCGGTGAGGATCCATTCGTCCTCGTGCTGGATGCCGGCGACGGTGGCGATGGCGTGCGCGGTCAGCACGTGATCGCCCGTGATCAGCTTGATGTGCATGCCGGCCCGGTGGCACTCGGCCACGGCAGCCGGGACATCGGCGCGCACGGGGTCGTGGAATCCGATGAGGCCGAGGAGGTCGAGGTTCTGCTCGTCTTCCTGGCGAATGCCGGAGAGCGTCCCCGTGCGTCCTGCCACCGCAAGCACGCGATAGCCGTCGCCCGCCAGTCGCGCGTGCTCCCGTTCCGCACGGTCGGCGTCGTCGGGACTGAGCGAACAGTGCTCCATGATTCCTTCGATCGCTCCCTTGGCCACGATCCTCTGCACGCCGCCGGCGCTTTTCCATACGTGAGCCATGTGCCGTCCGACGGGATCGAACGAGTAGTCGTGAATCAGGGTCCATTCGCCGTGCAGGCGGGCGATGTCGATGCCGTGCTCCGCGCAATGGGCCACGATGTCCCGCTCGAGGGAGTCGACGGGATACGGCTCGCAGGCGAGCACGGCGGCGACGAGCAGGTCGTCCTCGCTGACGCCCGCGGCTAGGGGAACGTGCTGTTCGAGCACGAAGCGCCCCAGCGTGAGCGTTCCGGTCTTGTCGGTGCAGATGATGGTCGTCGCGCCGAGGGTCTCGACGGCCGAGAGCCGCCGCACCAGCACGCGTTGACCGGCCAGCCTCCACGCGCCGAGGGTCAGGAACACGGTCAGGACCAGAAGGAACTCTTCGGGCGCCGCGGAGATGCCGACGCTGATGGCCGCGAGCAGCGCCCGCGCGGGGTGCATCCCGCGCGAGAGCTCGACTGCGAAGACTCCCGCCGCTGCGATCGCAGCGCCGACGAGCAGGGCTTTGACCAGCCGGTGGATTTTTCGCTGAAGCGGACTCGCTTCCAGCGGCGCCGCGCCGACCAGCGTGCCGATCCTTCCGTACTGCGTCGCCAGCCCGGTCTGCTCGACGATGCCGAATCCGTGGCCGGTCAGCACGACCGATCCCGCGGCGAACTTCGATCCGACGGCTTTCTCCTGCGGTTCCGATTCACCGGTCAGCGCCGATTCGTCGACCGAGAGATTTGCGGTGAAAAGGACCTCCCCGTCGGCCTGCAGCATGTCGCCTTCGCCGAGCGCGAGGACGTCGCCCGGCACGATCTCCTCGGTGGCGATTTCCGCGATCGATCCGCTTCGCACGACGCGGCTCCGCGGTGAGACCGCTGCGGCCAGCTTCTTGAGAGCGGCTCGTGATCGCGCCTCCAGCGCCACGTCGACGGCCAGGACGGGAGCGAGCGCAATCAGCAGGATGATCGCGTTCTTCGAATCGCCGAGGGCGAAGTAGACCGCCGCAGCGGCGGCCAGCATCAGCGCCATCGGGTCGGCCAACGTGGCCAGAACCTCTCTGACCCGCTGCCATTGCGAGACCCGTATCAGCTCGTTGCGGCCGTAGATCCGCAGCCGCGCCTTCGCCTCTTCGGTCGACAGGCCGGAATACGGCAGGGCGTCGGGCGCGCTCATGGCTGCAAGTCTCAGCTGATTCGCCAAACGCCGCAGTGACATTCGCATCACCGCCGGTTTGCCTGAGGGAAGTCGCCCGTGTTCGATCGCACATCGCAACACCCAGCGCTCGCGGCATCATCGATTCATGTTCTTCATCATCGCGCTGGCGATCTGGACGGCGATGCATGTCTACGTGCTGTGGCGCGTCCGCAGTGTTCCCGCTCTGGCTGTCCTGCCTCGATGGCCGTTCATCGCCGGCAGCGCGCTCCTCGGTTCGAGCTATGTCGTGGCGCGATTCCTCGAGGCGCTGAAGTTCCCGCGCAGCGGCGTGGTCCTGGAGTGGATCGGCGCCGAGTGGATGGGCGCGCTGGTCATCGCCCTGGGGTGCTTCTTCGTCGCTGACATCGTGACCGGATTCGGATTCGTGATGCGGAGGCGTCTGCCGGCGATTCGGACGGCCGCGCTGGCCATCTCGATTGGCTTGACCTTCGGGGCCGTCGTAAACGCCCTGCGCCCGCCTGCGGTGCGCAGCCACGAGGTGCGCATCGCGAACCTTCCGCCCGAACGCGACGGCATGATTGTGGTCGCGATCTCGGACCTGCATCTCGGGACATTGACGACGGAGGAATGGTTCGCGAGCGTCGTCGATCAGATGGAGAGCCTTCATCCCGATCTCGTGCTCATCGCCGGAGATTTGACCGAGGGCGATGGTCCGCCGGAAAGCGAGATGCCGCGGACGCTGGCACGGCTGCGCGCACCGCTCGGCGTCTGGGCCGTTCCGGGAAATCACGAGCGGCACCAGGGCGGCAGCGATGACCTGCTGCAGAAAGCGGGCATCCGCATGCTTCGCGATCAGTCCGCCGAAGTGGCGCCGGGATTGTTCGTTTCGGGTGTGGACACGGTCGGGCACACGCATGTTCCCGGCCGCGGCCTCGTCGTGCGCGCCATCGGCGGCATCCCCGCCGGCAAGACGACGATTCTCCTTTCCCACTATCCGGAGCAGGCGGAGAAGGCCGCGCGCGGCGGCGTCGATCTGATGATCGCGGGCCACACGCACGCGGGCCAGATCTGGCCGTTCAACTACTTCGTGCGGATGGCCTATCGCTATGTGGGCGGGCGGTACGAAGTCAGCGGGATGCCGCTGATCGTCTGTCGCGGCACCGGAACGTGGGGCCCGAGGATGCGGCTGTTCTACCCGAACGAGATCCTGCGGATCGTGCTGCGGCGGGCATGAGGACGCACGGCTGTGCAGAAATCGACACGGCCGTCACATTGAATTCACCACAGAGAACGCAGAGAACACAGCGCAGGCTCGCTCCGCTTGCCCGCAACCGAAGATCGCCTCATAGTCCCCTCGCGCCGCGCGGCGCGATGCATCAACCAGTCGGATCGAAGGTCCGCGGGGCGAGGGGACCGGTCGCCCTGTCACCTGTGCAAGGAAATCGTCGCGTGGCGCGCAGAACCTTCGAGCTAGTAGTACAGAGCAGGGTCGCTCCACCTGGGGTTAGTAGGTACCGAGACTGCGAGTGAATCTCCATGTTCTCAGTGCTCTCTGTGGTGAATGGCAGTCTGGCAATTGCGGGGGCATGAGGCCGAGCGTCCCTACATTCACGGGACGCCGCACTGCTGATTTCAACGACCAGTGATAGCTTCCCCGCCCGATGGACGCGATGACCGTGGGGATGGCCGAAGAAAAGCGGCACGTGGCTGCGAACTCGGTGTTTGCGGCGGTGGCCATCACCGGATTCAAGGCCGTGGTCGGCATCACCACCGGCTCACTGGGGATCCTCTCCGAGGCGCTGCACTCGGCGCTCGACCTGGTGGCGGCGGTCATCACGCTCGTCTCGGTTCGCGTTTCCGATCGCCCGGCGGATGAAGGCCATCACTACGGCCACGGGAAGTTCGAAAATTTTTCGGCGTTCGTCGAGACCGGCCTGCTCGGCCTGACGTGCGTCTGGATCGTTTACGAAGCGGTCAAGAGGCTCGTCTTCCGTGGCGTGGAGGTTGAGCCGAGCCCCGCTGCGTTCATGGTCATGGCCTTTTCGATCGCCACCGACTTCTGGCGCTCGCGGGCGCTGAAGCGTGTGGCCGTGAAGTACAACAGCCAGGCGCTGGAAGCCGATGCGCTCCACTTCAGCACCGACATCTGGTCGAGCAGCGCCGTCATTCTCGGGTTGACAGTGGTGTGGGCGGGGCGCGCCTACCACCTTCCGATCCTGCAGATCGCCGATCCGATCGCCGCGCTGGTGGTGGCCGGCATCGTCATGACCGTGACCTGGCGCCTCGGCCGCGAAACGATGGACGCGCTCGTCGACGCGGCGCCTGCCGGACTGCACGATCGCGTCGTCGACGCCGTGGCCAGCGTGCCGGGCGTCCTCTCGGTCGAGGCCGTGCGCCTTCGCCGCGCCGGCAATCGCACCTTCGCCGATGTCCGCGTGGCCCTGGCACGGACGCTCTCGTTCGAGCGGACGGAGTCGTTCTCGACGGAAGTCTCGGGCGCTGTGCAGGGTGTCGTGCCGAACGCCGAAGTCACGGTGCGCGCTGTGCCGCGCGTCTCCAGCGATGAGTCGCTGATCGACCAGGTGCGCACGATGGCGGCGCGCCACGACGTGACTGTCCGTGATCTCAGCATCCTGGAGGTCGCCGGCACGCTCGACATCGAACCGTTCCTGGAGTTCGACGGCACCCTCTCGCTGAAGGCGGTTCACGACCGGGTCACGGCGATCGAGCGCGAGATCACGGCAGAGATGCCGCGCGTCCGCTCCATCGTCAGCCACGTGGCGCCGGCCGGAGCGATCGCCACCGACGCCGAGCAGATTCACGATCCGCAGCTCGAGGCGGCGCTCCGCACGGCAGCCATGCAGGTCGACGGCGTGATCGATGTCCACGACTTCCGAATCCGCCGCGTCGGCGATCAGCTCGACGTGTCATGCCATTGCCTGCTCGCCGATGAGACGGCCTTGAACGTCGTTCACGAAAAGCTCGTCGCCGCCGAGCATCGCGTCCGCGACTGCGATTCCCGCCTCGGCCGGATCGTGCTGCATCCCGAGCCGGCCAGCGAAGGCTAGGAGCGCCGGCTGCCAGCCGGCCGGTGCGGCGGCGGCCCGCGCCGCCGCCGCAGTCGCCCGCGCGGGCTGGCAGCCCGCGCACCGGCCGGCAGGCTGCCGGCGCTCCGCGCTCGCATCCGTGCCACGCGTCACCACTCACCATTGACGGCCATCTCTGGCTGCCTCTTCGCCACGATGTATCAAGCTGGTGGGAGGAACGTGATGCCCGACGACGTGGTCGGAGCCGAGGTGAGAATGCTCCTCGGCGACGAAGCGGTGGCTCTCGCCGCCTTACATTCCGGCATTTCCGCCGCGTATGCCTATCCCGGCACGCCGGCAACCGAGATTCTCGAAGCCCTGGCATTCCACGGCGACAAGCCGGCGACCTGGTGCGCGAACGAGAAGACCGCCTACGAACAAGCCCTCGGCATGTCGATGGCCGGCAAGCGCGCGCTTGTCTCCATGAAGCACGTCGGGCTGAACGTGGCCGCGGATCCGTTCATGAACTCTGCGGTGGTGCACCCGATCGGCGGGCTGGTCCTGGCCGTGGCCGACGATCCCGGGATGCACAGCTCGCAGAACGAGCAGGACAGCCGTTTCTACGCCGACTTCGCGCGCGTGCCGTGCCTCGAGCCGGCCGATCCTCAGCAGGCCTACGACATGACCCGCGAGGCCTTCGAGGTCTCGGAGTGCTTCCGGATCCCGGTGATGCTGCGGCTGGTCACGCGCATCGCGCACCAGCGGGCGGGCGTACGGACGTCAGCGCCCCGCGAAGAGAACGCGCTGGCTGAATCCGATCGCGCCGACTGGGTTCTCCTGCCCGGCTTCGCGCGGCGCAACTGGCGCAAGCGCATCGAGCAACGGAAGGAGATCGCCGGCTGGACGGAATCGAGCGGCCACAACGCGCTGACGCTCAACGACTCGTTCCGTGAGTTAGGCGTGATCACGACCGGCCTGGTGCGCAGCTACTTCCTGGAAGTCTCGGCAGCTCTCGGCCTGACGCCGTCGCATCTGCACATCGGCGCCTATCCCATTCCGGCGTTGCTGGTGCGTCAGCTTGCCGATCACGTTTCCGAGATCCTGGTGATCGAGGAAGGCTACCCGTACGTCGAGCGGATGCTGCGCGGCCTCATCCCGCCCTTCGTGTCGATCCGCGGGAAGGAATCGGGCGACATCCCCGCCGATGGGGAGCTCAATCAGGAGATCGTCTGGAAGGCCTTCGGGGTCGAGCCGCCGCACGGCCTGGCCATCCCGATGCACGTTGCCGAGCGGCCGCCGCGGCTCTGCGACGGCTGTCCGCACATCGACGCCTACAACGCGCTGACCGCGGTACTCGGCGAATACGAATCGCCGCTCGTGACCTCCGACATCGGCTGCTACACGCTCGGTGCGCTTCCGCCGATCGGAGTCGGCCAGAGCTGCGTCTGCATGGGCGCGTCGATCGGTATGGCCAAAGGCGCGGCGGAAGCGGGTGTACGGCCCGTCGTGGCGGTCATCGGCGACAGCACATTCCTTCACTCGGGCATCACTCCGCTCATGGACGCGGTGGCCGGCAACACGAACATGACCCTGCTCATCCTCGACAACGACGTCGTGGCCATGACGGGCACGCAGCCGACGCTGCTGCCGTCGAGCCGCATCGCCGACATCGTGCGCGGCATCGGCGTTCCTCCCGAGCACTGCCACGTCTTCGAGTCGCATCCGCGGCGCACCGCGGAGCTCACCGAGCTGCTGCGCAAAGAGATCGCGCACGGCGGGCTGTCGGCGGTGATCGTCCACCGCCCCTGCATCGAGGCGGCGCGGCAGAGCAGAAAAGCGAGGGCATCATGAAGTTCGACATCATCGTTGCCGGCGTGGGCGGCCAGGGGGTCCTGTCGATCGGAGCGATCGTCTCCGCCGCGGCGATGCGCAGCGGATTGCGCGCCGTGCAGTCCGAGGTCCATGGGATGTCCCAGCGGGGCGGCGCGGTGGTCTCGCACCTTCGCCTCGCCGATCGCGAGATCCACAGTCCCACCATCGCCCACGGCGGCGCCGACCTAATCATCGGTCTCGAGCCACTGGAGAGCCTGCGCTATGTCGATTTTCTGGCCGCTGGCGGGTCGCTGATCAGTGCCACCGAGCCGGTTCTCAACATCCCCGACTATCCGCCGATCGAAGAGGTCCTCATGTCCATCCTGCGGCTGCCGCGCGGCCGCGTGATCGAGGCGACGAAGATCGCTCGCGAGGCGGGAGCGGTCAAAGCGGCGAACGTGGTCATGGTCGGCGCGGCCGTCGACTTCCTCCCGGTTGACGCCGCGGAGGTCCGCTGCGCGATCGCGGACGCGTTCCGCTCGAAAGGGGAGCGGCTGCTCGGCGCCAACCTGGCCGCTTTCGAGGCCGGCCAGCGCGCCATGCAGCATCGGGAACTCGTCGATGAATTCGAGACCTTCGTCCTCACCAACTGACATCCTCCTGGAGGGCGAGACGCGCGACCTGCTCGCCGCTCTCGAGATTTCCCTGCCGGAGCAGGTGGAGTTCAGCACCGACGCCGTGCGCGCAGCCGCCGCCGAGATCTGCGGACGGTTCGCCGGCACACGCGCGGTCGTGAAAATCGCGTCGCGCGAAATCCTCCACAAGTCCGAGATCGGCGGGGTGGCCGTCGTGGAGAAAACGCCGCAGGCCATCGTCGCCGCCGTGACGCGCATGGCCGCATCGACCGGAATCGAGAACTATCTCGGATGCGAGTTCATCGAGCACGATTCCGGGCCGGCCGGCGAGCTGCTCCTCGGCATTCGCCACACGGCGGACTTCGGTCCCGTGGTGAGCCTCGCCGCGGGCGGGATCGCCACGGAGTTCTTCGCCAGAAACCTGAGACCGGGACGCGAGATCGCCATCTTTTCTCCCGAGGCTGCCGATCGGACGACCATTGCGCGCGAGCTGGAGGAGAAGGGCTTCACCCCGTTCCTGATTCACGGGATTCGCAACCAGCGGCCGCTGATGAGCCCCGAAGCGCTGTACGGGCTGATCGAGCGATGCCTGAGATTCGCGGCGGAGCGCGTGCCCGGCGAGATCGCGGAGCTGGAGATCAATCCCCTGGTGCCGACCTGGCGCGGACTTTATGCGCTCGATGCCGTGGTACGCCTCGGAAGCGGCGAAGTCGCCCTGCCGGCCGAGCGGCCGGTCGAAAAGATCGCGGCGCTCCTCCATCCGAAGAGCGTCGCCGTGGTCGGCGTTTCGAAGTCCCGCAACCCGGGCCGCGTCATCGTCGACAACCTCATCCAGGCCGGCTTCGACCGCGCGAAGATCGTGATCGTGAAGCCGGGCGAGAGCGAGATCGACGGCTGCCGCTGCGTTCCGGACATCGGCTCGCTGCCCTGGCCAGTCGACCTGCTCGTGCTGGCGATCGCCGCGGAAAACGTCCCGGCCGCGGTCGACGATGCGGTCGCCCTGGAGAAAGCGGAGTCGATCGTCATCATCCCGGGAGGCCTTGGCGAGCACGCCGGATCGGAGTCGCTCGAGCAGACCGTGCGGCGATCGATCGCCATATCGCGGCGCTCGCTCTGGCGCGGCCCAGTCGTCAACGGCGCCAACTGCCTCGGCATCCACTCCGTCCCCGGCCGCTGCAACACGATTTTCCTGCCGCAGCAGAAGCTCGAGCGCGGGCCGGTGATCGACGAGCCGCTGGCGCTCGTCTCCCAGAGCGGCGCGCTGGCCGTGGCACTGACGACGCGCCTGGCGCCGATCGCGCCGCGCTACGTCGTCTCGATTGGCAACCAGATCGACCTGACCGTGGGCGATTACCTGCAGTACCTCGCCTGCGATCCCATCGACGTGGCGGCGTTTTACGTCGAAGGATTCCAGCCGCTCGACGGCCTGCGATGGCTGCGGGCTGCCGCGGATGCGACGCAGCGGGGAAAGACGGTGATCCTCTATCGCGCCGGGCGAACCGCTGCGGGAACGCAAGCCACGGCGACACACACGGCGGCGATCGCCGGCGACGCGATCGTCTCGCGCGAGCTGGCCACCGCCGCCGGCGCGCTCGTCGCCGAGACGCTCGAGGAATTCGAGGACCTGATCCGCATCTCCACGCTGCTCCGCGGACGGCGCGCGCAGGGACTGCGGCTGGCCGCCATGTCGAACGCCGGATTCGAGAGCGTCGCCTACGCCGACAACCTCGGTCCCTTCACGCTCGCGGCGTTGGGCAATGGGGCCCGGGAGACGATCGAGTCCGTGCTTCAGGCCAGCCGCCTCGACCGCATCGTCACCGTCGGAAACCCGCTCGATGTCAACCCGATGCTCGACGACGCTGCCTTCGCCGAGGTGGCGGCGGCCATGGTCAACGACCCGAACGTCGACGCCGCCATCATCGGAGTGGTGCCGCTGACCGGAGCCCTGCGCACGCTGCCGGCGGAGATCGAGGCCGCCGAGTCGATCGTCAACAGGTTGACCGAATTGTGGCGGACGACCAGCAAGCCGTGGGTCTGTGTGGTGGAAGGCGGACCGCGCTACGACCCGATGCGCCGCGCGCTGGCCGCCGCGGGCATCCCGGTGTTCCAGACCGCCGACCGCGCCACCCGCGCCCTGGCCCGCTGGTGCAGCCGGCGGCCCATCGCAGACTGACCGCGGATTTCTCGCAGGGACGCGCAGCAGCGCGTCCGCAGCTCTCGTCTTGCCGTGTCGCCCCGGGGGTTGCGGACGCGCTGCTGCGCGTCCCTACAGGGCGTGATATTTACCCGAGGGAATGCCGATTGCTGAGCCAGCGCCCGTGCCTGATTCGACGGTCCACCGCGTCACCCGAGCCCTGCGCCATCGCAACTACCGTCTGTTCTTCAGCGGCCAGACCGTTTCGCTGATCGGCACGTGGCTCACGCGCGTGGCCACGAGCTGGCTGGTCTATCGCCTCACCGGCTCGGAGCTGCTGCTCGGCATCACCGGCTTCTGCGGCCAAATCCCGATGCTCCTTCTCGCTCCGGTGGCCGGCGTGCTGGTCGATCGCTGGGACCGGCACCGCATCCTGGTGATCACGCAGATCCTCTCGGCGCTGCAGTCGGCGGCGCTGGCGGTGCTGGCGCTGATGCACATCATCACCGTCGGCGAGATCATCGTGCTGCAGCTCGTGCAGGGGCTGATCAACGCCTTCGACACGCCGGCACGGCAGGCCTTCGTCGTGGAGATGGTCGAAGAGCGCGAAGACCTGCCGAACGCCATCGCCCTCAACTCTTCGATGGTCAACGCCTCGCGCATCCTCGGTCCGTCGATTGCCGGAGTGCTCATCGCTGCGGTGGGGGAGGGCTGGTGCTTCGCCGTCGACGCGGTCTCGTACGTGGCCGTGATCGTGTCGCTGCTGCTGATGCAGCTGACGCGTGCCGTGCGCGAGCGGCCGCAGACGAAGATCGCCGCCGAGCTCCGCGACGGCTTCGCGTACGTGGCGGGCTTCCCTCCCGTTCGCGCCCTTCTGCTGCTCATCGCCGTGACCGGCACGATGGGCATGCCCTACATGATCCTGATGCCGGTCATCGCCTCAAAGGTGCTGCACGGCGGGCCGCACACGCTGGGCATTCTCATGACCGCATCGGGCGTGGGCGCGCTGACCGGCACGCTCTATCTGGCCTCGCGGCACACCGTGCTGGGTCTCGGAAGGGTGATCGTGATGGCCACGGCCGGGCTCAGCGCGGGGCTGATCGCGTTCTCGTTCTCGCACTCGCTGTGGCTGTCGCTCGCGCTGCTGCCGCTGGTGGGGGGAGGGATGATGGTGCAGACCGCATCGTCCAACACGATCCTGCAGACGGTGGTCGGCGAGAACATGCGCGGCCGGGTGATGGCGTTCTACAGCGTGGCTATCATGGGAACGCAGCCGATCGGGAGCCTCATCGCCGGCGCCATGGCCCAACGCATCGGCGCGCAGCACACCATCCTCGTCGGTGGCCTCGTCTGCCTCGCCGGCGGTACGTTCTTCGCCTTCAAGCGCGCCAGCCTCGCTGCCCACGTGCGCCCCATCTACATCGAACAGGGCATTCTGCCGATGGAAGAGGAGTGACGGGGAGGCCGCGCTCCGCCGCGCACCAGCCCAAAGTACGCAGCAAAAGCCGAGTTTCTATCACTCAGTACTCAGCACTCAGCACTCAGTACTCAGCACTCGTCTTCCACACATGTGGCGCGACTGGCACGAACAGCGGCTCGCCTCTCCAGAGCCGCGCCCAGACGGTGTGTCGTGCGAGAGGCGTGCGTGCGTAGAGGTGCGGGTCGAGGCCGGCGCACGCGGCGGCGGCCGGAAGATGCTGATCCGGGTCGGCCAGCGCGAGATAGCGGACGCCGCGCACACGGCACCAGGCGGCGAGCGCGGCCGGGCTGCTCTCGAGCAGGGCAGTGTTGGCGCTCGCGAACGCCGCGGCATCGGGCATCGATCCGAAGTTGTCGATGACCACGGCGTGCGTGCCGAAGACGTCGATGGCGTGACCGGCGTGCCATGGCGCGAGAACGCGCCCCGGCGGAAGCGGCGCGATTTCCGCGGCCAGCGCGACCACCGGTTCGCTCGGCCGCGGTTCCGGATGCGCGAGCGCATGGAGGTCATAGGCGACCGGAGGCGCGAGCGTCAGGAGCACCGCGGCCGCGCGGATCAGGCGATTGCGCGACGCGGCGGCGATCGCCCCGGCCATGACGAAGAGCACGATTCCCGGCACGAGAAAGCGCCGGCTGGAGATCGACAGGAGCAGATACGCGACTGCAAAAAGCCAGAGGATGCGACCGTTTCGGCCGCAGGGCGCAGCCGCGCTGCCCCGCGCACCGATCGCACACAACAGCAGCGCAATCACGCCGCCGCCGAGGTTCGCGAGGTCGGTGCCGATCCGCGTGGGATCGCGGAACATCGGCTGGAACTCGACGATCGATCGCAGCCACGGATCGCCGGAGAAGAAATGCGCACCGCTTGCGAGAGTGTGCGCGAATGGGATGAGCGCGATTGCACCGCAGGCGAGAGCGATCCATGACTCTGCGTTAGTGGCACGCCCCTCATCCGGCGCTCCCTCGATCCTTTGACGCCGGGAGAGGAGGAACCACGCGATCGCACAACTGAGCGCGGCTGCGGCGAGAAGCGCGGCGTGCGTCGTGCCGAGAAACCAGGGACCGTCCGGATAGCCGGAGGGGCGCGTCAGGCGGTACAGCGCGACGGCTGCGGCGGCGATCGAGAAGGCGATGACGCCGGCGCGCAGCGCGGGCCGCCCGCGATCGAGCAGTACGATCGCGATCAGTGCCAGACCGCAGGCGACGACCAGAGCAGTCTGGACGAAGAGCGCGGCCGTCATCGCCGCGGCCAGCGCGGCGGCGTTCCTCCGCACCACCGCGATGACGATTGCCGCCACCAGCATCGGCTCGACCCAGTGGTGATCGATCGAAGCCACTCGCGAGATGCCGATGAGGTACGGCGACAGAGCCACGCCGCATCCGGCCACGAGTCCGCTCGTCATTCCCCATCGAATCGCTGCGCCGTGGGCCAGCAGCGCGGCAAAGGCGGCAAACAGCAGCGGCGCGATCCAGATGATCGAGCCCATGCCGGCGATCCGCGCAATGCCGCCCATGGCGAGGTCGTAAAGCGGCGGCCACGGACAGAAGGCGCCGCGCTCGCCGCGGTCGGCATCGAAGTCGAGGGAGACGAGGCCATGGGTGGTTGCGCGGTCGTGCGGCGCGAGTGCCACCGCGGAACCGCGCAACCGCGGAACCGCGCAACCGCATACATACCCGATCCTCTTCAGGTGGTACGCGTCGTCGAACGGTCCGACTGTCCGCGGGCCACCCAAACGGGTGGCGAAGGCGAGGGCAAAGACGGCCGCAGTGAAACAAAAACGCTTCATCGTGAAGGATTTTGTTGCGTTTTCAACCTGTTTTGTTCAATCTGAACGCGTCGTCGGTCCAAGGCGCACACAATCCGGGAGATCCGTTTGACTCCGTCCATCTGGCGGTTCGCAGTCACCCTTTCGCTGGCCATCGTTCCGGTCGCGCTCGGTTCGGATTCTCGCCAGACCATCCCCACCCGCTGCGAAGAGTCGGAAGTCATTCTCGACGCGCAGCATACGGCCTCCCGCCTCGGAAAGTGCTCCGACCGGGTGCCGGGCGATCTCCTCTGGTACCTCGACCGCATCGACCAGATCGGCGGGGATCTCGACGGGCAGTTCACGCGGCGGAACCGCGGCGCGGGCGCGGTCGTGTACGTGATGGACACCGGCATCATGGCCGCGCACGATGAGCTCGCGCTGCAGGGCGGCGGGTCGAAAGTGATCGCCGGATTCGATGTTTCCGGATCGGTGCCGTACGGCGCGTCGAAGTGCAAGAGCCCGAACAAGGCCACCGCGCCGTGCTTCAGCGACTGGAGCGAGCTGCCGGTCGCCTCGCATGGGACGAGCGTGGCGTCCCTCATCGCCGGATCGAACATCGGCGTGGCTCCCGATGCGGAGATCGTCAGCATCCGAGTGATGAACGAGCGCGGGCTGGCCACGACGCGCACCTATCTCGACGGACTGAACGCGATCATCGCCCATGCCTGGAGTGCTGGCGCGCCGCCGTTCCAGACGGCGGTCGTGAACATCAGCGGATGGGTGCTCGACCGGCTGGTTGCGGACGCCGATCCCTCGACGATCGTTCCGTACTCGGTGGTCGAGAGGAAGATGCGGGACATGGTGGCGGGCGTCGACGCCAACGGCGAGCGCGATCCGAGCGGGAAGAAGTTCCTCTTCGTCGTGGCCGCCAACAACGTCGACGGCGGCTGCGGCGTCTCCGGCTACGTCGACCGCTTCCCGGCCATCCTGGGCCCCGAGGTCGACGGGATCATCACCGTGGGCGGCATGACTGCGAAGAACGACTCCTGGAGCGGATCCTGCCGCGGCGGTGTGGAAGTGCTGGCGCCGGCGCAGAACATCTTCAGCGCCACGATCACCGCACACGATCAGTACCGCGGCACCCGGCCTAACATGCGCTCCGGCACGTCGTTCTCGGCGCCGATCATCTCCGGGATCGCCGCCATGCTGCTCTCCGAGCATCCCTCGCTGACACCGGAGCAGCTGGAGTCGTGGATCACGAGCACACCGTCGCGCGTGGTCAATCCCGACGAGACGCTGGCCAGCGGCCGGGTGGCCTACGCCAACGGCGCCGAGCCGCGGGGTACCGCCGCCCAGAGCGCAACTGCGACGCTGGCGCCGTAGGAACCGGGTTGCGCGGTTGCGCGGTTGCGCGGTTACGCCGGCTCAGAGTGACGGGAGTGGCGCTCTTCGCCGATTCCACCGCGCAACCGCGTAACCGCGTAACCGGTCGGGCGGTGGGCGGTGCCCCTGCTATCATCCCTTCACCCTCACAGTTGCCGCGGCGCGAGGGGAAAACCATGACCACCAACTACGATTCGTCTGCCATCGAGGTCCTGACCGGGCTCGAGCCGGTGCGCATGCGCCCCGGCATGTACACCACCACCGAACGCCCCAACCACCTGGCCCAGGAAGTCATCGACAACTCCGCCGATGAGGCCATCGCCGGCTACGCCGACGAGATCACCACCACGCTCCACGAAGACGGATCGCTCTCGGTCGCCGACAACGGCCGCGGAATGCCGGTCGACAGGCACGCCAAGGAAGGCGTCTCCGGAGTCGAGGTCATCCTCACCCGTCTGCACGCCGGCGCGAAGTTCTCCGAAAAGAACTATCGCTACTCGGGCGGTCTGCATGGAGTTGGCGTCTCGGTCGTGAACGCACTCTCGAAGAAACTCCAGGTGTGGGTGCGCCGCGACGGCAACGAGTACACCATGAGCTTCGCCGATGGCCGCAAGAAGTCGGAGCTCAAGATCGTCGGACAGGTCGGCAAGCGCAACACCGGCACCACTGTCCGCTTCTGGCCGGACGAGAAGTTCTTCGATACCTCGAAATTCAACATCCCGCGCCTCAAGCACGTCATGCGCGCCAAGGCCGTGCTCTCACCCGGCCTGCACATGCGGTTCATCGACGAGACGAACCCGTCGGAGAACGAGGAGTGGTTCTACGAGAACGGCCTGCCGGCCTACCTGATGTCGGAGCTGGAAGGCACGCCGACGATTCCCGATCAGCCCTTCCTCGGCCAGTTCAAGGGAGCGGATTACGAAGTCGACTGGGCCGTGGTCTGGCTGCCCGAGGATGACGACATCGTCGGTGAGAGCTACGTGAACCTGATCCCGACGATCCAGGGCGGTACGCACGTGAACGGGTTTCGCACCGGCCTCACCGAGGCGATTCGCGAGTTCTGCGAATTCCGCAACCTGCTCCCGCGCGGCGTAAAGCTCGCTCCCGAGGATGTCTGGGCGCGCTGCAGCTACATCCTGTCGGTGCGCATGTCCAATCCGCAGTTCACCGGGCAGACGAAGGATCGTCTCTCGTCGCGCGAATCGTCGGCGTTCGTCCACGGCGTGACGCAGGACGCCTTCTCGATCTGGCTCAACAACAACGTCGGCGAGGCGGAGAGGATTGCCCGCGTGGCCATCGACCAGGCCATGGTGCGGCTCAAGCAGGGGAAGAGGGTCGAACGCAAGAAGCTGACCTCCGGCCCCGCCCTTCCCGGCAAGCTCGCCGACTGCACCGCGCAGGACCTCAACCGCACGGAGCTGTTCCTCGTCGAAGGCGACTCGGCGGGAGGCTCGGCGAAGCAGGCCCGCGATCGCGAGTTCCAGGCCATCATGCCGCTGCGCGGGAAGATCCTGAACACCTGGGAAGTCGATTCCAGCGAGGTGCTCTCCTCACAGGAGGTGCACGACATCGCGGTGGCCCTCGGGGTCGATCCGGGATCCAATAGCCTCGAGGGACTGCGCTACGGAAAGGTGTGCATTCTCGCCGATGCCGACTCCGACGGCGCGCACATTGCCACGCTGCTCTGCGCGCTCTTCGTGAAGCATTTCCGAAAGCTCGTCGAGGAAGGGCACGTCTTCGTGGCCATGCCGCCGCTGTATCGCATCGACGTGGGGAAGAACGTCTATTACGCGCTCGACGACGGGGAGCGCGACGGCCGGCTGGAGCAGATCCAGGCCGAGGGAATCAAGGCCCGGCCGAACATCCAGCGGTTCAAGGGCCTCGGCGAGATGAATCCGCTGCAGCTGCGCGAGACGACGATGGACCCGAACACGCGGCGGCTGGTGAAGCTCACGCTCGAAGACCTCGACGTTGCGGTGGCCTCGATCGACATGCTCCTGGCCAAGAACCGCGCCGGCGACCGCAAGCAGTGGCTCACCGAAGAGGGGAACAAGGCCGAGATCGTGGGCTAGGGCGCTCCCCGCCCACTCTGAGAGTCCCCGTCACTCTGAGCCGGCGGAGCCGCGGGGAGGTCGGGCGGGTGGAGCGGCGTAGCGCGGCGAAGAGTCTCCAGATTGCACGATCGCGGTGAGCCTGCTTCGCACGCCCGCAAATCGTCCCGGTAAGAGACTCTTCGCCGCGCTTCACCGCTCCCGCCACCGGCCGCCCCGCGGTTCCGCCGGCTCAGAGTGACGGGGGCGCGGTTCCGCCGGCTCGGGATGACGGCGTGATCCCTTCGCCTCGCTGTGCTCATCGCCGGGATAAACTTGGAAACGACAACAATGGCCACGAAAAAATCCCGCGCCGAGCAGATGGCGCTTCCCCCTCCTCCCACCATTGCCGACGTCGAAAGCCAGCCGGTTTCGCTCTTCACCCGCAAGGCGTACCTCGAGTATTCGATGTACGTCATCCTCGATCGCGCCCTGCCGCACATCGCTGATGGGATGAAGCCGGTGCAGCGCCGGATCATCTACGCCATGTCCGAGCTCGGCCTCTCGGCCACGTCGAAATTCAAGAAGTCGGCGCGCACGGTCGGCGACGTCATCGGGAAGTTCCACCCGCACGGCGACAGCGCCTGCTACGAAGCGATGGTGCTCCTGGCGCAGCCGTTCTCGATGCGCTATCCACTGATCGAAGGGCAGGGAAACTGGGGCTCGCCGGACGACCCGAAGTCGTTCGCCGCGATGCGCTACACGGAATCGCGGCTGACGAAGTTCGCGCAGACGCTGCTCAGCGAGCTCGAGCAGGGAACGACCGAGTGGGGCCAGAACTTCGACGGAACCCTACGCGAGCCGAAGCTTCTGCCGTCGCGCCTTCCGCACGTCCTTCTCAACGGTGCTTCCGGGATCGCCGTGGGCATGGCCACGGACATCCCCTCGCACAACGTCCGTGAAGTGGTGAACGCCTGCGTGGAGCTGCTCGACAATCCCGAGGCCACCCTCGCGCAGCTCACGAAGCACATCAAGGGCCCCGACTTTCCGACCGAGGCGGAGATCATCACGCCGACGGCCGAGATCCGTGACATCTACAAGACCGGCGGCGGCTCGATCCGCCAGCGCGCCAAGTGGGAAGTCGACGACGGCGACGTGGTCATCACGGCGCTCCCGTTCCAGGTGTCGGGCTCGAAGGTCATGCAGCAGATCGCGCAGCAGATGCAGGCCAAGAAGCTGCCCATGGTCGAGGACCTGCGAGACGAGTCGGACCACGAGAACCCGACGCGGATCGTGATCGTCCCGCGGTCGAACCGCGTCGACCTCGACGAGCTGATGACGCACCTGTTCGCCACCACCGAGCTGGAGCGCTCCTTCCGCGTGAACATGAACATGATCGCCCTCGACGGGCGGCCGAAGCTGTTCACGCTGAAGGATCTCCTGCAGGAGTGGCTGGAGTTCCGCATCGAGACGGTGCGCCGTCGTCTGCAGCACCGCTACGACCAGGTCAACTCGCGGCTGCACATCCTCGACGGATATCTCATCGCCTATCTCAACGTCGACGAGGTCATCCGCATCATCCGGCGCGAAGACGAACCGAAGCCGGTGCTGATGAAGCGCTTCAAGCTGAGCGATCCGCAGGCCGAGGCCATCCTCGAGCTGAAGCTGCGTTTCCTGAACCGGCTCGAGGAGGTGCAGATCCGCGGCGAGCAGGCCAAGCTGGCCGAGGAGCGCGCCAGCCTGGAGAAGGTCCTGGGCTCGAAGGTGCGCCTGCGCAAACAGGTCCGCGACGAGCTGGTGCACGATGCCGAGGAGTTCGGGGACAAGCGGCGCTCGCCGATCGTGGAGCGCGAGGCGGCCAGGGCCCTCGATGCCACGGCCCTGATTCCGTCGGAGCCCGTCACGGTCGTGCTGTCGGAGCGCGGCTGGGTGCGCGCCGGCAAGGGACACGACCTCGATCCCGCCGCGTTGCAGTACCGCGCCGGGGACAACTTCCTTCATGCAGCGAAGGGCCGCAGCAATCAGCTGGTGGTGTTCATCGACTCCAGCGGCCGTACGTATTCGTTGCCCGCGCACGAGCTGCCGTCGGCGAAGGGACACGGTGAGCCGCTGACCTCGTCGCTGACGCCACCGCCCGGCGCTGCCTTCATCGCCGTGATGATGGGCGAGCCTGACGACCTGTGGCTCATGAGCACGGATGACGGATACGGGTTCGTGATCCGCCTCGAGGAGATGATGACCCGGCTCAAGGCAGGCAAGTCGATCGTGAACGTCGGCAAGGGGGCGAGCGCACTGAAGCCGCAGCGCGTGACGAGCATGGAAAGCGATCTCGTGGCCGCAGCGACCACCGAAGGAAAACTGCTGCTGTTCCCGATCGCCGAGCTGCCGCAGCTGGGCCGCGGCAAGGGCGTGCAGACGATCAAGATCCACCGCACGCCGATCGCGCCGGAAAAGGTCGTGGCCACCGCAGTCGTTCCCGGGGGCGGAACACTCGTGGTTCACGCGGGGAAACGCTTCACGAATCTCAAGGGAACCGATCTGGAGACGTACGTGGCCAAGCGCGCCCAGCGAGGGCTGAAGCTGCCGCGGGGATTCCAGAACGTCGACACGATCCGCACCTGGAGCGATCGGGAACGAAACGGGACGGCGGCCAACGGTGACCTGGTGATGTGATCATCTTCCATCACCCCGATCGTGATCGTGAGCCAGCGGACGGGGAGTCCGCGCTGCGCCGCTCCACCCGCCCGACCTCCCCCGCGGCTCCGCCGGCTCAGAGTGACGGGGGCGTGAGATGATCACTTTTCGATGCGCCCATCCGTCAATCGCCTGTTGCTCGTGCTGCTGATCCTGTTCGTCGTCGCGACCGACCAGTGGACCAAACACCTCGCGCGCGAGCATCTGCCTCTCCACGAGCGCCACTACGCGGGGGTGCTCTCGCTGGTCTACGTCGAGAACGAAGGCGCTTTCCTCTCCCTCGGCTCCAACCTGCCGCGGACCGCGCGCGTCGCCATCTTCACCGTCGCCGTCGGCCTGGCCGTGGTCGTTGCGCTATTCCTCCTGCTCTCCGCGCGTGTGCACGGGCTCGACGCGGTGGCCGTGGCCCTGATCGGCGCGGGCGGGATCGGAAACCTCGTCGACCGCCTGGCCCGCCACGGCCGCGTCACCGATTTCCTCTATCTCAGCGCAGGCCCCGGCTCGTTTCTCCACACCGGCGTCTTCAACGTGGCGGACATGGCCATCACCGGCGGCGTGATCTGGATGCTGATCTCCTCGTTCGTGCCGAAGAAGCAGCAGAGCGCGTAGTTACTCCGGCTTCTGCGCCGTCACTTCCGGCCTTGGATCGGCGGGCTCGTCGGAGGGCTGTCCCCGTGACGTGAAATAGCGCTTCAGCCACTGGGAGAGGCCGTCGAGGCCGGGGAAGAGGACGCGCTCGGTGATGTTGGCCTGGTCGAGCTTGTCGCGGATCTCCCATTTCAGAGCGGCCGGAATGATGATGCGCTGGCAGGTCCTGTCGCTGCGCCGGAGGAGCTCTTCGAGCCCGAGGTTCGCGCTGGAGGGGAGCGAGAAGAGGGCGAACTGGTTGACGATGCGCTCGTCGAGCGAGGGCGGCTCGAAGAAGAGGACGAAGTCGTCCGACCCGAGGGAGTCGAAGTCGGCCAGCGACGTGGCCACGCCGTTGAGCATCTCTGTAGTAAAGATGTTGACCTCTTCCGCGGAGAGGATGTTCCGCAGCGCAGCCGGCAGCAGCTCGTTGGTGCGGCGGTAGTCGACGCACCAGAGGGCGCTGTCCTGGTCGAAGGTACGGAGGTCGTACGTGGCGAAGTGCATGGCCACGTACGGCGAATACGTCCAGTCCAGGAGGCGCGTCGGCAGCCCGTGATGCTTCGCCAGCGAGAGCCAGTTCCAGACCGAGTCGCCGTGCACGGCATGGCGCATCGCGTATTTGCGGAAGCTCGTGAGCAGGTGCCGTTCGTAATCCTCGAACCCGCCGGTCTGCAGGCTGGTATCGAGCCCGTGCGCCACCTTCGGCACACCGCGGAACACGTAGTTCGAGCGGAAGCGCTCGATCGACGGCTGCCAGGAGTTCTTGAACAGCGCCTCCTGCAGCTCCAGCCAGGATGTCGTACGGATGTCGTTCATTTGCTTGCCAGCAGTTCCGCCACCGCCGCATCCAGCTGCGAATCCTTCCCTTCGTAGCTCTCGCCGATCGGCCTGAGCACGAGCTTGTCGACCGGACGGGGATTCATCTCCATGTCCTGGCCGCGCGAGTCGGTGATGCGCGTGCCGGGGATGCGCAGGATCGTGCCGTCGACCAGAGGCGTACCGCCCGTGTAGATGATCCAGCCGGCGGTGGGCTCGCCGACCACCTCGCCGAGCTTCAGCGTCCGGTAACCCTCCGTGAAATCCTCGGCGTCGGAGAGTGAGTGGCGGTTGACTACCAGGATCGTCGGCTTTTCCAGCGAGCGCTGGCCGAGGATGGAGCGAGCGCCGGACGGCGGCATGTTCCGCGGGGTCATGGTCAGGTAGGGCCTGCGGGACAGGACATCGAGGGCGTAGGCGTTGACGAATCCTCCGTGGTTGTCGCGCAGGTCGACGACCACGCCTTCGTGCGCGCGGTTCTCGGCGTCGAGGTCGGCGTAGAGCTTCTGCAGCGACTCCGCGGACATGTCGTACATGTGCACGTAGCCCAGGCGGCCGCCGCTGACGCGGGAGACGTAGTCGCGGTTGTGATTGACCCACTGGCGATAGACGAGGGCGCGCTCTTCGCGCCATTCGATGGGCTGGAGGACGACGTCGCGCTTTGCGGTTCCGTCGGCCGACACGGCCACCGTGACGACGGTGCGCTTGCCGTTCCTGTACTCGAGAAGCGAGTCGAAATTGGTCGAAGGCGTGACGGGCGTGCCGTCGACGGCCACCACGTACTCGCCGGCGTGGATCTTGGCCACGTCCGCGGGCGAGAGCGGCACGACCTCGCTGATCTTCAACGCTCCGCGGCTGTCGTACTCCTCGGGCGAGAAGAAGACGCCGATGCGTCCGGTGGAGACGCGGTTCTGGTCCGCGGGAGCGCTGGCGCCGAGGTGGGACGCGTTCAGGTCCCCAACCATGAGCTGCAGCAGGCGGCGGAAGTCGTCTCCGTTCTTTGCGGCGGCGACGCGGGGCGCGTAGATCTCTCGCTCGGCATTCCAGTCGACGCCGCGCATCTTCGGATCGAAGAAGGAGTCGCGCAGGTCGCTCCACGCCTCCAGGAAGGCCTCGTTCTTCTCGCGATCGAAGTCGACGTCCATCTCCGCGGTCACGGCCACGCTGCGGGACTTGGCCGGCTCGATCGTCGCGGCGCCGACCTTGCCGCCATCGAGATACCAGACTTCCTTGCTGTCCGACGACCATTGCAGCTGGCGCTTGCGGCCCGGGCTGGCACTGAGCTGCTTCGCCACGGCGGGCTCGGTGGCCAGCTCGTCGATCGAGTAGACGTAGACGCTCTGGTGATCACCGACGGTGGCGGCGAAGGCCACCCATTTGCCGTCGGGGCTGAGCGCCTGCTCGTCGACGTCGAGGCCGACGGGGAGAACGGTGACGCGATCGCGGATGCCGCTGAAGTCGACCTCGACCACGGGCGGTTTTTTCGGCGCAGGGGAGGCGGTCCTCTCGAGCGGGTTGGCCTTCTCTTCGGCCTTCGTCTCGGGCTGCGGCTGCTCGCGGAAAAGATCGCGGAACTGCTGCTCGCGGAGCTTCGGAGTCAGGGGAACAACGTCGACGCGGGCGATCTGCGAGGGCTCGGTGCGCTGGCCCGTGACCATCAGCAGAAACCTGCCATCGCGGCTCCAGCTCAGCGAGTCCGCGTTGGTGTTGGCGAAAAAGGAGGCCGCCTTGGCGGTGCCGCCCGCCACGGGGACGATCCAGGCGTTGCGGAACATGCCCGGTCCGTAGTCGAGATAGGCGATCCACCTGCCATCGGGCGACCAGTCGAAGGGACGTTCGGCGAGGAACGGCGGACGGTCGAGCAGGCCGGTGGCGATGACGTGCACGGCGCTGGTGGCGAGGTCGAGGACGACGATGTCGCGATGATTGCGCTCGAAGGCCAGCAGCTTGCCGTCGGGCGAAAAGCGCGGCGTGTCGTCGGGCTCGTTTCCGCTCGTGAGCTGCGTTTCCTTGTCCGCGGCGAAGTCGTAGCGGTAGAGGTGAGGCGTTCCTTCGCGATCCGAGACGTAGACGATGGAGCGGCTGTCGATGCTCCAGACCGGCTGCGACTCCACGGCCGCCGTGTTCGTGACGCGCGCCGCCTCACCGGGATCCTTCGTCGCGGAGGCGAAGACGTCGCCGCGCGCGATGAACGCCACTTTCTTGCCGTCCGGCGAGAGCGCCAGTCCGCTGAAGTGGTCGGTCAGCTTTCGATGCTCGACGGGAGTGGATGCGGCCGAGCCGACGAGCGCGATCGGCACCTGCGCGGCGGCTCCGGTCAGGGGATCGAGCTTCCAGATCCCGAAGTCGCGCTCGAACACGATGGCGCTTCCGTTGTTGGCGATGGCCGGCCAGATCACGCGGCCGGAAGTGAACTTCGTGATCTGCTGCGGCGCCGAACCTGGAACGATCGACCAGATGTTGTCGCTGCCGCTGCGGTCGGAGACATAGAAGAGCCGCGATCCATCGGCCGACCACATCGGCCAGAGCTGCTTGGCGCCGTCGGCCGTGATGGCGCGGTAATGATGGGCGCCGTCGACGGTGAAGATCTGCGACTCGTCCATGTGCGAGTGGCCTTTGCGCCACCACTGATTGTTCGCAAACCCGCTTGCCGTGAAGGCGACGCTCTTTCCATCCGGTGAAGGAGCGGCGAAGTACTCGTAGGCGAACGGTTCTGCGCTGACTTGCATCGGAGTCCCGCCGGCCGCCGGGATGCGCCAGATGTCGGCGGACCCACTGTCGGCCTCGGCGGAGTTGGAGGAGAAGTAGATCCACTTGCCGTCGCGCGACCAGCTGTCGAGCAGCTCCCGCGTGTCGTCCCAGGTGAGCCGGCGCGTGGTGCCGCTGGCGAGATCGAGGACGTAGATGTCGCCGTTGCCGGTACGCGTCGAGACGAAGGCCATCGAGCGGCCGTCGGGGGAGAACAGAGGCCGCGACTCGGTGGCCGGATTCGCCACCATCAGCCGTGCTTCGCCACCCGTTGCCGGCACGGTCCAGACGTCGCCCCCGGCCACGAAGGCGATGGTCGTGCCGTCCGGCGAGAGCGAGGGCTCCGAGAGCGCCGCCTGCGGCGTGGCGGCGAGCGCGGCAGCGGAGACGAGGAGGATGGCGAATGCGGTGAGCAGGCGGTTTCGCATCCGCGAATGATAGTGAAACGAAATTGAGAATTGAGAATTGAGAATTGAGAAACTCCAAAGAGTCACTTTCTCAATTCTCAATTCTCAATTCTCAATTCTCAATTCAAGCAAATCCCCTGGGCCTCTCGTCGAGGCTGGCGGCCAGATCCATCATGGCGGCCATGTAGATCGGCTCGTCGACGCGCAGGGTGAGCGGGCGCTTGAGATCGGAGGTGAGGATGCGCACCACCGTCGAGTCGGCGTCCACGTCGATCTCGTCCACGTTGCGCAGGGCCGTCTGGTAGCGCCTGTCCGTGTCCACGAGGAGGCGCTTGTTGGTGATGAACACGGTGGCCGTAGCGGCACCATCGGTCGTGCCTTTCGTCGAGTAGACGCACCACTCGCCAGCCGGAAGCGGCTGGGTGGTCTCGCAGTGCGGCACGCGGCGATGATCGATGCCCCTGAGCCTTTCGAACTGCTCTTCCGAAGTGGTGTCGACGGGAACGTCGGCCGGAGCGATGGTCAGGCCCTGCTGGAGCGTTCTCAAAATGGGAAGTTGCGCCTGGCCGAGGCGGTCGTCGGCGAGAAAGTGCCACAGGACTGTCGAGTAGAGATCGCGCTTCACTCCGGTGGCGTCTTCCTGAACGAGTCCCGCGGCGTCGCTGGCGCGATCCATCAGATCGGCGATGTCTTTCGCGCGCTGCGGGCCGATCTTCTCCAGCGCGTCGAAGCCGACGAGCAGCACGGTGCCCCGGGCGGTGTTGCGCCATATCGCGTAGGGCATGTCGAGCTTCTCGCGCTCGACCCGGACGCGGTGCAGTGCCTCGTCCGTGGGATCGACCCGGAGTTGCTCGAGCGCGTCGCCATAGCCGGCCAGGAGCTCGCGGTTGCGCGCATCGCGCTCCTCGCGCTCCGCACGGTTCCGCCGCTCCTGCTCCTTGATGAGCCGCCGCTTGTTCGCGGTGAGCACGACCGGAGCCCCGATCAGGATCAATCCGAAGATGACCTCGACCCAGCCGGCGGCCGTGCCCTTGATCACGACCGCCAGACCCATCAGCACGAGAAGAGCGCCCAGGATCATCAGCCCGAGAAAGACCCAGCCCTGCACGGTGCCATCGAACAATGTCGAGAAGAACGGCGCGCCCGAAAGCGACCGGCTCTTCGCGTGCAGCGGTTTTTCGACCTCGTGGCGGTCGGCCGAGAAGAAGATCTCGTTGCGGTGGCGGTTGAATTCCCCCGACGTTCCGGTGCTCAGCTCCGGGCTGTCGTCGATCGAGGAAAACTCGCGGCGCCGGATGACGCCGAATCGGAAGGGACCCGTTCCGAGTGCTTTCTGTACATAGAAACTCATGGCGCACTCGACCGCTGCGGAGTTCGTGCCTACCGGGCAGATCGCAGGTCGCAGATCGCAGGTTGGATTCGACTGAGACCGCTGTTTGTAATCACTTGCTGATGCGAGCCACCGCCCGGAACACCTGCGATCTGCGATCTGCCATCTGCGATCTTCAAGGCCTCACTTCAGCGTGAACAGATACGCCGTGATGTCCCTCGCATCCGCCGGGGTCACGTTCATGTTCGGCATCGAAGTCTGCGGGTCGAACGACTGCGGGTTCTGGATCCATCGCATCATCGTCTGGGGACTGTTCGGGAACCTGCTGGCGATGGTCTGCCGCGAGGCGATGTGCTCGAGCGTGGGGCCGACCATGCCCTGCGCCCCCTTCACGCCGGGAATGATGTGGCAGGTGTCGCAGCCGTATTTGGTCACCAGCTGCTTGCCGCGATCGGCATTGCCGCCGCCGTTCTTGACCTTCTCCCTGCTGTTGCAGCCTGTCAGAGAGGTGAGGAGGAGCACCGCGAGAACCGCACGCCGCATCATTTCTCCCTTTTCTGCAGGAGCTCGCTCTCGCCAAGCGCCACCCCGCCGCCGGGCTTCGCAGAGCCAGCCGGCAAGAGCGCCAGTCCGAGAACCAGGAAGATCAGCCCTGCCAGAACCCGCATGATCAGGCCGGACAGCCGCTGGTCCTCGATCGGGTTGAGCCCCCACCCACGTGTTGTTGTTTCGTGGATTGGATACCACACGTGAGGTGAAAAGGTCATCAGGGCGACGAGGGTGCCGCTGTGAACGCTGGTGGCAAGCCAGCTGAACGAGAGAAGGAGGGCATCGGTTTGGGCCCGACGTAAAGGTCAAACGATTGACTTAACAACCGCCGACCGCCTGCGGACGCGCCACTCTCCGGTTCGCCTGGAGTTATTGGCAGATATTGGAACCTCCATGGCAGTTCCTTTGCTTGTTTCTGTCCCATGCTCCCTGACCAACGCGTCCTCGTCGTCGATGATGAGCCTGCCATTCGTGCACTGGTGGCCAAGATCATCGACCGTGCCGGCCTCCCGGTCGACACCGCCGCCAGCGGCCAGGAGGCCATCGAGAAGCTCGATCAGCGCCCCTACGCCGTCCTGGTCGTCGACCTGATGATGCCGCAGATCGACGGCTACGGTGTGATCGACCACCTCCGCGATCACGGCTGGAGAAAGCCGGCCATCATCGTGATCACCGCCGGCGACTCCTCCGCCATCCGGCGCCTCGACGGAGCCATGGTCCACTCCGTGATCCGCAAGCCTTTCGATATCGAGGTCCTCTCCGATCTCGTCACCGCCGCGGCGAAGTCCGTCGCCGACGACCGCAGCGCCGGCGAGTCCGGTGCCACCTGCCAGGTCGTGTCGTTCCCCCGACGGTGACTCGAAAGCACAGGGCGCGGATCGTTCCTTCGCGCCTCAAGACCGGGTCGCGTGGTTACCGGGTCGCGTGGTTACGGTCGCGCGGTGTTCGTCGATCGGGGAACCCTCGGCAAGAGCCAAGAGCCGCCTCTTTTCTGTAACCGCTTACGCAACTTCTGGCCTGTTCATTGCTCACCTTCCGTTCCAGCAGAACTTCACTCGCGGAGGCGCGTTTTGCAATACACCATCGAGGCCAGGCAGCTCAGCGGTGAGCACTCGTTACAGCGGCCGTCGGTGGACGCGGAGCCGCGCCGCACCGTGGTCGAAGCAACGGATGCGGGAGAGGCCATCTCCCGCTTTGTGCACGCGGAAGAGTCGGAGCTCGTCAGCTTCCAGGCGGTCCATGGGCGTGAGTCGATCGCCATGGTCAGGAAGAACGATTCCGTCTATCTCGTCCGCGTCTATTCGGCTTGAGGACGGCTTCCGGAATTGAGAATTGAGAATTGAGAAAGGCGGATTCTCTTCTCAATTCTCAATTCTCATTTGGCCCCGCATACACTACGCGCCCATGAGTGCCTTCTACGCCCTGTCGGCGTTTCTCATGACCCTGGCCGGCGGGGCCTTCGCCTTCAAGTACCAGAAGTATCTGCTCTACATCATGGCCTTCTCGGCCGGCCTGCTGATCGGCGTGGCCTTTCTCGACCTGATGCCGGAGATTTTCGACCTCGCTCGTCGCCTCGAGCTCGACGTACGGCAGCTCATGGTCGTGACGGTCTGCGGCTTCGTGGCCATCTTCCTGCTCGAGAAGCTCACGATCATCCACAGCGAAAAGCAGCACGACGCACCCGGTCATCATCATCACGTCGGCCTGGCCGGCGCGATCGGCCTCTCCTTCCACAGCTTCCTCGACGGGCTGGCCATCGGCGTCGGATTCCAGGCGGGGACGAAGGTGGGCGTGATCGTGCTGCTGGCCGTCGTGGGTCACGACTTCGCCGACGGCCTGAACACGGTGACCTTCATGCTGGCCACGAAGAACAGCACCTGGCGCACGGCCTCGCTGCTCGTCGTCGATGCGGTGGCGCCGGTCTTCGGTGCGGCGTTGACCAGCGTCGTCCACCTCGACGAGCACGTGATCGCGTTCCAGCTCGCCTTCTTCGCCGGCTTTCTCCTCTACCTCGGCGCGAGCGATCTGCTGCCGCAGGTCCACGCGCAGCCGCGTGGCGCACTGGTGGCGTCGACCATCGGAGGCCTGGCCACGTCCGGGCTGCTGGTCTACGTGCTCAATTCGGCAGCGTGACTCCCAGTTCAGCGTCGCGTCCCGGAATGAAGCGAGTGCTGAGTACTGAGTACTGAGTACTGAGTCCGGAACCCCGATGGGTGTCACTCAGTACTCAGCACTCAGTACTCAGCACTTCACTCAGCACTTCGTCCGGTCCCATTGGTCTCATGCTAAATTCTGCGGCCCGATGGGTCACTTCGACATCCCGCTCGATCTCCCGCATGCCGGGCGACTGGCGGATCGGATCCTCACGCTGCTGGAGCGGCATGCCGAGGAGAATTCGATCGAGGCGGGTGAGCTGCTGGAGACTGCTGAGAAGATTGCCGGGCTGCTCTTCCGCTACAGCGCCACCGACGAGAATCCAGCGTCGGACGAAGCGGAGCGCGTCAGGCAGGAGTCGGCCGTCTTGGGTCGTCAATTAGTTGACCAGATGGTCGCAACGGGCATCCGCGGCGACCGCCTCGGCCAGGTGGTGCGCAATTTCTTCGAATGTCTCGAGCTCGGCGCCGAAGGAGCGGAGATCTCGCTCCGCGCCGGCGAAAACCCGAATTCGCTGCAAAGACCGGTGTAGTTGCGAATACGCATCGCGAGTTGCGAATGATTGCGATTGTGAATTGCGGCTCTTCCGGATATTCAGTGCGGAAAAACCGGGTTTGAGCCGCCGCACACCCGCAAATATCGGTGAATTCTCGCGCCGCCCACCCGCCCAGATCCCTCGCTCACGCTTCCAAGAAACTCCCAGTGTTCATGCGGCGTCTGGCGTTCGTTACCCTTCTCCCCGCCGCAGCGGGGAGAAGGTGCCGAAGGCGGATGAGATACTCCGTTGAAAGTCAAGCAGGAAGTGCTATGGAAACCTCGGAAATCGCAGACGACGCGATTCCCGACGTTCCCACAGC
>JAJXWV010000025.1 GCA_021781455.1 Acidobacteriota bacterium | reverse complement strand
GCTTCGTTGCGCCTCCTCAGCATAGTCACCGCTATGCCTGCGTCGGCGCGCCTCGCTCACGTCGCCGATCCCGGCGCCACTGGTACCAATTCAACCAATACAGGCCACTAGTCGCGCCGCGGCCGATGTCCCGAGTGCGTCATGTGGAGAAAGGCCTCGCTGAGCTTGCGCTCGCGGGAACGGTCGTCGTAGTCCTCCGCCGAAGCCGGATCGAGCTCCCAGCGCTGGCGGTCGCGCTTGTCTTCCTTCTCGCCGACCTTCAACGCCTCGCCGGGCTGGTAAACGATTCCCAGCGCCTCGCCGAGCTCGTCGACGATGTTCTGATCGGGCGTGGGGGTGCTGGCGCAGGCGGTCTCCTCGCCGGCCCCTTCGGCCTGATCCCACCGCGCATCGATGTCTCCGCCCGAGAGCGACGGGCCGCAGGCGTTGTCGCGGTGCGAATGCTCGTGCAGCTCGCGAACGAACTCGCGCGTGTCGTCGATGTCCAGGACTGTCGTGGAATCGTCTTTCATGCGGATGTCCCCGCTTTCGGGAGCATGTCGTGGCAGACGACCGCCTCGAGCGCGACTGCCCGCGGATAAAGCACGTTGTTCTCGAGATGTACATGCTGCCTGAACTCGCGATCGAAGGTCCGCAGCGCGGCGCCAAGCTGTTCGCAGCGGTCCTCGCGAGCCATCAGATCGTCGGCAACGGCCCGGATCGTGTTCAGAGTCGTCATCATGACGCCGTGGTCGAGCATCAGTGCGTTGACCGCGGGTGCAAGGCCGCTGCTCAGGTTCAGCGTCGGCGCCTCGCCGCGCGACCAGCAGTCATCGAGATGCTCGATGATCGGGAACAGCACGCGCTCTTCTCGCGACACGTGCGGCCGCATGACGCTCACCAGTCCGGCAAACTCACTGCGGATCGCGGCCAGCTCCTGCGGGTGCCTGCCGCACTTCTCACACGGGCTGTGAAGAACCTCTACGGCATGAGCCATGGCCGTCGAGAGTGCGGCGTGCCGTTTCGCCCGGAGAAAATCGATCAGTTCGCGGATCGGCTGCTCGAGCCAGTTCTTGTGTCTGTCGTCGCGGGGGAGCTCGTCGAGTGACCTGCGGATCTCCACCGGATCGACGCCGGCCTCGGCGCAGGCATCGTGGAGCGACAGGTTGCCATGGCAGACGTAATCGATGCCGACGCCGTCGAAAAGCTCCGTCGCGTGCGGTCGCGACACCGCGATCTCACCGACGCTCGCCTTCAGAAGGACGCTCATTGCGCTCCTCCGCCGCCAAGGTAGGTCCGCGTGAAGTGTCGCGAGATGAGGGCCGGCACGCGGCCGTGGTGATGATGGGCACGAGACCGACGCCCGACTGAACCCGCTGCAGAGCGCAGACCACAGACCGCAGACCTCAGACCACAGACCTCAGACCACAGACCACAGACCTTGGCACAGCATCGAGTGAACGTCGCCGAGGCTTCCTGATCAGACCGCCGACGCTGATGAAAGCGGTCCGCGGTCTGCCCTCTGCGCTCTGCGCCCTGCCGTCAGCAGTCTCGCCTTCTTGTGAGCCGCCACACAACCACTCGTGGTCGCAGTCGTAGCAACTCGGAGGCTGCGGTGGTCATCTGATGTTTTCAGAGGAGAAACCCATGGACACCTTCGGTTACGACCGCATCCTCGTTCCAACGGACATGAGTGAGTTTGCGAAGCTGGCCGTCCTGTATGCGGTCCTCTTCCAGGAACGGCTCGGAGCTGCGCTCACGCTGATGTACGCGGATGAGTTCTACTTTCCGGTCGATCTGCTCGAGCTGCCCATGGGCTACTACCTCGAGAACGCCCCCGAAACGAAGAAGAAGCTGAGCGAGCAGCTCCGCGATTACGCCAAAGCCGGGATTCCGATGGGCGCAGAAGCGCTGATTGTCCAGGATGCGCCGGCCCGTGCCATCGTCAGCACGGCAAAAGACATGGGGGCCGACCTCATCATCATGGGCACTCACGGCCGCCGCGGCTGGCGTCGCGCCCTTCTCGGTTCGGTCACGGAAAGCGTCCTGCGCGATACCGACACTCCGGTCTTGACGGTGACGCCTTCTCTGATGAAGGACGAGCCTCCGAAGATCAGGACGATTCTCTGCCCGGTCAACTTCACTCGCATCGCCCGCGAGTCGCTCACCCACGCCTGCTCTCTGGCCCAGGCGTTCGGCGCGGAGCTGGTCGTGATGTACGTGGCGGAGACGATCGACGAGGAACACGTGCCTCACGTGGAGACGGCGTTCTCAAACTGGATCGATCCGCAGGTACAGAAGAACTGCTCGTACAAGCAGCTGCTCGTCAAAGCCGAGGATGCAGCCGAAAAAGTCCTGCAGACCGCGCAGGAGATGGCCGTCGACCTGATCGTGATCGGGGCACAGCACCGGTTCTTCCACGAGGCGACCGTCATCGGCACCACGACCGAGCGCATCACGCGTTTCGCTCAATGCCCGGTGCTCACCGTCATCCGCAAGGCCAGCATCGAAGAACACGTCGAGGATAAGAATCTCGTCGGAGTGAACTGATCTCCCCCCCGGCCACCGGTTCCGCGGTTGCGCGGTTGCGCAGTGTTTGCGCGTTCGTTCGCTCCGCGGCTGACTGAGCAGGCGGTGTCTCACTGATCTCGCTGCCCGTGGAGTCGAACACCGCGTAACCGCGCAACCGCGGAACCGCGCGGGCGGGTGGGATGTGATCCCGATTGCTTACGTTTCGTGAGCGGCGCCATCCCGCGCGTGCCCCGTCTGACGTAGCTTCCACCAGGGGCATTTGGAGGTCCCAATGAAGGCCGACAAGGACCTGCAGCATGATGTGCTGGACGAGCTGGAGTGGGAACCCAGTCTCGATGCGTCGAAGATCGGTGTCACCGCGGACCATGGAGTCGTCACCCTCACGGGCGTGGTCGAAAGCTACTCGGAGAAGTGGCAGGCCGAGAAAGCGGTGAAGCGCGTCTCCGGGGTGGAGGCTGTCGCGAACGACATCGAAGTCAAGGCCCTCGACCTGCACACGCCGACCGACGCCGACGTCGCCCAGCGTGCGCTGAGCGCCCTCGACTGGAACGTGGCCGTCCCGAAGGAGAAGGTGAAAGTCACCGTCGCCCGCGGATGGCTCACGCTGGAAGGCGAGGTCGAGTGGATGTACCAGAAGCGTGCGGCGGAAGACACGGTGCGCAATCTCCTCGGCGTGCGCGGACTGACGAACAACGTCGTCGTCGTTCCGCGACTGCATGCCGCCGAAGTCAAGGAGAAGATCGAGGCCGCAATGCGCCGCAATGCGGAGCTGGACGCGAAGAACATCTCGGTCGAGACGACCGAAGGCCGCGTCATTCTCCGCGGCAGAGTCCGCTCCTGGGCCGAGCATGAAGACGCGCTCGAGGCGGCATGGGCTGCTCCAGGTGTGACGCGCGTCGAGGACCACCTCTCAATTCGGCCTTGAACGCTTCACACTCGTCCGGTCGGGGCCGGCGCTCGTCGCCGGCCCTTTTTCTGTTGTCGACGCGTGAGGAATCCGAAGTCCCGAGTCCTGAGTGCTGAGTCCTGAGTCAGGGCGGTTACCCATGACTCATGCCCGTTAAACTCAGCACTCAGCACTCAGTACTCAGCACTCAGTACTCAGCACTCAGTACTCAGCACTCGCCTTTGATGACGAGCGTGTCCTCTTCGGAGGGATCGACCGATGGTTTCTCCGACACGCAGCGGCAGGCAGTAGTCGACTCGTCGATGCGGTCGAGAAACGGCGCGGTAAGGTTGATCACTCCTGAACCATGGCAGTACGGACAGTTCGGGTCGGGTTTCTGTGTGGTCATACTGTTCTCCTCATCGGCAGATCGGCGGCCACTGCGAATGTTCGGCTGTCGACGTTCTAGTTCGAATGGCGAACGTCACGCCGCATGCGTTCAGGCAGCGCTGCGGTTCCCAACGTGCAAAGTTCGAATCGACGCCGAACCTGAGACAATTCACGTTCCATGCAAACAGCGTCCCGCACGCCGATGGGAGATCGCATTGCGCTGGCTCTCGCGTCGGCCGCAATCGTGGCAGCTTTGATCGCCGCCTGGATTCCGCGCACGACGCTGGCGACGACGCCTCTCTGCTGGAGTGTGATCCTGCTGCATCGGCAATGCCCCGGCTGCGGCCTGACGCGCAGTTTTGCCGCGATCGGCCGCGGGTCGGTGTCCGAAGCAAACGCGCTCAATCCGCTGGGCCCGATTCTCTTCGCCTGGGCCGTGGCGGTCATTGCCATCCGCTTCGGCAAGCGCGCGGCGCCGCGCTTTCGCTACTGGATGCAATTGGACCTGGCCTTCGCCGCGGCAGCGGGGCTTTGCGTCCTCACGCGGGCACTGCTCTTCTACTTTGGATGAGCGATTCCACGCTCCAGACCCCTGCTCCGTGCATGGCCACGAAGAGCCAGAGAAAGCAGTAGACCACTGCCAGCTCGCCCCTGTTCTGCAACGGCACGAACCCGTGCGGTGCGTGAGCCATGAAGTAAGCCACCGCCATCTCGCCCGATGAAAAGAACGCAGCGACACGTGTGAAAAGGCCGATGGCGATCAGAAGGCCGCCCACCAATTCGATGATGCCTCCGAGTCTCATGAGCGGAGACAGCGTTGCTGGACCGCCCGGCGGCCAGCCCAGGAGCTTCTGGCTTCCGTGCATCGCGAACATCAGCCCGGCCACGATGCGGAGGATGGCGAACATGTGTGGTGCGTATCTCTCGGTCATTACGAAAAACCTCCACCTGCGCATTCAGAGGACCCGCCAGCAGCCGCAACCGGTCGACAAAAGCGGCGCAAGAGTTGCTCCCTCGCCTTTCGGCAGACGCAAACGGAGGACTCATGCGACGAGGTCTCGTTCCGGTCGTGGCAGCCGCGCTGGCAGCGGCCGTAACGATTGGATGTCACAGGAACAACAACGCCGACAACACCGGCGGCACCACCGACACGATCCAGACCGGATCGACCGCGGCGGGCGGCGTGATCTCCAATAACGACGGTGGCGCAAGCCCGGCCATGTCGACAACCGCTCCCGTTCCCGAGACGACGGTTTCCGGCGGCACGGCCGCCGTCAGCACGGCTGCACGGACGAGCGCCGCTGCAGCCGGAGTCCCTTCCACGGGATCGGCGAAGACCACAACCTGATTCCTCAAAGCTCGACACCGGCATCGACAAGGAGCACTCCGGGCAACAAGACACTGAACATTCTCGAGGTGATCAGATGAATCGAATGCGCAGAAGTGACATGCTCGCGGTGTCTGCAGCACTCCTGCTGGTTCTGGCGATGGCTGGATGCATGACCACGACGGCCACCACGGGATCCTACGTGAACGGGACCACGGTGGTGTCATCCAGCAGCAGCGGAACGGCCACCGCCACGCCGGGGACGCACGAATGACAGCAGCGCCTGCGGCAACGGCGAAGGCAACACGGCCACTTCGAGCCGCCGAGAATCCCCATCATGGCGAGCTCGACCGGGACGGTGAGCACGGTTTTTCCGACGTTCCCACGCGTCGGCATCACCGTCGCATAGCGAAAAACCAGCGCCATCCAGAGGATCACCACGGTCTCCTTATGTTCCGGAAAGCAATCGTCCTCGCCGCGACCCTCCTCCTCGCCGCCGCAGTCGCTTCGGCCGACCAGGCCTCGTCCGCTCTCCTCGCCCGGGCGTTCCCCGAGAAGGCCGCCACCCCGCTCAGTGAGCTCGGCCGCGGAGTCGGTATCGTCTTCACTCCCGACCTCAGCGTTCCCGGCAACTGCCGCTTCTACGGTGCCCTCGGCTTCGCCTGTTTCGAGAACCCCGACTGGAACATCGTTCTCGATCAGATCCGCACCTGGAACATCGATCATCCGCGCAGCCTCGTGCGCACTCTCGTGCTCGAGACTCACGGCACCAACGGCAACGGCCTGAAGCTGCAGGGCAGCTACGATCCTGGCGCGCCGCGATCGTACATCTCGGTGGGAGCGCTGCAGCAGAGGCTCGACCCGGATGGAATCCGCTACATCATCATCAGCGCCTGCAACTCGGGCCGTCTCCTCCGCCCGTCGATCTATCTCGCGCTCGATCCGAACAACGGCGACAAGCTCTTTCTCCCGGCCACGCTTGGGATCATCGACGCCAGCGAGGATTTCGATCCATCCCACAGCGATGTCACGGTGATCGCGCCTGGCTCGAGCCACATCGAGACGAGCCTGGCGGCGAATGTGCGGGAGCTGGCACCGGTCACGCGACGGCTCCTCGCGCAGTCGGCACGCGCGCGGCACATCAAGCCTCCGCATGATTTCGCGATATCCGACATGCTGATGGAGATCATGCTGCGCGACCCGCGGCTGTCGCTTTCGACGACCGGCTACGTCGACGCGCTCTCGCCTGAGGTGCCGCCGGTCTCGGCGAGTGAAGCGCTGTTCCGCTCGTTCAAGGCCCACCTGAATGCGATTGCCGCTCAGGAGTTACCGAAGATGACGGCGAAGATCCCGTCGTCGAAACGCGCCGCGCGCTGACGAAGATCTCACGCCAGTCGCAGGGCTCGGGTGCGCCATGCCCAACTCTCGCTCGAGCTCACCGCGGCAGCAGCTGCGCCCAGTTCACGATCAGGTGCAGCGGATTGGGCGGCGTCTCGCCGACCTGCCTCAGGGCGATGAAGCGTCCGTCGGGTGTCGCGCCATATCCGACCCCCACAATGACGGCGTCGGGATCGGCAGGCGTGATCGGCAGATCGACGGGAATGCCGGCCTGCGGCGTGGGAGCGGTGTGCACCTCGACCGAATGGAGACTGTGATCATGCAGAAAGAACAGTCGCGCTCCGTCGGACGACCATCGGGGATCCGCTCCGCCATCCGTCGTCATCTGCCATTTCCCCTCGCCTGACGGAAAACGCGTCACGTAAATCTGCGGACTTCCCGATTCCAGCGACATGTAGGCCAACCACTTCCCGTCCGGCGAAAGGCTCGGCATGAGTTCGTCCGCCGGCGTCTGGAGAACATACGCGAGCTTCTTCTCCTGAACATCGATAAAGGCGATGTCGTGGGTCTGATTGTTCTCCACCTGCGCGATGAGGTACCGGCCATCGCGTGACCAGTCGCGAAGCCGCAGTGCGGCAGGGCTCTCCAGGATCTTTTCGGTTGCGCTGCTGTCGAGGGCATGAATGATCACCGAATAGCCGCCATTCGTTCCGGGATGGCACGACGCGATCCTCCTCCCGTCCGGAGAGAAGACAGCGGTGAGCGCTTCGGCTGATGTGTCGAAAAAAGTGACTCGAGTCAGAACGCCTCGAGCAACATCCATCGTCCAGATATCGCCCGCCGACTGTTGCGACACCAACAACGCGACATTCCGGCCGTCGTCCGAAACCGCGAGAAGGTGGTACTCGCCTGCCGCGCCAGGCGCGCCCACCTGTTGCCCGGCCGCGTCGTAGACCACGACCTGCATGGCCGGCGATGTGGTCGAGGAGTACACAACCGCGTTCTCTGTGACCGAGAAGTTTGCCAGGTCACGACTGTTGTAATGGTCAACGCCGCCCGCAATGGGAACGGGGGTACCGGTAAGCGACACGGAGCGCGGATCGAACGGCTGCGCGAACAGGTCGCCGTTCCGAACGAAGAACAACCGCCCTCCCGCATACGCCGCGTTCGAAGCGGCCGTCATGATGCGCTTGTGGAGCTTGCCGTCGGTCGAACCGGCATACAGATCGCCCATCGCCATTCCTTCACTGTCACGGGCGACGTACAGAAACGTCTTGCCATCGGGCAGGAACGCGGGATTGCGGTTCGTCCATCGAGGACCGACAGTGGTCACGGCCACCGGAGCGCCGCCTGCCTCGCTCACCTTGAACAGTGGTGCGAGGATCGCGGGCGTGAACACGATCACTCCCAGATGACTCCACGATCCGCCGCGCCCCCGGGGCGCATTGCAGACGACCTGCACCGGACCGCCATCAGCCGGAATCGTCTTCAGCTTTCGGTCTGCGAAGAAACCGATCTGGCTCCCGTCGGCTGACCAGAACGGATACGAGGCACGTTCGGTGCCGACCAGGCTCTTCGTCTCACCGGAGACGAGATTGCGAACGGTGATGAGGTTTCGACCGCGGGGCCCCTCGGCGAAGGCCAGCCTGGTTCCGTCTGGCGAAAGGGCGATCCCGCCGGGGGTGATGAAGCTGGTCTGGCCGGAGACCAGGAGATCAGTCCGCAACGGTTTTTCCGCTGCAGCTGCGCGGCGCTCGAACCACCATGCCGCGCCAATCGCGGCGAGAGCAATGACCGTGACCGCCACCAGGGCTGCGGCCACGACGCGAGCTCGTGATCGTTGCCCGGTCACACCGGCCGCTGAGGACTGCGTCCGCCTGATCCACTCCAGCTCCGCCGCGACATCGGCCGCGCTCTGCCAGCGCGCGCCGCGCTCCTTCGCCAGACAAAGGCTGATCACGTGTTCGAGCGCTGAAGGCGTCTGCGGCTGCTGCAGCGTTGGCGACGGCGGATCGCTTCCAAGAACTGCGCTGACGATGCTCGTTCGCGTTTTTCCCTGGAATGCGCGAACGCCCGTGAGCATCTCGTACAGGACGGCACCCAGGGCGAAGATGTCGGAGCGCGGGTCGGCTTCTTCGCCGGTCAGCTGCTCGGGCGCCATGTAGTGCGGCGTGCCGACGATCGTCCCCTCCTCGGTCACGGGCCTCTGCTCGGTCACGTCGACCGCAGTGGGAGCGTCGACCCGGCGCGCCAGGCCGAAGTCGAGAAGCTTCGCGCCGGCAGCCGTGATCATGATGTTGGCCGGTTTGAGGTCGCGATGAACCACGCCCGCTGCATGAGCGCGGCCGAGGCCCTCCGCGATTTCGACCCCGAACCGCAGCACGTCGCGAATCGGCAGCGGGCCGCGAGCGATTCTCTCGGCGAGCGTCTCGCCGTCGAGGTACTCCATCACCAGGTAGGTGGTGCCGTCGACATCCCCGATGTCGTACACCGTGCAGATGTGCGGATCGTTCAGCCTGGAGATCGTCCTCGCTTCGCGTTCCAGGCGCAGTTTCAGTTGAGTCTCGTGTGCATAGTCGGCAGGGAGAACCTTGATCGCGACATTGCGGCCCAATCGCGTATCACGCGCCTTGAAGACTGCGCCCATCCCTCCCACGCCGAGCGGCGCCAGGATCTCGTACGGCCCGAGACGGCTTCCCTCGGTCAAGGCCATCGGACTCAATCATGACGCCTGTTCCGGCGCGCTGCAATCGTGGAACAGGCTCTGAGGTGTGACGTTTCTTCCGGCGCGATCGAGCTGAAACCAGTTTTCACTTCCTGTCGGTTTCCAGCGCCTGCGGAACGTACACCGGGTGATGTTTCAGGTTCGATCGGCGCTGGAACTCGTCCATGAGGGAAGGAAAGCCCTCAGAGGCCGCACGACCTTCGTCTTCGCAATCGACCGACGAAGCGAAATCGATGGACGTCAGCACGATGAGGTGCTCCGTGACCGCGCTTCGGACCTCGGCGATGTGCATCCTCTCGTGCTGCAGGGCAGCGGTCGGAGAGAGGACGATGTGCGGGATGAACTGGGCCCGGGCATGGATGTGCCAGTGGTTCTGGTCCGGGAGACAGCGGCAGTCCATCCGACGGGCATAGAAGACCGTGCAGGCCCGGATTACGCTCGACGTTCCACAGGCTTGCGCCAGACCATCCTCGCTCGGCACGAGGGCCTCGGTCTCGTACGGCACGACCAGCCGGTACGAATCGGTGAAGTTGAATGGCAGATCGGCGGCCAACGCAGCGGGCAGAAACATGATCGCGGCGAGCAGGGCCAGCGCGAACGCTCTGATCATGGTTCGAACGTGGCGAGGGATTTCGGGGGAGGCGGAATCACTGCGGTTAGGTTCGCGCACAGAATCGCTGAACGGGCGCCGCCTCTCGGCGTCAGCCGCGCCGGTCATGGGTGATCGGTGGTGCCTTGACGCGTGATGCATGCCCGGCCGTGGATGCTTCTGGAATCTGGAGCGTCGGAAATGGGAACTCCTCACCCGAATTACAATCCGCCCCCGGAGGTACTCCGTGAGAGATCCGTTTCGCGCCGTGATGGCGCGGCAGCAGGACAAGGGTTACTCGGTGGCGCTCGAAGAGCTGCACGAGCGCGATCTCCCCCGCGAGGGCGGAGTCCTCGTCGAGATCGCATTCTCATCGCTCAATTACAAGGACGCACTGGCGGTCACGGGCCGCGGGCGCATCGTGCGACGCTTCCCGATGGTCCTGGGCATCGACCTCGCCGGGACCGTGCTCGAATCTCCGTCTCCGGAGTTCAAGCCCGGCGATCACGTTCTCGCCGTCGGTCAGGGACTGGGAGAGACAGCGTGGGGCGGCTACGCACAGGCGCAACGCGTGCGCCCCGATGCGCTCCTGCACGTTCCCGAGCCGCTCTCGCCGGAAGAAGCGATGCGCGTGGGAACCGCGGGATTCACGGCGATGCTGTGCGTGCTGGCGCTGGAGCGCAACGAGGTTCGACCCTCAGATCGCGAGATCGTCGTCACCGGAGCCGCCGGCGGCGTCGGCTCGATGGCAGTGCACCTGCTGGCGCGGCGCGGATTCAAGGTCGCAGCGTCGACGGGACGTCCCGAACAGAGCGAATACCTGAAGAACCTCGGCGCGCATTCGATCGTCCCGCGCGAAGAGCTCGCAAAAAAAGAAGGCCCGATGCAGAGCGAGCGCTGGGGCGGCGGCATCGACACCGTCGGGGGCGAGATCCTCGCCAATGTCTTTGCGCAGACTGTCTACGGTGGCGCGGTGGCCTGCTGCGGCATGGCCGGCGGCCACGAGCTGAACACCACGGTCTGGCCGCTGATCCTGCGCAACGTCTCTCTGCTGGGCGTGAGCTCGATCCTTACGCCGAAGCCGCGGCGGATCGAGAGCTGGCGGCAGCTCGCGGCCACGCTCGATCGCAACATGCTCGGCGCCATGAGCAGGACCGAGCCGCTGTCGCGCATCGTGGAGCTCTCCAACGAGATCCTCAGCGGCCACGTCCGTGGCCGCGTGGTCATCGACGTGAACGCCTGAAGATGCGTGCTCGCAGGGACGCGCAGCAGCGCGTCCGCAGCTCTGGCACGAACCCGACCTGGGTTGCGGACGCGCTGCTGCGCGTCCCTACATCGGCGGGAACTCGTAGTCGTACTCGACCTTCGCCACGCGCACCTGGTAGCGCGAGTACCATTGCTCGCGGCCGCGCGCCTGCGCCTGACGATGCTCGAGGTGGGCCTTCCATGCCGCGATCGACTGGCGGTCTTTCCAGTAGCTGACCGTGATTCCGACGCCATCGGACCCGCGCGCGCTCTCGATGCCGAGGTAACCGGGCTGCTGCGAGGCAAGCTCCTGCATTCGTTCCGACATCGCTCCGTAGCCTTCGTCGTCGCGGCGGTGCGAGGTGAAGACGACGACCCAGTACGGCGGCTTCGGCGTGTTCGCAAACATGCCGAGATCATAAACTGTCGACTTCTCGCGGAGTGCGGACGTCCTCGTCCGCACGCGCCGGACGTCCTCGTCCGGTGCTGAATCGCGGGTCGAAACCGCGGCACGAGGACGTGCCGCAGAGGCGAACGAGACGTCCGCACTCCGAAGCCACAATCCGGTACGATGACTCCATGCTCCACCGGCCTCAGGAACGACGCCGCTACGGACGCGTCCAGCTGACCCCTCCCCTTCGTGGAGATTTCGACACCACCCCGGTCACGGTCGTGGAAGCCTCGGTGATCGGAGCGCGCATCAATCACGAAGGGCGCCTGCCCCGTGCCGACGCGCACCGGCTGCGCATCCACTGGAAGGAGCAGGCCATCGACTTCGAGTGCGAGGTCGTACGCTCCACCGTCGTGCGCCTGGCGAAAAAGGCCGGCGAATCGACGATCTACGAAAGCGGCCTGCGCCTCACCGCTCCCCTCGGCAACGCCGAGGACCTTCTGCGCGAGATGATTGCCGAGCACGTTCTTCTGGCCATCAACGAGCAGATCGCCAACGCCCGCGGAGTCACTCCCCTCGCGGCAGTCGCCTATCAGGTCGAGAGGAGCACCAACAAGTACCGCCGTTGCGAATACATCGACGGGGTCTGGCGGAAATCCGACACCACCAGCCCCGAACAACCGGAGAACGGCTTCACCATTTCCGCCGACGTGGACCCGTATCACGTGGAAATGCTCTGCCGCACGTGGGAGATCTGCGACGAGGCCGGCCGCGAGCTCACCAGGACCCTTGCCCAGCTCAGCATCAGCAAAAAGGAAGGCGCTCCGATCCGCCGCTACGTGCCTTAGACGAGTGCTGAGTACTGAGTGCTGAGTACTGAGTGTCCGTAGCCGACGCCTGTGCGTAACGGAAGGTAGAACCCGAAGCACGCTTCTGCTGCGCTCGTCACACTCAGTACTCAGCACTCAGTACTCAGCACTCAGTACTCAGCACTCAGTGCTCAGTACTAAGATCAAGGCATGCGCAAACGACGCCTCGGCACACAGGGACTGGAGGTCTCGGAGATTGGACTCGGATGCATGGGCATGTCCGAGTTCTACGGCCCTCGCAACGACGACCAGTCAATCGCCACGATTCAGCGCGCCATCGACCTCGGCGTGACACTGTTCGACACGGCCGACATGTACGGCCCTTTCACCAACGAGCAACTGCTCGGGCGTGCCATCCGCCGTCGCCGCGATCAGGTCGTGGTGGCCACGAAGTTCGGCAATGAGCGCCGCCCCGACGGCAGTTGGGTCGGAATCAACGGCCGTCCCGAATACGTCCGTGCCGCGTGCGACGGCTCGCTGAAGCGTCTGGGCATCGACACGATCGACCTTTACTACCAGCACCGTGTCGACTCCACCACACCGATCGAAGACACGGTCGGCGCGATGGCCGATCTCGTCCGCGCCGGCAAAGTGCGCTACCTCGGTCTCTCCGAGGCCGCGCCGAAGACGATCCGCCGTGCTCAGGCCGTCCATCCCATCAGCGCACTGCAGACGGAGTACTCGCTGTGGAGTCGCGATCCGGAGGACGAGATCCTTCCGACCGTGCGCGAGCTGGGCATCGGCTTCGTCGCCTATAGCCCCATCGGTCGTGGATTCCTTTCCGGCCGGATCAAGACCATCGACGATCTCGATCCGAACGATTTCCGGCGCAACAACCCTCGCTTCAAAGGCGCCAACTTCCAGAAGAACGTCGATCTCGTACATCGCATCGAGGAGATCGCGAAACAGAAGGGCGTCACACCTGCACAGCTGGCCATCGCCTGGGTTCTCTCGCGAGGCGGCGACGTCGTGCCGATCCCCGGAAGCAGGACCGTGGCACATCTCGAGGAAAACGTCGCCGCGACGGACATCGAGATCACGACCGACGAGAAGACGCGCATCGACGCCGCGGCGCCGGTGGGGGCCGCAGCGGGCGATCGGTATCCGGATATGAGCCGGGTGAACTTGTGAATGGGACGAATGGGGCTTACGAGGAGAGCTGGAGTCCCATCGGTCCCATCCGGCCCCACGCTATCGCGGGGCCGACGACAGGACGTCCGAGCGGCGGTTCAGGACTCGCAGGAGACTCTGCCCGGCGACGCTCGAGGAGAGGCGCATCGCCACTTCATCCTTCGTGATGGGGCGCTCGTACATTGGAACGAGCCCGACGGTGTCGAGCACTTTCGAAGCCGGGCGCACGTCGATGGCCAGCGGCCGCTTGCGTCCGTCGACGTACATCACCACACCCGGAGCAAGCTCCTCGGTGGCGTCGTACTCCGCAAAATCGGCGAGAAGAAACGAGACGGAGTCGGTTTCATGGTCGAAGAAATAGTTCATGCGCGACCTGCGCGTCCCCTTCGAGTTGTCTGATTGAACCCAGGCAACTGTAAGGCTCGTACCGGCTCGAATCAAGCAAGAGAACCCGCGATCGACGGCCGAACTCCACCGTTTGAAGCACTTCACGGAAATTTTGACGCGGCGCTGGCGGATCTTTGGCGGAGCCTGGTCCGCCGCGACGACTCAGACCGCTCCGGCTGCCCGCAGCCGCGCCAGGTCGTCGTCGCTGTAGCCGATCGACTTCAGCACCTCGCAGGTGTGCTGCGAAAGGCGCGGCGGCGGCGTCTCGATCGCGCCCGGCGTCTTGTCGAACTTCGCAGTCGCGGTGAAGAGCTTCAGAGGCCCGATCTTCGGCTCGTCGATCGTCTGAATGCTTTTCCGATGGGCGATCTGCGGCGCCTTCAGCGCCTCTTCCAGCGAAACGATGGCGCCTGAGGGAATGCCCTTCTCGTTCAGGACCTCGACCCAGTGCTCCGTGGACATGGTCGTCAGCTTCGCCTCGAGGATGGGCGTCAGAAGCTTCCGGTTCTTCTTGCGCGTGTCGCGCTCCTTGAAGCGCACGTCGTCCTTCAGCTCCGGGAGGCCGACGCAAGCGGCGAGATCTTCCCACTGCTGCTGTTGATTCGCGGCGATGTTGATGAAGCCGTCTGCCGTTCGGAAGGTCCCCGAAGGCGCGGCGGTGAAGTTGTCGTTGCCCATCGGCACCGGCGACTGCCCGCCGATCAGCAGATTCGCGGCCACCCATCCCATCAGGGGCATGATCGAGTCGAGGAGGGCCACGTCGATGAACTGCCCCTCTCCGGTTCGCTCGCGATGGAAGAGCGCGCTGACCATGGCGAACGCGGCATTGAGTCCTCCGACCGTGTCGCAGACGGGGAAACCGGCGCGCAAAGGATGGAGCCGCTCGTCGCCGTTGACGTCCATGACTCCGCTCAATCCCTGAATGATCTGGTCGTAAGCCGGCTTGAGCGCATCGGGGCCGGTCTGTCCGAATCCGGAGATGGCGCAGTAGATCAGGCGATGGTTGCGCTTGCGCAGGACCGGGTAACCGAGACCCAGCCGTTCCATGACGCCGGGGCGAAAATTCTCCACCACGATGTCCGCGTCCTCGACCAGGCGAAGAAAGATCTCCTTCGCCTCGTCGACCTTCAGGTTCAGGGTGAGCGACTTCTTGTTCGCGTTCTGAGCCAGGAAGCTGGTGCCCATGAGCTCGGCGTTGAGCTGCGTGACGTTGCCGAGCTTGCGGGCCAGATCTCCGCCCGACGGGTTCTCGATCTTGATCACATCCGCGCCGCACAGCGCCAGGAGCTCGGTCGAGAATGGACCGGCCAGGACATTGGTCATGTCCAGCACGCGGACGCCTTCGAAGATCTTGCTCATGAGTTTTTCCTTCTCGCGACCCGCTTCCGCAGGGCCCCGCTGCGCCGGGCCGCGCACTCAACTGCGCATCGCAGCTGCGCCCTGCAAATTCTCAATTTGCGATTCATTACACCGTCACCAGCTCGTGCTCCGGCACCGGGCCGGTGACGTGAATCCTTCCCGGTAGTGGACGCCCCAGAAATTGCTCCGCCTGTTTCGCGGCGTCGATGAGCGGATCGAGCTCGACATCGCGCCGGACGTTCATCCGAGCGAACATGTGCACGAGGTCCTCGGTGGCGATGTTGCCGCCGGTCACGGCGGTGAACGGGCAGCCGCCCAGCCCGGCCACGGCCGACTCGAAGGACTCCACACCGACCCGGTACGCGGCGAAAGCGTTCGCCAGGCCGAGGCCGTAGGTGTCGTGGAAATGGCAGGCGTAGAGGACGTCCGGAGCCAGAGTGCGCAGCTTCGTGAAGAGCTCCTCGACCTGGGCCGGATTGGCGTGGCCTGCGGTGTCGGCGAGGCTGATCATCTTCAGTCCTGCTTCCACGTAGCGGCCGACGATGCGCATCACACGGTCGAAGGCCACCGGCCCTTCGAAGCCGCAGCCGAATGCCGACATGACCGAAACCTGCACCCGCGCACCGGCAGCGCCGGCGCGAAGGGCCATCGGCACGATGCGCGACAGAGCTTCTTCGGTCGACATCCCGGTGTTCTTGCGGCTGTGCGTGTCGCTGGCCGAGACGCCCATGCAGACGTAGTCGACGCCGCAGCCCAGACCGCGATCGAGTCCCTTCTCGTTCAGCACCAGGCCCGAGAGTGCAGTCTTCGACGGCTTTCTCTCCGCGCTCGCGAAGTAGCGGAAGAGTTGCTCGGTGTCGGCCATCTGCGGCACGCGCTCGGGATTGACGAACGACCCGAGCTGAACGACGTCCACTCCCGACTCGAGGATCTTCTCGATCCAGGCGATCTTGGTCTCCGTCGGAACGGTCGCCTTCTCGATCTGCAGGCCGTCGCGCGGACCGACTTCATGGATGAGGACCTTGGTCATCGCCGTCTCCTCGTGACCCGGATGCGCAGCAGGGACGCGCAGCAGCGCGTCCGCAACACTCGTTTCTCGCCGCAGGGCTGCGGACGCGCTGCTGCGCGTCCCTACCTCGCCTTGCTACGCCCCGACCGGCACGTTCAACCGAGCGGTGATGGCCTTCGCCATCTCCAGGGTCGTACTGCTGCCGCCCATGTCGTACGTCCGCACTTTCGCCTCGCGGATCACGCCGGCCACGGCCTGCTCGAGCCGCTTCGCCTTTTCCTCTTCGCCGAGCCACTCCAGCATCATCTTCGCGGCCATGATCGTGGCGATCGGATTCACCTTGTACTGCCCGGCGTACTTCGGCGCGGAGCCGTGCGTCGGCTCGAAGACGGCGAGTTTATCGCCGATGTTGCCGGAGGCGCCGAACCCGAGGCCGCCGACCATCTGCGCGCAGAGGTCCGAGATGATGTCGCCGTAGAGATTCGGGGCGACGAGAACGTCGTAGTTGAACGGGTTCTTGAGCAGCCACATCGTCATGGCGTCGACGTTCGCGTCGTCCATGGCGATGCCGGGATACTCGCGCGCCACTTCCTTCGCGATCTCCAGGAACATGCCGTCGGTGGCGCGGACCACGTTGGCCTTCTGCACGACGGTGACCTTCTTGCGTCCGAACTTCTTCGCGAACTCGAAGGCGGCGCGGATGATCCGCTCCGAGCCCTTCCTCGTGTTGATCTTGCACGAGATCGCGTATTCGTCGCCCTTGAGCGAGCTGAACGCGGCGAACGGCTTGGACAGCTTCTGCAGAACGCCTGCGAGCTCGTCCGGCACCGGGGAGAACTCCACGCCCGAGTAGAGGTCCTCCGTGTTCTCGCGGAAGACCACGATGTCGATGCCTTCCTTGTAATTCAGCGGGTTCCCGCGGAACGATTTGAGAGGGCGGAGGCAGACGTAGAGGTCGAAGAGCTGCCGCATGCGCACGATCGGCGAGCGGTACGGAGCCACCTTGCCGCGCAGTGCCGGGGCAAGCTCCGCCTCGGCCGCTTTGGCCGGCTTAGAGGTGATGGCTCCGAACATCGCCGCGTCGACGCTCTTCAGCAGGTCGATCGTCCGCTGCGGAAAGGCATCGCCTTCGCTGCACCAGAAGTCCCATCCGATGTCGCCATGGATGTACTCGGCGTCGAGCTCGAGATCGTCGAGGACGATCTTCGCCGCCTCGAGCACTTCCTTCCCCACTCCATCGCCGGGAAGCCACGCGATTCGGTACTTGGCCATTGTTCGATTCTCCTGTTCGAGTCCTGAGTCGTGAGTCCTGAGTGCTGAGTCCTGAGGGATCACGATCGACTCAGGGCTCAGCACTCAGGACTCAGGACTGGTTCTTCTCTAACGGTTGGCTGCAACGACTCTCTGCCGCGTGTACGCGATCAGGCCGCCCGCGTCGATGATGGACTGACGGGACTTCGGCAGCGGCGTGATGGGGAACGACTTTCCGGTCGTCGTGTTCACTACGCGATCGGCCGAGATCTCCAGCTGATCGCCCACGCTCGCTTCGATGTCGGGACAGACGATCGTCCGCAGGCCGAGGTTGATCGCGTTCTGCAGGAAGATCCGCGCGAAGCCCCTGGCGATGACCGCCAGGTCATAGCCCTTGAGCGTCGAGGCAGCCTGTTCGCGCGAGGAGCCGCAGCCGAAATTCTTTCCCGCCACCAGGGCGCTGCCGCGCGGAAACTCGCCGGAAGCGAGCTTCTTGTTCAGGTCGGGCAGATCGGCGAACGCGTACTGCGGTGTCTCCGTCGGCAGAACCGTGGCCATGTAGCGGCCTGGGTAGATGACGTCCGTGGAGACGTCGTCATCCAGCTTCCACACAAGCGTCGTTTTCAGGAGCGGGGAACTGGAATGCTGATTCATGTCTGGTCAGTCCTTTCGGAGGGCGGCTGATGCAGCCGGTCAGAGCGCTCGCCGCGGCCACGGCTGGCGAGCAGAGATAAACCTGGGCCCTGGGGTTGCCCATGCGGCCGAGGAAATTGCGGTTGGTCGTGGAGAGGGCCACTTCGCCGTCACCCAACGCCCCCTGGTGGACGCCCAGGCAGCAGCCGCAGCCGGGATTCATGATGATGGCCCCGGCGTTGACGAGGTCCTCGAGCACCCCGCGCTTCATCGACTCGCGGTAGATGCGCCACGAAGCCGGGAAGACGAGCATGCGCACACCGTCGGCAATGCGCCGTCCGCGAAGGATCGAAGCGGCCACGGCCAGGTCGTCGGCGCGGCCGTTCGTACACGAGCCCACGACGATCTGATCGACCTTCGTCCCTTCCACCATCTCGATCGTCTTGACGTTGTCGACCGTGTGCGGACAGGCGATCTGGTAGGTCAGCTGCGAGCAGTCGATCTCTACGACCTGGGCGTACTTCGCATCCGCGTCGGGCTGCACGAGATCGATCTCGCCCTTGTACCCGGCCACTTCGCGAAGGTATCGCCCGGTCTCGCTGTCGGCCGGAACGATCCCCGCCGTTGCCCCGGCCTCGACCGCCATGTTGCTCAGCGTCAGCCGCCCCGAGGTCGGCATGTTGCGGATCGCTTCGCCATGGAACTCGAAGACCTTGAAGTTCGCCCCTTCCGAGGAGAGGCAGCCGATCAGATGGAGGATCAGGTCTTTCGGCGCCACGAACTCCGGCATCGTGCCCTTCACGATGACCTTGATCGTCTCCGGCACCTCGATGTTCAGCGCCACGCCGAGGGCCCAGACGCTGGCCATCTCGGTCGCGCCGATCCCGAAGGCAAAGGCGCCCAGCGCGCCATGCGTGGTGGTGTGGCTGTCGGTGCCGACCACCACGGAACCGGGAAGGACGTAGCCGCTCTCCGGAAGAATCTGGTGGCAGATGCCGCCCTGGTCGGCGCGGATATCGTGGAATTTCGTAATCCCCTGCTGCGCCACGAACTCGCGAATCCGCTTCTGGTTCGTCGCCGTCTTGGCGCTCTCCGCCGGAACGCGATGGTCGAAGATGATGGCGATCTTCGACGGGTCCCATACTCGCGCCTCGATCCCGGTTCCGGCATAGATCTCCCGAAACTGGTTGATCACGAGCGCGCCGTTCTCGTGGGACATCGCCAGATCGACGCGCGGCTCGACCACGTCACCTGCCGCAACGGTGGAACGGCCCGACGCACGCGCGAGGATCTTCTCTGCAATCGTCATTGCCATGGCTCGACTCCTTCGTGAAATCCGACGTGGATCGTAAACGGCACGTTTCGTGAGGAACCGCGCGGAGGATCACACGCAGCCGTGATCGAGACCCAAGTCGAGCCGGCGCGAGGCTTTGCGCATACCGGGAAAGGACTGCCCAGGCGAGCGTCTGAATGAAGAACCGAATAACATAGTCGGGTTGGGGCTGAGGGGTCCGCCCCACAAATGCTGAAAACCGAAACCACCGAGCGACGACGCGTACAGCGGCTGCACATCCTCGAGCCGCTTCCGGGCAAGATCCGGGGAAGGAACGTGTACGTGCTCGACGTGTCGCTTCGCGGTGCGCGCGTGGCTCACGGGGAGATTCTCGGGCCGGTCGGCGACGAGTGCGAGCTGTCGTTCGAATGGGAAGGGCGGACCGTGGTCCTCGAGTGCCGCATTCGGCGAAGCGCCGTTCAGCGCGTCGGAAAGGCGTCGTACGCCAGGACCCTCTACCACTCGGGGCTCGAAATTCGATCCGGCCGCTCGCATGACCTCCTGCGCGAGCTCATCGCGTCGAACGTGCAGAAGGCACTCGAGGACGCGAAAGCGAAGGCGCGGGAGCAGGATTGAGAATTGAGAATTGAGAATTGAAAATTGAAAATTGAGAATTGAGAAACGAAGTTGTTTTTCAATTTTCAATTTTCAATTTTCAATTCGGGAGTGTGTGGCACAGGCACTTCTGCCTGTGCCACATCCATCGAGCTAAGGAGCGGGCACCGCGTGCTCGGCCACTTCGCTGGACATTCTCTCCACGGGCGCTGCCTCCCGGGCGATCGTCAGCACCGGGCACTCCGCGAAGCGTGGTGTCGGCGTGCATGACCGTGAGACTGGCGTTGAAGCGATCGGCCAGCAGGCGGGCGTAGCGGAGCGCCGCGACGTTGGACTCGCTCAGATCCGTGGGCACGAGGATGTTCTTGATGCTCAGCTTCTCCATCGGCAACCTCCTCTCCAGCGCGGTTTCGCAAGCAGCCGCGGCGACGCGGAGCGAGCGGCTGGAATTGACGGATGAGATGCGTCGCGGCCCGAAAACATCGATCGCGCCGCGGCGATCCGCTGGCGGTGACCGGCGCAACTGATTGCGCGCCCGTCAGGTCACGGAAGGTGGTGTGTAGGAGAAATCCGCCGAGATGCCGTCACCGCACTTCCAGCGACCTCAACTCGGCATCGGTCACGCGCAGCCTCTCGGCGATGCCGCGAGCGAGCTGCTTGTACACGGCAGTGGCGAAGCGCTCGTTCGCGTGCGCGATCTCGTCGAACGCCGATCGGCCGAGCACGAAGATCTCGGTGTTCGTCGCCGCCACGGCATCGGCCGAGCGATCGCGCTTGTCGAGGAACGACATCTCGCCGAAGAAGTCGCCCCGGCACATGGTGGCCAGATGGTGGCGCTTGTTGCCGGGAAGGGGGAGGAAGATGTGCACCCGCCCGCTGCGCACGAGGAAGATTTCCTCGCCCTTTTCGCCGATGTGGAAGACCTTCTCGCCGACTTTGAAGGACTTCCTCTGTACGGTCCGCTCGAGATCCCGCATCAGGTCCTCGTCGAGTTGCATGAGGGGGAACTCGCGGAGCTCCATCGGCGGCCGTCCCTGCACCGGTCGATAGCCGGCCGCATTGAGGATCTGGTCCTCCATCCACTCGAGGGCGCTGTCGCGCGTTTCGAAGATGCTGATCTCCTCGCCGGCGGAGACCACGCCGAGCTTCCCGAGATACTCGGCGATGTCCTGGCCCGAGGGAATCGTCGTGGGAAGGCCGGCGAACAGGAGGCGGCCGTCGCGCTCGCGCAACCGTGACTGCATCTGCATGAGCAGGTGCGCGGCGGTGAGGTCCATCGACTCGATGCGCCGCAGGTCGAAGAGGATGTAGCGCCGCTCGGCCAGGTCCTTCTCCAGGTCGACGAACAGCTGGTCGGTCGTCCCGAAGAACAGGTCGCCACGAAGCTGCACGAACAGACCCTCGCCGCCGTGCTCGTCGAGGAGCCTGTTCTCTTCGGGCGAGCGGCGCCGCTTCGAGCGCAGCTCCTTCAAGTCGGCCCTGCGCACGATGACCGACGTGCGGATCTGGTTGCGGATGAAGATCAGGATCGCCAGCAGGACGCCGACGAACGCCGCCTGGATCAGACCGACGGCCTTCGAAACGATCACCACTGCCGCGATGACGGCGAAGTCGAGCCGTGCTCCCGGCGTGGCCAGCAGGCGGAACATCTTGAAGTCGAACATGCGCCAGGCCACGACCAGGAGGATCCCGGCCAGCGCTCCGATCGGTACCCAGGCCATCAGCTTTCCGAAGGCGAGGAATCCAAGCAGCACCAGGACACCCTCGATGACGCTGCTCCATACCGTGCGGCCGCCGCTGCTGACGTTGATCAGCGTTGGACCGGTGGCGGCCGACCCCGGCACACCACCGGTCAGAAACGACGCGAGATTCGCGAAACCCTGTCCGATCAGCTCACGGTTCGAGTCGTGGCGAATGCGCATGAGCGCATCGAGAACGACTCCGGTTTTCAGCGTGTCGATCGACAGAAGCACCGAGAGCGTTAGGGCCGGCCCGAGGATCAGGGCGAGCTCCGCTCCCGTGATCGCCACGACCGAATGCAGGCGGAACGAGATCTCCTTCGTCAGCGATCCGCCGCCGTGAACGGGGCCGATGATCAGGCCGTTGCCCGCCACCTGCAGCATGGAATGATCGAACAGCGCCATGCCGAAATAGGCGCCGATCCCGACCGCCAGCGCGATCACGACGGCCGGCACTTTCGTGGTCACCTTCGGCGCAAGACCCATCGCCATAATCGTGACCACGCCGACCACGATCCCCTGCCACCTCCAGAGATGTGGCTCGACGAGCGCATCCACCAGACTTCCCGCCGAGGTACCGAGCAGCTTCGGTATCTGGCCGGCGGCGATGATGACCGCCACGCCCGAGAGGTATCCGTTCGAGACCTGGTAAGGGATGAACTTGATCAGCCGACCGATGCGCATCGCACCGTAGGCGATCTGCAGGAGAGCCGAAAGCAGGGCCGTGAGAGCGAGGATGCTGAGGATGCGGTCGACCGGCGTGTGTCCGGTTTGCGCGAGCTCGGCCGCCAGTCCGGCCATGACCGCAGCCGCGGGTGCGCACGGCGTCGTGATGAAGCCGCGGTTGCGCCCCACGAGAGGCGCGATGATTCCGAGCGCGACCGCGCCGATCGCACCGGCCAGCGCTCCGGCACCCGCCAGCGACGGCGACGCTGCCGTGTAGATCACCACGCCGAACGCGATGGCCGACGGGAAGGCGACCAGCATCGCCGCCAGGCCGCCCCACAGGTCGCCCGTGGAGAAGAGCGACGGCTTCTGCACCGCTGCGGCCGCGTGACCGCCGACGACGACTGCTTCGCTGCTCATGTTCGCTGCAGCTCCTGGCTTCTCGGGATTCGCCAATGGTACGACAGTCTCGATTGCGGGCTCTCCTGGAGCACCCTGTAGGGCGCAGCTGCGCCCTACAATTTTCTGGCGAGAGCTTCGGGCCCGATCGCCTCAGCCTCATCTTCCAGCTCGCGCATTCGCTGAAGGGCCAGCGAAAGAACGTTGACCGCGTCAGGCCCATTGGCCTCCCCGGCATGCCGGCCGGCAATCTCGCGCACGATCACCAGATCGTGGTGGTCGCCGAGGATTCTGGCCAGTCGCCGAAGCTGCGGCTCGCGGTCGCGCATGGACGGGACGATCTCCTCGGTCATCCGCGCGTGATACCAGGAGTCCTTGGCCCGCTTCCGCCACTCGTGAAAACCGGCGTCAGAGCGCACCTCCACCGCCGTGCGCATCGCTCTGCGCGCCCTCCGCAAGCCCCTGCGCAGCCCCTGCTGGATGTCTTTGTCCGCCACGTCGAAGGACCAGAGGGCGATGCTGTTGCGGACTGCGGAGATCAGGCGCGACGCCGTGTCGGTGTCGAGCTTTCCGCCGCGGGCGTCCTCGGTCAGCCGGCGGGCGAAGTCGCGCGAGCGATCGAACGAATCGCCGAACCGTTCGTGCAACTTCTCGAAAGTCTCGCCGAGAACATCAGCATCGCGCGCGGCGGAGAGGGACCGTCCGGCATCGCGCGCGCGGAGCCGCGCCTCCTTCGTGCGATGGCGTCCGGCAGCGCTCTCGACGAGGCGCAGCAACGCCCGGAGCTCCTTGAAGCGCTTGCGCGCCTCGTGCACGGCGGTCTCGCTCGGAGCGGCAGCGGCGTCACGCAGTTGCTCGACGGCATCGTCGACCAGGGCGATGGCGATCCGCTTGACCTCGGCCGCGGCCGGCCGGCCGTCCAGAATGGCCAGATGAACGTCGCTCACACTCGCGCTCCGAAGGCGGTCAGGCCTCTGCAGCCGCTGTGCCGGACGGCGGATCAGCCGCAGCGCCTTCGCTCGAGGCGGATTCCGTCCGTTCGTCGCCGGCAACCGCAGCGACGATCGCGCGAATGGCGTCGACGCGAACGGCGCGCTTGCCACGACCCTGGACGACCTGCCACGGCATGCCCGCGCCGAGGATCTGCTCCTTCAGGCCGGCGAGATCGATGGACGGTTCAAAATCCTTCGAGTCGAAGTTCCAGCGCCTTCCCAGCGTCTCGAGATCGGCGGCCAGATCCTCCGCGCCCTCGTCGGCGGACAGCCAGCACTTGATGATGGTCAGGCCCGAGCGCTGGAGCATCGACTCGAACTCCGCGCACAGGGAAAGCCGCTCCGCAAATCCTTTCGGGTCCGATCGTCCGGTGGCCCGTTCCAGCGCAGCGCGGCCATACCAGCTGCCGTCGAACAGGACGATCTCGCCCGCCGCGGGAAGATGAGCGACGTACGGCTGGAAGAACCACTGGCTGCGCTCGCGGCCGTTCGGCGGCTCCACCCGTGCGACACGGCAGATACGCGCATCGGAGAAGTCGGCAATGCGGTTCACGATGCCGCCCTTCTTTCCGTTGTCGCGTCCCTCGACGAGCACGACCACCTTCAGGCCGTCGCGCTGCACCTTCCGCTCGAGACCGCGCCAGTCGAGATGGCGTTCGATCAGCTGTTTCTCGTAATCCTTCTTCTTCAGCTTCTTCTGCCTGACCGGGGCAGCCGGCTCGCCGACATCATCGGGCTCGAGATCGTCGTCTTCTGCGGCGGCACAGGCGGCCTGCACCGTCTCGTCGGGGTCGATCGCCTCGACGACGACATCGCCGGTCGCGACGCGGTCTTCCATTGCCGGGGCGCGGCCTTCGTCGACTGGTTGATCGCTCGGCGCGCGAAGATCTTCAACGAACTGCACTCTGATCCTCTCCGCAGCCACCTCAAGCATCGGGGCGTCCTCTTCCACTGCGGGCGCAATCGGCTGTGGCTCGATCTGCTTCGGCTGAACAGTGCTCTCGGTCGTGGTGATCGAGCCGTCGTTATCGAACCCACGCGTCACGATGGAGAAACCGGCTTCGTCGACCATGGTGGTGCTCCTTGATGTGGTTGGACCGGGGCCGAGAGCTTATCGCTTTTGCAGCCACCTGGACTGCGGGCGTCTCGGGCATCCTGCCCGACCGCTGGGCAGGTGCCCGGATGAAGCCGCCGGGCCGCAAGTCCGGCGACAGGCGGGCGGGACGCCCGCAGCCCATGCGACATAAACTGCAGAAACTACTGCTGTTACGTCGCAGTCACTATTGCCGGTTCGCGTCGCCGCAGGGCGTTGAACTAGTATCTGGACATGCAGGCACAGGAGCCGGACGACAGTGCGATTGCCGCGCTGGTCGCGGAGACGACGCGACAGGCGGAGGCGACGGTGCCCTCCCCTGCGGCTGTCGAGTCGCTCCCGCTGTTCAATCGGGAGCTGAGCTGGCTGGAGTTCAACCGCCGCGTCCTCGCCGAAGCTGATGACGCCAACGTACCGCTTCTGGAGCGGGTGAAGTTCCTCTCCATCTGCGCCAACAACCTCGACGAATTCTTCATGATCCGTGTCGGCGCGCTCCGCGACGTGGTCGCTGCGATCGCCGAAACACCGACCGCGGATCTGGAGCAGCTCGACGCCATCCGCCACAAGTCGCGGCGCCTGCTCGACCACATCTATCGCTGTCTCAGCGAGGGCCTCGTCCCTCCGCTGCGAAAAGAGAACATCCGCATCGAGCGCGTCGCCGACCTCGGCAAACGCGAGCGCGGGCTGATCGAGGAGTACTTCACCCGGAACGTCGAGCCGATCCTCACGCCGCTGGCGGTCGACCCGAGCCACCCGTTCCCGTTCATCGCCAACCTCGCCCTGAACCTCGGCATCCTGCTCGAGTCTCCGCGCGGCGAGGTGCATTTCGTGATCCTGAAGATCCCGGAATCGCTGCCGCGCTTCATCACCGTGGGCGAGAAGTGGCGCTACGTGCTCGTCGAAGACGTGATCTCGTCGCACATCGGCCGCTTCTTCCCGGGGATGCGCCTGCGGCGCTCTGCTCCCTTCCGCGTGATCCGCAATTCGGACATTTCCATCAAGGAAGACGACGTCCAGGACCTGCTCAAGAGCATGGAGAGTGAGCTGCGGCGCCGCGAGCGGCAGGAGATCGTCTGGCTGGAGATCGAGTCGACGGCCGACGAGTCGCTCGTGCAGCTGCTGACGAAATCGACGGCCTCGCGCGCCAACGAAGTCTTTCTGGCACCGGGGCCGCTGAAGCTCGGCGACGTCAAGCAGCTCTACGACGAGATCGATGTGCCGGCGCTCAAGGACAAGCCCTTCAATCCGCGTATCCCGGCGCAGCTCGCCACGAGCGAAGACATCTTCTCGATCATCCGGCGCGGCGATTTCCTGCTGCACCGGCCGTACGAGTCGTTCACCACGGTGATCGAGCTCGTGCAGACCGCCGCCGAAGATCCCGACGTCGTGGCCATCAAGCAGACGCTCTACCGCACCGATGTCGGCTCGCCGATCGTCGAGGCCCTGGCCACCGCCGCTTCGTTAGGCAAGCAGGTCACCGCCGTGGTCGAGCTGCAGGCCCGCTTCGACGAGAAGAAGAACATCTCCTGGGCCAAACAGCTCGAGCAGGCCGGCGTGCAGGTCGTCTACGGCCTGTTCGGCATGAAGACGCATTGCAAGGCCTGCCTGGTGATCCGCCGCGAAGGGCGGGAGCTGCGGCGCTACGTGCACCTGTCGACCGGCAACTACAACGCCCTGACCGCCCGCATCTACAACGACATCGACTTCTTCACCTGCGATCCCGACTTCGGCGCCGACACTGCGCAGCTGATGAACCTCCTGACCGGATTCAGCACCGCCGGTGTGCAGGAATTGATCGACGCCCAGCCGCTGGAGATGAAGTGGCACGACTTCGTGGTCGCGCCGATGGATTACCACCGCTGGACCCTCGACATGATTGCCCGCGAGACGTCCAACGCCAAGGAGGGCAAGCCCGCCCGCATCGTCGCCAAGATGAATGCCCTGGTCGACGCCACGGTCATCGCGGCGCTCTATCGCGCCAGCCGCGCCGGCGTGAAGATTCAGCTCATCGTGCGCGGCATCTGCTGCCTCGTGCCCGGCCTGCAGGGCTTCAGCGAGAGCATCGAAGTCATCTCCATCGTGGACCGCTTCCTCGAGCACTCGCGCATCTTCCGATTCGAGAACGGCGGCAAACCCGAGTTCTACATCAGCAGCGGCGACTGGATGCCGCGGAACTTCTATCGGCGCGTCGAGACCACCTGGCCGGTACGCTCCGAGCCGCTGGTGCGTCGCCTCGAAGACCGCATCCTGCCGGTCTCGCTCGCCGACAACGCCAAGAGCTGGGTGCTCCGCTCCGACGGGAAGTACGAGCGGCGCAAGACCGATGGTCCGGCTGTGCGCAGCCAGGAGACCTTCATCGCCATCGCCCGCGCCGAAGCCGTCACCCTCGGACCCTACGAAGAGATCGTCCGCAAGCCGGGCTCGTTCCGGCGCAAGGCGAAGAAGAAAAAGAAGGACAGGTGACGATTTGAGATTTGAGATTGATGATTTATGAACCGAAGAGGCGTTACTTCATCAATCTCAAATCCAGGTCTGGGCATCGATTGCTTCGGTTCATAAATCATCAATCTCAAATCCTAAATATCAGTCAATCATCAATCTCAAATCCTAAATCGTCGCGGAACTCGAGATCGCAAGAAAGGAACTCCCATGTTCGAAGCCGCGGAGTTGCGACAATCGATCCCCAAGGCCGAGTTCGAAGCTGCCCTGCCCGAGATCCGCTCGCGGCTTCTTGCCGCGCAGCGCGCCCTGCGGACCACGAAGAAGTCGGTGATCATCGTGGTATCGGGCGTGGAGGGCTCCGGGAAGACCGACGTCGTGAACCGCCTGCACGAGTGGCTCGATGCGCGCGGGCTGCACACGCACGCCTTCTGGCGCGACTCCGACGAGGAGCTCGAGCGCCCGCGCTACTGGAAGTTCTGGCGCACGCTCCCGCCGCGCGGGTCGATCGGCATCCTGTTCGGTTCCTGGTACACGCAGCCGATCGTCGACCGCGTCTTCAAGCGCATCAACCGGGCCGCCCTCGATCGCGAGCTGCAGCGAATCGTTTTCTTCGAACGCATGCTGGCCCTGGACGGCGCGCTCATTCTCAAGCTGTGGTTCCACCTGCCGAAGGACGTCGAGGACGAGCGCATCACCGAAAAGTCGAAACGCAAGAAGTCGAGCTCGATCTACGGTCCGGAGGCCAAGGAGTTCGCAAAGCACTACGACCGCTTCGCGGAGGTCTCCGAGCGCGCCATCCGCATGACCGACACCGCCGAGGCGCCCTGGCGGATCATCGAAGCGACGGATGCGCGATATCGCGACCTGACGGTGGCACGCACGGTGCTCGAGGCGCTCGAGGATCTCGTGCGCACACCCGACGAGAAGAACAGCTCGTCGGTGGTCACGGCCCAGGCTGACGAGGAGGCCACCCTGGCCGGCTCGGGACCGACGGTTCTCGATCGCATCGACCTGGCGAAGACGATCGATCCGGACAAGTGCTCCAAAGAGCTGGCCCAGCTGCAGAAGGAGCTCGGATCGCTGGCGTGGAAGGCCTTCAACGCCAGGCGCTCGACCGTCGTCATCTTCGAGGGGTCGGACGCGGCCGGCAAGGGGGGCGCCATCCGGCGATTGATCGCCCCGATCGACGCCCGGCTCTACCGCGTCATCTCCGTCGCCGCTCCCACCGACGAGGAGCGCGCGCAGCAGTACCTCTGGCGCTTCTGGCGGCAGATCCCGCGCTCCGGCGACATGACCATCTACGACCGCTCCTGGTACGGGCGGGTGCTGGTCGAGCGCGTCGAGGGCTTCGCCACCGTGGACGAGTGGTCGCGCGCCTATCGCGAGATCAACGACTTCGAGGAGCAGCTCGTGGAGAGCGGCATCATGCTCGTGAAGTTCTGGCTGCAGATCGACGCCGACGAGCAGCTGCGCCGCTTCAAGGAACGGCAGGAGATCGCGTACAAGCAGCACAAGATCACGGACGAGGACTGGCGCAACCGCGAGAAGTGGGACGCCTACAAGGCCGCCGTCCACGACATGGTCTGCCACACCAGCTCGACCAACGCGCCGTGGCACATGATCCCGGCCAACGACAAGCGCTACGCACGCGTGCAGGTGCTGAAGACCGTCGTCGAGGCGATGGTAGAAAGTCTGTGAGGGGCGGAATCCGGAATTAAAAAACGCATAGGGACGACCCTCGCGTTGGCCGCGATCTGGTCACCGATGGGCGCCCTGTCGAGGCGGCGGAGCCGCCGACAACATTTAGCGGCGGCCGTCAGGCCGCCCTGGAGTTTGGACGTCTGGTGGCTAGGCGTTAGCAGCAGCGACGAGTTGGAATGGTGTTGTGGCAAAGGGGGGCGGCGAG
>JAJXWV010000015.1 GCA_021781455.1 Acidobacteriota bacterium | reverse complement strand
GTCGCCGGGATATATGGAAGGCCCTCGGGGAAACTCGAGGGCCTTTTTCTTTTCCCCCCACCGTTGCCCCTGCCCCCCGGCCCATCTACCATGGCGGCAATGCGTCCGCGCGGCCTTCTCCTTGGCATCGCCTTTGTCGGCTGCGCTCTCGCCGCTGCCGTTCCACTGCTGCTCACATACCGTCTTCCCATGATCGATCTGCCGCAGCACGCGGCCCAGATCACGCTCTGGAAGTTCTACGGTGATCCCTGCTATCGCTTCGACCGCGTCGTCGAGCAGAACTGGTTTACCCCTTACCTGCTCGGCTATGCCATTACACGGCTGTTCGCCTTCATTCTGCCTGTCAACGGCGCATTGAAGGCCGTCGTTTTCCTGGCCATTGTGGCGCTGCCGCTGTCGATGCTGTCTCTCACGCGTCGCGCCGGTGTCGATGACTGGCTCGCACTCGTCGGCTTTCCGCTCGCTTTCGGCTTCTCGTTCTACTGGGGTTTTCTGAATTTCCTGGCGAGCATCCCGCTCGCGATCGTTTTCGTGGCCCTGGCGTACGACTACATGGGCCGGCGGACCCTGGTCCGCGGCGTCCTTCTGACGTTCATTGCCGCATTGCTGGTCATCTCGCACGCGCTCGTGTTTGTGGGTGCGGCGGCAGCGGCGGGGGCCATGCACCTCTTCCTGTGGCGCACTCCGCGGCAGATGATTGCCGCGGCACTCCCGTACGTCATGCCAATACCTGCTCTTCTCTGGTGGGTGCATCGCATGCGCAGCCACGAGGCGCGCGTGAACATTCCGCCGATGTGGGGCCTCGGTTCGGACCGTCTCCTGCAGTTCCCGTCCGATCTGCTGAGTGCCGCTTACGAGCGAGCCGCGTTCTTTTACGCGATCGCGCTGGCACTCATCGTCGTTGTTTGCGGCGTCCGCTTTACACGCGATGCCAGACGCTGGATGCCCGCAATCGTCTTCGGCCTGATGTACTTCTTCCTGCCACAATCGGTATTCGGCACCGCCTTTGTGAACCAGCGATTCGCCGTCTTGTGCGCGGCGACGATCCCGCTGGCGCTCGAGAGGCGCGCTTCCCTGGTGCGGCCATCGCTGGTGCGGCCGCTCATTGTGATCGCGGCCTTCGGCTGGCTGGCGATTCTGTCCGCGCGCTTCTACCGGTTCGGCATCGAGGCCGACTCGTTCGATCGACTCGTCGACCACCTGCCGACGAACCGCGGGGTTCTGCTCCTCAATGCGGAACCGCGCAGCGAGTTCGTCGGAGGGCCGATGTACCTGCACTATTCGGCGTATTACCAGGCGCGCAAAGGCGGCACCATCGGATGGTCGTTCGCCAGCAACTTCCCCGTGCTGATGCACTACCGGCCGGGCGCCGATCCGATGACCACTCCCGGCCTAGGATGGGATCCCCGCCTGTTCCGGTGGAACTCGCCGGATTCGCATTTCGACTATTTCGTGATCCGGGCGCCGCTCGATCTCGGTGCACCGGCATTTCGCCGGGCCAGCGAGCCGATCATCCTGGCCGGCCGGTGGGGGATGTGGTGGCTGTATCAGCGGCAGCGGCAGCCGCCGATCCGACCGGTCTGTCCGCCGCTCGTTCCCGACGGCGATGCTGCCCGACGGCCGTTGCTCGTGAGTGGAACGTGGCCGTGAGCGGGGCGGCGTCAGGCGCGGCGCCGGAAGCGCAGCGGTTACAATCGCGCCAAGGAATGCGCGGCGTGGATGATAGCGGACCATCTGTCGAGCTCAGCGTCATCGTGCCCGTGCGTGACGAGGTGGACAACATCGCCGCGCTCGTATCCGAGCTCGAGGCGTTTCGCGCGGCACAGCCGCTGTCGATGGAGGTCGTCATTGTCGACGACGGCAGCCGCGACGGAAGCTGGCAGCGGTTGCGCGAGGCTTCCTGCGGCAAGCCCTGGCTGCGCGGTCTGCGCTTTCGGACCGGATGTGGCCAGACCGCGGCGATGGCCGCGGGAACCCACGCCAGCCGCGGCCGCTATCTGGCCTTCCTCGATGCCGACCTGCAGAATGATCCGAACGATCTGCCGCGGTTGCTGGAGCCGATCCTCGCCGACGAAGCGGATGTCGTCTGTGGCTGGCGCCGAGACCGCCATGACAGCGTCTGGCGGCGAACGATCCCGTCGGTGATCGCGAACTTCGTGATCCGGAAATCGCTGCATCTGCGGATCCACGACGTCGGCTGCACGTTGAAAGTTTTCCGTCGCGAGTATCTCGAGGGAGTGAACATCCTCGGCGAGATGCATCGCTTCCTGCCTGCATACGCGCAGGCGCAGGGCGCGCGGATCACCGAGGTGGTCGTCAACCACCGGCCGCGATTGCGCGGCACGAGCAAGTACGGCTTTTCGCGAATCGGGAAGGTGCTCGTCGACCTGCTGACGGTGGTGATGCTGTCGAGCTACAGCTCCTCACCGGCCTATCTCTTCGGAAAAATCGCAGCGTTCTTCTTCGCTCTCGGAACAGTCGCCTTCGGCGTGGTCGCTTACCGTGCGTTCTTCCTGGGCCACGTCGAGAGCACGCCGCTGATCTTCATCATGCTTCTGCTCTACATCACTTCGCTTCTGTGTTTGATGTCGGGGCTTCTGGCCGAGCTGAACGTTCGGATCCTTTATCAGGTCGGTGTGACGCGTCCGTACGACATCCGCGACACGATCGGGATGGATGCGGCGGACTCGGCGGACGGAAACTGACCGTTGTGCGGGATCTTCGGTGGTCTGGCGCTGACCCAACCGTTCCGGGCGGAGACGGCCCGGGCTCTGTCGCAACTCGCACATCGCGGGCCTGACGGAGAAGGCATCGCGGCGCTCGACCACGCTGTTCTGGGCCATCGCCGCCTCAGCATCATCGATCTGTCCCACGCCGCCGATCAGCCGCTCTGGGACGCACGCCATCAGGTGGTGATCGTCTTCAACGGCGAGATCTACAACTATCGCGAGCTTCGCCGGGAGTGTGTTGCCGCCGGCCTCGAGCTCACCTCCGCATCCGACACGGAAGTCATCGTCAATCAGTACCTTCTCCATGGCGAGAAGGCGTTCGACCGCCTGAACGGGATGTTTGCGTTCTGTCTGTACGACACCCGCAGCGGGACCGGCTATCTGGTTCGCGACCCGTTCGGGATCAAACCGCTCTACTACGCGGCTGCGCCCGTGGGTGTGGTGTTCTCGTCGGAACTGCAGACGATTCTCGACAGTGGTTGTGTCGATTTCGAGATCGACCGCGCGGCGCTACAGGCATACCTGCAGCTCGACTTCGTGCCGACGCCGCTGACGATGGTGCGCGGCGTCCGGAAGCTCGAGGGTGGCTGGTTCGCGAAAGTGAGCGCGTCCGGACAGATCGAGCAACAGCGGTATTTCCGCCGTCTCGTCGGCCGCATTTCGCCGAGCGAAGAAGCGTTGCTGGAGTTCGGCAGGCTGATCGATGCCGCGGTGGAGCGCCATCTGATCAGCGACGTACCGATCGGCGTCTTTCTTTCCGGCGGCATCGACTCGACGATCATCGCCGAATCGGCACGGCGTGTCTCGGCGGATCCCGTGTCGACGTTTTCGATCGCGTTCGATGATGCAAGCTTCGATGAGTCGCGCTGGTTCGCCGCGGTCGCACGCCTGCTGCAGCTCAATCAGCACACGAGGGAGCTGACGAGTGACGCGATGGTCGATCTCGTTCCGGAGATCGGCGAGCGTCTGGGCGAGCCGCTGGCGGACGGTTCGATCTACCCGACCTATCTTCTGTCGCGCTTTGCGCGGGAGCACGTCACGGTGGTGCTCTCCGGCGACGGAGCCGACGAGCTTTTCGCCGGCTACCCGACGTACCTCGCGCATTCAGTGGCGCGGCGCTTACCTGGCCTTGCGCTGCGGGGGCTGCGGAACACCGTCGGTGCGGCGCATCGCTTGTTGCCGGTCCGATACGAGAATTTCTCGCCCGAGTTCAAGGTCAAGAAGTTCCTGGGCGGCCTTCATCCCGATCTGATCAAACGGCACTTCCGCTGGATGGGAACGTTCGAGGAAGAGCAACTGCCGGATTTGCTCACCCATTACGACGCCGACGCGGAGCGGGCCGTCGACTCTCTTCTCCTGCAGCCCTCGATCGAAGCAGACGACGGCTGGCTCGAACAGCTGCTCAGGACCGACCAGAGGTTCTACCTTTCCGACGGCGTTCTCGTGAAGGTCGATCGTGCGAGCATGGCCACCTCCCTGGAAGTGCGCGTGCCGTTTCTCGATTGCGAAGTCGTGGCGTTCGCTGATTCGCTGCCACCTCACGCAAAGCTGCGCGGCCGCACCTCGAAGTGGTTCCTCCGGGAGTACGTCGGGCGGCGGTTGCCTCGCGAAATCGCATCGCGTCCGAAGAAGGGTTTCGGCGCGCCCATCGGAAAGTGGTTTCGAGGGCCGTTGCGACCGATGCTCGAGAAAGTTCTGGCCAGGAACCGCGTCGCGGCAGGCGGAGTCCTGCGGCCGGAATTCGTCCACCGGCTGCTCGAGGATCACTGGAGCGGGCGGCGCGACAACCGCAAGCAGATCCTGAACCTGCTCGTCTTCACCCTGTGGTGCGAGCGCTTCGGGCGACGAGTGTCATGAACGATCCTACACAACGGAACCTCGACTATTACGCCCGGCTCACGAAAGGCCGGTCGGACTACTGGCGGTACATGCCGGCTCCGCGAATGCGAGTCGACACGATTCTGCGCGACCTCGTTCGCCACTCGCCGGCGTCCGTCATCGACATCGGCTGTGGCGACGGGTCACTGCTGGCGCAGATCCACCGCGTCCTGCCTCAGGCGAGGCTTGCCGGCGTCGACCTGTCGCCGACGCAGGTCGCTCAAAATTCGGAACTCATGCCGGAGATCGCGTGGTACGCCGCCGATGCGGAGTCGGCGCCGCTGACCGGTGCCGGAGTGTTCGACGCGGTCGTCGCGTCGGAGATCGTCGAACACCTCGGCGACCCGGCCAGGTTCCTGCGGAACATCCGGAGCCTCGCCGCGCCGCACGCGGTTCTCCTGCTGACGACGCAGAGCGGGCGCGTAGGCACGACGGAGCGGTTCGTCGGCCACGTCAGGCATTTCAGCGCCGGCGACATGTCGGCGCTTCTGGCGACCAGCGGCTGGAACCCGGAGAAGGTCTGGAACGCCGGATTCCCATTTCACGACCTCTCGAAGCGAATCGCCAACCTGAGGCCAAGGCAGACGATGAGCGCCTTCGGCGAGCGCGAGTACGGGGCGCCCCAGCGGTTCGTCAGCGGCGTGCTGCGCCTTCTCTTCCACCTCAACTCGACCTCGCGCGGTGCACAGCTTTACGCAGTGGCGCGGCGGAGCAGCGATGGCTGAGGCACCCGACACACGCACGGCCGAAGCGTTTGCACAGTCGTGGAACCGGATCGGATCGGTCTACACACGAGACGAGTTTCTCGACTGGTTCGCGCCGATCGGTACGGACGATCTTCGCGGCCGTGATGTCCTGGAGCTCGGCTTCGGCAACGGCTCGATGCTGTACTGGGTCGTACAGTGTCATCCGCGGGAGCTCACCGGCATCGAGCTCGGAGACACGATCGAGCAGACGCGACGGAATCTCGATGCAGCCGGCGCGGACGTTCCCGTCGAGCTGCTCCGCGGAGATCTGACGAGCGCGCAGCTCGGTGACTTCGACGTGGTGTACTGCATCGGCGTTCTCCATCACCTGAAGGAGCCGGAGGCGGGATTCCGCTCGGTTTTGCGCCACGCCCGCCCGGGTGGGCGCTTTCACTGCTGGGTCTACGCACACGAAGGGAACGCCGTGGTCCGCTGGTTCGTCGATCCGCTGAGGCGGGTGACATCGCGGCTGCCGTGGTGGCTGACGAAATACGGCTTCGCGCTGCCGCTGGCCGTCCCGTTCTTCGTCGCAGCCAGGCTGTTGAACGTCCGGCCGTTGAGATCGCAAACGTGGCTACGCCGTCTGCCGATGGCCGCGTATTTCAGCTGGATCGCGCCGCGGCCATTTCGGTTCTTTCATCACGTTGCTTTCGACCAGCTCGTGACGCCGCAAACACGCTACATCCGGCGTTCCACGGTCGAGCAGTGGCTGACGGCACCGGAGATCGATCCGCAGTCCGTCTACGTCATTTTCCGGAACGCGAACTCCTGGAAGTTCGGCGGCCGGCGGCGGACATAAGGCCCGCGCATTGCTCTTCCGCCAGCGTGATCGACGTCGACGAGGCCTTCCGCCGGCTGGCCGCCATTCCGTTCCGGCGGAAGTTCGTCCTGCAGGGGCGCGAGCTCGCGTGTCTGCAGATCTGGGCGTACCGCATGTCGTGGAGCAGGCGCGCGAGATCATCTCGACACGCGTTGCACCGGCCGCACCGCGAAATGACCCGAAGCAGACGCCGTGGACGAACCACCCCGTCTTGGTCGCGCAGCACGCGACCGCAACCTTCTGCCGGGGGGTGCCTGCAGAAGGTGCACGAAATCGCCAGCGGACACCACTTGCCAGCGGACACCACTTGACGGATGAGGAGCTCGGCTCCGTCGTCCGTGTCATCGAACGCTGGCTCGAGCAGTCGCTCGCGTAAACTACCGTCCATGGCGAATCACATCGTCCGCCCTTCGATCGTCAGAGCGGCCGGCAACAAGCCGAAGATCATCGAGGAGTTCATCGGCCGTGTGAACTCGAAGACCGATGACGTCAGCGTGGCCCGCATGAAAAGCCCGAGTGGCTGGGTCGAGCCACGCCAGACGCCGGAGTTCGACGAGTACACGGTCGTCCTTAGGGGAACGCTGCGTGTGGCCACGCACACAGGGGTAGTCGACGTGCGCGCCGGCGAGGCGATCATCGCACCGCGTGGCGAGTGGGTGCAGTACTCGACGCCAGGGCCGGAAGGCGCGGAGTACATCGCCGTGTGCGTGCCTGCGTTCTCGCCCGGCAGCGTCCATCGTGATGAGTGAAGCCGGGACGCGGAAGTTCTGGTCGCCGTTGGCACTGACATCCAGCGAGCGGCGTCCGCCGCGGCTGCTCTTCTTCGCCGTCATCGTTGTGTATGTGGCGATCGTCGTTGCGGTGGCATTGCGTCACGAGCCGTGGCGCGATGAAGCGGAGTCCTGGCTCTTCGTTCGGGACACGTCGATGGCGACCATGTTCGCGCGACTACCCTACGGCGGCACCCCGGCGCTCTGGTTTCTCCTGCTCCGGCCGATCGTCCACTCCGGCCTGCCGTACGTGGCCGAGCGACTCACGAATGTCGTGATTGCGGCCGCCGCGGTGGCGCTCTTTACCCTCGCGGCGCCGTTCACTCGACTGACGAAGGTTCTCTTCGCGTTCTCCTATTTCATGGCTTACGAGTACGCCGTGATCGCGCGGCCGTACGCGTTGACGATCCTGCTCCTGTTTGCGATCGCAGCGGCGTGGCGGCAGCGCTGGAAGCGGCCGCTCATCCTGGCCGGGGCGGTGGCCCTGGCGGCGAATACCACGGTGCACGGCCTCGTCATCGCAGCCATCGCCGGTGCGGCGTTTCTTTACGAGTCGATCCGCCTGCGTGAGATCCGCAGAGCACAGACTTCGATCTCGCTGGTGCTGATGCTGGCGGGCGGACTCTTCGCGGCGTGGGAGCTGCGTACACTGCCCGATACCGCGTATCCGGGCGTGGTGCGGATGATTCATCCGGCCATGGCCGGTGTGGCCATCTCGAACGCTTTTTTCCCCACGCTCGACGATCGCTTCTCGTTCGTTCTGAGCCTGCTCCTGCTTCTCGCGCTCACGCTGGCCCTGGGTGGGCGCACAATCGCGCTGCTCTTTCTGTGGGGGCCGCTTCTCGCGCTGATGACGGTCTATTCGTTCGTCTGGGCAGGCGGAATGCGCCACTTCGGTCTGCTCCTGATCACCACGCTTTTCGCGGTCTGGATCGCGGACTGCTACGGGCGCGAGGAGCAAAGCATGCGGAAGCACGCCGGTGTCGCGGCCGCGCTGCTGCTGAACGCATCGCTCGCGTTCTCTCTGCTCGTGGCTGTCGGCTACTGGGTAGCCGACTGGCGGTTCAGCTTTTCGGGCGCGCAGGAGATGGCTCAGTTCATCCGCGTCAATCACCTCGACCGCTACGACATCGCCGCCCACAATCTCACGCAGTGCGAAGCGCTCCTGCCGTACTTGCCCGGAAAGCGTTTCTGGTACGCCGGGTTAGGCGCCTACGGCTCGTACATGCTGTGGGACCGCCGCATGGAGCAGGCCCTGAGAGTGCCATACCCGGTGGCCGAGCGGCGGGCGGTCCGGCACTTCGCCGGCCGGCCGTGGCTGCTGCTGTTCAACGTGGAGATCCCCAATCCCGCAGCGCACGGGTTCCGTCTGCTCTACGCCAATCACGACTTCGTTTTTGAGAACCGCGACGAGCGGTTCTGGCTTTACGCTCCGCTGAACTGGCCAGCACCACCGATAGGAGCTCCGCAATGAGCGGGACGATCGTCATCACGGAATCGGAAGTTCACGAACTGCTGACCATGCGCGAGTGCATTGACGTGATGGAAGACGTGATTGCTGCACTCGAGCGGGGGGAGGTTTATCAGCCGCTTCGTCAGATCGCCCGCGCGCCGGGCGCCGAGGGCCTCCTCGGCATGATGCCGGGATATCGCGGCGGCCAGTCTCCCGTCTACGGCCTCAAGGAAGTGTGCGTCTTCCCAGGGAATCCCGCGCGTGGCCTGGACACTCATCTCGGCACGGTCCTGCTGCACAGCGGTGACACCGGGGAACTGCTTGCGATCGCGAGCGCGTCGGCGATCACGGCGATTCGCACGGCGGCGGTTTCGGCGCTGGCCACGCGACTGCTGGCGCGTGAGGATTCGACGACGCTGGCGATCATCGGCGCGGGTGTGCAGGCTCATGCACATATGCGGTCGATTCCACTGGTTCGCTCCATCCGGGAGATTCGAATCTGCAGCCGGACGCGCAAGAGTGCCGAGGGACTGGCCGCCGCTTCGGCCGCCGGAGAACGGGGCGTGCCGCCGATTGTGACGGTGCGCGTTACGGGCACGGTGGAGGAGGCCGTCAGGGACGCAGACATCATCGTGACGGCGACGAGCTCGCGAGACCCGGTGCTTCGCGCGGGCTGGGTGGCGGCGGGGACGCACATCAACGCGGTGGGATCGAGCATCGCCGCGGCGCGCGAGCTCGATGGCGCGACGGTTGGGGCCGCTTCGCTGTTCGTGGACCGGCGCGAATCGACGGTCAACGAATCGGGCGATTACCTTTTCGCACTGCGCGAAGGAGCGATCGCGGAGGGGCACATCCGGGCCGAGATCGGGGAGGTTCTGCTCGGGAAGGCTCCCGGACGGCGGAGTCGTGACGAGATCACCCTATTCAAGTCTCTTGGGTTGGCGGCGGAAGATCTTGCTTCGGTAGCGTTTCTCTACGCCAAGGCCAGCCGCCTCGGCGTGGGAACGAAGGTCGACCTTTGAGCGTTATCAGGGCGTCACACCGGCTTTTCCCGGCGGCGCTTCAAACGCCAGAACATCAAGCCTGTGCAGGACTTCGGAATAACGGTTCCGGGGGTCGCGTTGGGCTGGTTCCGGGCTTGACAAAGTCCAAAACCCGAGCGTAAAGTGCGCGGGTTTCCCTCACGGGAGTCCAATTTTTCGCTGTACGTGTCTTCAGAAGGAACCATCAGGAAATGCCAACGATCAGCCAACTCGTCAGTGCAGGCCGCGACAAAGTTCGCTACAAGACGAAGTCGCCGGCGCTGCAGTCGAGCCCGCAGAAGCGCGGCGTCTGCACGCGCGTTTACACCTCTACGCCGAAGAAGCCGAATTCGGCGCTCCGCAAGGTCGCGCGCGTCCGCCTGACGAATGGTGTTGAAGTCACGACGTACATCCCGGGCGTGGGGCACAACCTTCAGGAGCACTCGATCGTGCTGATTCGCGGAGGTCGTGTGAAGGACCTCCCCGGTGTTCGCTACCACGTCATCCGGGGAACGCTGGATGCCGTCGGCGTGGCGAAGCGCAACCAGAGCCGCTCGAAGTACGGAGCGAAGAGACCGAAGAAAGCATAACGAACGAGGGCTCTTGGCTCTTTGCTCTCGGCTCCTGGGAGCCGGAGCGGGTCCAGGAGCCAACAGCCAAGAGCCAACGATGCCGAGACGACGCGAAGTTCCGAAACGAGAGATCCTTCCGGATCCCGTGTACAACAGTCAGCTGGTGACCAAGTTCATCAACTCGCTGATGGACGACGGCAAGAAAGCTGTTGCCGAGCGGGTGTTTTACGGTGCCCTGAAGAAGGTCGAGGACCGGGCCAAAGACGATCCTCTGAAGCTCTTCAAGAAGGCGGTCGACAACGTCAAGCCGGCGCTCGAGGTCAAGAGCCGCCGCGTGGGCGGATCGAACTACCAGGTGCCGGTGGAAGTGCGACCGACACGCCGGACGGCGCTGGCCATTCGCTGGCTGATCTCGTATGCGGCATCGCGTGGCGAGAAGACGATGCAGGACAAACTGGCTGGTGAGATCCTCGACGCTGCGAACAATCGTGGCAACGCCATCAAGAAGCGCGAGGACACACACAAGATGGCCGAGGCGAACAAGGCCTTCGCCCACTATCGCTGGTAACGCGACATGGATGGAGAATCGCCTTTCGATTCTCGGCGGTAACGTAGTTCGGCAGTGAGCATCGAAGATCGAACGCTGTCTTTCGATTGTCGATGCTGCATTCTCAATTTCGAAGTTTCCTTAGCTCCGTCTCGACCGGATAACACAGAAACCTCTGGTTCTGCGGTTCCGGACCGAGCAACGGGAAACGACAAAAATTCAGTCGCGCTGCCGTCATGGGGCGCGGAGCAAGCCGGCGGCAGAGCTCTGTCGCGGGCACTCTTTGTTGTTGCGGCGGACGAGAACGAACACATGGCACGTCAGGTACCTCTGGAAAAGACCCGGAACATCGGGATCATGGCTCACATCGACGCGGGTAAGACCACGACGACGGAGCGCATCCTCTATTACACCGGGATCACGCACAAGATCGGCGAAGTGCATGAAGGCACCGCCACGATGGACTGGATGGTCCAGGAGCAGGAGCGTGGAATCACCATCACTTCTGCGGCCACCACTGCGTTCTGGGGCGACTGCCGCGTCAACATCATCGACACTCCGGGTCACGTCGACTTCACGGTCGAGGTGGAGCGTTCGCTGCGCGTGCTCGACGGCGCCGTGGGCGTCTTCTGCGCGGTCGGTGGCGTCGAGCCGCAGTCCGAGACGGTCTGGCGCCAGGCCGACAAGTACGGCGTTCCGCGCCTCGCCTTCGTCAACAAGATGGACCGCGTCGGTGCGAACTTCCTGAGCGTGGTCAACCAGATTCGACAGAAGCTCGGCAAGAACGCCGTGCCCCTGCAGCTCCCGATCGGCGCCGAGGACAAGTTCAAGGGCGTCATCGACCTCGTGCTGATGAAAGCTCTCGTCTTCCAGGACGACTCCCTCGGTGCGAAGTACGAGGTGACGGAGATCCCGGAAGAGCTCCGCGCCGAAGCCAACCACTACCGCGAGAAGATGGTCGAGTCCATCGCCGAGCAGCACGACGAGCTGCTGGAGAAGTACCTGGCGGGCGAGACGCTGGGCATCGACGAGCTCAAGAACGCCCTTCGTGAAGCGACCATCGCCCAGAAGATCACGCCGGTCCTGTGCGGCTCGGCGTTCAAGAACAAGGGCGTGCAGCCGCTGCTCGACGCCGTCATCGATTACCTTCCGTCGCCGCTGGACATCCCGCCGGTCAAGGGCGTCAATCCGGACGATGAGACCTTCATCGAGCGCGCCGCCGACGACAAGGCTCCGTTCGCAGCACTCGTGTTCAAGATCATGACCGATCCGTTCGTCGGTCAGCTGGCCTTCTTCCGGGTCTACTCCGGCCACGTCGATTCGGGCACGTCAGTGCTGAACTCGACGAAGGGCAACTCCGAGCGCATCGGCCGTCTCCTGAAGATGCACGCCAACAAGCGCGAAGAGATCAAGGAAGTGTGGGCGGGCGACATCGGTGCGGCCGTCGGTCTGCGCAACGTGACCACGGGTGACACGATCTGCGAGAGAGACAACCCCATCGTCCTCGAGACGATGACCTTCCCGGAGCCGGTCATCGCCGTGGCCATCGAGCCGAAGACGAAGGTCGACCAGGAAAAGATGGGCGTCGCGCTGGCGAAGCTCATGCAGGAAGATCCGACCTTCAAGGTTCACACGGACCCCGAGACCAACCAGACCATCATCCGCGGCATGGGCGAGCTGCACCTGGAGATCATCGTCGATCGCATGGTGCGCGAGTTCAACGTGGCGGCGAACGTGGGCAAGCCGCAGGTCGCCTATCGCGAGGCCATCACCCGGAAATCGCAGGCCGAGGGTCGTTTCATCCGCCAGTCGGGTGGAAAGGGCCAGTACGGCCACGTGAAGATGCGCTTCGAGCCGATGCCGGAGGGCGGGTTCGAGTTCGTCAACGAGATCGTCGGCGGTTCGGTTCCGAAGGAGTTCATCAAGCCGACCGAGCAGGGCATCAAGGAAGCGATGGAGCGCGGCATCATCGCCGGCTATCCGATGACGGGCGTGCGCGCGATCCTCTATGACGGCTCCTACCACGACGTCGATTCGAGCGAGATGGCGTTCAAGATCGCCGGCTCGATGGCCTACCAGGAAGGTGCCAAGAAGGCCGGCCCGATTCTGCTCGAGCCGATCATGGACGTGGAAGCGGTGACGCCGGAAGACTACGCCGGCGACGTGATGGGCGATCTCTCCCGCCGCCGCGGCAAGATCCAGGAGATGGACGAGCGCGGCGGGGCGAAAGTCATCCGCGCCCATGTTCCCCTTTCGGAGATGTTCGGGTACGCGACGCAGTTGCGCTCCATGTCGCAGGGACGGGCCAGTTACACGATGCAGTTCGCTTCCTATGAGCCGGCCCCGAAAACCGTGGCCGAGGAAATCATCGCGAAGGTTGCTGGATAAATACGAGGCTGTTGGCTGTTGGGTGTTGGCTCCTGGGGCCCACCCGCAGTTCCCAATGGCCAAGAGCTAAAGGACGGAGGTAGATCCACAATGGCCAAAGAGAAATTCGACCGCAGTAAGCCGCACGTGAACGTCGGCACGATTGGTCACATCGACCACGGCAAGACGACGCTGACGGCGGCGATCACCAAGATCCTGGCCGCCAAGGGCACGGCGCAGTTTGTGGCCTTCGATCAGATCGACAAGGCTCCGGAAGAGCGCGAGCGCGGCATCACCATCGCCACCGCGCATGTCGAGTACTCGACCGAAAAGCGCCACTACGCGCACGTCGACTGCCCGGGTCACGCCGACTACGTCAAGAACATGATCACCGGTGCCGCGCAGATGGACGGCGCGATTCTCGTCGTGGCCGCCACCGACGGCCCGATGCCGCAGACCCGCGAGCACATCCTGCTGGCCCGCCAGGTCGGCGTTCCGTACATCGTCGTGGCTCTGAACAAGGTCGACGCCGCGGACCCCGAACTGCTCGAGCTCGTCGAGCTCGAGATCCGCGAGCTGCTGACCAGCTACAAGTTCCCGGGCGATGAGATCCCGGTCGTCCGTGTCTCCGCGCTCAAGGCGCTGGAGAGCGGTGACCCGAACTCCGAGTGGGGCAAGCAGATTCTCCAGCTGATGGACGCGGTCGACAGCTACATCCCGCTGCCGGTGCGCGCCATCGACAAGGACTTCCTGATGCCGGTCGAAGACATCTTCTCGATCTCCGGCCGCGGCACGGTCGTGACCGGCCGAATCGAGCGCGGCATCATCAAGGTCGGTGAGGAAGTCGAGATCGTCGGCCTCCGCCCCACGCAGAAGAAGGTCGTCACGGGCGTGGAGATGTTTCGCAAGCTGCTCGATCAGGGTCAGGCGGGCGACAACGTCGGTCTGCTCCTGCGCGGCACCGAGCGCAAGGACGTCGAGCGCGGACAGGTCTGCGCCAAACCAGGCTCGATCACTCCGCACACAAAGTTCAAGGCCGAGGTCTACATCCTGACGAAGGAAGAAGGCGGCCGTCATACGCCGTTCTTCAATGGCTATCGTCCGCAGTTCTACTTCCGTACCACCGACGTCACCGGCACGGCCGCGCTGGCGGAAGGGGCGGAGATGGTCATGCCCGGGGACAACACCTCGCTGACCATCAACCTGATCGCGCCGATCGCCATGGAGAAGGGCCTCCGCTTCGCGATCCGCGAGGGTGGTCGCACCGTCGGCGCCGGCACGGTCACGGAGATTCTGGAGTAGCCGTCGATGGAGGACAGGCCGGGGCCTGTCCTCGACTGTTCTTTAAGGGTACAGAACCATGATGAATGAAAAGATCCGCATCCGTCTGAAAGCGTACGACTACCGCGTGCTCGACCAGTCGACCTCGGAAATCGTCGACACGGCCAAGCGCACGGGAGCGAAGGTGGCGGGACCGATCCCTCTGCCGACGCAGGTATCGCGTTACACGGTCCTGCGCAGCCCGCACGTGGACAAGAAATCGCGGGAGCAGTTCGAGATGCGGACGCACAAGCGGCTGCTCGACATTCTCGAGCCGACCACGCAGACGGTCGACGCGCTCATGAAGCTCGAGCTGCCGGCCGGTGTGGACGTGGAGATCAAGGCGTTCGGTAAGTAAAAAGCCGAGGCTCCTGGCTCTCAGCTCCTGGCTCTTGGGCAACCGAGCGGCAGGGGCGGGCCCAAGAGCTAAGAGCTGAGAGCCAAGAGCTCACAGCCACAAGAACCTCGCGGTTCCAAGGTGGATAGACATGGCAATCGAAGGAATCATTGGCAAGAAGGTCGGAATGACCCAGGTGTTCGCCGAGGATGGTGCACTCATCCCGGTGACGGTCATTCAGGCTGGTCCCTGCCTGGTCGTGCAGAAGAAGACCACCGAGAAGGACGGCTATGACGCCGTTCAGGTCGGGCTGGTCGAAAAGGTTTCCAGCCGGCGCGTCACCAGCGCCATCCGCGGCCACTTCGAAAAGGCGGGGCTGCAACCGGTGCGCACGCTGGCCGAGTTCGCCTATTCGGGCGAGGCCAACGTCGGCGATCGGGTGCAGGTGGACATGTTCAAGCCCGGCGACTCGATCGACGTGGTCGGCCGCTCCAAGGGCAAGGGCTTCCAGGGCGTGGTCAAGCGGCATCACTTCCGCGGAGGCCGCGAGTCGCACGGCTCGATGTTCCATCGCGCTCCCGGCTCGATCGGCGCTTCGGCGTTTCCGTCGCGTGTCATGAAAGGCATGCGCATGGGCGGCCGCATGGGGAACGACCAGGTCACGGTCAAGAACCTGCGGGTGGCGAAAGTCGACGCCGAGAACAACCTGCTCTACATCCGCGGCGCGGTTCCGGGCGGGCGTAACGGCCTGGTGCTGGTGCGCTTCGCCAAGAACGGGAAGCGGGGTTAACCATGCCGAAGATCGACATCAAGGACTGGAACAACAAGAAGGTCGGCTCGGTCGAGCTCTCCGACGAGATCTTCGCCTATCCGTACAAGGAGCACCTCATTCACGAGGCCGTGCGCAACTACCGCGCGGAGCTCCGCCAGGGAACGGCCAAGGTCAAGAACCGCTCGGAAGTGTCGGGCTCGGGCAAGAAGCCCTTCAAGCAGAAGGGGACCGGTCGGGCCCGTCAGGGCGGCAATCGTCCGCCGATCCATCGTCACGGTGGGACGGTGTTTGGTCCCGTGCCACGCGATTACTCGTACAAGATGAACGCGAAGGAAAAGAAGGCCGCTCTCAAGAGCGCCCTCTCGCAGCGCGTCAAGGAAGGTCACTTCTTCCTCATCAACGAGATGACGGTGGAGGAGCCCAAGACCAAGGCCCTGGCGCTGAAGGTGGCGGGCATCGGTGTGGACGGCAAGGCTCTGCTGGTCGACTCGTTCGAGAACACGAATGCCGTGATCGCCTCGCGGAACAACCCGAAGCTGCAGTTCGTCGACCCGCTGAACGTCAATGTTTATGACGTGGTCAACAGCCGGTACATCGTGCTGAGCCAGTCGGCGCTGCAGAAGCTGACGGAGACACTCGAAAAATGAACGCGAACCAGATCATCCGTCGGCCGCTCGTCACCGAGAAGAGCACGCTGATCCGGGAAACCGCGAACGTGATGGCGTTCGAGGTGGACCCGAAGGCAAACAAGATCCAGGTCAAGCAGGCGGTGGAAGAGCTGTTCAAGGTCAAGGTGGCCGAAGTGCGGCTTTTCAACGTCCGCGGCAAGGTCAAGCGCATGGGGCGGTTCGCCGGCAAGCGCCGCGACTGGCGCAAGGCGTATGTGCGGTTGAAGGCCGGAGAGAAAGCACCGGACTTCATTGAGGGCGCGTAAAGCGAAGTCCTGAGTGCTGAGTCCTGAGTCCTGAGTGGACGAGGGGCTCTGATCTCAGGACTCAGGACTCAGGACTCAGGACCAACGGAGCACTGAGCAGGCGACAAACAGAGGAAAATATGCCTGTCAAGACATACAAGCCGACGTCATCCGGCATCCGGTTTCAGACGCACTCGTCGTTCGACGACGTGACGCGCAGCAAGCCGGAAAAGGCCCTGACGAAAGGCAAAATGAAGACGGGCGGCCGCAACAGCAAGGGCCGCGTCACGTCGCGCTTCATCGGCGGCGGGCACAAACAGAAGTACCGTCAGATCGACTTTCGTCGCGAGAAGCACGGAATTCCGGCGAAAGTCGCGGCCATTGAGTACGACCCGAACCGCACGGCGCGCATTGCGCTGCTGCACTACGCGGACGGCGAGAAGCGCTACATCCTCGCGCCGGACGGACTGCAGGTGGGCACGACCGTCACCTCCGGGCCGGAAGTGGACATCCTCGTCGGCAACTCGCTCCCGTTGGCGAAGATCCCCCTCGGCACGACGATCCACAACATCGAGCTGAAGGAAGGCAAGGGCGGCCAGATGGCCCGCTCGGCCGGCGCCTCGGCGCAGCTGATGGCCCGCGAGGGCGACTGGGCGACGCTGCGCCTTCCCTCCGGCGAGATGCGCAAAGTGCACGTGCGCTGCTACGCCACCATCGGCCAGGTCGGGAATCTGGAGCACGAGAACGTCTCCATCGGCAAGGCCGGGCGCTCGCGACACCTGGGCAAGATGCCGCATAACCGTGGCGTCTCCATGAACCCCGTCGATCATCCGCTGGGCGGCGGTGAAGGCAAGACTTCCGGCGGACGTCATCCGGTCAGCCCGTGGGGCCAGCCGAGCAAGGGCTACAAGACGCGGCGGAACAAGACCACCAACAAGTTCATCGTCAAGCGGAGAACCAAGTAATGGCTCGCTCACTCAAGAAGGGTCCATTCGTCGACGAGCACCTCGAGAAGAAGGTCGCGGCCATGAACCGCGAGCGCGACAAGAAGGTCATCAAGACCTGGTCGCGTCGCTCCACGATCGTGCCGGAGATGGTCGGCCATACGGTGGCCGTGCACAACGGGCGCAAGTTCATCCCCGTGTACATCTCCGAGAACATGGTCGGCCACAAGCTGGGCGAGTTCGCTCTGACGCGCACGTTCAAGGGCCACAGCGGCAAGAAGGTCGAGAAGGCCGCCACGCCCAGCGGAAGGCCGGGCGGAGCGCCGGGCGCTGCCCCTCCCGCCGCACCCGCTGCTGGTACCAAGTAATCGCGGAGAACAGTCATGGAAGCAAGCGCAACACTGAAGTACCTCAAGGCGTCGCCGCAGAAGGTCCGGCTGGTGGCCGACCTCGTGCGCGGCAAGAAGGTGGACGAGGCGCTGCATATCCTCCGCTTCACCAAGCGGTCGTGCGCCAGGGATCTGGAGAAGCTCCTGCGCTCGGCGGTGGCGAACGCCGAGAACAAGGAAGCTGGCGCCGACGTGGACGAGCTCGTCGTGTCGAAGATCTATGTCAACGAAGGACCGCGTGAGAAGCGCGTGCAGCCCGCACCGATGGGGCGCGCGTACCAGATCCAGAAGCGGAAATCGCACATCACGGTGCACGTTTCGGACGAGGTCAAAGCGGTCAATGAGCGCAGCGCAGTCAAGGGCGCTCGAGCGAAGAAATAACGGAGGCTACATTGGGTCAGAAGGTCAACCCGTACGGATTCCGGCTTGGATTCAATAAGACGTGGCACTCGCGCTGGTTCGCGGGGAAGAGCTACGCCGAGACGCTGCATCGCGATCTGAAGCTTCGCGATGACCTGAAGACGCGTCTGAGCCATGCCGGCGTCTCCGAGATCGACATCGAGCGCACGGCGAACAAGATGCGCATCAACATCTACACCTCGCGGCCGGGCATCATCATCGGGCGCAAGGGCGCCGAGGTCGACAAACTTCGCGACGAGCTGCAGAAGCTGGTCAACGGAGAGGTCTACATCAACATCCAGGAGATCCAGCGTCCGGAGCTGGATGCTCAGCTGGTGGCCGAGAACATCGCCACGCAGCTGGAGCGCCGCATCGCCTTCCGCCGGGCCATGAAGAAGGCCATGGAGTCGGCGTTCCGCTTCGGAGCGAAGGGGATCAAGGTACGCGTGGGCGGCCGTCTCAACGGCGCCGAGATCGCGCGCAGCGAGTGGTATCAGGACGGACGGCTGCCGCTGCACACGCTCAAGGCCGACATCGATTACGGCGTGGCCACGGCCTCGACCACGTACGGAACGATCGGCGTGAAGGTGTGGCTGTACAAGGGCGAGATGGCGAAGGCCAAATCGCGCCGGAGACCGCAATAAGACGAGCTCTTGGCTCTTCAGCTCTTGGCTCTTGGGAAGATCGAGAGCAAAGGGTGGTGGGCCCAAGAGCTAAGAGCTGAAAGCCAAGAGCTGGTTGGAGAACACGCATCATGATGATGCCGAAGAAAGTGAAGTTCAGAAAACAGCAGCGCGGCCGACGCCGCGGGCTGGCGACGCGTGGCCAGAAGGTCTCGTTCGGAGACTACGGGCTGCAGGCGCTCGAGACGGGCTGGATCACGGCGCGTCAGATCGAGGCTGGCCGAATCGCGCTGACCCGCCACGTCAAGCGCGGCGGCAAGGTGTGGATCCGGGTCTTCCCCGACAAGCCGGTGACCAAGAAGCCGCTGGAAACGCGTATGGGCAAAGGCAAAGGCGCACCGGAAGAATGGGTGTGTGTCATCAAGCCGGCGCGCATTCTCTACGAGATGGAGGGCGTCCCCCGCGAGGTAGCGGAAGAAGCCTTCCGGCTGGCGGCCCACAAGCTGCCCCTGAAGACGCGCTTCGTGACACGCGAACAGACGGAGACGGGCGAATGAACACCGCAGAGCTTCGCGACAAGTCGATCGATGAGCTGAACACCCGGGAGCACGAGCTCCGCGAGCAGCTCTTCAAGCTGCGCTTCCAGAGCGCCACCGGCCACATGGAGAACCCGATGAAGATCCGTGAGGTCCGGCGGGAGATCGCCCGGATCAAGACGCTCCTCAACGAGAGGTCGCGCGCCTAACGAAGTGCTGAGCCCTGAGTCCTGAGTCCTGAGTGGACGATGGACAGCAACTCAGGACTCAGGACTCAGGACTCAGGACTGAGGCAAGAGACGATGGCAACGAAAGAAAAGAACGAGACGACCGGCAAAGAGAACAAGCGCACCAAGGTCGGTGTGGTGGTCTCGAACAAGATGCAGAAGACCGTGGTGGTGGCCGTGGAGAACCTCGTGCAGCATCCGATGTACCAGAAGTACGTCCGGAGCACGAGCAAGTTCCTGGCCCACGCCGAGAACAACGACGTCAGCGTTGGCGATCGCGTGGTCATCGAAGAGACGCGGCCGCTGTCGAAGCGGAAGCGCTGGAACGTGCGCGAGGTCATCGGGCGCGCCCAGTAGAGAGTCAGTCCTGAGTGCTGAGTCCTGAGTCCTGAGCAAGACCACTCAGGACTCAGGACTCAGGACTGAGGACTTCGGAGAGACGACAATGATTCAGATGGGAACGATCCTGCAGGTCGCCGACAACACCGGCGCGAAGAAGATCGCCTGCATCAAGATGCTGGGCGGATCGACGGCCGGCCGCTATGCGCGGATCGGTGACGTCATCACGGCGTCGGTCAAGGAAGCGGCGCCGGACGGCACGGTGAAGAAGGGGGCGGTGGTCAAGGCCGTCATCGTTCGCACTGTGAAGGAGACCCGCCGACGCGACGGCTCCTACATCAAATTCGACGACAACGCGGCCGTTCTCATCAACGAGCAGCGCGAGCCGGTGGGAACGCGCGTGTTCGGCCCCGTGGCCCGCGAGCTTCGTGAGCGCAAATTCATGAAGATCATCTCCCTCGCACCGGAAGTGATCTAACAGGCTCGTGGCTGTTGGCTCTTGGCTCTTGGGAGTCAGGTGCCGCAGGCCAGGAGCCAAGAGCTGAGAGCCAAAGCTATGTACGGAAGACCGAATACGAAAAAGCAGCAGGCCCGGAGCAAGCCTCATGTCCGCAAGGGCGACATGGTCAAGGTCCTATCCGGCAAAGACCGGGGTAAGCAGGGCAAGGTCCTGCGCGTGAGCGCGGCGAAGGGAACCGCGGTCGTGGAGCGGGTCAACTTCCTCAAGAAGCACACCCGGCCCAACCCGCAGAAGAACGTCGCCGGCGGCATCCTCGAGCGCGAGGCGCCGATCAAGCTGTCGAACCTGCAGCTCATCTGCCCGAGCTGCAACGTGCCCGCGCGCACCGGCTACCACCGCACCGAAGCCGGCGCCTCGAGGTACTGCAAGAAGTGCAACACGGAGATCGGAACATAAACACCAGTACTGAGTGCTGAGTACTGAGTACTGAGTCGACGAAGCGACACTCAGTACTCAGCACTCAGCACTCAGCACTGAGCGGCTCTTACAACGCGGAGCCTTAAAGGAACCAGAGACATGGCAGCGAGACTCAAGGAACACTACATGAAGGAAGTCCGCAGGAAACTGCAGGACGAGTTCAAGATCGACAACCCCATGGCCGTTCCGAAGATCGAGAAGGTCGTTCTGAACATGGGCATGGGCGAAGCGATCTCGAATGCCAAGCTCCTCGACACGGCCGTCGAGGAACTGGCCACCATCACCGGACAGAAGCCGGTGATCACCAGGGCCAAGAAGTCCATCGCCAGCTTCAAGCTGCGCGAGGGTCAGGCCATCGGCACGATGGTGACGCTGCGCGGCGAGAAGATGTACGAGTTTCTCGACCGGCTCATCAGCATCGCCCTGCCACGGGTGCGCGACTTCCGGGGCGTGCCGACGAAATCGTTCGACGGCCGCGGCAACTACACCCTGGGCATCCGCGATCACCTGATCTTCCCGGAGATCGATCCCGGCAAGGTGGACAAGCCGAAGGGGATGAACATCACCATCGTCACCACGGCCAAGAACGACGACCAGGCCCGCGTGCTTCTTCGCGAGCTGGGTATGCCCTTCAACAAGTGAACACCGCGCCATAGCGCGGTGTTCATCCTGAGGCGCGAAGCGCCGAAGGATCTCGGAACACGCAGTGCGTCTTAGAAAAGGTAGAGGATCCAATGGCAAAAACCTCGATGATCGTGAAGGCTGAACGGAAGCCCAAGTTCATGACGCGGAAGAAAAACCGCTGCAAGGTGTGCGGACGCCCGCGTGGCTATCTGCGCAAGTTTCAGCTCTGCCGCATCTGCTTCCGTCAACTTTCGCTCGGCGGCTACATCCCCGGGATCACGAAGGCGAGCTGGTAAACGAGTACTGAGTGCTGAGTACTGAGTACTGAGTGGAGTGACCGACCACTCAGTACTCAGCACTCAGTACTCAGCACTGGACAACAGGAGTCACGAATGTCTATGACCGATCCCATCGCGGATATGCTCACGAGAATCCGCAACGGAATCCAGTCGCGCCACGACCGCGTGGAGCTTCCTTCCTCGAAGCTCAAAGTGGAGGTCGCGCGAATTCTCAAGAGCGAAGGCTTCATCAGCAACTACAAGGTCGTCGACCAGACGCCCCAGCCCCTGCTTCGCGTCTATCTGAAGTACTCGGATAGTGGCGAGCCCGTGATCCACGGCATCGAGCGCATCTCGCGCCCCGGCCGCCGTGTGTATCGCGGCAAAGAGGACATCCCTCAGGTCCTGGGCGGCCTCGGACTGGCCATCATCTCGACGTCCCGGGGCGTGCTCTCGGGTGCCGAGGCGGCGCGGACCGGCGTCGGCGGCGAAGTCCTCTGCCAGGTCTGGTAAGGAGAGATCCCATGTCGCGCATTGGTAAGAAACCGATTCAACTGCCCAAGGGCGTCGAAGTGAAGCAGAGCGGCAACGACGTCACGGTCAAGGGGCCCAAGGGCACCCTCTCCACGGCGCTCGTCCCGGGCATCGAGGTCAAGGTGGAGAACAACGTGGTCCAGTTCACCCGCAAGAACGAGGAGAACAGGACGCGCGCTTTTCACGGGCTGGTCCGGGCTCTGGTGGCGAACAACGTCCGCGGTGTCACGGAAGGCTTCAAGAAGGAGCTCGACATCGTGGGCGTCGGCTACCGGGCCGAGGTGAAGGGGAAGGAAGTGGTCTTCCAGCTGGGGTATTCGCACCCGGTGCGCTTCGCCATCCCGAAAGGAATCGAAGTCACCGTGGACGCCAAGTCGGGCCACATCGTCATCACCGGTACCGACAAGCAGCAGGTCGGGCAGACGGCGGCGGAGATCCGTTCGCTGCGCCAGCCCGATCCGTACAAGGGCAAGGGCATCAAGTACAGCGATGAAGTGATCCGGCGTAAGGCCGGAAAGGCAGCAGGCAAGTAAGAGTGCTGAGTGCTGAGTGCTGAGTGCTGAGTATTGAGAGCGGCTTCGGTCACTCAGTACTCAGCACTCAGTACTCAGCACTTGATCGCCGGGTATCTTCCTCGGCAAAAGGAATCGACACATGGATCACGCAAGACTGAGAGTGGAATCGAGAGGACGGATCCGGGAGCGGATCCGGCGGAAGATGGCCGGCACCTCCGAGCGGCCCCGCCTCGCGATTTTCAAGAGCCAGAAATACATCTACGCGCAGGTGATCGACGACGCTGCCGGTACGACTCTGGTCTCGGCTTCATCGCGGGACAAGGATTCCGGGGCCAAGGGCGCCAACGCCGCGGCGGCCAAGGCGGTCGGGGCGCTGATCGCCAAACGGGCCAAGGACAAGGGCATCTCGCGCGTGGTCTTCGACCGCGGCGGTTATCTCTATCACGGCAATGTCAAAGCGCTCGCCGATGCGGCGCGCGAGAACGGTCTGGAATTCTAGGAGAACCAATGCAGCGTCCAATGCAGCGTCCGGGACAGGGCTCGCAGCGCGGTGATCGCCGCCAGGAAGAGCGCTCCGAAAGCGGGATGATCGACAAGGTCGTCCACATCAACCGCGTCACCAAGGTCGTCAAGGGCGGCAAGAACTTCAGCTTCAGCGCCCTGGTCGTGGTTGGCGACGGCAAGGGCAAGGTCGGCTACGGCTCCGGCAAGGCGAAGGAAGTCCCGGCCGCAATCAAGAAGGGCATCGAGATCGCCAAGAAGAACATGGTCAGCGTGGCCACTGCGGGGACGACCATCCCCCACGCCGTCGTCGGCCACTACGGCGCCGGCAAGGTCATGCTCAAGCCGGCATCGGAAGGCACGGGCGTGATCGCCGGCGGTCCGGTTCGCGCCATCCTCGAGTCGGCCGGAATCCAGAACATCCTGACCAAGTCGCTGGGCACCGCCAATCCGCACAACGTCGTCAAGGCGACGTTCAATGCTCTCTCGCAGCTTCGCAGCGAGCAGCAGTACAAGGATCTGCGCGGCAGCGACGAGGCGACCGGGGAGAGTGAAGCATGAGCCCGGCCAAAAAGAAGGGTGGCATCACCATCCGCATTCGCCAGGTCCGCAGCGGCATCGGATGTCCGATCGAGATGCGCGAGACGCTCAAGGCCCTGGGCCTCGGCAAGATGCACCGGATCGCCGAGCGTGCCGACACGAAGGAAGTGCGCGGGATGATCGCCAAGATCCCGCATCTGGTGGAAGTGGTGGAGTAGAGCACCGAATGAAGAAGTGCTGAGTACTGAGTGCTGAGTACTGAGTGAAATCCGGTTAATGCTAACTCAGTACTCAGCACTCAGTACTCAGCACTGCGAGGTCAATCATGGAACTCAACAGTCTGAAACCCAAAAAGGGCGCGCGACACGCGAAGAAGCGCGTCGGCCGCGGTCCGGGATCTGGTCACGGCAAGACGTCCAGCCGCGGCGAGAAGGGGCAGAAGTCACGCTCCGGTTATAAGAGCAAGCCCGGTTTCGAAGGCGGTCAGATGCCGCTGCAGCGCCGGCTGCCGAAGCGCGGTTTCACCAACATCTTCAAGAAAGAGCACGCCGTGGTCAACGTGGCGGATCTGGAGCGCTTCGACAGCGGGGCCACCGTCGACGAAGGGGCGCTGCGCACCGCCGGCCTGATCAAGGGCCGCAACGACGGCATCAAGATCCTGGGCGACGGTAATCTGACGAAGAAGCTCACCGTGCAGGCGACCAAGTTCTCTGCCTCTGCGCGCCGCCAGATCGAAGCGGCAGGCGGGTCCTGCCAGGAGATCGAGTAACCGTGAATTTCGTCGAGACGTTCCGGAACATCTTCGCCATCCCCGACCTGCGCAAGCGGATCCTGTACACGTTCGGGCTGCTGGCGGTCTACCGACTGGGGTCGCACATCCCCACGCCGGGCGTCGATCCGATCGCGTTGTCGGAGTTCTTCAAGGCGATGCAGGGCGGCGTCTTCGGCTTCCTGGATCTCTTCTCCGGCGGCGCCCTGCGCCGCCTCTCGGTGTTCGCCCTCGGGATCATGCCGTACATCTCGGCGTCCATCATTCTCCAGTTGCTCACGGTCGTCTGGCCGTACCTGGAGAAGCTCTCCAAAGAGGGCGAGATGGGCCGCCGCAAGATCAACCAGTACACCCGCTACGGCACCATCGCCCTGTCCATCATTCAGTCACTCGGCGTGGCCTTCTGGCTCAAGGCTCAGACCGCACCGGGCGGCGCGCCTCTGGTCCCGCCTAACGTTCAGGACTCGCTGTGGGGAATGGGATTCCCCATCATGACCGTCCTGACCCTGACCACCGGAACGGCCTTCATCATGTGGCTGGGCGAGCAGATCTCCGAGCGCGGGATCGGCAACGGCATTTCGCTGATCATCTTCGCCGGCATCGTGGTGGGCCTGCCGCACGCTTCGTTCGGGCTCATCGACGACATCCGCACCGGCCAGCGCAACCTCTTCGCCATGATCGGGCTGGTGGTCTTCATGATCGCCGTGGTCGCCTTCGTGGTGTTCATGGAGCGCGCCCAGCGGCGCATCCCGGTGCAGTACGCCAAGCGTGTGGTGGGGCGCAAGGTCTACGGCGGCTCGAACACCTACCTGCCGCTTCGCGTGAACACCGCCGGCGTCATCCCGGTCATCTTCGCCTCGTCGATCATGGTCATCCCGCAGACTCTGGCCACGATGATCAAGACACCGTGGGCCACCGCCATCGGCAACCAGATCCGCGTCGGCGAGCCTCTGTACTACCTGCTGCAGTTCGTGGGCATCATCTTCTTCGGTTATTTCTACACGTCGATCGTCTTCAATCCGGTCGACACGGCCGACAACATGCGCAAGTACGGCGGCTTCATCCCCGGCATCCGGCCGGGCAAGAAGACCTCCGACTACATCGACCGGGTCCTGACACGCATCACCGCCGTCGGATCGATCTACCTGGCTGCGGTCTGCCTTCTGCCCGAGTTCCTCATCGCCGGCATCCACGTGGCGCAGCTGCCGTTCGGAATGGGCGCAGCGCTCGACCGGGCTCTGCCGATCTGGTTCACGGAAGGCATGGGATTCCAGTTCTACTTCGGAGGCACATCGCTTCTCATCGTGGTCGGCGTGGCCATGGACACGATCCAGCAGATCGAGTCGCAGCTGGTCATGCGCCATTACGACGGGTTCATGAAACGCGGGCGTATCCGCGGACGCCGAGGATAAGGGGAAGAGGTCGTGAAGCTGATTTTCATCGGTCCCCCAGGCAGCGGAAAAGGGACGCAGGCTCAGCAGCTGGCCGCGCGTCACGGAGTTCCGCACATCTCCACCGGCGACATGCTGCGTGAGGCGGTGGCGGACGGGACCGAGCTGGGGAAGAAGGCCGCGCCGATCATGGCGGCCGGTGGGCTGGTTCCCGACGACCTGATGATCGGCATCATCAAGGACCGGCTCTCCAGGGACGACGCCCACAAAGGCTTCATCCTCGACGGTTTCCCGCGCACGGTCGAGCAGGCTGAGAAGCTGGAAGGGATCGTGGCCGGGAATGAGGGGGAGAAGCTCAAGGTTCTGCAGTTACTGGTTCCTGACGAGGCCATCGTGAAGCGCATCGCGCTTCGCCGTTCGTGTCCTCAGTGCGGGGCCGTTTACCATCTCGAACACAACCCACCCACGAAGGACAACGTGTGTGATCGCTGTGGTGCCGGGCTGATCGCCCGTCCGGACGACAACGAGTCGGCCGTGCGGAAACGGCTGGAGGCGTTCCACAGGCAGACCCTTCCGGTGGCGACGTATTACAAATCGAAAAGCGCACTTCGCGAGGTCGATGGGCAGGGGCCCATCGATGAGGTCTTTGAACGCATCGAGAAGTCCCTGGCGTGAGGCAGAGGCATCCCGTGCTCGACAGAATGAAAGGTCCCGTACTGAAAACCCGCGATGACATCGCGATCATGGACCGGGCCAATCGCATCGTCCTCGAGATTCTCGAGATGATGCGGGAGATGACCAGGCCCGGCGCCACGACGGCGCAGATCAACGCCATGGCGGAAGAGGAGCTGGCCAGACGCGGCGCGAAATCGCCGTTCAAGGGCTATGCTCCAATGGGGCTGCCGCCTTATCCGGCGGTCGTCTGTGCGTCGGTCAACGACGTCATCGTGCACGGCATCCCCAATCGCGCCCGGCTTCAGGAAGGCGACATCCTCGGGCTCGACTTCGGGTCGATCTTCGAGGGCTTCGTGGGGGACGGGGCGATCACCGTCGCGGTCGGAAAGGTCTCTCCCCGCACCGAGGAGCTGATCCGCACCACGAAGGAAAGCCTCGACCTGGCCATCGAGGAGATGCGCCCGGGACGGCACATCGGCGACATCGGAGCGGCGGTACAGGAGCTGGCCGAGTCGCGCGGCTTCCACGTGATCCGCAATTTCGTGGGACACGGGATCGGCCGGAAGATGCACGAGGAGCCGCAGGTCTACAACTACGGCCGGCGCGGGCGGGGGCTGGAGCTGCGCGAGGGGATGGTGCTGGCCATCGAGCCGATGCTGTGCGAGATCGGGCCGAAGTTGAAGTCGCGGATCGACCGCGCTGGCAACGACGGAGTCATTCAGGACGTGAAGACCGACGCGGACGGATGGACCGCCCGCACGCTCGACGGCACGCTGGCCGCGCATTTCGAGCATTCGGTGGCGATCACCGCGAACGGGCCGCTGGTGTTGGGCAGATGAAGTGCTGAGTGCTGAGTCCTGAGTCCTGAGCAGCACGCGGACTCAGGACTCAGGACTCAGGACTGAGGACTAAGGAAGTATGTCGGAGAAAGAAGAAGCGATTGAAGTGACGGGCACGGTACTGGAGACATTGCCGAATGCCATGTTCCAGGTCGAGCTGGAGAACAAACACAGGGTGCTCGCGCACATCTCCGGCAAGATGAGAAAACACTTCATCCGCATTCTTCCCGGCGACAAGGTCCTGGTGGAGCTTTCGCCTTACGACCTGACGCGGGGACGGATTACGTATCGGTACAAGTAGGTGTCGGGTCTCGGGTGTCGGGTGTCGGGAATCGAGTTCATGCTCCCGACACCCGACACCCGACAGCTGACACCCGGGAGTCAAAGATGAAAGTTCGATCATCAGTCAAGAAGATCTGCACGAAATGCAAAATCGTCCGGCGCCAGGGCGTGATCCGGATCATTTGCGAGAACCCCAAGCACAAGCAGCGGCAGGGATAAAAGAGAGTACTGAGTGCTGAGTGCTGAGTACTGAACGGATGCGCTCAGTCCCCACCACTCAGTACTCAGCACTCAGTACTCAGCACTGGAGAACAAATGGCACGTATCGCAGGAGTCGATCTCCCACTGAACAAACGGGTCGAAATCGGCCTGACCTACATCTACGGCATCGGCCGCTCGCGGTCGAACGACATCCTCACCAAGGCAGAGGTCAACCGCGACATCCGGGTCAAGGACCTCAGCGAGGACGACGTTCGCAAGATCCGCCAGGTCATCACCGACGAAGGAAAGGTCGAAGGCGACCTGCGCAAGGATGTCGGTCTCGACATCAAGCGGCTGATGGAGATCAACTCGTATCGCGGCATGCGCCACCGCCGGGGCCTGCCCGTCCGGGGCCAGCGCACGCATACGAATGCCCGCACCCGCAAGGGACCGCGCAAGGGCGCCATCGCCGGCAAGAAGAAGGCCACGAAGAAGTAATCGTTGGCTCTTGGCTCTTGGCTCTTGGCTCTTTGGGACCTCGCCCAAGAGCCAATAGCCAAGAGCCAGGAGCTTCGGAACAACCGTTCAGAGGATAGGAAACACAATGGCCACAGCCAGAGCACCGAAGGCGGGCACGCGCCGCGCCTCATCGAAGAGGAAAGAGCGGAAGAACGTACCGCACGGCGTCGCCTCGATCGCGGCGTCGTTCAACAACACGATCGTGACCATCTCCGATCCGGTCGGGAACATCCTGGCCTGGTCGAGCGCCGGTCGCATCGGCTTCAAGGGCTCGCGCAAAGGCACTCCCTTTGCGGCGCAGGTGGCGGCGCAGAATGCCGCGCAGCTGGCGCAGGAGCACGGAGTGCGGACCATCGACGTGAAGGTCAAGGGCCCGGGCGCCGGACGAGAGTCGGCCATCCGGGCTCTGGCGGCGAGCGGCCTCGACATCAAGTCCATCAAGGACGTGACGCCGATTCCGCACAACGGCTGCCGCCCACCGAAGCGGCGCCGGGTTTAGCCAAGTACTGAGTACTGAGTGCTGAGTACTGAGTGAAATCTCGGTACCGCGACTCAGTACTCAGCACTCAGTACTCAGCACTCGTTTTTGTCAGTGCGTGTCGCACTGATGCGGTACCCCGGACGGCGAGCAGCAGCCGTCGTCCACGCAACGCTCCATGGTGGGGCGGGTGCGAACAACAGGAGGCATAGTGGCTCGTTACGTTGACCCCGTCTGTCGGCTCTGCCGGCGCGAAGGGATGAAGCTCTTCTTGAAGGGCGATCGGTGTTTCAAGGACAAGTGCGCCATCGAGCGCCGCAACTACGCGCCGGGCCAGCATGGCCGCCGCCGCTCCAAGGTTCTCGGTTATGGCATCCAGCTCCGCGAGAAGCAGAAGGTCAAGCGCATCTACGGCCTGCTGGAGCGGCAGTTCCGGCTCTATTTCGAGCGCGCTGAGCGCAAGACCGGTATCACCGGCGAGAACCTTCTCCGCCAGCTCGAGCTCCGGCTCGACAATGTGGTCTATTCGCTCGGTTTCGCCTCTTCACGCGCTCAGGCCCGGCAGCTCGTTCGCCATGGACATGTCGAAGTGAACACCCGGAAGATCAACATACCCTCGTATCAGGTCCGCAAAGGGGATGTCATCCAGGTTCGCGAGAAGAGCCGCAAGAACGACCAGATTCGTCAGGCGGTGGAAACCGCGGCGGGTCGTGGCGTTCCCTCGTGGCTCGAGCTCAATCCCGAGCAGTTCCGCGGCACGGTCAACGACGTCCCGAAGCGCGAGGACATCCGCCTGCCCATCCAGGAACAGCTCATCGTCGAACTCTACTCGAAGTAAACATTGAGGGCTCTTGGCCCTTAGCTGTTGGCTCCTGGAATCGCGTGTTCCAAGAGCCAACGGCTGAGAGCCAAGAGCCACTCGCGAGGAGGCCGCTTCATGCTGTGGACTGAATTCCAGAAACCCAAAAAGCTTGATTACGACTCCGAGTCGCTCGCTCCGAACTACGGCCGCTTCACGGCCCAGCCCTTCGAGCGCGGATTCGGAACCACGATCGGCAATGCACTGCGCCGGGTCCTGCTCTCCTCGATTGAAGGAGCCGCGATCACCGCCGTCCGCGTCGAGGGCGTCCTGCACGAGTTCTCGTCGCTGACGGGTGTCGTGGAAGACATGACCGACGTGGTGCTCAACCTCAAACAGATCCCCTTCAAGATGCACGGCGAAGGGCCCAAGACCCTGTACCTCGAGAAGAAGGGGCCGGGCGTCGTCACGGCCGCCGACTTCGAGCAGGATTCGGACATCGAGATCCTCGATCCGACCACCCACATCGCCACGCTCTCCAAGGAGGGCTCGCTGAAGCTCGAAGCGCGTCTGAAGCGCGGCCGCGGCTACCAGGTCGCCGACCGCAACGCCGACAGCGATCTGCCGCTCGGCTACATCCCCATCGACTCGATTCACTCGCCGGTCCGCCGCGTGAACTATCACGTGGAGGGCGCCCGCGTCGGCCAGACCACCGACTACGACAAGCTCGTCCTGGAAGTGTGGACCAACGGCGCAGTCTCGCCGCAGGAGGCCGTCAGCCTGGCCGCCGATCTTCTCGGCGATCACCTCCGTATCTTCAGCACCTTCGAGACCCGCGGTGAGCAGATCGAAGAGGCCGCCGCGCCGGAAGTCGACCCGCGCCTGGCCGAGATGCTCTCCAAGCCCATCGAGGAGCTCGACCTCTCCGTCCGCTCCGCGAACTGCCTGAAGAACGCCAATATCCGCACCCTTGGCGATCTCGTGCAGCGCACCGAGCGCGAAATGTTGTCGACGAAGAACTTCGGCCGCAAGTCCCTCGACGAGATCAAGGACGTCCTGGCCAGCCTGGGCCTGTCTTTCGGGATGACCCGCGTTCCGGCCAGCAGCCGCAGCGAGGTGAGGGAGTAACTACGAGCGGGTAGCGTGTAGCGGGTAGCGTGTAGGCCTCCCTGCCCGCTGCCCGCTGCCCGCTACTCGCTAGATTGAAGGGAACGCGTAATGAGACACGGAATGGTCAATCGCAAGCTGGGCCGTACCTCGGGACACCGCCTGATGATGTTCCGGAACCAGCTGGCGTCGCTGATCCAGAGCGAGCGCATCATCACCACGCTGCCGAAAGCCAAGGAGCTCCGCCCGCAGATCGAGCGGCTGATCACCCTCGGCAAGAACGACTCCGTTCACGCCCGTCGCAATGCCGCGCGCGTGATCGAGAACGAAGACGTCGTCGGCAAGCTGTTCGACACCCTCGGGCCGCGCTTCTCCGATCGCGCCGGCGGTTACACCCGCATCATCAAGCTCGGACCTCGCCGCGGCGATGCTGCCGAGATGGCCATCCTCGAGTTCGTCGGCTACGAGCCGCCGAAGGAAGAGGCGGCGGCCCCGGCTGCCAAGGCCAAGAAGAGCGCAGAACCGGCGGAATCCGCGGCTGAAGAAGAGACCGGGACAGCCACCGAAGCGAAGCCGAAGAAGCCCGCCAAGAAAGCCGAGCCGAAGCCGAAGGCCGAGACCAAAGCCAAGCCGAAAGCAGAAGCAAAGCCGAAGGCGAAGAAGGAAGCAGCGCCGAAGAAGAAGAGCGCCGCCCCCAAGAAGAAGAGCGGGAAGTAGACTCCCCCAAAGAAGCGATCGACTTGACGAGGCCCGCCACCGGCGGGCCTCGTCGTTTCTGCACTAGAAAATCGCTCGGCGCACCGTTATCGCTACGTCGCCGTCGTCACTGGTGACGGCATGCGAGGCGTTCCGCGCAGCGACCAGCGGTGCGCCCGCAGGCGGAAGACCGTACGACGTGTCCATGGCGAAGGCTTCGATCGGCGAGCGGCCGGCCGTCGTGATCTCGACGTCCATCGCCTCCGCGCCTCGCACCGAGGCGAGGTGCCACTGAGGGGCGAGGAAGTTCCGGCCGCGGGTCAGAGGCGGAAGGAGATGGCCGTCGATGCGCAGCGAATCGATGGCACCGGTCGCTCGGAAGAAGAGCGCTACCCGCTGGGCTGCGCGATGAGAAGTAACGCGCAGGGTGATCACGCGCTTGCTGTCGATTGTTTCGCCGGTCTTCTCGATCGACACCGGCGGCAGAGCGATCGCCGGAGCGGGCGCGGCGAACACGGGCGTGACTCGCTTCGACCATGGGAAGAGCCGCCCTGACACCGGCGAGAAGTGGGCGGCCTGCTGCATGCGATCGCTGACCTTAGCTGCGATCCACTGCGTCCGTGCACCGTCGTCGAGCCAGGTGATCGGGATACGGCGCGGATGGCTGGCCGAGACCGGCGGGAGAAGAGCGACGAGGAGCGCCAGCACGAGGACGCCGGCGGCGGCGATTGCGATCGCTCGACCGGAAACGCGGTCGAACAGCGGCGCGAACGTGCTGGTCACGAGCGCCAGCGCGATCGCTGAGACCACCAGGCTCGGCGCTCCCAATGACGCGTAGAGCAAGCTCGCCAGCGGGAACCAGAGAATCGCGGCGATGACAGCGCAGATGATCAGGCCTGGCTCGTCGTCGGCGATTTCCATCCCTCGCACCAGGCCGACGAGCGACATGGCCACGGCCGGAAGCAGGAAGAGATAGCTGGCACCCGGGAAGAGCGCGGCCACCGCGATGGCCACGACGTTCCAGGCGACGGCGATGCCGGCCAGCACGCCGGCACATCGAGCACGCCTGCGGAATGCACCCACCACGGCCGTCGTGGCGACGACGCCGGCCGTCCATGCGGACGCGATCGACGGCAGCGGATGAGCGAGCCAGGTCATGCCGCGCAGCGAAGCCAGATACCAGATGCCGATGCCGGCGAGCGAGGCGGCAGCGATCGAAGCGACGAACGCGATCAGGCCGGCGGCGACCTCACGGCCGGTCGACTCTCCGTCGCGGATCAGCAGCGCCACGGCGACGAACGCCGCCATCAGGCTGAGAATCGCCACCGGAAGGGAAGCGGAGGAAGGCCAGGAGATGACGAAGAAGCCGAGGACGTCGGTCCAGACCGCATTTCCGGTGGTGCGCTTCGACAGGTCAGAATTGGCAAAGACGCGTACCGCGGCGAGAACGTTGTCGCCCTGATGCTGGACGCTGCGCAGGTCGACGTGGCGTATGTCGTCGTTCGGCGTGTGGTAGTTCTCGACGTCTCCGATGTAGGCGAAGTTGACTCCGCTCAGGCCGGCGCGTTTGAACACCGTCAGGTCGGTGTCGTTCGGCAGCAGGTCGTAAACCGCCGGGGCGAGCGAATCGGTGTCCGGCCGGGGAAGAGCCCTGGCCAGCGGCCCGATGAAGCGGCGGTTGTCGCGGCTGGTCTCGAACAGAAAGCTCGGACCGCTGGTGCCGCGCGCCTCGACGTTCACGACGGCCGCGACGAAGCGCATGACCGGGCTCTCGACGAATGCCTCGGCGCCCAGCAGCCCTGCTTCCTCGCCGTCGTCGACGAGAAACATGACCGGATTGTGGAAGTGCTCGGCCCGAATGGCACGGGCGACCTCGAGCAGGACGGCGACGCCGGTGCCATCGTCGGAAGCGCCCGGGCCCGCGGGCACCGAATCGTAGTGTGCGACCGCAACGACGGTGGGGCCGCCGGGCTGTCCCGGCGGACGGGCAGTGATGTTCTCGACCGTTCCGCAGACGCCGCGGCCATCGCAGGCGAAGCTGCGCTGGACGTGTGTCTCGTATCCGAGCCGGATGAACTGCGCGACGATGCGATCGCGGATGACGCGATTGGCCGGACTGCCGAGAGGGTGCGGCACCGTGCCGCCGATCGTGCTGCCAAACGCCGACATCGCGCGGACAGCGGAGAAGCGGTTCGGCGGCGCGCCGGCAGCCTCGGGCGACGGCCCGCGAAGCTGGATGAGCACGAGAAGCAGGACGATTCCCAGGAGCGAGGCGAGAACGAGCGCGACCTGAGCGGACCGACTCATGGGCGGATTGTATGCGGGCGGCGCTCCGTTCCGAACGAGAGCACCCAACCACAGAGCCACAGAGATCTCAGAGGACTCGGTGCCGCCTCTGTGTGCTCTGTGCTCTCTGTGGTGGTTTGCTGGCCGAGAACTGATCTGAAGCGGATCGTGAAACCTGCCGCCACGGCGCGCGTATCCACTCGGCGGAGGGCGCCATGCGCAAAACCATTCTTTTCATCGCTCTGAGCGCGATCGCGGCCATCGCGAACGCAACGACTTTGAAGGAGAACGTCGATCGGACGTTCGATCTGCGGCCGGGCGCCACGGTGAGCGTCGACAACGTCAACGGCCGGATCGCGGTCGCCTCGTGGGATCAGCCGCGTGTGCATGTGCAGGCCGTGAAGATCATCGAACGAACGGATTCCAAGGACGCGCGCCAGGCCATGGCAGAGCTCCGGGTCGACATCACGCCGTCGGCCGAGGGTCTCAGCATCCACACCGTGGAGCCGAAGAAGCACACCAGCGGGCTGTGGGATGTGATGTTCGGAAACTTCGGCAACGCGAGGGTGGATTACACGATCACGGTTCCACGCTCGTCGAACCTCCGCGTCTCGAACACGAACGGCAAGGTGGATCTGAGCAGCGTCTCCGGCGTGATGCACGTCGAGACCACCAACGGCGCCGTGGAGTTGAGCCGGTGCGCCGGGTCGGCGGACATCGAGACCACGAACGGCCACATCCGGGCGGAGCTCACCGCGGTCAGCGCTCAGAAACCGGTACGCTTCGAGACCACCAACGGCGGGATCGAGCTGATCGTCCCGGAGAAACTGGCCGCGAACGTCGATGCCGAGACCACCAACGGCAGCATCAGCAGCGAGCTGCCGGTTGCCTCGCGGACGATGGGGCGGAACACGCTGAGGGGCTCAATCAACGGCGGTGGCCCGGACCTGCGCCTGCGGACCACCAACGGCGGGATCCGGATCCGCGTCGCGCACTAGCGGGCGGATGGGCATGCGGTTCGGTGCGAGCGGCACTGGCGGATGCGCCGGTGCCGCTTTCGTTTACAGCGGCGACCGTCATCCGCTGCTGTGCGTCGACGCGGTAGCGGAACACATCCGCGTCCAGATCGAGCGGCGGCCGGCTGTTCTCCACCATTCGACGGACCGCAGGAACGCGGATCTCGAGCTCGAAGATCGAGGCGGCGGGAGCCACGCTGCTGATCGCTGTAGCGAGCACGATGGCACCGGCTTGAGTCCTCGCATCTGAGGGCATGTGTTCCTGAACGCGGATCACGACGCGGCGGATTCCGAAGGCACGGCATCCGGAGGGTTCGCGATTGTGGCTTCCGACTTTTCAGCAGGTCAAGGTTGGCCGGGGGTTCAATCCGGCGCCGGAATCTCCACCGCCGCTTCGGAACCGAGTGTGTGCCACGCGATCGCGCCGAGGACCACGATGCCGCCGCCGATCGCGTAGACCGACGGGCGCTCGCCGACGAAGAGCAGCACCCAGATCGGATTCATCACCGGCTCGAGCATCCCGGTGAGCGACGCCTGTGTCGCTGGAACGTCCTTCAGGCCACGGACGAAGAGCACGTACGCGAGCGCGATCTGAAAGATGCCGAGAAACAGCAGGACCGCCAGCGAGGGAGCGGTGACCCCCAGGTTCGTGCCGATGAGCGGAAGCACAGCGGCCGCGCCGAACACGTTGCCCCAGACCACGGCCGACCGACCGGCGGCCTGCTCGCGCCGCAGGCACATGATCAATGATGCGAAGAAGACGCTCGAGATCAGGGCCATGACGTTGCCGGCCATGCCGTGACCTTCGAAGCGGCCGACGAAAAAAAGGGCCATGCCGCACAAGGCGGCGGCGATGGCCGCCACGTCACGCGCGCGAATCGGCTCGTGCAGGACGAGTGGCGACAGCAGGAGCACCCACACCGCGCCGGCGTACTGCAGGAAGATGGCGTTGGCCGCGGTGGTCCACTTGGTCGCCAGCACGAACGTGATCAGACAGAGACCGTAGCTGAAGATGGCGATGAGGAACACGCCGGTCGACTTCCATCGGCGCGTAAAGGCGCGGCCGCGCAGCAGCAGCAGGAGCGTGATCGCGGCGAACAGGCAGCGGTAGAAGGAGACGACCAGGGGCGGCTCGTCCACGGCCTTGATGCCGATGCCGCCGGTCGACCACAGCAGCGCCGCACCGAGGACGTAAAGGATGCCTTTGCGGCGAGCGGTCACGCGCGGGATTCTAGTCCCGAGTGCTGAGTGCTGAGCGTCAGTGTGACCGGCCATGATTACCCGCGGTGCAGCAATTGGAGTGCGGACGTCTCGTCCGCCTCCGCGGCACGTCCTCGTGCCGCGGTGTTTCGATGTCGTCAACTCCGCCGGACGAGACGTCCGGCGGAAGGGGACGAGGACGTCCGCACTCCATCGGCGCTCGGATATAGTCCCGCCGTCATGAAGCTCGATCGAAACAAGGCCATCCTCGTGGTCATCGATGTTCAGGAGCGGATGCTTCCGGTGATCGACCGCGCTGCCGTGGTCGTCTCGAACGTCGGCCGGCTGATCCGCGGCAGCCACATCCTCGGCGTTCCCGTCATCCTGACCGAGCAGTACACGAAAGGACTCGGCCCGACGGTCGAGAGCATCAGGAATGTGCTGCGCGAATCCGGCGGATACGAGCCGATCGAGAAGTCGTGTTTTTCGGCTCATGGCTGCGCTGCCTTCGAGACCCGGCTGAGCGAGCTCGATCGCACGCAGATCCTGCTGGCGGGTGTGGAGACGCACGTCTGCGTCTACCAGACCGCGATGGACCTGCTGCAGGACGAGTACGAGGTGACGATCATCGCCGACGCGGTCAGCTCGCGCACCGCCGAGAACAAGGCGATTGCCCTCGAACGCCTGACGAGCGAAGGCGTGAAGCTGAGCTCGACGGAAATGGTGCTGTTCGAGCTGCTGGTGCAGGCGGGCACCGACGAGTTCCGCGCGATCTCGAAACTGGTGAAGTGACGGCCGTCCGCGCCCCCGTCAACATGAGCCGGTGGAATCGCGTCCCGTCACTCTGAGCCGGCGGAGCCGCCCCCGGCGGCGGAGCGCGGCGAAGAGTCTCTGACCGGGGTTGGAGAGGATCGTGAGGCTCACCGCGATCGTGCAATCTGGAGACTCTGCGCCGCGCTCCGCCGCTCCACCCGCCCCCCGCGTCTCCGCCGGCTCAGAGTGACGGGAGTCGCGGCTCCGCCGGCTCAGAGTGACGGGAACACGTGTTAGGCGCGCTCTCACGTAACCGCGTTCAGCGGCTTCTGCCCGTTGAAAAACCGCAGCACGTCGGTCGCGGCGATCCGGGCCATGGCGATCCGCGCCTCGTCCGTTGCCGACCCAATGTGCGGTGCGAGGACGACGTTCTTCAATCGCATGAGGCGCGGACTCACGCCGGGCTCGAATTCATAAACGTCGAGGGCGGCTCCGCGGAGATGGCCGCTCTCGACCGCGTCACACAGCGCGTCCTCGTCCACGAGCGGGCCGCGGGCGGTGTTGACCAGAAAGGCGCCCGGCTTCATGCGCGCCAGCGCGGCGGCGTCGATCATGTGACGAGTCTCGGCGGTGAGCGGCGCGTGCAGGGAGATGACGTCGCAGGTCGTGAGAATCTCGTCGATCTTCTCGCCGCGCCTTGCCCCGATAACCTCCATCCCGAAGGCGCGGGCCCGCTCGGCGACGGCGCTCCCGATGCGGCCCAGGCCGATGATCCCGAGCCGCTTTCCCTGCAGGGCAATGCCGAGGAGCTTCATCGGCTCCCATTCGCAGCGGCCGCTCGTGCGCACTTCGTCGTCGCCTTCCACCACTCGACGCGTGATCGCCAGGATCAGCGCCATGGTCAGGTCGGCGGTCGCATCGGTGAGAACGCCCGGAGTGTTCGTGACGGTGATGCCGAGGTCGCGGGCCGCTTCGACATCGACGTTGTTGGTGCCGACCGCGTAGTTCGCAACCATCCGCAGGTTCGGATTCGACGAGAGCACGAGGCGCGTCAGCGGATCGCTCAGCAGAGTGATGGCCGCGTCGGCCTCGGCGAGAATGGTGATCATGTCGTCCTCGCTGCGCGCCTGTTCCGTCGGATGCTCGACGATGTCGAAGGCTCCGGCGAGGATGTCTCGCGCGATCGGCGGATATTTGGCGGTGAGGACGACCGTGTACTTCATGTGGTTGCGAGGTTGCGCTCAACTTTTCTGGCGCGACATCAGCCAGCCCAGGACGAAGAATGCTCCGCCGATGAAGAGCAGTCGCACCTCCATGCCGATGTTGTCTTTCAGGAGCCCGTACGAGAGCCCGATCGGAAGCAGGAGCAATCCGATCAGCTGGCAAAGGCGGCCGAGGATCGCAGTCACGGGCGAATGGTAACCCCGCGTGTAGGGCAGGCTTTCCAGCCTGCCCTCCCTGGTGGCTGGACAGAGCGAAGAGTCTCTGACCTGCTGATCGTCCCGGTAAGAGACTCTTCGCCGCGCTCCACCGCTCCCGCCCATCCACCGCCCCCGCGGTTGCGCCGGCTCAGAGTGGCGGAGCTGCGGTACGGCTCAGGATGTCAGGCGCGCCGTCCTATTTGTCGATCGTGATCGTTTCCACCAGATCCCCGCGCTCCACCTGGTCGACGACGGCGGTCATCCCTTCCGTGACCCTGCCGAAAATCGTGTAGCCGCCGTCGAGATGGGGCTGGGGCGAGTGCGTGATGAAGAACTGCGAGCCGCCGGTATCGGGTCCGGAGAGGGCCATGCCCACGGCGCCGCGCGTGTACTTCTCGAGGTTGATCTCGTCGCGGATGGCGTAACCAGGGCCGCCGTTCATGTCGTTGCGCGGATCGCCGCCCTGAATGACGAAGTTCGGCACGACGCGCATGAAGGTGGTGTTGTCGAAGAAACGCCGGCGCGCGAGCTCTGCGAAGTTCCACGCCGTCATCGGCGCGTCGGCCGCCACCAGCGCGATTGCGATATTGCCGCGCGTCATGTGGATGGTCGCGCTATGCGGCGTGTGCGACCACTCCACGATGTGCACGTAATCGGCGAGGGCACGATCGATCGGCAGCGGCGTGTACTGGGGTCGAGGGAGCTTCAGCTTCTGCTCGATGAGGTCGGCGGCCACGCGCCGGACCACGGGATCGCGATCGCCGGTGAGCGAACGCAGGAGGGTCTGGCGCTGGGGGAAGTCGATGCCGGCCAGCGCAGTGATCGCGGCCAGCCGCGCGTCGTTCATTCGATCGTTGCGGGCCCGCGTTTCAGCGGCCGCGAGCGTGCCGAGGTCGGGCGCGCGGGAGTGCGCGTAGCGGTCGATGGCGTTGGCGCGCACGATCACGTCGGGGTCGTCGAGCGCGGCGCGCACGAGGTCGATCTCCGCGTCGACGTCCGCGTCGGGGATCGCAGCGATCGCGTTTTCGCGCACGAGCACGTCTGCGTCGGCGGCCAGTCGCCGGCGGATCGAGGCGCCCGTGATCGGAAGGTGTGCGCTCGCCTCGGCGATGCGCACCTTGGCCCAGGGAGTCGACGACGCGATCAGGTCGTCGACGGCGCTGGGCGTCCGATCGCCGAACTGCTGCGTGATGGCTCCCGCCGCCAGCTCGCGCTCCCAGCGGGAGCCGTTTGCCGCGATGTCGAAGAGCCGGTTGCGCGCGGAGTCGTTGACCGCGGCGTAGAAACCGAGGGCCTCGATGGCGCTGGCTCGCGTACCGGGATCGGGATCCTCACTGACGTCGGCGATGTGAAGCGCGTCCTGCGCGAGCTGCGGCCTTGCGATCGACGCGGGGTCTTTGGCGGCGATTCGGGCGATGGCCACGGCGGCGTTCGTGCGCACCCACGGATAGCTGTCGCGGAGCGCATCGAACAGTGCCGGCAGCGACTCCGGTGCGGCGATGCGTCCCAGTGCCCCCACGGCGTAGGCCCGTGTCAGCGGCGCCGGGTCGTTGAGCATCAGCTGCAGCCGCGGGCGCGCGGCGGGGTAGGCGCGGCGGGACAGAGCGTACGCCGCCGCCTCGCGGATCACCGCACTCGGCGCGTTGAGATTGTCCGCGGCGATGGCGCTCGCTTCGTCGGAGTTGAAGCGAAACAGAAAACGGATGGCGCGCACGCGCACGCCCTCGCGCTGTCCGGCCTCCGTGAATGCGGCGTATCGGGCGAGGGGCACGCTGGCTGCGAGCTTCGAGAGCGCTTCGACCGCCTCTGCGGCCACGGCCGCGTCGTTCGGATCGGATGCGAACCGCAGCAGCGCCTCGACACCGGCGGGATCGCCGATCTCGCCCAGAGCGAAGGCGGCGTTCTCGCGGACATTGCGGTCCGGATCGGCGATGAGACGGCCGAGGAGATCGACTCCTGCCTGATGCTCGCCGGGATCGCGTTGCCCGTTGTGGTTCGCGTCGACGAAGGTGTGCGGGCCGACATGCGCGAGGAACACCACCATCCGCGTGCGCTGCAGCGGGTTCGGGCTGGACAGCCACCGCGCCGCCAGAGCGGCGTCGAATTCGCGGCGGTCTTCGAGGAACAGCAGGCGGGCTTCATCCTCGGTCGACAGGCCGTGAGTCGCCCTTGTGGTCGCCGACACCGGTTGGGGTGCCCGGGCGGGCGCTGCGGGACGCCGGAACGGCGGAAAAGCGCAGGCGGAGGCGAGTGCGAGGGGGAGGAGTAAAGCCTTGCGCATGTTGCGGATGATAGCTCCGGAGAGGCGGTTCACGGGTGGATGTGATATGCAACACACATTGATGTGTACCCACTGACTTGCCTTTGATCCTCCCACCGTCGAAACTCCCGCCTGCAATGGGGGCGATTCTCATCGAAGCAGAGAACCTCGCCCGCCGCTATGGACGGCGGTGGGCGCTGGCCGATGTCTCGTTCACGGTCCGCAGCGGATCGGTGGTTATGGTGGCGGGACGCAACGGTTCTGGCAAGTCGACTCTGTTCCGGGTGCTGTCGACAGCCATTCGGCCCGATCGCGGTCGCGCCATGATCAACGGGTTCGACCTCCTCCGCGACCGCGAGGACATCCGGCGGATGATGGCGTTGCTCAGCCATCAGTCCTACCTGTACGAGTCGCTGACGGCACGCGAGAACCTGAGCGTGGCCGCCGATCACCTCGGCCGATCACGGAACGGCGTGATGGCGCTCCTCGAACGGGTGGCTCTCGCGAACCGTGCGGATGACCCGGTCTCGACGTTCTCGGCCGGGATGCGCAAACGCCTGTCGTTCGCGAGAGTGCTGCTGCAGGAGCCGACCCTCGTGCTGTTCGACGAGCCATACGGCCAGCTCGATCCGGAAGGCTTCATGCTCGTCGACGACGTGGTGCGCGAGCTGAAGGCGCAGGGGACGACGGTCATGATCGCCACGCACCAGCTCGAGCGCGGCGTCGGGCTGGCCGACGAGGCGATTCTGCTCGAGGCGGGGCGGGTGATGTGGGCGGGGCGCGCGTCGGAAGTCATGGAGCACGAGACGCAGATCGCAGATCGCAGAGCGCGGAGCGCAGGGCGCGAGCCGGGGGTCGCATGCTGACCGCTGCGCTGCGCAAGGAAATGCTCCTGCAGTGGCGCACGCGGGCGCAGATGATGGCCGTGTTCGTCTTCGGTGCGGCCGCGCTGCTGCTGTTCAGCTTTGCCGTCGGTCCCGTTGCCGAAGCGTTGCGGCTGTACTCCGCGGGCTTCCTCTGGCTGGGCCTGCTGCTGTCGTCGACGCTGACGCTCGCGGAGAGCTATCACGCCGAGATGGAGAACCGGGCTCTGGAAGGGCTGCTGCTGTTACCGGCGAACCCCCGCGCGCTCTATTACGGCAAGGCCATCGCGAACTGGATCCAGCTCGTGATTCTCGGGATGGCGCTCGTACCGGTCATGGTCATCCTGTACGACGCCGGCACCATGCGGATTCCGGAGCTGTTCGTGGTCGTCGCTCTCGGCGCGGCGGGACTTTCCGCCCCCGGCACGCTCTACGCGGCCATGACGGCGCAGGTTCGTTCGAAGCAGACTCTGCTGCCTCTGCTCCTTTTCCCACTGATCGTTCCGGCCCTCCTGGCGTCGGTCAAAGCGACCTCGCTGATCATCCTCGGCGATCCGATGGGCCAGCTGAAGTCGTGGATCTCGTTGCTGATCGCCTTTGACGCAATTTATTGGTCCCTCTGCGGACTTTTGTTCGGACGAGTCGTCGAAGAATGACGGAAGTGGCTATGACCCCCACACAAACAAGAAGCAATCTCGGCAGAGCCATCGCCATCGCCCTGCTCTGCATCGCCGTGTACATCGGCCTGGTGGTGACATTGGCCGACGAGTACCTGCACGCCGATTTATCGCTCGGCCTGCCCCTCGCGGTCCGCACCCTGATCGCGGTCTTCGGCGGCCTGATCGGCGCGATCATTTTTCTGGCCGGCGATGACCTGGGCGGCTCGCTGTCGAACGTGAAGCTGCTGTTCGGGATCGCCGTCTGCTTCCTCGTGCTCGGCACGTACTTCGGCCTCTTCGTCGCGCCCCCCGAGCGGTTCATGGGCGAGGTGCAGCGGATCATGTACGTCCACGTGCCGACGGCCTGGAACGGGCTGCTGGCGCTGACCTTCGCCTTCGCCTGCGCCATCCTCTTCCTGTTCAAAGGCGACTGGAAATGGGACGCGTTGATGGAAGGCTCCATCGAGGTGGGCGTCGTCCTCGGATTTCTCCTCTGCTGCCAGGGCGCGATCTGGGCCAAGCCGACCTGGGGCGTGTGGTGGGACTGGGATCCGCGGCTGACCACGACGGCAGTGCTGATCTTCGCCTTTCTCGGCATTCTGGCTCTGCGCAAATTCGTCGACGATCCGGTCAAGCGCGGCATCTGGTCGAGCGTGGCCACGATCATCGCCTACGTCGACGTGCCCATCGTCTACTTCTCGGTGCGCTGGTGGAACTCACTGCACCAGCTGCAGTCGAATCCGAACACCGTCTCCGAGCCTTTCTGGATCCCGCTGCGCGCCAATGCGTTCGGAATCCTCTTTCTGATGACCGCATTCATTCTGCTCCGCGCCCGCGTGTCGAAGCTGCGCCTCGAGAACGAGCTCGCGCCGCCGCCGCTGCTGGAAGCGGAGCTGGGGGAGGCCGTATGACCGGAGGAGTGGTAACCGGCGGCTGGAGCTTTGTCATCGCCGCGTACACGGTGACGTTTTCGATTCTGGCGATTTATGGACTGAGTCTGGTGATGCGGTTCCGCGAAGAGACCAGACGCGCTGCCGAGGAACGGGAAGACCAATGAGCAACGTGGCCAGCAATCCGACTGCAAGTGCCGCCATGAGGCGGCAGACGCGCCTGTTCATGGTGGGCGCCTTCGCCGTAGCGGCGATCGCATTCATGGTGATCGCCGCCGGTGGCATCAACAAGAATCTCGTCTACTACTGGACACCCACTGACCTCCACGCCGCCGGCGACAAGGCCTACGGCGCCTCGATCCGGCTGGGCGGCATGGTGGTGCCGGGCTCGATCAGGAACCGCAGCGGCGTCTCGGGGCTGGAGTTCGACGTCAAGGACGCCACCGGCATGGTGCACGTCAAATCGAACGGCGTCCCGCCGCAGATGTTCCGCGAGAACATCGGCGTGGTCGTGGAAGGGACGATGACGCGCGCCGGCTACTTCCAGTGCAACCGGCTGATGGTCTCCCACAACAACCAGTACAAGGCGCCGAAAGCCGGTCATCCCATGAACAAGGAAGAGCTGAAGAAGCTCATGCAGTCGACCGAAGGCCTCAGCGACTCCAGCAAGTAAAGGATCCCCATGAACGCCACTCTCGGACGTTTTCTCATCCTGGGCTCTCTCCTCGTCTCCACGACGGGAGCGGTGCTCGGCTTCGCCGCCGGCGCGAAGCGATCGCGTGAAGGACTGAAATGGACGCAGCGCTTTGCGTATGCGTTCGCCGCCTTGATGGTCGTGGCCACGGCGGTCATGGAAAAGGCGCTGATCACCCACGACTTTTCAGTCAGCTATGTCGCTCAGGTCGGCTCGCTCTCGACGCCGCTGTGGGTCACGATCGTCAGCCTCTGGTCGTCGCTCGAAGGATCGATCCTCTTCTGGGGATTCGTGCTCGGCCTCTACATCGCCGCGGCCACGTTCCTCACTCGCAAGGATCACGAAGAGTACATGGCGTACTCGATCGCCACGTGGCTGGCCTGCGCCTCGTTCTTCAGTTTCCTGATCGCCGGTCCGGCCAGCCCGTTCCTGAGCGTGGCGATGCCGCCCACCGACGGGCCGGGGCCGAACCCGCTCCTGCAGAACCACGTCCTCATGATCATCCACCCGCCGTTCCTTTATCTCGGGTACGTCGGCATGACCATCCCGTTCGGCTTTGCGACGGCGGCACTGCTGCGGGGCCGCCTGGGGCTGGCCTTCCTCAAGCCGATGCGCACGGCGCTGATGCTGCCATGGATTTTCCTCACCATCGCCATCATGTTAGGCGGCTGGTGGGCGTACGAAGTGCTCGGCTGGGGCGGCTACTGGGCCTGGGATCCGGTCGAGAACGCCTCGTTGCTGCCGTGGCTCACGGCCACGGCCGCTCTGCACAGCGCGGTGGTGATGGAGCGCCGCGGAGTGCTGAAGGGCTGGACCGTGACGCTGATCCAGGGGAGCTTCCTCCTGACCATCCTCGGCACCTTCATGACCCGCTCGGGCGTGTTCAACTCCGTCCACTCGTTCACCCAGAGCTCCATCGGGCCGACGATCCTGGTCTTCCTGGCGGCCGTGCTCCTCGGTTCGGTCGCACTTCTGGCCACGCGCATCGACTCCCTCGAAGCGGAAGGGCGCATCGACGGCGCAGTCAGCCGCGAAGGGATGTTCCTCCTCAACAACCTTCTGTTCGTCCTGTTCACCTTCACCGTTCTGATCGGAACGGTCTTCCCGCTGGTCGTGGAAGCGCTGCGCGGCAAGCAGATGAGCGTCGGCCGTCCGTACTTCGACAGCATGGTCGTCCCGGTGGGAACGGCTCTCGTGTTCCTGCTCGGCGTCGGTCCGGCGCTGCCGTGGGGCAGGGCCTCGAAGGAACAGGTCAGGCGCTCGCTGTTGCCGCCGCTGATCGGCGCGGCGCTCGTCGGAATCATCGGCTACGCGCTCGGCGCGCGGAACGCCTGGACGCTGCTGACGCTCGTCTTCGGCGGATACGCGGCGCAGGTCACACTCGCGGAGATGTGGAAGCCGGTCGTGCAGCGCATGAAGCGAGGCGACTCACTCGTCACCGCCACCGTGCAGGCGCAGTTCAAGCGCGGACGGCGGCGCTTCGCGTCGTACATCATCCACGCCGGTGCGGTGATCGTCATCGTGGCCATTGCCGTCAGCAGCACGACGCGCACGCAGCGCGAGGTGTCGCTGGCCAGGGGACAATCGGCATCGATCGGTGCATACACGCTGACGTTCCTCGGGACCGAGACCCGCAACGAGCCGAACCGCGTGGCTACCATAGCCCGTGTGGCCGTCGCGAAAGACGGAAAGCAGATCGAAGTGGTCGAACCGCGCATGAACCAGTACGCCACCATGCGCGAGCCGATCGGTACTCCCGCCGTCCACTCCACGCTGGCCGGCGATCTCTACGTCTCGATCATGAATCTCGACGGCAGCGGTGAAAACGCCGGGCTGCTGCTGCTCATCACGCCGATGGTCTCCTGGATCTGGATCGCCGTCCTGCTGATGGGCGTCGGGGGCGTGATCGCCATCATTCCGACGCGAAGCGCCGTGACCGTACTGGAGCCGCAGGACTCCGCGGCCCCGGCCGTCGCGGAAACCGCGGCATTGACCTGACATCATGAACCGAACCGTCCTGGCAATCGGCATCGTCATCGCCCTGGCCCTGGTCGTCGTCCTCTACTTCGGCCTGGGGAAGGATCCGCAGCACATCGACTCGCCGCTGGTCGGCCGTCCGGCGCCCGACTTCGCGCTCAAGGCCGTCGGCAGCGACGAGACCATCGACCTGGCGCAGTACCGCGGCAAGCCCGTGGTCCTGAACTTCTGGGCCACCTGGTGCCGCCCCTGCTGGGACGAGCATCCGACGCTCACTGCCACCGCGCAGAGCGCCGGCAATCAGGTGCAGTTTCTCGGCGTCGTCTTCCAGGACGACGAGAGCAAGATCGTCGACTTCCTCCGCCAGCGCGGCTGGGCCTATCCCACGCTGGTCGACGAAAAGGGAAAGACCGCCATCGCCTATGGCGTCGGCGGCGTTCCGGAGACGTTCTTCCTCAACAAGAACGGGACGATCGTCGCGAAGTTCGAAGGGCCGATGACGCCCGACATCATCGAGGAGAACCTCGCCAAGGCCATGCGATGAAGCGGGCAGCGAGCAGCGGGCAGGAGTATCGACGATGAGCATCCATCGAGATCCTTCTCCCCGCCGCAGCGGGGAGAAGGTGGCCGAAGGCCGGATCAGGGGTCGTGCCGATAGGCGCGACATCAACAGGAAATCGACAATGTCCCGAACCGCAATCGTTTTGATGTCCATTCTTCTGGCGCTCGTGGCCCTGGCGGCGATCGCCCAGCAGGACGTACAGGGTGTCAAGGTCCCCGACGCGGAACAGTTCGTCGGCAAGCCGCGGGGAACGCCACTGACCGGCGACGAGCTGACCCGCCACACGCAGGAGCTCGCCGCCACCCTCCGATGCCCGGTCTGCCAGGGCCTGGCCATCGCCGACTCGCCCTCCGAGATGGCCACGAACATGAAGGGCCAGGTGCGCGAGCTCCTCTCCCGCGGCTTCAGCGACAAACAGATCTACAAGTACTTCGAGCATTCGTACGGACAATTCGTCCTGCTCAGCCCGAAGTTCCAGGGCGTGAACACGCTCGTGTGGGTGCTCCCGGTGCTGGCGCTCGCCATCGGCGTGATCATCGTCTTCTCGAAGATCCGCAGCCTCGAGAAGGCGCCGGCCGCATCCCCCGTGTCGGACGGGCTTTCCAACCCGTCCCCAGGGCAGGCTGGAAAGCCTGACGAAGAAGGGCAGGCTGGAAAGCCTGCCCCACACGAAGAAGAAGATCCCTACCTCGCGCGAGTGCGCGAGCTCGTGAAAGGTGACAAGTGATGGGCGGCTCCACCGACTGGCTCAGTGCAATCGGAATCCTCCTGTCGGGGCTCGTCCTCGGCGTGATGTTCATCTACGTCTACGCACGGCGCCGGCAGAACACGGCCGCAGCAGACGAGCACGATCTCGAGCTTCGCGAGCTGCAGGCCCGGCGCGACGCGCTGATCCAGCAGTTGCGCGAGCTCGATGACGAAGGTGTCACTGAGGGCGAAGAGCGTCACCGCCTCGAGGTCAAGACCGCCGAGGTGCTGCGGGCGCTCGACGGTCAGAAGGTGGCTGCGAAGACGAAGAGCGCAGGCGCGGGTGCGAAAGGCGCTGCCCCCGCTGCTGCCGCGGATGGTTTCTTCGCACGCAATCCATCCGTCAAGGGGTTCATCTGGGGCGTCGCTTCGATCGCAGGCGTCGGCCTGCTCGGCTTCTACGTCTACAGCTCGGCAAAGGACCGCAACGCCGGCGGCAGTCCGACCGGCGGCACCAACATGGCGCAGCAGGAGGCCATGCCCGCCGATCATCCCGGTGTCCAGGCCGCCAATGACCCGGCCATCAAACAGCTGGAAGCGGAGGTCAGCGCCAGTCCCGACGACGTCGAGAAACGCATCGCCCTGACCCGCGCCTATCTCGATCGCGACAACCTCATGGGGGTCTTCGCGCAGACCAAGGCCATCCTCGACAAGAACCCCGACGAGCCGCGCGCCCAGACCTACAACGCCATCGTGCGCATGTCGATGGGGCAGATCGATCAGGCCAAGTCGATGCTGCAGGCGGCGACCAGGAAGGATCCGTCCATCACGGACGGCTGGGTTGCTCTCGCGTTCATTGCCACGCAGCAGGGAAATACCGCGGAGGCCGACGCAGCGATCAACAGCGCCGTGAAGGCGCATCCGGAACAGGAGAAGCGCCTTCGCGAAGTGCTCGCCGAGATGCGCTCCCATCCCCCGGCGCAACCGGCCGCGCCTCCGCTGCAGCCGGGCACCGACACGGCCAACCTCCCGCCGGGACATCCACCCGTCGGAGGCGCGACCGCTCCGCTCCAGGCCTCGGCCGGTGCGGGCATGATGGGTGGCGCGCCTCCCGCAGCCGCCCCAGCTGCCGACGCGGTGCACATCACGCTGAACATCGATCCGAAGGCCAACCCGAAAAGCGGCGTGGTCTTCGTCTTCGCCCGTCCGGAGGGACAGGCTGGCGGGCCGCCGGTGGCCGTGAAGAAGCTGATGGTCTCGTCGTTCCCGACCACCGTCGAGCTCAGCTCGAGCGATTCGATGATGGGCGATCCGCTGCCCTCGCGGATCCACATCGAAGCGCGTCTGGCTTCGAGCGGTGCCGCGGACGCCACGAATTCGACCGACCCGCGTGCCATCCTCGACGGAGTAGCCACGAAGTCGTCGGTGAAGATGACGCTGCGATGACGACAAGTCTTCCCTTCACGCTTTCTTGATTCTCAATTCTGCGTTCTGACTTCACTTTCTGGCTCTTCCGGATACCTAGTGGGTCCGGCGAAATTTCGAAGAGGGCACTCCAGCCGCGGAGTGGCGGATTTAAGGCGGCGTAGCCGCCGTAAGAATTTAGCGGCGGCCGTCAGGCCGCCGGAGAGGCGATCGCATCAGCGTACGAGGGCGCGAAGTGCCCGACAGAAGGCCGCAGGAACAGACCGTTGATCTGTCGCGCGCTGCGCGTGCTCGGACGCTGGGTCGGGCCGATCGAACGGCGGCCTGACGGCGCGCCGCTGAATGATGTCGGCGGCTCCGCCGCCTCGACCCCACTGGCGACTTGGACGTCAGACGGCTAGCGGTGAGGGGTTCTCCGCAAACGTTCCACTCAGCAGCCATGAACCCAGCTGTCAAAGCCCAATCCCATCTCACCCACGGAAATCCCGGAAGACCCCACTTTCTGAATGCAGAGTGAAGAAATCGATCGTGCTAAACTCGATTGCGTAGTTGGAGCCTAGGGGTGGCCTCACGGCCTGAGATCAGACCCTCCGAACCTGATCCGGTTCATACCGGCGTAGGGAAAGGCAAGCTGAACACTCTCTCGACCACACCACCACAGTAGGACTCCTGGAAACGCTGCGTTCCGCTGTCAGCTCGCAGATGGCAGATCGCAGATCGCAGGGCCATCCACACCTGCGATCTGCGATCTGCGATCTGCGCTCTGCGATCTCGTGCGGAACGAATCGGAGGCTTCCATGAGCGCATTCGTCCGTTCCGCAGTTCTCGTTCTTCTCTTCCCGATCGCCGCATTCGCCACGACGATCAAGGGCGTCGTCAAGGATCCGGCCGGGCAGCCGGTGGCCGGCGCCGCGGTCACGCTCGATGACGGCCGCGCGCTCACCACGGGCGCCGATGGCACCTTCGCCTTCGAGGCCGCCGCGGGGCGGCACGTCCTCCGCGTCGTGCGCACTGGCTTTCAGCCGGACGCCCTGAACATCGACACCGCCAGCGGCGCCGTCGTCGAGGTCGATCTCCATCCCGTTCTCGCCGAGAGCATCGTGGTCTCCGGAATCCGCGCGGAGCCGGAGACGCCCGTGACGAAGACGACCATCGACAAGCTCGAGATCGAGGCCGACTACCACAATCAGGACATTCCCCTGCTTCTCCGCGCTGCGCCGTCGATCAACGCCTATACCGAGTCGGGCATCGGCAGCTCGGGGTATTCGTACATCACGCTGCGGGGCGTCGCTCCGACGCGCATCAACTTCACGCTCGACGGAGTGCCGCTCGCGGATTCGGAAGACATGGCCACGTACTTCGCCGATTTTCCGGATCTCGCGCGCTCGCTCGAGAGCATCCAGATCCAGCGCGGGGTGGGAACGTCGACGTTCGGCGCCCCGTCGTTCGGCGGATCGGTCAACCTGCAGAGCATCGACCTGGCGCAGAAGAGCAGCGTCGACGCGCAGGTGGCCGGCGGCTCCTTCGGGACGCGCTTCGCGACGGTGGGATACCAGACCGGCCTTCTCCCGGGAGGGTTTCTCGGATACGCCCGGCTGTCCGTGAACCGGACCGACGGATTCCGGGAGCACTCCGGCATCGACCAGCACAACCTCTTCATCAGCGCCGCCAGGCAAGGCGAGAAATCTCAGTTGAGGATCACGGGCTTCGCGGGGCACGAGCACCAGCAGCAATCGTGGGACGCGCCCGATCTCCAGACCATTCAGACGAACATGCGCGCCAACCCGCTGTCGCCCGCCGATCACGACAACTTCGATTACGACCTGGCGCAGCTGCAGTACATCCGCTCGATCTCCGACTCCACGAACGTGACGGCCTCGGCCTATTACCAGCGCGGTTTCGGCTGGTATCGGCTGTTCGACGACGAGGCTTCGCAGACCGGCCTGCGCCAGTACGGCCTGGACGGAATGCTCGTCGGCTCGATGGTCGCGCTCAGCTGGAATCGGGGCGCGCTCAGTGCGAACTACGGCGTGAACATCAATCACTTCCGCCGCGTCCACACGCGCGATCTGGTGGGCGGCCCGCGCGACTACTGGAACTACGGGACGAACAGCGAGGCGAACGCCTTCGCCAAGTTCACCTGGACGGCGTCGAAGTGGCTCTTCTATTCGGACAACCAGCTCCGGACGAAGGATTTCCACTACCACGGCGACGTGGCCATTGCCCCGATTCGCTGGACCTTTTTCAACCCCAAGCTGGGCGCCCGCCGCGAGCTCTCACCCTTGTCGAGTGTCTACACGTCGGTCGGGGTGTCGACGCGCGAGCCGGCCCGGAACGACCTCTTCCAGGGTGAGGACAACGCCACGATCCCGCACGATCTGCACGCCGTGCGGCCGGAGCGCCTCGTCGACTTCGAAGCCGGTTACGACTTCCAGACCTCGAACGTCAAGCTCGAGGCGAACGTTTACGCGATGGAGTTTCGCCACGAGATCGCCGCGACCGGCGAGCTGTCGGACATCGGTCTGGCGCTCCGGCGCAACGTCGACCGCAGCTACCGCCGGGGTCTCGAGCTGGATGCCGTGTGGCAGGTGCTGCCGTCGTTGCGTTTGCGCACGAACGCGAACGTCAGCCGCAACCGCATCCACACCTGGACGCAGTTCTACGACGTCTACGACGCGGCCGGGAACTGGGTCGGCAGCAAGCCGCTGACGTTTACCAACGTCGAGCCGCTGCTCACGCCCCGCATGATCGTCAACCAGACCGTGGACTGGTCGCCGCAGTCGATGGTCGGCGCGAGCGTGACCGGTCGGTACGTGGCGAAGTCGTACCTCGACAACACGGACAATCCGGACCTCGTGGCGCCGTCGTTCTTCGTCCTCGACGGCAACGTGTCGGCGTCGCTCGCTCGCTGGGTCAACCGCGGCACGCCGCGGCTGACCGTGCAGGTGAACAACATCCTGAACAACAGGCGCGTCTATCCGAGCGGCTACAGCTATCTCTTCCTCAACCGCGACCCGAGCGGCGCCGAGTCGATCAGCGGGATTCCCTACTACTACCCGCAGGCGACGAGGAACGTGATGGTGATGTTGAACGTGAAGATGTGATTTTTTGATTGACCTCGAGGGATCAGCGGAGCGCGCCCCGTCACTCTGAGCCGGCGGAGACAGAATGGAGCGGCGTAGCGCGGCGAAGAGTCTCAAACCTGCCAATCGTCCCGGTAAGAGACTCTTCGCCGCGCTCCACCGCTCCCGCCCATCCGCCGCCCCCGCGGTTGCGCCGGCTCAGAGTGACGGGGGCGCGATAAACTGCGCCGCCTCGATCTGATCAATGTCCCCACTCGAAATCGCCGCCGTCGTCTTCACCCTGGCCAACGTCTGGCTGGCGGTGAAGCAGAACATCTGGACCTGGCCGACCGGGATTGCCAGCGTCATCCTGTATGGCGTGGTCTTCTACCAGTCGCGCTTCTATTCCAACGCCGCGCTGCAGATCGTCTACCTCATCCTCTCGATTCACGGCTGGTACGAGTGGCTGCACGGCGGCGTCAATCACGGCGAGCTGCACGTGAGGAAGACGACGGCGCGGCAGTGGATCGGGTGCGCGCTCTCGGGGATCGTCCTGACCGCGGCGATCATCGGCCTGCTGCGGTGGACCAGCGATGAAGTCTTCGCCTTCTCGGATGCGTTCACCACTGCCTTCAGCCTCGTCGGGCAGTGGATGATGAACGAGAAGCTCCTCGAGAACTGGTTGATCTGGCTGATGGTCGACCTCATCTACGTGCCGATGTTTCTCTTCGGTCACCGCGCGCTGACCGCGGCGCTCTATGCGCTCTTCTGTGTGCTCGCGATTCGGGGTTTCGTCGAATGGAAACGCTCGCTCGCCACCTCCGCATCTGTGTGACCGGCCCTGAGTGCACCGGGAAGACGACGCTGGCGGCGCTGCTGGCGACGCACTACGGAACGGTCTGGGTGCCGGAGTACTCGCGCGAATACGCGCTCGCGGTCGGCCGCGAGCTGACGCGCGACGACGTCGAGCCGATCGGCCGCGGGCAGATCGCCAACGAGGAGCGCCTCGTCGGGAGCGCGAAGCGGCTGCTCGTCTTCGACACCGACCTGATCAGCACGATCGTCTACGCGCGGTACTACTACGACTTCGTCCCCCAGTGGCTTGCCACCGAAGCACGGGCGCGCCGCTCGGACGTCTACCTTTTGCACGACATCGACGTGCCGTTCGTGCGCGATGCCGCGAGGGACGCCGCCGAGGATCGCGCCGCGCACCTGGAGCTGTTCCGGCGCGTGCTGGCCGAGCATGGAGCCGCGGTGGTGCTGATCCGCGGCGGGTGGGAGGAGCGGCGGTCGATCGCGATCGAAGCGGTCGAGAGGTTGCTGAAGAATCCTTAGAGGGTTGGGTTGCGAGGTTACGAGGTTGCGAGGTTACGCGGTGGGCGATCCCGGTTCATCGTCTTCTCCTCGCAACCTCGCAACCTCGCAACCTCGCAACCTCGCAACCTCGCAACCTCGCGACCTCGCGACCTCGTGACCTCGCGACCACTCCCGGCTACTCTTGCTGCCATGAACTGGCTCATCAAGAACTTCCTCCGCGGCCTGGTGGTGATCGTTCCGGTTGCCGCCACGATCTGGGTCCTCTATTACGTATTCGTCACGTTCGACAACATCCTGGGCGACCGGCTTTTCGGGTGGCGTGCGCCGGGCCTGGGCATCCTGGTGCTGCTCGCCGGCACCATCGTCGTCGGCGCGCTGGCCTCGAACTTCGTCGGGCGGAAGCTGGTGAGGATGACCGACGCGCTGTTCACGCGCGCGCCGCTGATCCGGATCATCTACGCCGCGGTGAAGGACCTGCTCGAGGCCTTCGTCGGCGACAGGAAGCGCTTCGATCGGCCGGTCGCGGTGGCGTTATCGGAGACGGTGACGACGCTCGGATTCGTGACGCAGAGCGACCTCGCCTTCCTGTCGATGAATGACCGTGTCGCGGTCTACCTTCCGTTCTCGTACAGCATGGCGGGAGTTTTGCTGGTGGTTCCGGCATCCCGCGTGACCCCGCTCGAGGCCGACAGCACCAGCATCATGGCACTTGTGGTTTCGGGAGGTGTTTCGCGCGTTTGAACTTTGTTGGGACCCCAAGTGAAACGGATGGTTGCTCACAACGTGAAGTGCGTCGTATCACTGAATTTCTGCCCTTGCGCGAGAGCGAGTTTTGTGTATGATCCGGCGCGGCGCGCGAGTTGACTGACCGCGCCTCCGCAGTGCGAGTCCACTGCCCCCTTTGACTTTTGAAATCACGCTTGGACGGGACCAGCCTCGATGGCACAGATTTTCCACCGCAGTGCCAACACGATTTCGCGCGTCACCATTTTTGGGGCGGTCTTCATCGTCGGTCTCGTCTTCTATCTCATCAGCGGAATCATCCGCTCTCCCTTCTTCACCAACCAGGGCGTCGAGCGTGAACAGCCTGTTCCCTTCAGCCATCAGCACCACGTCTCCGGCCTGGGCATCGACTGCCGCTATTGCCACACTGCCGTCGAGACTTCGAACTTCGCCGGCATCCCGCCGACGCAGACCTGCATGAACTGCCACGCCCAGATCTGGACCAATGCCGCCATGCTCGAGCCGGTGCGCCTCAGCTACGCCACCGGCCGGCCGCTGGTCTGGAGCCGCGTGCACCGTCTACCCGATTTCGTGCACTTCAACCACAGCATCCACGTGGCCAAGGGGATCGGCTGCGTCTCCTGCCACGGCCGCATCGACAAGATGCCGCTCACGTATCAGGAGGCGCCGCTGACGATGCAGTGGTGTCTCGCCTGTCATCGCCATCCGGAGCAGTTCGTCCGGCCGCGCAATCAGGTCTTCAACATGGCCTACGTCGCCAAGGACCAGGACAAGATCGGACCGCAGCTGGTCCGCCTGTACCAGATCAAGAAAAGGACCAGTTGTTCGACGTGTCACTACTGAAGCGGTTGGCTGTTGGCTCTTGGCTCTTGGGAGGCTGCATGGTCCCAAGAGCCAAGAGCTGAGAGCCAAGAGCTGAGAGCCAAGAACCGTTCGCCCATGAGCAATAGCAAGAATCTCGACTTCAAGTCCTTCCGCGCACGCATCGGCGATCTTCGCGGCCGCGAGTACTGGCGCAGCCTCGAAGAGCTGTCGCGCAGCGACGAGTTCGACGCCTTCTTCCAGGACGAGTTCCCGCAGCAGGCGGTGGCTCTCAGCCGCGGCGTCGACCGGCGCAGCTTCGTCAAGCTCATGGGCGCGTCGATGGCCTTCGCCGGCCTGGCAGCGTGCCGCCAGCCCGAGCAGTCGATCGTTCCTTACGTGAAGCAGCCGCAGGACTGGGTCCCGGGCCAGCCGATGTTCTTCGCCACGGCGATGACGCTGGGCGGCTACGCCACCGGCGTTCTGGCGGAGTCCCACGAATTTCATCCGACCAAGATCGAAGGCAATCCCGATCATCCTTCCAGCCGCGGCGCGAGTGACGTCTTCATGCAGGGCTCGATCCTCAGCCTCTACGATCCCGACCGCTCGCAGGTGGTCCGCCAGACCGGCGAGATCTCGACGTGGAGCGAGTTCATTGCGGCGCTGCAGCCGGTGCTCTCTGCGGCGAAGGCGAGCGGCAACGGCTTGCGCCTCCTGACGCAGACCATTACCTCGCCGACGCTCGGCGACCAGTTGCAGCAGTTCCTGGCCGCGTATCCGGGCGTGAAGTGGCACCAGTGGGAGCCGGTCGCGCGCGACAACATCCGCGAAGGAGCGCGGATGGCGTTCGGGAGTTACGTGAACGTCGTCTACGACCTGACCAAGGCGAACGTCATCGTGGCCCTGTCGTCGAATTTCCTCGAGGACGGTCCCGGGCACCTTCGCTACGCCAAGGACTTCGCGGCGCGCCGGCGCGTGCGCAAGGGGACGACGGCGATCAACCGCCTCTACGCCGTCGAGGCGAGTTACTCGAGCACCGGCTCTGTCGCCGACCACCGGCTGCCAGTGCGGCCATCGCAGGTCGAGGCGTATGCGCGCGCCATTGCCGCCGGCCTGGGGCTCGCCGCTCAGGGAAGCGCCACGGAGAACGGCCCCTGGATCGCCGCGCTCGTCCGCGACCTGCAGAAGAACCGCGGAGCGAGCGTCGTCATCGCCGGCGACGATCAGCCTCCGGTGGTGCACGCCATCGCTCATGCGATCAACCAGACCCTCGGCAACATCGGCTCGACCGTGCTCGTCACCGACAGCCCCGAGGTGATGCCGGCGAACCATCTGGAGTCGCTGCGGCAGTTGTCGGCCGACATGCACGCCGGTGTCGTCAAGGCCCTGGTCATCCTCGGCGGCAATCCCGTCTTCGACGCTCCGGCCGACTTTGGATTCCGCGATGCGATGAACAAGGTGCCGTTCCGCGTGCACCTCAGCTCGCACTACGACGAGACTTCGCTGCTCTCGCACTGGCACATCCCCGAGACTCATTACCTCGAGACGTGGGGCGATGCCCGCGCCCACGACGGCACGGTCACGATCCAGCAGCCGCTCATCGCGCCGCTGTACAACGGCCGCTCGTCGATCGAGGTGATGGCGGCGCTGATCGGCGGTCTCGATCGGCCGCCTTACGAGGTCGTGCGGACCTTCTGGCGTGTGAAGAACGGCGCGCCGCCCGCACCACCGGAGACGGCAACCGGCCTGATGGCAGACGACCCCTTCGACGTGATGTGGAAGAAATGGCTGAACGACGGAGTCGTGGCCGGCTCGGCCCTCCCGCCGCGCGCCGCCGCCGCATCGACAGCCATTCCCGCGCCGCAGGCGAGCCCGCAGCAAAGCGGTCTCGAGCTCGAGCTGAAACACGATCCGACGATCTACGACGGCCGTTTCGCGAACAACGGCTGGCTGCAGGAGCTGCCGAAACCCCAGACCAAGATCGGCTGGGAAAACGTGTTGCTGATGTCACCGCGCACCGCGGAGAAGTACGGCGTCGATCCGCCCGACTCGATGACCAACGAGCGGCGCACGAAGCTCGTGCATCTCACCTTCCGCGGCATCACCCAGACGCTTCCCGTCTGGGTCATTCCCGGCCAGGCAGACGACACGGCCACGGTGACCTACGGCTACGGCCGCGAGCACGCCGGCAAGATCGGCGACGGCATCGGCGCCGACATCTATCGCATGCGCTTCTCGACGGCCATGAACGGCGGTCCCGGCGCGCAGGTCGAGGACTCGAAACGAGGTGCGTATCCGGTGGCCTGCGTGCAGGAGCACCAGACCATCGATCCGCGCGTGGTCGGGGAGCGCGGCATCATTCGCGAGGCCTCGTTTGCCGAGTACCTGCGCGACCCGAACTTCGCCCACGACGAGGAGCCGGACCCGAGCCAGTCGATGTACCCGCAGTACGACTATCCCGAGTACCGCTGGGCGATGTCGATCGACATGAGCGTCTGCACCGGCTGCAACGGTTGCGTCATCGCCTGCCAGTCGGAGAACAACATTTCCATCGTCGGCAAGGACGAGGTCGTCCGCGAGCGCGAGATGCACTGGCTGCGCATCGACCGCTACTACCGCGGCAACCCCGACAATCCCGAGGTCTTCCACCAGCCCGTGCCGTGCATGCAGTGCGAGAGCGCGCCCTGCGAGCCGGTCTGTCCGGTCGGCGCCACTTCTCACAGCGTCGACGGGCTCAACGACATGACCTACAACCGCTGCGTCGGGACGCGCTACTGCTCGAACAACTGTCCGTACAAGGTGCGCCGCTTCAACTTTTTCCACTACGCCGACTACGACACGCCGGCGCTGAAGCCGATGCGCAATCCCGATGTCACCATCCGCACCCGCGGCGTCATGGAGAAGTGCACCTACTGCGTGCAGCGGATCATGACCGCCAAGATCGCTGCCGAGCGGGAAGGGCGCCGCGTCCGCGACGGCGAGATCGTCACGGCCTGCCAGCAGTCCTGCCCGACCGAGGCCATCGTGTTCGGCGACCTCAACGATCCCAACAGCCGCGTCTCGCAGCTGAAAGCCGAGCCCACCAACTATTCGCTGCTACCGACCCTGAACACCCGTCCGCGCACCACCTATCTCGCGAACATTCGCAATCCGAACCCGGAGATCAAGGCGTGAGCCGGGGTCTCGGGTGTCGGGTCTTGGGTGTCGGGAAGACCAAGCCGTCGGTTCTCCGGAGACCTGACACCCGACACCCGACACCTGACACCCACGACTGACAGCAAGAGCTACGAATGGCAGAACGCGACCAACCACCCCTCCACGAGATCCGACCGACGAGGCAGCTCGAATCGGTGCCGGATCGGTTCATTCCGCAGCCGATCGTCGAGCCGGGACACACGTTCGCGACGATCACCGACCACATCAGCTCGATCGTCCTTCGCAAGAAGACGCCTCTCGGCTGGTATCTCGGATTCGCCGTTTCGCTGGTCGGGATGTTCGTCCTGAACCTGACGATCGGGAAGATCCTCTTCGTCGGCGTCGGGCTGTGGGGCATCAACCATCCGGTCGGCTGGGGCTTCGACATCATCAACTTCGTCTGGTGGATCGGCATCGGCCACGCCGGGACGCTGATCTCCGCGATTCTCCTTCTGCTGCACCAGGAGTGGCGTACCTCGATCAACCGATTCGCCGAGGCCATGACCCTGTTCGCCGTGGCATCGGCGGGACTCTATCCGGCCCTGCACACCGGCCGGCCGTGGTTCGACTACTGGCTCTTCCCGTACCCGAACACGATGGCCATCTGGCCCCAGTTCCGCAGCCCGCTGATGTGGGACGTCTTCGCGGTCTCGACCTACGCCACCGTTTCGCTGCTGTTCTGGTACGTCGGCATGGTGCCCGACCTGGCCACGCTTCGCGACCGCACCAAGAACAAGTTCGGCCGGTTCATCTACGGCATGGGCGCGCTCGGCTGGCGCGGCTCGGCCAAGCACTGGCACCGCTACGAGCACGCCTACCTGCTGCTGGCCGGCCTTTCCACCCCGCTCGTGCTCTCGGTTCACACGATCGTGTCATTCGACTTCGCGGTGGCGCAGGTGCCCGGCTGGCATGCCACGTTTTTCCCGCCTTACTTCGTCGCCGGCGCGGTTGTGGCGGGTTTTGCCATGGTTCTGACGCTGGCCATTCCTCTGCGCAAGGCCTTCAAGCTCGAGGGCTTCATCACCACGAAGCATCTCGAGAACATGGGCAAGATCATGCTGGCCACCGGCCTGATGGTCTTCTACTCGTACGCCGTCGAGATGTTCATGGCCTACTACAGCGGCGATCCGTTCGAGCGCTACACCTTCTACACCCGCGTCACCGGCCCGTACCGTCACTACTGGTACATGCTGATCCTCTGCAACTGCCTCGCTCCGAATCTGATGTGGGTGAAGCGCTTCCGCACCAGCCCGATGTGGCTCTTCATCACCGCCCAATTCGTGAACGTCGGAATGTGGCTGGAGCGATTCGTGATCATTCCCGAGTCGCTCACGCGGGACTTCCTGCCGTCCTCGTGGGGCACGTACCACGGCACGCGTTGGGACTGGGGCATGTACCTCGGCTCGATCGGGCTGTTCCTGTTCCTGCTGTTCCTGTTCATCCGTTTCCTGCCGATGATCTCGATCTTCGAGATGCGCACGATGCTGCCTGAGGCCCAGGCACATGGCGAGGAGCATTCCTGATGGCCATCGGAAAGCCCATCGAAGGCGTCTACGGCGTGATCGCGGAGTTCCACGACGCGCAGGAGCTGCTCGACGCGGCCAACAAGACCCGAGAGGCCGGCTACACGAGCATCGACGCCTTCTCGCCGTTTCCGATCCACGGCCTCTCCGACGCCATCGGCTTCAAGCACACGAAGCTCTCCGCGGTCGTGCTGGGCATGGGCATCTTCGGCGGGCTGGCCGGATTCTTCATGTGCTGGTTCCCGAACGTCATTCACTACCCGCTGAACATCGGCGGGAAGCCGCTCAACTCATGGCCGGCGTGGATTCCGATCACGTTCGAGACCACGGTGCTGTTCGCGGCATTCGGTGCGGTGTTCGGGATGCTGGCGCTCAACGGGCTGCCGATGCCGTATCACCCGGTGTTCAACGTCTCGCGTTTCGAGCAGGCCTCGCGCGACCGTTTCTTCCTCGTCATCCAGGCTCGCGACCCGCAGTTCGAGCTCGGCAAGGTCCGCGACTTCCTCGACTCGCTGAATCCACGGGAGGTGACTGATGTCCCGTGGTGAGGAGTGCGGGCGTCCCGCCCGCACGCGCCGGACGTCTCGTCCGGCGCCGGGTCACGAAGACCACGGCGCGAGACGCGCCGCGGGTGCGGGCGGGACGCCCGCACTCCTTCCCGTCATCGCGCTGATCGCGGCGCTCGCGACGCTCGTGCTCGCGACGAGCTGCCAGCGCGTGGGGCCCGACTTCCAGAAGATGTCGATCCAGCCGAAGTACGACCCGCTGGAGCCGAGCGATTTCTTTGCCGACGGAATGTCGGCGCGGCCGCGCGTTCCCGGGACGGTGGCGCGCGGGGAAGTGACGCAGAACGGATTCCTCGAGACCGGGAAGATCAACGGTGTCGACGGAGACGGCTTCCCGTTTCCCGTCACCGCCGCGGTCATCAACCGGGGCCAGGAGCGCTTCGACATCTACTGCTCCGAATGCCACGGCCGGCTGGGCGACGGCAACGGCATGATCCCGGCACGCGGTTACCGCCGGCCGCCCTCCTACCACACCGACGCGCTTCGCAACGCCAAAACCGGACACTTCTTCGATGTCATGACCAATGGATTCGGCGTCATGCCGCCTTACGCAGCCCAGGTGCCGGTGAACGACCGCTGGGCCATCGTCGCCTACATTCGCGTCCTGCAGCTGAGCCAGAACTCCACGGAGGCGGATGTCCCGCCTGATCATGTTGCCGACCTGGGAGGTGCCCAATGATGCCGCCGACGCAGGGCACGACCACGCCGGATACGACGGGGATCGCCCGCTGGCAGATGCCTTCGCTGGTGGTGGGGATCATCGGGCTGGTCGCTTGCGCGATCGGCTGGTTCCTCGACCCGACGGCCTTCTTCCGCGCCTACCTGCCCGGGTACCTCTTCTGGTTCGAGATCGTGGTGGGGGCCCTGGGCGTGCTGATGCTGCAGTACGTGACCGGCGGCGAATGGGGCATTCTCATCCGCCGTCCGCTCGGTGCAGCGGCGCGCACGGTGGGGTGGATGCTCGTGCTCTTCCTGCCGATCGCCCTCGGCATGCACGCCATCTACTCCTGGACCGATCCGAACTTCGTCGCGCACGACAAGGCCCTGCAGCTGAAGGCCGGCTATCTCAACATCACCTTCTTCCTGATCCGGGCGGCCTTCTATTTCTTCTGTTGGATCCTGTGGGCGTGGCGCATCCGGGTGCTTTCGCTGAAGTTCTACCAGGACCGCTCTCCCTACACGGCGCTGTCGCGGCAGAAGTGGGCGGCCTCGGGCCTGGTGATGATCACGCTGACGCTGACCTTCACCGCCTTCGACTGGATCATGTCGCTGGAGCCGAAGTGGTACTCGACCATGTTCGGCATCAACTTCTTCATCAGCGCCGGACTGGCGGCCTTCGCGTTCGTGATCTTCTTCCTGACACGGCTCGCCGATACGCCGGCCATGGCGGACATCCTCAAGCCGATGCACTTCCGCGATCTCGGCAACCTGATGCTCACCTTCGTGATGCTATGGGCGTACACGGCCTTTTCCGAGTTCCTGCTGATCTGGTACGCCAACATCAAGGAGGAGATCCCGCACTTCCTGGTGCGCGAGGCCGGCGTGTGGGGGTTCATCGCCGTGCTGCTGATCGTCTTTCACTTCTTCCTGCCCTTCTTCATGCTGCTGATGCGCGCCATCAAGGACCGCCCGAGCACGATCGCGGTCGTGGCGGTCATCGTGCTGGTGATGCGCTTCATCGGGCTGTACTGGCTGACCGAGCCGTCGTACTCCGGCGTGCACTTCCACTTCTCCTGGATGACTCTGGCCTCGCTCGTGGGCGTGGGCGGCATCTGGCTCTACGCCTTCATCGGACAGCTGAAGGGACAGACCATCATCCCGATCCACGAGACGTGGGTCGAAGAAGCGGTGCGAGAGGGGGCGCTGAAAGCCAATGCCTGAGCATCCCCATCTCGGCGATGACGCCGTGGTCAACCCCGAGACTCGTCATGAGGAGAGCGACGTCAACGTCCGGGCGCTGCTGTGGTTCGTGGTGATCTTCATCGCCTTCGCGGCGGTCATGCACGTCGTGCTGTTCCTGCTGTTCAAGCTTTACGTCGAGATCGAGAGGGGCGCCACGAATGCGCCGATGACGCAGATCGCCACCCCACCCGACGCGAATGTCCCCTCACTGCCGCGCCTGCAGCCGTTTCCGTCGAAGGGACCGGGCGGCGTGACGCAATCGCCCGTGGCCTCCACGCCCGTGGCCGATCTCGACGCCATGCGCGCTCACGAAGACGCCATCCTCAACCATTACGGGTGGGTCGATCGCCAGAAAGGCATCGTCCACATTCCCATCGAACAGGCCAAGCAGCTGGCGCTGCAGCAGGGATTTCCGGTGAATACCGCGACTGCCGCACCAGCGACGACCACGATCACGGAGACCCAGAACCCATGATTTCAGATTGCAGAGGAGATCGCAGAGCAGATCGCAGATCGCAGATCGCAGATCGCAGGGAGTATTTGCGCGAGTCCTTTGGCCGGCCGCATGAGGAAGCCCGTTCGACAGCGCACGGATTGCCTGCGATCTGCGGTCTGCGATCTGCGATCTGGGTGGTCGCAGCGCTGATGCTCGCCGCGACCGCGCATGCCCAGAACTCCGCCACGCCGGCCCAGCTCCCGGGCAAGGTCGGCATCACGCAGAAGCTCAATTCCCAGCTGCCTCTCGACACGATCTTCCGCGACGAGAACGGACGCGCGGTCCGCCTCGGCGATTACTTCCACAGCGGGCGGCCGGTGCTGCTCAACTTCGTCTACTTCAGGTGTCCGATGCTCTGCCCGACCGTGCTGGAGAGCCTGACCAACACCATGACCGAGATGCGCGGCGACATCGGCAAGGATTTCGACGTCATCACCGTGAGCATCGATCCTCGCGACCAGCCGAAGACGGCCCTGGAGAAGAAGACGCAATACGTGAAGCGCTACGGCCGGCAATCGGCATGGGATGGCTGGCACTTCCTCACCGGCTACGAGAGCGGCATCAAGCGCGTCGCGGACGCCGCCGGTTTCGAGTTCGCCTACGACCCGCAGCACGATCAGTTCGCGCACGGCACGACCCTGATCATCGTGACGCCCGACGGGCGCGTCTCCCGCTACCTCAACGGATTCGAGTACAAGCCCCGCGACGTCCGCCTCGGTCTGGTGGAGGCTTCGGCCGGGAAGATCGGCACGCTGACCGACTCGGTGCTCCTGCTCTGTTACCACTACGATCCCGCCACCGGAAAATACAGTCGCATAGCCATGAACGGAGTCCGTGCCGGGGGCATCGCCACTATGCTCGCCCTTGGCGGTTTCATCTTCGTCATGCTCCGCTCCGAGCGCCGTAACGCCGGTACGTCCGGCCATTGAGAACGAAACGCAATGCTGATCGCTGATTTTCCGCTGTTTCCAGATCAGGCCTCGACCATGGCGTCGAAGGTCGATAACCTCTATCTGTTCCTGATCGCCCTCTGCGGCACCGTCTCGGTCGGGGTGTTCCTGACCATCTTCTATTTCGCCATCAAGTACCGCCGCCGCCCGGACAACGAGATCGCGGAAGACTACGAGCCGCCGAAAATCCTCGAGGTGACCTGGATCGTGATTCCCTCGATCCTCTTTCTCGGGATTTTCGTCTGGGCCTCCTGGGTCTATTTTCAGCTGGCGAGAGTCCCTGACAATTCGCTGCAGATCTACGCCACCGCCAAACAGTGGATGTGGAAGTTCCAGCACCCCACCGGTCAGCGCGAGATCAACGAGCTGCACGTTCCGGTGAACCGGCCGATCAAGATCACCATGGCCTCCGAGGACGTGATCCATTCCCTCTACTTCCCGGCCTTCCGCACCAAGATGGACGTCCTTCCGAACCGCTACCGCACCATGTGGTTCCAGGCCACCAAGACTGGTCGATACCACATCTTCTGCGCCGAGTACTGCGGCACGCTGCATTCCGGCATGGTGGGCTGGGTGGACGTGATGGAACCGACCGCCTATCAGACCTGGCTGGCGGGCGGCAGCGAGGGCTCGCTCGCTTCCCAGGGGGAGAAGCTCTTCCAGAAATACGCGTGCAATACCTGCCATACCAACGACGCTTCCGGCCGCGGCCCGGTGCTGATCGGCGTCTACGGCAGCAGCGTCATGCTCAGCGACAACACCATCGTCCCGGCGGACGACAACTACATCCGCGAGTCCATCCTCAATCCGCAGGCGAAGATCGTGAAGGGCTTCGGCCCGCCGTCGGTGATGCCGACCTTCCAGGGCCAGGTCAGCGAGGACGACCTGCTGAAGCTGCTGGCCTTCGTCAAGTCTCTCGGCTCGACACGCACCGCTGCGCCGGCGGTCGCTTCGCCGCAATCGTCCACGACCACGGCCGCAGCCCAGACCACGAAGGAACCGAAGAAGAAGCCATGACCACCACGACGCTGCATGACGTCCGGTTCATCGAGCCGGCGAAGACGCGCAATTACCTGAACGAGGACTACGGGTTCTTCTCGTGGGTTCTGACGCGGGACCACAAGCGCATCGCCATCCTCTACCTGATCTCGGTGACGATCATGTTCATGGTGGGGGGCTTCTTCGCCATGATGATGCGCCTGGAGCTGCTGACGCCCGAGGGCGACCTGCTCACCTCCGACACGTACAACAAGTTCTTCACCCTGCACGGCATCGTGATGATCTTCTTCTTCCTCATCCCGTCGATTCCGGCGGTGCTGGGGAACTTCATCCTGCCGCTCCAGCTGGGAGCGAAGGACCTGGCCTTTCCCCGGATCAACCTGCTGAGCTGGTACCTCTACATCATCGGCGCGTCGTTCGGCACGTACGTCATCATCAGCGGCGGGGTCGACACGGGCTGGACGTTCTACACGCCCTTCTCCACGCAGTACTCGAACACGCACGTCTTCGCCACGACATTAGGCGCGTTCATCGTCGGCTTCTCTTCGATCCTGACCGGCCTCAACTTCATCGTCACCACGCACCGCATGCGGGCTCCGGGCCTGACCTGGTTCCGGCTGCCGCTGAACGTCTGGGCGCTCTACGCCACCAGCATCGTCATGCTCCTGGCCACGCCGGTGCTCGGCATCACCCTGATCATGCTGATGATCGAGCGCGTGCTGCACGTGGGCATCTTCGATCCCGCGTTAGGCGGCGATCCGCTGCTCTACCAGCACATGTTCTGGTTCTACTCGCATCCGGCCGTCTACATCATGATCCTGCCGGCCATGGGCGTGGCCTCGGACGTCATCGCAGCGTTCACGCGCAAGAGAATCTTCGGCTACAAGTTCGTGGCCTTCTCCTCGCTGGCCATCGCCTTCCTCGGATTCCTGGTCTGGGCCCACCACATGTTCGTCGCCGGAATCTCGGTGTACTCGGCGATGATCTTCGCCTTCCTCAGCTTCTTCGTCGCGGTTCCCTCCGCGATCAAGGTGTTCAACTGGACGGCCACCATGTACCGCGCCTCGGTCTCGTGGCAGACGCCGATGCTCTACGCCATGGGCTTCATCGGACTGTTCACCATCGGCGGCGTGACCGGCCTGTTCCTGGCCTCGCTGGGCCTGGACGTGCACGTGACCGACACCTACTTCGTCGTCGCGCACTTCCACTACGTCATGGTCGGCGGTGCCGTAATGGCCTACATGGCCGGCCTCCACTACTGGTGGCCGAAGATCACCGGCCGGATGTATCCCGAGTGGTGGGCGCGTCTGGCCGCGCTGCTGATCTTCGTCGGATTCAATCTGACGTTCTTTCCGCAGTTCATCCTCGGATATCTCGGCATGCCCCGCCGCTATCACGCCTACGCACCGGAGTTCCAGGTGCTCAACGTGCTCTCCACAGCCGGCGCTTCGGTACTGGCTGTCGGTTATGCGCTGCCGCTGGTCTATCTCCTGCTGTCGCTGAAGCTCGGGCGCCCGGCCGGGCCGAATCCCTGGGGCGCCGTCGGTTTGGAGTGGACGACGTCCTCACCACCGCCGAAGGAGAACTTCCACGAGACCCCGGTGGTGACGTGGGAGGCCTACGACTACCGCGGAATGATGAAGGCCATGGGGGAAACGCAGAATGTCTGACCTGGCGTTCGAGCACGGCGAGGAACATCCCCCCCACCCGTTCCTCCAGCACCACTTCGAGGACCTGGGCCAGCAGCACGAGGCCTCGACACTCGGAATGTGGGCGTTCCTCTGCACCGAGATCCTCTTCTTCGGCGGCGTGCTTCTCGCCTATTGGGTGTACCGCATCATGTATCCGGCGGCGTGGGCGCTGGGAGCCGAGCAGCAGAACACTCTGGCCGGCGGCACGAACACGCTGGTGCTGATCGTCAGCTCGCTGACCATGGCGCTGGCGGTGCGCAGCGCACAGCTCAACAACCGGCGCGGCACGGTGCTGATGCTGATCCTGACGTTGATCTTCGGCACGATGTTCCTCGGCATCAAGAGCTACGAGTACCACGCCCACTGGATGGAAGGCCTCTTCCCCGGAGCGCACTGGCACTGGCAGCCGAAGGACCCCGCCATTTCCGCGCTTACTCCAAAGGTGCAACTCTTCATGGTGTTCTATTGGGGTCTCACCGGACTCCATGCGCTGCACATGGTCATCGGTGTGGGGCTGCTGCTCTACATCCTGGCCCGCGCCTGGCGCGGCGATTTCCACGCGGAGTACTACGCCCCGGTGGAAGTGATGGGGCTGTACTGGCACTTCGTCGACATCGTGTGGATCTTCCTCTTCCCGTTCCTGTATCTCATTCCTCACGTGGGGGCACACCATGTCGGATAGCCTTCCTCCGCAAGGCGGGCACGTGCACACACCGCTGCATCACGTCACTCCGATCAGCACGTACCTGACGGTCTTCGCTGCGCTGGCCATCGGCACGCTGCTGACCTGGTACGCGTCGACGCTCGACCTGGGGATGATGAACACGCCCATCGCCCTGCTGATCGCGGTCATCAAGGCCACGCTCGTGATTCTCTTCTTCATGCACGTGCTGCACTCGACGCGGCTGACCTGGGTCGTGCTCATCGCCGCCTTTCTGTGGCTTGGTGTGCTGTTCGTGCTGACGTTCAGCGACTACCTGACGAGGGCCTGGCCGATCTACTGAGGCCCCGTGATCAGAGTCAGAGTGACGAGGAGTTCGTCCGCGCCAATCGGGAATGACAGTTCCTGGTGCATTCGTATACTCTCCGCCACCGTCATGGACGCTTTCGCAGCGGTCGCCGTACTGATCGTCATCGCGGCGGCCATTGGCGTTCTCTGCTGGCTCTGGATGCGGAGCACGCGGGCCTCGCAGCGCCGCGTGGAAGTCCAGAATCAGCGCATCATCGAGCTGCTCGAACAGATCTCACGCAATACAGCGGGTAGCGAGTAGCGGGTAGCGCCCTGGGCCGATCACCTACCCGCTACCCGCTACCCGCTACCCGCTACCCGCTAACAAAGGAACATTCATGCGTTACCTCGTCACCGGCGGCGCCGGATTCATCGGATCGAACTTCATCCGTTTCATCTTCAAGAAATACGGCGACGACGCGCGCGTCGTGAACCTCGACAAGCTGACCTACGCCGGAATCCGCGAGAACCTCGCCGAATACGAAAGCTCGCCGAATTACCGCTTCGTGCACGGCGACATCGCCAATCCTCCCGATGTGGCCGAGGCTTACAAGGGCGTGGACGGCGGCGGCGTCGACGTGGTCGTCAACTTTGCCGCGGAAACGCACGTGGACCGCTCGCTCATGGAGGCCGGCACCTTCATTCAGACCGACGTCCACGGCGTGCTGGTTCTGCTCGAAGAAGCGCGGAAGAACGCTCCGAACCTGCGGCGGTTCATCCAGATCTCGACCGACGAGGTCTACGGCTCGATCGACGAGGGTTCGTTTACCGAGTCCGATCCTCTGAACCCGCGCAATCCGTATTCCGCGTCGAAGGCCGGCGGCGACCGCATGGCCTACGCCTACGCGCAGACGTACGGGCTACCGGTGATCGTCACGCGCGCCTCGAACAACTTCGGGCCGTACCAGTACCCGGAGAAGCTGATCCCGCTGTTCGCCACCAACGCCATCGACAATCTTTCCCTGCCGCTCTACGGCGACGGCCGCAACGTCCGCGACTGGTTGTTCGTCGACGACCACTGCGCAGCGATCGACTTCCTCATCGAGCACGGCACGAACTCGGAGGTCTACAACATCGGCGGCGGCAACGAGCGCGAGAACCGCGAGATCACGCACAAGGTTCTGCAGGTCCTGGGCAAGCCGGAGTCGCTGATCAAGCCGGTGGCCGACCGCACCGGCCACGACCGCCGCTACTCGATCTCCACCTCCAAGCTCAACCACCTCGGCTTCCGCTGGTCGACCGACTTCGACGAAGCGCTGGAGCGCACCGTCCGCTGGTACGCGGCCAACGAGCCGTGGTGGCGCGCCATCAAGGAACGCAGCGAGGAGTACAAGGCCTACTACGCGAAGCAGTACGGCGGGCGGTAGCGAGGAGTGCCGGCTTCCAGCCGGCCGGTCGCCGGGCATCCTGCCCGGCGACTGCTACCCGATTGCACGCGCAATGCGTTCCGGATACGACTCGACAAATGGCCAGTCGAACAACTCGGCCTTCACGGGATTCGAAACGACGTACGCGATTGTCCGCTGGAGCTGGCGATCGTTTCGCATCGTGGAATCGAGATACTCGCGTTCCCACAAGATTCCCGCGCGTCCTAGGAGCTCGTTGACCTTGTTGCTCGTATAGCTTTTCCACGAGTGCATGATCCCGTCCAGCGAGCAGCCGTCATTCGCCGAAAAGACGGCATGCGCGTGGTTCGGCATGACGGACCAGGCGAAAAGCTCGTACCGATTGGCATCGAAGAACCTGATCGCGTTCGCGACGATCGCTGCGGGTTCGCCGCGAAGAACGCATGATCCGAGGCATTGATCAAGCGTGCGATTGACGAGCTTCCGCCTGAATCGCCGGACCAGCTCGAGCTCTGCAGCCAAAGCGCCTCCACCGCGCGATCGCAGCAGTTCCAGGTACGCGTCACACTCGTTCCTGATCCGCTCGCGTGCCGCGGCGGGCAACGCGTCTGCGAGGTGCCACGTGACGAAGTAGATTCCGTGCTCCACGTACCAGTGAGGGAGGTGATGGGCCTTTTTGATGACGACGCGGCCGAGGTCGTATTGCATGGAATGAAAGTACCTCGCCTCGACGGCGTCGGCGGGGAATCCACTCTTTGTGGATCGCTTCAGCCGGTTGCGCACCGCAGCCGCCGGGCTGGAAGCCCGTCGGCCGGCCGGCAGGATGCCGGCACCCCTCCACCGGGAGTAGAGCGCCTCGAAGGGAGTGCCGGCTTCCAGCCGGCCGGTCGCCGGGCATCCTGCCCGGCGACTGCTACCCGATTGCACGCGCAATGCGTTCCGGATACGGCAGCGACGAGGCCTCCGGTCACTCAGGACTCATCAGTTCCGCGTGGCCGATTCGACGCAGTCCTTGATGTCCGCCATGAGCCTGCTGATGTCGAAGGGCTTCGAGTGGATGCGGTAGACGGGCACGTTGAAGCGGCGGGCGATCTCCGGCTGGGGAACAGCCGTGGCGATGATGGTGCAGGCCAGCCGATCCCGATGATGCTGTTCCATGTGCCGCAGCACGGCATAGCCGTCGACCTTCGGCATCATCAGGTCGAGGACGATCGCGGAGTAGCCGTCGCTGTCGATCTGGCGGATGGCCTCCTCGCCGTCGCGGGCGGTATCCACGGACATGTTCAGGCGCTCGACGATCTTGGCGAGCATGATCCGGATCGGATCGTCGTCGTCGACGACGAGTACGCGAGGTTTTGCGGCGTCCATGGTTCCTGTACGGCCGGGAATCCTACCGCAAAGTTGCGGCGCGTTGCTCAGGCGAAGAGGCTGGCGATCAGGAACGGCGCGGCGACGATTGCGCCGAGGATCAGCAGCGGCAGAAGCACCGCGAACAACACCGCCCCGACGGCGAACAGGACAGCCACCTTGACCAGGATCATGATGGCCAGGAACGGCAGGAAGAGGAGCTTGAGCGGCAGCAGAGCGATGTGCAGAGCGGCCTTGAAGAGAAGAGCGGCAACCAGCACCGCCGAGAACGCGATGGTGCCGATCACAGCCAGCGCGAAGAGCATCATGAGCGTGAACATCGTCCCGCCTCCGTTCTGATGATACGAAGTTCGGGCCAACGGGTTGCGGCAGGCCGCAAAGTGAAGTGTTACGGCCACTTGTCCGCCCCGGCCGTTCTTACCCGGGCGCAGTCGGGGGGGGCGCCGGCGGACGGCCTGACAAACGATAACCAGATCCAGTGTATGATGCTGTCAATATTGATCGGCGAATCAACATGACCAGGCGCGACGGACGATGGATGACGGCAGGCGAGGCCTCGCGGAGCCTGGGGGTGAATCGGGCCACGCTGTATGCCTACGTCAGCCGCGGCTTCATCCGCTCCGAGGCGCGCCCGGGCCGGTCGCGCGAGCGCCGATATGCGCGGGAGGACGTCGAGCGGCTGCAGCGCCGGAACGAGGAGCGTCGCGATCCCGCCAAGGCCGCCGGGCGCGCTTTGCAGTGGGGCCTGCCGATCCTGGAATCGGGGATCACGCTCATCGCCGGCGGAAAGTTCTACTACCGCGGCCACGACGCGGTCCGGCTGTCGGCCACGCACTCGGTCGAGCAGGTGGCCTCGCTGATTTGGACCGGAGGCTTCGACGCCGACTTTTCGGATACGCCGCTGCACGTGATCTCCGGAGGGACGGCCGCGGGATTGCCCTTCACCTCGCGGGCGCAGTCGGTGCTGGCCGTCGTCTCGGCGCGCGACCCGCTGGCCTGGGACCTGAGGCCGCATGCGGTGGCGCAGAGCGGCTGGCGGATTCTCAACCTGATGACCAGCGTGGCCGCGGAGTCGGCCGAGCTCTCCGATACGATCGAGGAAACGCTGGCGCGGGCCTGGCTGACCAAGAGTCATCACGCTGCCGAGCTCATCCGCGCCGCGCTGATTCTCTGCGCTGATCACGAGCTCAACGTCAGCTCGTTCACGGCTCGCTGCGTTGCCTCGGCTGGCGCAAACCCCTACTCCGTCGTCATCGGCGGCCTGGCCGCGATCGAAGGAACGAAGCACGGAGGCGCCGCCATCCGCGTCGAGAACCTCCTCGCCGCGCTGCGCCGCAGCCGCGACGTCCGCCGCGCCCTTGCCGAGCGCCTGCGTCGCGGCGAGCCCATCGACGGATTCGGCCACCGCCTCTATCCCACCGGAGATCCGCGGGCCACCGCCATCATGAGCATGCTCCGCGAGCGCTTCCCGAAATCGCCGGAGCTGGTCTATGCCCAGTCGGTGGCAACGGCAGGGGAGTCGCTCACCGGCGAAAAAACCACGATCGATTTCGCGCTGGCCGCCCTCTCGCGCGTCCTTCGCCTTCCCTCCGGCTCGCCTCTCATGCTCTTCGCCCTCGGCCGTGCCATCGGATGGATCGGCCACGCCATCGAGCAGTACGGCCTCGATGCGATCATCCGGCCGCGGGCCAGGTACGTGGGACAGACGCCGGAGTGAACTGCGCTGTGGAAATAGTCGCCGGGCTGGAAGCCCGGCGACCGGCGGACAGGATGTCCGCACTCCATCAGCCCAGCTTGGCCACTTCTTCGAAGTATTTCGCGAACGCGATCATGCCGCCGGAGGCCTGGCGCCAGTCGTAGTTCTCGTTAGGGGCGTGGTAGCCGTGCTCGGGAAGGGAGAGGCCGAGGAAGAGCACCGGGCACTTGAAGACCTTCTCCATCGAGACTACGGCGCCGATCGATCCGCCCTCGCGGACGAACACCGGCTCGCGCCCGAACGCGAACTTCATGGCGCTGCGCACGGCATCGGCGAACGGTCCGGTCGTGGGAGCTAGGTACGGCAGCATGGCCGCCTCGGTCGTGATCTTCACGTCGGGGTTGTGCTTCTTCACGAACTCCCTGACGAGCTTCAGGATCTTGTTCGGGTTCTGCTTCGGCACGAGGCGGCAGGAGACTTTCACCGTGGCACGCGGCGGGATGACGGTCTTGATTCCCGGTCCCGTGTAGCCGCCGACCACGCCGTGGATCTCGAAGGTAGGCATCGCCCAGATGCGCTTCATCAGGTCGATGCTGTCTTTCGTGCGGATCGACTTGAACAGGTGGTCCTTCATGAATCCCTTGACCGTGAATCCCGAATTGCGGAAGTCCTCGATCTCGCGCTTGCTCGGCGGCACGATGTCGTCGTAGAAGCCTTTGATCTTCACCTTGCCGGTGGTGGCGTCGTACATCTCGGAGACGAGCTTCATCAGCTCGCCGAGGGGATTGCGCGCCGCGCCGCCGGTGACGCCGGAGTGCTGGTCGGTCGTTCCGGTCTCCAGGCTCAGCTCGAATCCCTGCAGGCCGCGCAGCCCCGCCGGGCAGGCCGGCCGGTTGCGCGAGACCCAGATCGTGTCGCAGACGATCATGGAATCGGTCTTCAGTTCGTCGGCGTGCGCTTTGATGCCCGACTCGAAGCTGCCCGAGCCGATCTCTTCCTCGGCCTCCCAGAGGAAGTGGATGTTGGCGCGGACGCCTGCCTCGCGGGCGGCCTTCGCTCCCCAGAGCGCAGAGAGCGCCGGGCCCTTGTCGTCGGTCGTGCCGCGGCCGAAGTAACGGTCGCCGTCCTTCGTGAGGACGAACGGATCGGTGTTCCACGGCTCGGTCTCGCGCGACGCCGGCTGGACGTCGAGGTGGTTGTAAAGGGTGACCGTGGGAGCGTTGCCGTCGACGTCGAGGCGCCCGAAGACGAGCGGGTTGCCTTCGGTCTCCAGCAACTTCGCCTGGCCGCCGAAATCGCGGACCATCTGCGCGGCTCGCTCGGCGCAGCGGCGGACGTCTCCTTTGCGCTCCGGTTCGGAGGAGACCGAAGGAATCTCGACGAGCTCTTTCAGCGCGTTCTCGAAGGCGGTGCGCTGATCATTGGCGTAAGCGGTGAGTGATTTCTTGTCCAGCTTCATAGCGGCGCGGATTGTATCCGGAGGAGGATGGGAGGGCGTGTGTGCGTTGCCATCGTACCGGCGCGGCAGATCAGTACCCGGCCGCCACGCCGCCCAGCCGCGGATCCGTGCCGCCCTGCCTCATGCCGGTCTTCGCATCCACTGCCACGCCCTGGGCGTCGCCTAACTCCTCGATCTTCTTCCGGAACACGTATCCCATCTTCTCGAGCGCGGCACGCGTATCGGCGTTGAACTCGAACGCCTCCGCATAGATCTCGTCCGGCATCCACTGGTGGTGGAACCGCGGCTCGCCGATGGCCTGCTGGATGTCCATGCCGAAGTCGACGACGTTGATGATCACCTGCAGGACGGTGTTGATGATGGTCGGCCCTCCCGGGCTGCCGATGGCGAACGCGACCTTTCCGTCCCGGAGCACGATCGTCGGCGTCATCGCCGAGAGCGGCCGCTTCCTCGGCGCGATGGCGTTGGCCTCGCTCTGCAGCAGGCCGTAGGTGTTAGGCACGCCGGGCTTGGAGGTGAAGTCGTCCATCTCGTCGTTGAGGAGGAAGCCGGCGCCGGTGACGGTCACGCCGGAGCCGAAGCTGTCGTTGAGCGTGTAGGTGTTGGAGACCACGTTGCCGTCCGAGTCGATGATCGTGAAGTGCGTGGTTTCCTTTGATTCGTAGGGAAACGGATCGCCGGCGCCGATCTCCGAGCTGGGCGTGGCCTTCGCCGGATCGATGCTCTTCCGCATCTGGTCGGCATAGGCGCGCGAGATCAGACCTTTGACCGGAATGCCCTTTGCGAAATCGGTGTCGCCGAGGTATTTGGCGCGGTCGGCGAAGGCGCGGCGCATCGCTTCCACCACGATGTGCACTTCCTCGGAGGAGTGGAAGCCCATGGCCTTGAGGTCGTACGGCTCGAGCATGTGCAGCATCTCGAGCAGGCAGATGCCGCCCGATGAAGGCGGCGGCATGGTGATGATCTCGTAGCCGCGGTAAGTGCCGCGCAGCGGCTTGCGGATCGTCGGCTCGTACGTGCGGAGGTCTTCCAGAGTGATGAGGCCGCCGTGCGCATGCATCTCCGCGGCGATCTTCCTGGCGATATCGCCTTCGTAGAACGAGCGCGGATCTTTCTCGATCTCGGCCAGGGTCCTGGCGAGATCCGGCTGCACGAAGCGATCGCCGAGCTGGTAGAAGCGGCCGTTGCGCTCGAAGATGCGCACGCTTTCGGGGAACGGTGCCAGCCGCTTGATCGTCGATTTCAGCTTCAGGCCCCGGGCGACGTATTGGTTGACCGTGAATCCGTGCGCCGCCAGTTTCCGTGCCGGCTCGACGAGATCCGCCCACGGCAGCCGGCCGAAGCGCTTGTGCGCGAGCGCCAGTCCGGCCACGGTGCCCGGAACGCCGATGGCCTTGTAGCCCTGCGTCGAGGCGCCCGGGACGACCTTGCCGTTCGCATCGAGGTACATGTCGCGTGTGGCTGCCAGCGGCGCCCTTTCTCGATAGTCGATGGCCTCGGCGGTTCCGTCGGACTTGCGGACCATCATGAAGCCGCCGCCGCCCAGGTTTCCGGCGGAGGGCCAGGTGACGGCCAGCGCGAAAGCGACGGCGACGGCAGCATCGACGGCGTTGCCGCCCTTCTTCATCACGTCCACGCCGACGCGCGAGGCGATCTCGCTGGTCGAGGCGACCATGGCATGCCGCGCCAGGACCGGCGCCTTCGACGCCGCGAACGCCGTGGCCGTGGAGAAGAGAAGGAGGATGGTGATGAGCTTGCGCATAGGCGCGAGAGTCTACAGCTTCTGTCGGGCGCAGCTGCGCCCTGCGATGCTACGACCGGTAATCCGCGTTGATGCTCACGTAGTCGTGGCCGAGGTCGCTGGCCAGGACGACGGTGGAGGCAGCGCCGGAGCCGAGGTCGAGGGTGATGGGGACGCGTTCGCGGGCGAACACTTTCGCGGCGTCCTTCTCGCGATAGACGGCCGGCGCGCCGTTCGCGACCAGAGTCACGCTGCCGGCGGCAAGAGAGACCCGGCGAACGGAGAAGCGTGCCCCGCTGCGGCCTAACGCGGCCAGGATGCGGCCCCAGTTCGGATCACCGCCGTGCAGCGCGGTCTTCACGAGCGGCGAGGTGGCCACGGCGTGCGCGGCCAGCTTCGCATCGCGCTCCGAACGCGCGCCGCGGACTTCGAGCTCCATCACCCGCGTGGCGCCTTCGCCGTCGCGGACGATCATCCACGCCAGCGCGCGGCAGACTTCATTCAGTGCGCGCTGAAAATCGGAGGTGTTCGCATTCGCACGGTTGCCGAGCTTTCCTGAGGCCAGCAGCAGAACCGTGTCGTTGGTCGACGTATCGCCGTCGACCGAGATGGAGTTGAAGCTCCGGTCGACCGCGCTCTTCAGCGCCGTGTGCAATGCGGCCGGGGAGAGCGCCGCGTCGGTCATGACGAAGCTCAGCATCGTGGCCATGTTCGGATGGATCATGCCGGCGCCCTTGGCCACGCCCACGATCCGCCCTCGCTTGCCGTCGATCGTGAAGCTGGCCTGCGCGACTTTAGGACCGACATCGGTGGTCAGCATGGCGTGCGAGAGCGCGTCGACTCCACCGCTCGACAGACGCGCCACGGCATCCGGCAGGGCCTCGCGGATCTTCCGATCGGGAAGCACGACGCCGATGACTCCCGTCGAGGCCAGAAAGATCTCGTCCTCGGGACAATGCAGCAGTTCCGCGGCCCGCGTACGGACGCGTTTGGCCGCCTCGGTGCCCTCCACTCCGCTGACCGCATTCGCGCACCCGGCGTTGACCACGACCGCTTTCACGCGCCCGCCGCTCTTCCTGATCGAGGCCTTCGACAGGACGACCGGGGCGGCCTGAAAGAGGTTCTTGGTGAACACGGCGGCCGCGCTCGCGCCCTCGGGCACGAGGATCAGGCCGAGGTCCGGCCGTTTTTTGCGGATGCCGGCGCGAATGCCGGATGCCAGGAAGCCTTTAGGTAATTTCATCTTTCTCTTTCGTTCCTGCGTTGCCTCATGCGCGATCCACGGCTCGCTCACCACGCTTCTGCAATTTTGAGCTGTGGCGTTCGTTGCCCTTCTTCCCGCCGCAGCGGGGAGAAGGTGCCGAAGGCGGATGAGGGGTCTCCTTTTGAACGAGATGACCCCTCACCCCGGCCCTCTCCCCGCTGCGGCGGGGAGAGGGGGAACGATCGAACGTTTCTGTCCCTCTGGTGTCGCGTTCGCGCGATTCGAGTGCTCAGAATGACGGTGGTCATAGTTGCTTCAGGACATCCTCGGCAGCCTGCCTGACGCGCTGCGGCGCGGTGCCGCCGAAGGCCATTCGCTTCGACAGCGCCCTGTCGACGTCGAGCGCATCGAGATCCTCTTTGTGGATGGCGTCGGTCGGCCCGAGCTCGCGCAGCGTCTTGCCGGCGCGGATGGCCTCGCCGATCCGCGCGCTGACGATTCCGTGCGCCTCGCGAAAAGGAATTCCGCGCCGGGCGATGGAGTCGGCGACCTCGGTGGCGAGGAGCAGATCCTTCGACGCCGCGGTGCGCATGCGCTGGCGGTTGAGCGTCAGACCGGCGACGAACGCGGTGAGGGCCGGAAGCGCAGCGGCGAGCGTGGCCCGGGTGCGGAAGAGCGGCTCCTTGTCGAGTTGCAGGTCTTTGTCATAGGCGAGTGGCAGCGCCTTCATGACGGCGAGGAGGCCGGTGAGCTCGCCGATGATCCGCCCGGCGTGACCGCGCACCAGCTCGAGCACGTCGGGGTTTTTTTTCTGCGGCATGCGCGAGGAGCCTGTGGAGAGCGCATCCGGCAGCTCCGCGAAGGCCACCTCGTCGCTTGTGAAGAAGATCAGATCTTCGGACATCCGGGAGAGGTGCGACAGCAGCAGCGAGGCGCAGAAGAGGTACTCCGCGGCGAAGTCGCGGTCGGAGACGGAGTCGAGCGAGTTGGCGGTGGCGCGCGCGAAACCGAGGGATCTGGCCAGGGCCTGCCGGTCGATGTCGAGAGGAGTGCCGGACAGTGCGCCTGCGCCTAACGGCGACTGGTCGCCGCGGGCCATGGCATCGACGATCCGACCGCGGTCGCGTCTGAGCATCTCCGCGTAGGCAAGGCACCAGTGGCCGAACGTGATCGGCTCGGCCTGCTTGAGGTGCGTGTAGCCCGGCATCGGCGTGGCCGCTTCTTCGCCGGCGATGCTGGCCAGCGTGTGCATGAAGGCGATCACGTTCTGCTCGAGCTCGATCGCGGCGCGCTTCAGCCAGAGGCGCAGGTCCGTGGCGACCTGGTCGTTCCGCGAGCGGCCGGTGTGGAGCTTGCCGGCTAGGTCACCGATGTCTTCGTAGAGCTTCGACTCGACGTAGGCGTGGATGTCTTCGTGACTCTCGTCCGTCTGTGACTCTCTCGCCGCGTCAGGCGCGGGCACGCGCTCCAATCCGGTGACGATGGTGGAGGCCTCGTTCTGCGTGAGGACACCGGCGCGGACGAGCGCCTGGGCCCAGGCGATTGAGCCTTCGACGTCTTCCTCGAAGAGCTCGCGATCGAAGGCGAACGAGTCGTTGAAGCGCCGCAGAAGCTGCGACGGCTCCGCCTCGAATCGCCCTCCCCAGAGCTTATGGGTCACAGCGCACTCCGAAGTAATGCCGGCTTCCAGCCGGCCGGTCGCCGGGCTTCCAGCCCGGCGACTTCGAGGGCGAGCGAGCAGCGGTCGGGCAGGATGCCCGACCGCCGGCCGGCTGGAAGCCGGCACCACAACCAGTAAATCCTCACTTCATGCTCCGGACGCCCACGGCCTCGCCGACCGATTCGACGTCCATCGGGGCGAGGCGCTTCCGTCCCCGCAGCTGCAGGCCGAAGAGGCGGATGAACCCGGCCGAGTCCTTGGCGTTGTAGCCGGTCATGTCGAAGGAAGCGAGGTTCTGCGAATAGAGCGAATACGCCGACTGCCGCGACACGACCCCTGCGTTGCCCTTGTAGAGCTTCACCACGACCGTGCCGGTGACGTCTTCGGTGAGCTTGTTCACGAACGCGTCGTACGCTTCCTTCAGCGGCGAGAACCACTGGCCGAAGTAGACGAGCTCCGCATAACGCGTAGCCATCCGCTCCTTCTCGTGCGAACTTTCGCGATCGAGCGTGATCGCTTCGAGAGCCTTGAGCGCGTTGACCAGGATCGTTCCGCCCGGGGTCTCGTAAACGCCGCGCGACTTGATCCCCACCAGCCGGTTCTCGACGATGTCGGCGCGGCCGATGCCGTGCTTGCTGCCGAGCGCGTTCAGCGTCTCCACCAAGGTGGCCGGCGACAGCTTCTCGCCGTTGACGGCCACCGGAACACCCGCCTCGAACTCGATCGAGACCTTCTCCGGAGTGTCCGGCGCGTCCTGCGGGTCGGTCGTGAGCCTGAACATCGACGGCTCCGGCTCGAAGGTCGGATCCTCGAGGGGTCCGCCCTCATGCGAGATGTGCCAGAGGTTCCGGTCGCGCGAATACGGGTCTTTCTTCGTCACGGGAACGGAGATCCCGCGCGCGGCCGCGAAGTCGATGGCGTCCTCACGCGAGACGATCGACCACTCGCGCCAGGGAGCGATGATCCCCAGCTCGGGCGCCAGGGCCTGATAGGCGAGCTCGAAGCGCACCTGGTCGTTGCCCTTTCCGGTGCAGCCGTGGGCGAGGGCGTCGCAGCCGGTGGCCAGGGCGATCTCGACCTGCTTGCGCGCGATCAGCGGACGCGCCGTCGAGGTGCCGAGGAGGTAGTCGCGCTCGTAGATCGCGCCTGCCTTCAGCACCGGGAAGAGGTAGTCGGCGGCGAACTCTTCCTTCGCGTCGACCAGATAGAACTCGCAGGCGCCGGTGGAGTACGCCTTCTCGGCCAGTCCGGAAGTCTCTTCGGCCTGACCGACGTCGACGGCCACGGCCACCACTTCGCAGCCGTAGTTCTCTTTCAGCCAGGGAATGATGATCGAGGTGTCGAGGCCGCCCGAGTAGGCGAGAGCGACTTTCTTGAACTTCTTCATTTGAGGTTGGCTCCTTCGGTCTTGGGATTCACGGTGGGCCGCTGCCACAGCGGCGCCGCTTCCGCCAACTGCGGAGCGGGAGCGGGCAGCTCGCCGGCGAGCACCTGCTCGAGAGCGGCGAGAAACTGGGTGAGGGCTTTCTTCGGGACAATGAACGGCGGCAGGAGCCGCAGTACGTGGTCCCGCGCGGTGCCGACGACGAATCCCTTCGCCAGAAGCTGTTTCGCGACGGCACCGGCGGGGCGATCGAGCTCGATGCCCCACATCATTCCTTTGCCGCGGATCTCGACGATGGCCGGGCTCTTCGACTGCAGCTTCTCGAGGCGCTTCTCGAACCACTGGCCGGTCGACTGCACCGTCTCGAGCAGGTTCGACTTGCGGATCTCGTGAAGCACGGCCAGGCCGAGGCGGCAGGCGATGGGGTTGCCGCCGAAGGTGGTGCCGTGGTGGCCCGGCTTCACGAGCGAGGCGATGTGCTCGCTGGTCAGGACTGCGCCTAACGGCAGGCCGCCGCCGAGGGGCTTGGCCAGAGTGACGATGTCGGGCACGACGCCGCTGTGCTGGAACGCGAAGAGCGTCCCGGTCCGGCCCAGGCCGCACTGGATCTCGTCGAACACGAGCACTGCGCCAGTGCGATCGGCGGCCTTGCGCGCTGCGGCGAGAAACTCGTCGCTCAGCGGGATGACGCCGCCCTCACCCATGACCGGCTCGAGGAAGATCGCGCAGGTGTTCCCGTCGATAGCCGCCTCGATGGCGGCGACGTCGTTCGGTGCGACGAACTTCACGTCGGGCACGAGCGGCAGGAAGGGAGTGCGATAGGCCTCGTGACCGGTCATCGACAACGAGCCGGCCGTCCGGCCGTGAAAGCTCTCCTCGAGGGCCACGATGGCGCTGCGTCCCGGGTTGGCCAGCCGCGCGAACTTCAGTGCCGCTTCATTGGCCTCCGTGCCGCTGTTGCAGAAGAAGGCCTTGCCCAGGCCGGAGGCGCGCACGAGCTCTTCCGCCAGCAGTCCCTGCGCCGGGTGGTAGTACAGGTTCGAGATGTGAATCAGCTGGTCGGCCTCGGCCTTGAGCGTCTTCACCAGCCGCGGGTGCTTGTGCCCGAGGACGTTCACGGCGATGCCGCCGAGAAGGTCCCAGTACTCGTTGCCGTCGGCGTCGAAGAGCTTGGCGCCCTTGCCGCTGCGGGGATGGAACGCGGTGCGGGTGTACGTCCCGAGCACGAACGATTTCTCGCGCGCCTCGACTGCTGATGGGCCTTCGTCATGAAGAAGCATGTTGGGCCTCCAATGGAGTGCGGGCGTCCCGCCCGCCCCCGCGGCGCGTCTCGCGCCGTGGTAATTGCGATGTGACCGCCGGACGAGACGTCCGGCGGGTGCGGGCGGGACGCCCGCACTCCTGTTCGTCATGCGGCGACAAGGTTCGTTCCTCCGTTTTCGCCGATGGCGATCGAGTGCACTCCGGAGCGGAGCGCGAAAAGGGCGGCCTGCAGCTTTGGGCGCATGCCGCCGCTGACGACGTTGCTGGCCAGGAACTGCTCGGCCATGTGCGGCTCGAGAGTGGCCACGACCTCGCCATTCGCGTCGAGCAGCCCGGCCACGTCGGTGATGAAGTGAAGCGTGTGCGCCTGCAGGCCGACCGCCAGCGCGCTGGCGGCCGAGTCGGCGTTCACGTTGAGCAGAGTCCCGTCGGGCCCCTGGGCGATCGAGGAAACGACAGGGAGGACTCCGCTGCCGAGCATCGCCTCGATCAGGGTGGAGCTCGAGTCGACGACGCGGCCGACGTTGCCAAGCTCCACGCCGTCGATCGGCGGGTGCTTCTCGGCCACGAGCGTGCCGCCGTCGCTGCCGGAGATCCCCGCTGCGGTGACGCCGAGAGCGGTCAGCTCGGCGACCAGCATCTTGTTGACGATGCCGCCGAGAACGGCCACGACGATCTGCAGGGTGGCGTCGTCGGTGATGCGCAGGCCGGCGTGCGTCTTCTTGGCGATGCCGAGGCGCGCCAACATGGCGTCGATGTGCTTGCCGCCGCCGTGGACCAGGACGACCTTCTCGCCCGCGTTCCAGGCGCTCGCGATCTCGAGCAGCACGGCCGTCCGCCGCTGCGCGTCGTCGAGAAGGCTGCCTCCGAGCTTGATCACTTTCATCGTTTTCGATCCGCTTCTCGAAGTGCTGAGTCCTGAGCGGATGACGCTTCTCACTCAGGACTCAGCACTCAGGACTTCAAGGCTTCGGTCTCCGCGTATCCGCACATCCGGTTGAAGTTCTGGACGGCCTGTGAGGCGGCGCCCTTGAGCAGGTTGTCGATGACCGAGACGATCACGGCCCGGCGGCCCGACTGCAGCAGCTGGAAGCCGATCTCGGCGTTCGGCGTGTTCACGACGCTCTTCATCTCCGGCAGCTGTCCGGCCGGCAGCACTTTCACGAACGGCGCATCCGCGAACGCGTCGGCGTAGAGCTGCGTGACTTCTTGCGCCGACACGGCATGCGTGAACGCGACGTGCATCGTCGAGAGGATTCCCCGCACGGTCGGCAGAAGGTGCGGGACGAAGACGAGCGTGGCCCGATCGCCGAGGTGCAGGCCCTGACGGATCTCCGGCTCGTGGCGGTGCGTCCCGACGCCATAGGCCTTGAAGTTTCCGGAAACCTCGGCAAACGACCAGGCCAGGTCGGACTTCTTTCCCGCGCCGGAGACGCCGCTCTTCGAATCGCAGATCACCGGCTGCTCGCGGTCGAGGATGTAGGTCAGCGGCCGCAGCGCCAGCAGGATCGAGGTCGGATAGCAGCCGGGATTCGCGACCAGGCGTGCCTTCGACAGCTCGCCGTTGCACATCTCGGTCAGGCCGTACACGGCTTCGCCGAGAAGCGCCGGGTGCTCGTGGTTGAAGCCGTACCACGCCGGATACAGCGCCGGCTGGGTCAGGCGGTAAGCGCCCGAGAGGTCGATGACCTTGATCCCGTGCTCGAGGATCTCGGGCACGAGCTCAGCCGAGACTTCGTTCGGCGTCGCCAGAAAGGCGACGTCGGGCCCGCCGGCGACGAGGGCATCGAGATCGAACGGCTCGGCGATCAGGTCGGGGTACGTCGAAAGGACCGGGCCGCGTGCCCCTCCCTTCGACGAGAACAGCCCGGTGATCTTCGCGTGGGGATGCCGCGCCAGGATCCCGGTCAGCTCTGCGCCGGCATAGCCGGTCGCTCCCACCACGGCGACGTTAGTCATCGACGCCCTCGGCAAAGCAGAACAGAGGCGCGTCGCCCTCGATCTCGACGGCGTAGGTGACGAAGACGAACCGCACGCCGCAGAGCGCAGACGGCAGACCGCGGACCGCAGACCGCAGTTGAACACGGGTGGGTGGGACTGCCGTCTGCGGTCCGTGGTCTGCGGTCTCTTGGTTCAAGAGCGCTGCAAGTACAGGTGTTTCCATGTCTCCGGTCTCCTGGGTTGCGTGGACGACGAAGAAATCGGCCGCGCTAGGCGCGGGTACGGCGCCTGGACGGCGAAATGCCGGCCGTCTGCTGAATGTGGCGAGCCAGTTCGTGAGCCGCGGCCGGAGTGGCGAGGGCGACGAAGATGGTGTCGTCGCCGCCGATGGTGCCGAGGACGTCATCGAGGCTGGCGCTGTCAAGCGCGCTGGCCAAAGGCTGGGCTGCGGCGACCGGCGTCTTGATCACGACGAGATTGCCGGCGGCATCGGCCGAGAGGACGGAATCGCGGAAGAGGCGGTTCAGCCGCTCGAGGCGCGACTGGCGCGGAACGAACGCGGTCACCGGAGCGATGGCCACGGCCGCGGGAGCGACGTAGCCGGTGGGAGTCTTGACCAGCCCGATCTCGCGCAGATCGCGGGAGAGGGTGGGCTGGGTGACCTGGAAGCCGCGGGTGCGCAGAACGGCCAGGAGCGCGTCCTGAGAGTGGACGGGCTTGGCGGAGACGATCCGGACGATCTCGTCCCGGCGTCTCAAGGCGTCGCTTGGCGCATGAATATTCATCGACATGAATTTTTATGCAACTTCTGCCGGATGTCAACACTTTTCCCGGAGTGGTATTCCGGAGTGCGGACGTCCCGTCCGCATCCGCGGGACGTCTCGTCCCGCGGCGAATCAGGCGCGCACCTCAGCGCCGGACGAGACGTCCGGCGCATGCGGACGAGGACGTCCGCACTCCCTCGCGCGGCATTTGCATTGATTGGTCGATCAGGAGGCTTTTATGTCCCGAGTCGAACCCAACAACAGACCCGATGAGAAGCGTCAGGCCGAGAACCGGCCTGATCAGCACCCCGCGCCCGAGATCGGGCACACGCCCGGCGAGGCCGAGGGAGACCTGAAAACCATCGAGGAGGCGCTGAAGAACCAGAAGGAGACGCGCAGATGAGACCGCGACGGCGGAGAGGCCGGAGGATTCCATGCAGACTCACTCAGGACTCAGCACTCAGGACTCAACAGCACCCGCTGCCCGGTACGTGCTCGTGCTCCGGCCCGGCGGCAGTCAGCGGAACCAGCGGGATGGCCTCGCCGCGAACGCTGCGCATCCAGGCCCGCGCCGAGGCGATCAGGATGACCACTGCGCAGGTCATCAGCCCGGCCGTGAGGATGGTGTCGAGATAGCCGGTCCCCGGGCTTTTCGCCAGCATGGCGGGAGAGAGGAAGTTGTCGAAAATCGACCTCCATCCGGCATAGAGCGTCGTGGAGGTCACGAACGCCAGCGGAGCCATCGTCGTCCAGGCGTACCTGACCTTGCCGGCGTTGATGATCACGCTCGTGCCGACGCACAGCGCCACCGCCGCCAGCAGCTGGTTGGCGATTCCGAACATCGGCCAGATCTGCGAGATCGATCCGGTGAGAATGAAATACGCCCACGCGCCGACCACGGCGAACGTGGCCATGATCGTCCCCGGCATCCAGCTGGCGTTGCCGAACGGCTTCCAGGCGCGCCCCACGAACTCCTGCACCATGAAGCGGCCCACGCGCGTCCCGGCGTCGATGGTGGTGAGGATGAACAGCGCCTCGAACATGATCGCGAAGTGGTACCAGTACGACATCAGGTGCCCGAGCATCGGGATGCCGGAGAAGATCTGCGCGAACCCGATGGCCAGCGAGACGGCGCCGCCCGTGCGTCCAGCCAGCGATTCGCCGACCTGCAGTGAGAAGTGCTGGAGGTTCACGGTCGAGAGGCCCAGCCTGGCAAAGACCGCCGGCGGGACGTTGATCGCGTAGTAGTCGCCCGGGTGAAGCGAGCAGACGGCGATGAGTGCCACGCAACCGACGAGCCCTTCGCAGAGCATCGCCCCGTACCCGATCATCCGCGCCTGCGATTCCTTCTCGATCATCTTCGGCGTCGTGCCGGAGCCCACCAGTGCGTGGAATCCCGAGATCGCCCCGCAGGCGATGGTGATGAACACGAACGGAAAGACCTTTCCCGGAATGATCGGCCCGCCGCCGCCCACATACTGCGAGAGCGCCGGGGCGTAGATCTTCGGCGCCACGACGAGCGTCCCGACCACGAGCGCGGCGATCGTTCCGAGCTTCATGTACGAAGAGAGGTAGTCGCGCGGCGCGAGGAGCATCCACACCGGGAGCACCGAGGCGATGAAGCCGTACGCCGCAATGGCCAGCGTGATCTCGGTTCTGTTGAGGGTGAAGAGCGCTCCGAGCGCGGTTCCCGGAATGAACCGGCCGATCACCACCGCCGCCACTACGGCCAGAGCTCCGTAGATCGAGCCGGTGCGGACCGCGTTCGGCGAATGTGATTTGCGCAGGTAGACGCCCACGACCAGTGCGATCGGGATCGTCAGGAAGATCGTGAAGGTCCCCCACGGCGATTCGGCGAGGGCATTGACGACGGCGATCCCGACCCCGGCCATGGCGATCACCAGGATGAAGAGGATGGCGATCATGGCCGTGGTCCCGGCTGCCGGCCCGATCTCGCTGCGGGCGATCTCGGCCAGCGACCGGCCGCCGCGGCGCATCGAGGCCACGAGAATTACGAAATCGTGCGTGGCCCCGGCGAAGACGACCCCGAAGGCCAGCCAGAGCAGGCCCGGCAGGTAACCGAACTGAGCCGCCAGGACCGGGCCGATCAGCGGCCCCGCACCGCTGATCGCGGCGAAGTGGTGGCCAAAGAGCACCCACTTGTTGGTCGGCACGTAGTTGTGGCCGTCCTCGAAGCGGTAGGCCGGTGTCGTGCGGGAGTCGTCGAGGGTCATCACCTTCGCCGCGAGGAATGCCGAGTAGTAGCGGTAGGCGATGGTGATGACGGCAAGAAAGAAAAAGAGAATCGGCAGTGCGTTCATCAGAGTGAGTGATCAGTGATGGAAGTTCTAACTGGCAGGCCTGGCGGTTCAGCTTACGTCAAGAAAGGCCGACGTGCGATTGATGAGTTTTTTGCAGGCGTACACAAAAGACATTGACACCCGCCGCCTACATTTGCCTCATCGCTCAACGCGCACTCGGCACGGCAAGCGGACGCCGTTGAGTTCTCTCTCGCTGGAGGACGGCATGACGGCGATCAATCCACAATACGACGATTTGCGCGGGGTTGTGCGCACCACGGAGTTCCTCGGTACCGGCCACGTGAAGGGAACGATGCTCGCGGCCCACGTGCAGTGGGTCAAGGAAAACCGGTCGGCATTGGAATACGTCCGTTTCTGGGACTCGCTGCCGCGTGAGGTCCGCACCTCTATCGGCATGGTGCTGCCGGTCAAGTGGTACGACTTCGCCCATCTGATCGCGATCGATCACTCCATCGTCGAGCTCTTCGGCTCCGGATCGAAGACGGTACTGCGCGACCTAGGCATCTACTCCGCCCGCGTGAACCTCGGCGGCACCTACAAGGCGTACACGCGGGCCGGCATCCAGGAGTTTTTCACCGGCGCGGCGCGGCTGCACTCGCAGTTCCAGGATTTCGGCGACGCCGTGTACGCTGCGCGCAGCGCCACTTCCGGCGCGATGACGCATCGCAACTACAGCTCCTACAGCCCGCTCTATTGCGAGAGCGCGGCGGGCTACTACCAGGAAGCCATCGTGCTCCACGGCGGAAAAGACGTGGCCATCTACGAAGCCGAATGCCAGTGCCGCGGCGACAAGGGCTGCGTGTTCGTGATGCGCTGGCGGTAGGGCGCGTCGCCTGAGCCGGCGGAGCCGCGGGGGCGGGCGGATGGGTGGAGCGGCGCAGCGCGGCGAAGAGTCTCAAAATGCGCGGATTGTGGAGTCTTGCCCTCGATCCATTCTTCGAGCGAGGAAAGCCGGCTCACCGCGATCGTGCAATCTGGAGACTCTTCGCCGCGCTCCGCCGCACCACCACCCGGCCGCTGCGGCTCCGCCGGCTCAGAGCGACGGGAAACCGCGCTCTGCCCCACACCGAACCGGCTCAGAGTGACGGACACATATCTGCCTTGACAAATGTGTTCCTGCGACATACATTCGCGCCAACGAATATGTTGGAGGGATGAAAGTGTCCACAGAAATCAAGGAAGCAGTCAAGTCGCGTTATGCCGAGGCCGCTCGCAACGTCGCTGCCGGAACGCTCTCCTGCTGCTCGACCGCAAAGAGCGCCAAGGCGTCCTGCTGCTCGAACACCAATGCCCCTGATCCGATCACGTCCGATCTCTATGCCGGCACCGAGATCGACGGCCTGCCCGAGAAGGCCGTTCTGGCCTCGCTCGGCTGCGGGAACCCGACCGCGCTGGCCGAGCTCTCGGCGGGCGAAACGGTCCTCGACCTCGGCTCGGGCGGCGGCATCGACGTCCTCCTGTCGGCGCGCCGCGTCGGTCCGTCCGGCAAGGTCTACGGGCTCGACATGACCGATGAGATGCTCGCCCTGGCGCGGGAGAACCAGCGCAAGGCGGGAGTGCAGAACGTGGAGTTCCTGAAGGGCGAGATCGAGAGCATCCCGCTGCCCGACAACTCCGTCGACGTGATCATCTCGAACTGCGTGATCAACCTGTCGGCCGATAAGAGCCGCGTTCTGGCCGAGGCCTTCCGGGTGCTCCGGCCTGGCGGCCGATTCGCCGTCTCCGACGTGGTCCGCCGCGGCGACCTTGCGCCGCAGATCGCCCGCAGCCTCGAGCTGTGGGCGGGTTGCATCGCCGGCGCGCTGGAAGAGAAGGAGTACGGGCGGCTGCTGGCCGGCGCCGGCTTCCGTGAGGTCTCGATCGAGCCGACCCGGATTTACCGTTCGGAGGACGCCCGCACGTTTCTGGAAAGCGTCGAGGGGATCGACGTCGAGACGTTGGTCGCACAGGCCGATGGGGCGTTCATGAGCGCCTTCGTGCGGGCGAGGAAGTAACCCGCCACCCGCCCGCTCTTGGGTATTGGCTCTTGGCTCTTGGGTCTTCGCTCTCGGAGGATCTGAGATTCCAGGAGCCAAGAGCTGAGAGCCAAGAGCCCGGCTGGCGGGCGGCCCCGTTCTTGCTGCGCACCGTGCCGGGTACGAGGAAAGTGTCGACGACAGCGGACAACTGCGGCGTTCTCGTCGTGGAGGACGATTCCGCCATCCGCCGGCTGGTCCGGATGGTCCTCACGCGCGAGGGTTACCGGGTCGAAGTGGCAGCCGACGGCGTGGAGGCCGTGCTCAAGCTGGGCCTGGCCGATTACGACGTGATCGTGCTCGATCTGATGATGCCGAACCTCGACGGATTCTCGTTCATCGACGCGATCGCTGCCGCCGACCCTGGACGCCTCAAGCGGATCATCGTGGCCAGCGCCGCCTCTCCGACCGTGATTCGCGAGCGGATGAAGGGGGCGCCGTTCGACATGCTGCCGAAGCCGTTCGACATCGGTGATCTCGCTTCGCGCGTCCGGGCCTGTATCGACGCGCAGCGCGAAAACGCGCGATCATGAGGCGGTGCAAGCCTACGGAACCGACCGCCTTCGGACACACGAAGACGGTACCATCGTCCTCTCTTCCCGTTTTGCTAAGCCGGGCTGGCAGGCGCGCGCGTCGAAGAGCACCACGACGGCGGAGCACCCCGGAACCGCCGTCTTGTGGGACGACTCCTGCTGGGAAGTGATCGCCGTCGAGGTGCTGGAGCAGGGCGTCCGCTACACGCTGGCGCCGTGGTCGGCGTCGCACACGATGCGCTTCACCGACCAGTACGACGAGGCCAGCGAGGCTCATCGGCTCGAGGAGCAGCGGCGCCTTCGCTTGCGCGAGAAGGGACGTCTCGCTGCCAATCTGCTGGCCTTCATCACCGGGCATCTTCCCGCGGGCGTTCAGGACCACCTGGCCAGCGAGACGGGAATCAACCCGCCGCGGCTGACGCAGATCTCGACGATTCCTCCGTTCGTGGCCTTCGCAGCGATCGTGCTGACCATCGTCGGCGCCAAAATCGAGGAGAGGCCGTCGCCGGTGCCGCTCTGGCTGGTGATCGTGCTCTTCTACATGTTCGTCGACTCGCTGGTGCGGTTCCTCTCCGCGATGGCACTGCACCGCCCCATCGGGTCGTTCCCGGGCCTGATCGGTTACGCGCTCTTCTACGCGCTCTCGCCGCTGCGTTCGCAGCTGCCGCCACCCTTCAAGCCGCCGGCGGGGAGCTCCATCAAGATGGCGCCGCTCAGCGAGGAAGAAAACATGGAGAGCGCGCTCGTGTTGCGCGAGCCGCTGTTCACGCTGCTCGACGTCCGTGACCAGGAGCGCGTCGCCCAGCGATACGGAATCGACTATCACAAGACTGCCCCGACCTTGGCGCTGATCGTCCTCGTCTTCTCGCTTCTCGGCGTGGTGTCGTCGCTGCGGTCGATCTCGGTGGCGCATCCGTCGTCGGCCGTCTCGCTGGTCGTGGCCGCCTTTCTCGCCGCCGAGCAGATCTGGCGCCTCTCGCGCTTTCCCCACGCCCCCGCGCCGTCGGTCCTCCGCTTCGTCGTGCGCTGGATGGTGCGGAGGTATGTGGACTGAGTCCTGAGCACGGCGTGCCAGTAGTGCTGAGTACTGAGTGCTGAGTACTGAGTGCTGAGTACTGAGTGCTGAGTACTGAGTACTGAGTGGGCTGTCGCTCGTTCCTGCAGGTCTCCACGCATCCTGATGCCTCCTGCGTCATGCCTCATACCTCCTGTCTTTACTCAGTACTCAGCACTCAGTACTCAGCACTCGTCTCTTCGGCACGCGACTCGCACGCACCAGCTCGCTGATGGTCGTATCCGAGGAGCTCGACGGGCGGCGGCGCGTAATCATCGAGGGGGTGCAGCCGGAAGTCGATCGAGGTCGATTTCCCGCCAAGCGTGTCCTCGGCGACACGGTCGTGGTGGAGGCCGACGTCTTTGCCGATGGTCATGACGTGATCTCGGCGGCGGCGCTGTACCGGCACGATTCCGAGTCGTCGATGCGCGAGGTGCGCATGACGCCGATGATCAACGACCGCTGGCGCGCCGAGTTCGCGGTCGACCGGCTGGGGATCTACCGCTTCACGATCGAAGGATGGGTCGATCACTTTCTGACGTGGCATCGCGCGCTCCGCAAACGAGTCGAAGCGCAGCAGAGCGATCTCGACGTGCAGCTCGCCATCGGGCTGGAGCTGATTCGCGCTGCGGCCGATCGCGCCGAGGGTCGCGACCGGCGGAGGCTCGGCTCGTTCATTGCCGCATTCGAGAGCGGCGATCCTCTGGAAGAGAAGCTCGAGGACGTCTGGAGCGCCGACCTGCTCGAACTGATGTGGCGCAACGCCGATCGATCGAGGGCGACGAGGTACGACGTCGAAGTGCCGATCGAGGTCGATCCGAAAAAGGCGGCCTTCAGCAGCTGGTACGAGATCTTCCCGCGCTCGACCGCGGCCAGGCCGGGCGCGCACGGCACGCTGCGCGACGTGGAGCGCCTGCTCCCGCGAGTGGCGCGCATGGGCTTCGACGTGCTCTACCTGCCGCCGATCCATCCGATCGGCACGACGTTCCGCAAAGGGCGCAACAACCGTATGCAGGCCTCGCCTGAGGACGTCGGAAGCCCGTGGGCGATCGGCGGCCCCGCCGGAGGGCACACCTCGATTCACCCGGAGCTCGGGACGATGGAGGATTTCGAACGCCTCGTCGCCGCGGCGCGTGGCCATGGAATCGACGTCGCCATCGACATCGCCTTCCAGGCCTCGCCGGACCATCCGTGGGTGGGCGAGCACGAGGAGTGGTTCCTCAAGCGCCCTGACGGAACGATCCAGTACGCGGAGAATCCGCCGAAGAAGTACCAGGACATCTATCCCTTTCATTTCGAGAGTGACGCGTGGCGCGCCTTGTGGGAGGAGTTGCGCGACGTCCTCCTCTTCTGGATCGAAAAGGGCGTGCGCGTTTTTCGCGTCGACAATCCGCACACCAAGCCGCTGCCCTTCTGGGAGTGGTGCCTGCGCGAGGTCAAGCGCCGTCATGAGGACGTCATCTTCCTGGCGGAAGCATTCACCAGGCCGAAGATCATGTACTGGCTGGCCAAGTGCGGGTTCAGCCAGTCGTACACGTACTTCGCCTGGCGCAACACGCGATACGAGCTGGCGGAGTACTTCAGCGAGATCACGAAACCGCCGGTGAGTGACTTCCTGCGCCCCAACGCGTGGCCGAATACGCCCGACATCCTCACCGAGTACCTGCAGTACGGCGGGCGGCCGGCGTTCGTGGTCCGGCTGATCCTGGCCGCCACGCTCTCTGCCAATTACGGCCTCTACGGCCCGGCTTTCGAGCAAATGGTGCACGTGGCGAAGGAATCGGGAAGCGAGGAGTACCTCGATTCGGAGAAGTTCGAGGTCAAGCACTGGCAGGATTCCGAGGATGATCTGACCGAGCTGGTCGCGCTGGTGAATCGGATCCGTCACGACAATCCGGCGCTTCACCAGAACCTGACGCTGCGGTTTCACAAGAGCGACAACGACCAGATCGTCTGTTACAGCAAGTCGGCCGGCGAAAACGTCATCGTGACGGTGGTCAACGTCGATCCGCACAACCAGCAGTCGGGGTGGGTGGAGCTCGACCTGCCGGCGCTCAACCTCGACACCGTGCGCCCGTTCCAGGCCCATGATCTCCTGAGCGGCGCGCGGCACGTGTGGCACGGCGGCCGGAACTACGTGCAGCTCAATCCGCACGTCGTCCCGGCCCACATCTTCCGCATACGAAGGAAGGTGCGGACGGAGAGGGATTTTGAGTACTTCATGTGAACGAAGTCCTGAGCGAAGTGCTGAGTACTGAGTGCTGAGTACTGAGTGGGCGGGCGGTCGTTCCTGCACGCACCCCTGCCTTTACTCAGTGCTCAGCACTCAGGACTCAGCACTCAGGACTCAGGACTCAGCACTCAGGACTATGCAAGACGACTGGTACAAGGACGGAATCATCTACCAGACCCACGTCCGTGCGTTTCACGACAGCAACGGCGACGGGATCGGAGATTTTCCGGGGCTGACCCGCAAGCTCGATTACCTGCAGGACCTGGGGATCAACATCCTGTGGCTGCTTCCGTTCTATCCCTCGCCGCTGCGCGACGACGGCTACGACATCGCCAACTACACCGCGGTCCACCCGAGCTACGGCTCCATGACCGATTTCAAGAACTTTCTCAAGGAGGCGCACAAGCGCGGCATCCGGGTCATTACGGAGCTGGTGGTCAATCACACGAGCGACCAGCATCCGTGGTTCCAGAAATCGAGGCGTGCCAGCCCCGGCTCGCCGTGGCGCGACTTCTACGTCTGGAGCGACACGCCCGACAAGTACAGGGACGCTCGTGTCATCTTCAAGGATTTCGAGACCTCGAACTGGGCGTGGGATCCGGTGGCCAAGGCGTACTACTGGCATCGTTTCTACTCGCATCAGCCGGACCTGAATTTCGACAACCCGGCCGTGCACGAGGCGTTGTTCAAGGTGCTCGACTTCTGGATGGGTTTTGGGGTGGACGCCTTCCGCCTCGATGCCATCCCTTACCTCTACGAGCGCGAGGGGACGACCTCGGAAAACCTCCCCGAAACGCACGAGTTCCTCAAGAAGCTGCGGGCGCACGTCGACGCGAACTTTCCGGGGCGGATGCTGCTGGCGGAGGCCAACCAGTGGCCGGAGGACTCGCTGCCGTACTTCGGGAACGACGACGAGTGCCAGATGGCCTTCAACTTCCCGGTCATGCCGCGCATGTACATGGCCGTGGCGCAGGAAGACCGCTTCCCGATCGTGGACATCATGTCCCAGACTCCGGCGATTCCGCCTAACTGCCAGTGGGCGCTCTTCCTCCGCAATCACGACGAGCTGACCCTGGAGATGGTCACCGAGGAAGACCGCGACTACATGTGGCGGACGTACGCCAAGGACCGGCAGGCGCGCATCAATCTGGGAATCCGTCGCCGGCTGGCCCCGCTGATGGGGAACCACAGAGGGCGCATCCATCTGATGAACGGCCTTCTGTTCTCGTTTCACGGGACGCCGATCATCTATTACGGCGACGAGATCGGCATGGGCGACAACATCTATCTCGGCGACCGCAACGGCGTCAGGACACCGATGCAGTGGAGCGCGGACCGCAATGCCGGCTTCTCTCGCGCCAACCCGCAGCAGCTGTTCCTTCCGGTGATCATCGACCCGCAGTACCACTACGAGCAGATCAACGTGGAGGCACAGCAGAACAGCCCGTACTCGCTGCTGTGGTGGATGAAGCGGATGATCGCGCTGCGCCGGCGCTTTCGTGCGTTCGGCCGCGGGACGATGGAGCTGCTCCTTTCGGAGAACCGCAAGATCCTGGCGTTTGTGCGGCGCTTCGAGAACGAGACCATTCTCGTGGTGGCCAACCTCTCGCGGCTGGTACAGTGCTTCGAGCTCGATCTAACGGCATTCCGCGGCATGGTGCCGGTCGAGCTCTCCGGCGGAACCCATTTCCCGGAGATCAGCGACCGGCCGTATTTCCTGAACCTCGGTCCCTTCGCCTTCTACTGGTTCTCGCTGGAACGAAAAGCCGAGGAGAGGCCGACCTCGGCCGTCGATCTTCCGTTGATCCCGACCCGGCGCTGGAGAGAGCTGTTTTCCGAAGGGAACCGCGACGCGCTGGGGCGCGCCATCATCGAGTACCTGCGCGGGCGACGCTGGTTCGGCAGCAAGGCCCGCGCGATCCAGAGCGTCTCCATCCGGGACCGCATCGCCATCCGCCGCGAGAGCGCCTACATCACGCTCGTGGAAGTCGAGTACACCGACGCCGAACCGGAGATCTACCTGCTGCCGCTGGCCATGATGACGGTGCGGCGGACCGAAGAGGCGGAACCTGCGCGGATGTCCATGCTGATCGCCCGCCTCAAGGACGGCTGCCTGCTTTACGAACCGGTCGCCGATCAGCAGTTCGCGGAAGCGCTGCTCGATCTGATCGGGCGGAGGAAGCAGCTCCGCGGCGCGACGGGCACGATCAGCGGCTCACACACGCGGCAGTTCCGCGAGTTGCGCGGGCAGGACCCGCTCGAAGCCCAGGTGCTCAGGGCCGAACACAGCAACACCGCCGTGGTCTACGGGCAGCGGCTTTTCCTCAAGCTCTTCCGGCGCCTCGAGCCAGGCGTCAACACCGATCTGGAAGTGAGCCGCTTCCTGAACGAAGAGACGACGTTCGCGAACACTCCCCGGCTGGCCGGCGCGATCGAATACAGCGCCGGAAACGACGGGCCGACCACCGTGGCCATCCTGCAGAGCTTTACGCCGAATTCGGGCGACGCCTGGTCGTACACCCTCGACACCATCGGCCGCTATTTCGAGCGCATGCTCACCAATGCGGGATCGGCCGAGCGCATGGCCGGGGCTGCTCCTCAGGAATCGCCGTTCGCGCTGGCCAGCCATGAGTCGCCGGAACCGGCGCAGGAGATGATCGGCGGCTATCTGGCCGACGCCGAGGCGCTCGGCCGGCGTACGGCAGAGATGCACGCCGCCCTCGCCTCACGAGATGACGTCGCGGCGTTCTCTCCCGAGCCGATCACGCCGCACTACCAGCGTTCGTTGTACCAGTTCGTCCGCGCCCAGGCGGTGCAGTCGCTGCAGCTGCTCAGGCGGCGCGCCAGGGACCTTCCGGAGGCCCAGGAGCTGCTGTCGCGCGAAGGGGAGCTGCAGCACCGCATCCGGGACGTGCTCAACGGGCGCCTGAGCGGACAGCGCATCCGCACGCACGGCGACTACCACCTCGGCCAGGTGCTGCACACCGGCAACGATTTCGTGATCATCGATTTCGAGGGCGAGCCGCTGCGGCCACTCAGCGAGCGCCGGATCAAACGGAACGCCTTGCGCGACGTGGCCGGCATGCTGCGCTCTTTCCATTACGCGCCGCATGCCGTGATCTTCGGGCAGTCGCGAAGCAATTCCGTCATCAGACCGGAAGACGCCGCCGTTCTCGAAACTGCCACGAAGTTCTGGAGCAGCTGGGTCAGCGCGGCCTTTCTGCGCGCGTACCTGATGCGCAGCGGCGCCGCCGCACACCTGCCGCGTACCGCCGGGGAGGTTCAGGTGCTGCTGACCGCGCATCTCCTGGAGAAGGCTCTGTACGAGATCGCGTACGAGTTGAACAACCGCCCCGAATGGGTGCGGATCCCGATCCGCGGTGTGCTCGATCTCTTGCGATAGTTCGGGCGACGAGAGCAATTACGTGGTTGCGCGGTTCCGCGGTGTCAGGACGACCGTTCAGCTCGTAACCGCGTAACCGCGTAACTGCGCAACCCCCGCGGAAGCGTTCAATCGTCATAGGATGAGCATCGAAGCAGGAGGAAGTGATGAAGAGAAATGCATCGGCGGAATGGAAAGGCGATCTGCGCAGCGGCAAGGGGACGATCTCGACCGACAGCGGCGTGCTTCGGAACACGCAGTACTCGTTCAGCACGCGTTTCGAGAACGGCGCCGGCACGAATCCCGAAGAGCTGATCGCGGCGGCTCACGCGGGCTGCTTCTCGATGGCGCTTTCGGGACAGCTCGGCGAGGCGCAGCTGAAGGCCGACAGCATCCGCACCACGGCCAGCGTGACGCTCGAGAAGACGGACGCCGGCTTCACGGTGACGAAGGTCCATCTCGAAGTCGCGGCCAAAGTGCCTGGAGCCAGCGAGGACGCATTCATGAAAGCGGCGAACAACGCCAAGAGCGGCTGCCCGATCTCCCGGCTGCTCAAGGCGGAGATCACGATGAACGCGAAACTGGAGAGTTAGGCTAAGCCCGTCACTCTGAGCCGGCGCAACCGCGGGGGTGGTGGACGGGCGGGAGCGGTGGAGCGCGGCGAAGAGTCTCTTACCGAGACGATCAGCAGGGGCGAGACTCTTCGCCGCGCTACGCCGCTCCACCCAACCACCCCCCCCGCGGCTGCGCCGGCTCAGAGTGACGGAGATCTTGCTTTCGCTTGAAAATCGGAGGTGACGAATGCCTGCTCTCACGCTCAACGCGCCGACCACGGCACTGGTGTTGATCGATCTGCAGCACGGAATCGTGGCGCGACCGGCGGCGCCCTACGCCTCTTCGGCCGTCATCGATCGCGCGGCGAAGCTGGCGGCGGCATTTCGTGCGGCCGGGTCGCTGGTCGTCCTCGTGCGCGTCCTCTACTCGCCCGACAACGCCGACCGTCTGCTGCAGAGCGCCGACGCCGCGCCTCCCGTCGTGCCGCTGCCGCCGGACTTCGGCGCGATCGTGCCTGAGCTCGGGCCGCAGTCGGGCGACGTCGTCATCACCAAGCGGCAGTGGGGAGCGTTCTACGGGACCGAGCTCGACCTCCAGCTCCGGCGGCGCGCCATCCACACGCTGGTTCTCGGCGGCATCGCCACGAATTTCGGCGTGGAGTCGACCGCGCGCGACGGTTGGGAGCGCGGATACGAGCTCGTCTTCGCCGAGGACGTCACTTCCGCGCTCACTGCGGAAGCGCATCAGTTCGCTTTTTCGACGATCTTTCCGCGGTTGGGCATGGTGCGGAAGAGCGAGGAAATCCTGGCCGCGATGCGGAGGTGAGGCGGATGTGCCCGCACGACTCCCCAAAAGCGGAATGACTCCGTCCAGCCCCCCGTTACGAATTGCATGGACACCCATCTAATTCGGTCGTTGCGCAGCCGCGGACTGGCCCTGGTTGCCACCACCGCCCTGGCGCTGTCAGGTCTCATCCTGCTGGCGGCCGACCTCATTGCCGAGAATCAGGCCATGATGCTCGGAGGGCTGACGCTGCTGTTCTTCACGGTGGCCGTTTTCTTCCTCGGTCCGCTTCGGATGCCGGCCGATCGCCACGATTTCTGGGAGAGCGTGGCCTGGGGCAAGCTTTTCGTGGCGATGGTCTACGCATCGATTGCCATCATGTTCCTGCTGGCCTTCGTTCACTCGCCCGGGGTGACGCACGCCATCCGTGCCAGCTTCAGGCTGCTGTGAGTGCTGCCCCCGGGCATAAACTTGTGCCGTCATGCCTGACCTGGAGCCGGTTTTCTTCGCCCCCAATCAGCGGGACGAGGCGGCCGCCGAGAAAGTGCTCGACGCGACCGGCATCGAGTACACGGTGCGACTCGAGGTCATCGAGGAGCGGCGCGCCGAGGGCGTCTGCTTTCAGGGGATGCTCTACGAAGTTCCTGCCGCCGAGGCCGCGAAATGCAGGGAGCTTCTCATCCGCAGCGGTCTTCAGCGGGGCATCGTCGATACGAACACGCGCATCCGTTGAGAGCCTTCGCGGCGAAATGGCGTAGGGCGTACCTGCGGTGCGCCGCGGAACCAATCCCGCGTCCCGACGAGAGTTGCGGACGCGCTGCTGCGCGTCCCTACGAATCTTCTCGCGGCGCGCGGGTTGCTTGACCAGCAGGTGGGCAATACGTTGGATGGCGCGGCGTCACCGCGGTCCGGCAGTCAATTCTGGCGTGGCTGGAGATAGCTCGTCGATGCGCGTGACAGAGCCGCGGTGACGACAATCCTGCGGACGCTCGGCGAAAACCGAAGGAAGGGCGATGGCCACAGGCAGAAAGCGGACGAACGAGACGACCGGCGGCAAGCCGGCCGCGGGCACGCCTCCGGAGAGCGGCACGAAACCTCCCGCCGCGAAGCGCGCAAAGACGACGTCGGGGAAGACCACGCGGGCGGTGGTGCCGAGGCTTTCCACGAAGGCCCGGACGAGGCAGATCGAGGAGGAAGCGCAGACCGTGGGAGCCGACATCGTCCCCCAGGGAACGATTTCGAGCGATGATGCACCCGTGACGGAGCGAAAAATGGGCGGGGAAAAGGAAGCGAACCAGGGCGGGGGATCCTTCGACCCGCTTCGCCGCTCCGCCGCCCCGCGGGCTCATGATGACACCGGCGAGCGCTCCGTTGTCGAACCCCACGCCATCCGCAGCCACACCATCGACCAGATCGAGCCCGTTACGGAGGCGCCGCCCGATTCGCTGCTCAGCGACTGGGACCTGCACCTCTTCAACGAAGGCACGCACACGCGTCTGTGGGAGAAGCTCGGATCGCACATCGTTCCCGGCGGGGTGATCTTCGGCGTCTGGGCACCCAACGCGGAGTCCGTCAGCGTCATCGGAGATTTCAACGGATGGGACCCGCGCGCGAACATGCTCACGTCGCGTGGATCGTCGGGAATCTGGGAAGGATTCGTCCCCGAGATCAGGAGGGGGACCATCTACAAATACCACGTGGTCTCCCGCTTCAACGATTACCGCGTCGACAAGGCCGATCCCTTCGGCATTCATGCGGAGACGCCTCCGCGAACGGCCTCCATCGTCTGGGACCGCGATTACGAATGGCACGACGGCGACTGGATGCAGCATCGCCGCGCCCACAACTCGCTGACGGCGCCCATCTCCACTTACGAAGTGCACCTCGGATCGTGGCGCCGCGTTTATCAGGACGGTGTCTATCGGCCGATGAGCTACCGGGAGCTCGCCCAGCCGCTCGCCGACTACCTGAAGAGGATGAACTTCACCCACGTCGAGCTGCTCCCGGTCATGGAGCACCCGTTTTACGGATCGTGGGGATACCAGGTCACCGGGTTCTTCGCGCCGACCAGCCGTTACGGCACACCGCAGGATCTCAAGTATTTGATCGACGTGCTCCACCAGCACGGCATCAGCGTGATCCTCGACTGGGTACCGTCGCACTTCCCGACCGACGAGTTCGGCCTGGCGTATTTCGACGGCACGCACCTTTACGAGCACGCCGATCCGCGCAAGGGATTCCATCCCGACTGGGGATCGCTGATCTTCAATTACGGCCGCAACGAGGTGCGCTCCTTCCTGCTCAGCAGCGCCCTGTACTGGCTCGGCGAATTCCACGCCGACGGGTTGCGCGTCGACGCTGTGGCCTCGATGCTCTATCTCGACTACTCGCGCAAGGCGGGGGAATGGATTCCGAATGAGTTCGGAGGGCGGGAGAACGTCGAGGCCATTTCCTTCCTGCGCCGGCTCAACGAGGACGTCTACAAGGCGCATCCCGACGTTCAGGTGATCGCCGAAGAGTCGACCGCCTGGCCGATGGTGTCGCGGCCGAACTACGTCGGTGGGCTTGGATTCGGCCTGAAATGGGACATGGGGTGGATGCACGACACCCTGCGCTATTTCACGAAGGACCCGGTGCACCGGAAGTTCCACCACAACGACCTGACCTTCCGGATGATCTACGCCTTCACGGAGAACTTCGTGCTGCCGCTCTCGCACGACGAGGTCGTCCACGGCAAGGGCTCGCTGCTCGGCAACATGCCCGGCGACGACTGGCAGAAGTTCGCGAACCTGAGGCTGCTCTTCGCCGACATGTTCGCGCAGCCCGGCAAGAAGATGATCTTCATGGGCGGCGAGATCGGCCAGTGGCGCGAGTGGGACCACGACCAGAGCCTGGACTGGAACCTGCTGGACTTCTTTCCTCACGCGGCGCTGCAGCGCTGGGTCGAGGACTTGAACAAGGCCTACCGCGACATTCCCGCATTCCACGAGCTGGACACCGATCCGGCCGGATTCGAATGGATCGACTGCTGCGACACCGAGAACAGCATCATCAGCCTGATGAGGCGGTCGAAGAGCCGCCCCGATGAGCTCCTCGTCGCGGTGCTGAACTTCACCCCCGTCCCGCGGCACAACTATCAGGTCGGGCTCCCGCGCGGTGGAAGCTGGAGCGAGATCCTCAACAGCGACGCCACGATCTACGGCGGGAGCGGCCAGGGGAATCTCGGAGGCATCGAGGCGTCACCGATTCCGCTGCACGGCCGGCGCTGGTCGGCGGCGCTGACGCTGCCGCCACTCGGCGCGGTGTTCCTGAAGTCGGAAGCGACGGCCGTTGCGTCTGCAAAGCCCGGCACCGAAACGGCACTGAGCAGAAGCTGATGTCGGAACAGGTCCGCGGCGGCGAAGGGCCGTTCCGCGAAACCATGCCGCCGGCGAGCGACGAGCACATGCCGGCCGCGCCGCGGCTTGCGCTGGGCGCGCATCTCACGGCGTCGAACCGATGCCAGTTCCGCGTCTGGGCGCCGCATCGGGAGCGCCTCGAGCTGCACGTCGTGGCGCCCGCGGAGCGGCGCGTCGCCATGGCCAGGAGCGCCGCCGGATACTTCGAGACCGCAGTCGACGGCTGCGGCGCCGGAACGCGCTACTTCTTTGCCGTCGAAGGCACCGACCGCCCCGATCCGGCCTCGCGCCATCAGCCGGAGGGAGTGCACGGGCCGAGCGAGGTCATTTCGCAGGAGTTCGAGTGGCATGACCGCGGCTGGCACGGCGTCGAGCTCGGCGAGCTGGTGATCTACGAATTGCACGTGGGGACGTTCAGCGCGGAAGGAACGTTCGACGGCGTGATCTCGCATCTCGATGCGCTGCGGGACCTCGGGATCACGGCCATCGAGCTGCTGCCGATCGGGCAATTTCCGGGGACGCGCAACTGGGGTTACGACGGCGCGTACGTCGGCGCGGCCCAGAACTCGTACGGCGGTCCGCTGGGCCTCAAACGCCTGGTCGACGCCTGTCATCAGCGCGGCCTGGCCATCGCCCTCGACGTCGTCTACAACCACCTCGGGCCGGAAGGGAACTACCTCTCCCAGTACGCGCCCTACTTCACCGACCGTTACAAGACGCCGTGGGGCCTGGCGCTCAACTTCGACGGGCCGCACAGCGACGACGTGCGCTGGTTCTTCATCCACAACGCGCTGCAGTGGGTCGACGAGTTTCATGTCGACGCCCTGCGGGTCGACGCCGCTCACGCCGTCGTCGACCACTCCGCCGAGCCGTTCCTTCAGGACCTGACCACGGCGGTGCGTGAACGAGCGCGCGTGCTGGGTCGCGCCATCCATACGATTGCCGAGAGCGATCTCAACGATCCCCGCGTCATCACCCCGCGCGAAGACCTCGGCCTCGGCTTCGACTCGCAGTGGAGCGACGACTTCCACCACTCGCTGCACGCGCTCCTCACCGGCGAACGGGCTGGCTACTACCAGGGATACGGCCGCGTCGGCGACCTGGCGCGGGTTCTCGAGTGCGGGTATTCGTTCGTCGGCCAGCACTCGACCTATCGCGGCCGAAAGTACGGACTGAGGCCGAAGACCACCGACGGCCGGAAGTTCGTCGTCTGCACGCAGAATCACGATCAGGTCGGCAATCGCATGTCAGGCGAGCGGCTGGCGGCGCTCGTTTCCCCGGAGAAGGTGAAGATCGCCGCAGCCGCGATGGTCCTCTCGCCGTTCCTTCCGATGCTGTTCATGGGCGAGGAGTACGGCGAACGAGCGCCCTTCCAGTACTTCACCTCGCACTCGGACGAGCATCTGATCGAGGCGGTGCGCAAGGGCCGGCGCGAGGAGTTTGACGACTTCGACTGGCACGGCGAGCCGCCCGATCCGCATGACGAGGAAACGTTCCTGCGATCGAAGCTGCAGTGGCACCTGGTCGGCACGGAGGAGCACGCCGCCGTGCGCGAGCTGTATTGCCAGCTCCTGCGGCTGCGCCGCGAGCGGCCCGCTCTGCGCAACCTCGACCTGGCGACCTTGGAGACGCGCGCGGATGAGCAGCGCCGTCTGCTCTTCGTCCGTCGCTGGAACGGCAGCGATGAAGTGTTGATCGCCTTCAATTTCTCGGCCGAGAGTGCCAGGGTGCCACTGCCGTTCCAGGCCACATGGAAGGCACTCATCGACAGCGCCGCGGCAATCGAACAAGGCGAGATCACCCTGCCGCCCGAGACCTTTGCGGTTTTCGGGACGTAATCACGACCCCTCATCCGGCCTTCGGCCACCTTCTCCCCGCTGGCGCGGGGAGAAGGACAACGACTGACGTGCTTCGCAAGAACGAGGAACGTTTTCCGCAAGAACGACAGGCGTTTTCCGCGAGGATGCGAATTTGTTGCCCCTCTCCCCGCCGCAGAGGGGAGCGGGTGCCGAACGCGGGTGGGGGCCGCCCTTCACGCACGAATCCTGCAGACGACCCCATCCGGTGTTCCGCGTTCCGCGCTCCACGTATCGCCTGCAGTTCAATGCCGGCTTCACGTTCGCCGATGCCACCAGGATCGCCGGGTACCTGGCCGATCTCGGAATCAGCGACGTCTACGCCTCGCCGATCCTGCGCGCCCGCAGCGGGAGCCCGCACGGCTACGACGTCGTCGACGCCGCCGCCCTCAATCCGGAGCTCGGCACCGAAGAGGACTTCAACACCCTCCACGACGAGCTGGAACGGCACTCTCTGGGATTGCTTCTGGACATCGTCCCGAACCACATGGCCGCCAGTCCCGAGAACGCCTGGTGGATGAGCGTTCTCGAAAACGGGCAGCACTCGCGCTATCTGCACTACTTCGACATCGACTGGAGCCCGGTCACGGCCCAGGGGACGACCGTCACGAAAGTGCTGCTTCCGATCCTCGGGCGGCCGTACGGCGAAGCGGTCGAGGCGCAGGAGATCCGGCTGGGCTTCGATCGCGACGGGTTTTTCTTCCAGTACTACGAGCATCGCCTGCCGCTCGCCCCGGAGTCGTATCGAATCGTGCTCCGTGAATGCGTCGATTCGCTTCCGACCGAAGGCGTGGCCATCGAGCTGCGTGAGCTCGTCGAAGGCGAAGCCGTGGTCCCGAACAGCAAGTTCCTCAAGGAAACCGTCTGGCGGATCTACGAACAGGACGAGCAGTTCCGGGAAGCGCTGCATCGATCCATCGAACGGTTCAACGGCCGGCCCGGCGACGCGGAGAGCTTCAACGCTCTCGACGCGCTCCTCGACGCGCAGTGGTACCGGCTGGCCTACTGGCGCATTGCCAGCGAGAAGATCAACTACCGCCGCTTCTTCGACGTGACGGATCTGGTCGGCGTGCGCGTCGAGAATCCCGAGGTCTTTGAGGCCCGCAACCACCGCACGCTCGAGCTGATCGCAGAAGGGAAAGTGACCGGGCTGCGCATCGATCACATCGATGGCCTCTTCGACCCCATCGGCCACATGAAGAAGCTGCAGCTGCGGCTCAACGAGGGTGGGCGGGCAAATGGAGGTCAGGACACGGCGACCCCTTCGAAAGAATCGACTCCCGCCTCCCGCCTGTCGTTCTACATCGTCGTCGAGAAGATCCTGGCGCATGACGAGCACTTGCCGAAGGAGTTTCCAGTCAGCGGAACGACCGGCTACGACTTTCTCACGGCCGTGAACGACGTCTTCGTCGACAGCGGAGGGCTGCGCCAGCTGACCGAGTTCTATCGCCACTTCACCGGCATCACGCGTTCGTTCCTCGACATCGCCTACGAGAAGAAGAAGCAGATCATCGCCGAGCTGTTCTCCGGCGAGATGCGTGGTCTGGGCAAACAGCTCTCGGCGCTGGCCATGCTGGACCGCAACGCCCGCGACTTTCCGCCGAGCGAGCTGCTGGCGGCGCTGACCGAGATCACCGCCTGCCTGCGCGTCTACAGGACCTACATCCGCGATTTCGAGCTCAGCGACCAGGACCGGCGATCGATCGGCGAGGCAGTCGAGTACGCCCGCCGCCGCTCCGGCTCCTCGCTCGACGACCGTCTGTTCTCGTTCCTCGGCCGCAGGCTCTGCCTCGAGCTGCCGGCGTACGCGGCCGAGCAGCGCGACGGCTGGCTGTCGCTGGTGATGCGCTGGCAGCAGTTCACGGGTCGCGTGATGGCCAAGGGCGTTGAGGACACGGCCTTCTACAACGACAACCAGCTGGTCTCCCTCAACGAAGTGGGCGGCGAGCCCGGCCGCTACGACTTCGACGGCCTCGACGAGTTCCACCGCCGCAACGAGCACATCGTCAACGACTGGCCGGACACGCTGAACGCCAGCTCCACCCACGACACGAAGCGAAGCGAGGACGCGCGGGCCAGGATCAACGTTCTTTCGGAACTGCCGCAGGAGTGGGCCGCCGAGGTGAGCCGCTGGTCGGCGATGAACGAGCGTCTGCGCGTCGACGGCGTGCCCGACCGGAACGTCGAGCTTCTCATCTATCAGAACCTGCTGGGCATGTGGCCGGTCGATGCAGAAAAGCAGAGCACGGTCGCGGAGCGCTTCAAGGCCTATCTGGAGAAGGCCGCGCGCGAGGCCAAGACGAACACGAGCTGGATCGCGCCGGACATCGAGTACGAGCAGGCCCTCCTCGGCTTCGCAGAGCGCATTCTGGTGAACGCAGACTTCATCGCTTCCTTCGACGAGTTCCACCGCCGGATCTCGTTCTACGGTTTTCTCAACAGCATCGCCCAGCTGGTCCTGAAGATGACGGCGCCCGGCGTGCCTGACTTCTACCAGGGCACCGAGCTGTGGGACTTCAGCCTCGTCGACCCCGACAACCGCCGGCCGGTCGACTACGAGGCGCGCATCTCGATGCTGAAGAAGCTGAAGAGCGGCGAGCTCCGCGGGGCGCTCGATCGCACCACCATGCTCCGGCGCTGGTTCGACGGACGGGTGAAGATGTTCGTGTCGTGGAAGTCGCTGGAGGTGAGGGCGCGCAACGCGGAGCTTTTCATGCGCGGCGGCTATCGCGCCCTGCAGTCGTCGCCGAACGTATGCGCGTTCATGCGCGGCGACTCGATTGTGGTCGCTGTCCCGCGGCTGCTGACCAAGCTCGTCGAACCGTCACAGGCGCCGGTCGGCGACCTTTGGGGCGACCGCTCGCTCGAGGTGTCCGGCTCGTGGCGCAACGCCTTCACCGGCGAAACCGTCTCCGGCGCCGTGCTGCGCCTCCGCGACGTCTTCGCCACGTTTCCGGTGGCGGTGCTGGAACGGACATAAAGGGGTCACAACCTGCCCGTCACCTCGGCCAGCTTGTGAAGGCGTTCGGCAGCGACGCTGGTGAGCGCGCCGGCCTGCATGCGCCAGCTCCAGTTGCCGTGCTTGTCGCCGGGACGGTTCATCCGCGCCTCGCTGTCCAGGCCGAGGATGTCCTGCATCGGCACGATGGCCGTTTCGGCGACCGAGGTGTACGCCGCGCGGATCATGGCCCAGGCGATGTTCTCGGCCTCACACCCGAGGTATTCGCGGGCCAGGTCGCGCTCCTCGTGCGTGGCGTGGTCGTACCAGCCGCGCGCCGTGTCGTTGTCGTGCGTGCCCGTGTAGACCACCGTGTGCGGGTCGTAGCGATGAGGCAGGTGCGGCGAGTCGACGTGGGAGAAGCCGAACTGCAGGATCTTCATCCCCGGCACCTCGACGGCTTCGCGCAGGTCGTGCACCTCGGCGGTGATGAAGCCGAGGTCTTCGGCGACGAACTTGACCTCACCAACGGCGCTGCGGATGGCGTCGAAGAGAGCCTTGCCGGGCCCCGGCATCCAGCGGCCGTGCACCGCCGTGGGCTCGTCGGCTGGTATCTCCCAGTACGAGGCGAAGCCGCGGAAGTGATCGAGCCGGATGATGTCGGCGAAGCGGAGATTGGCGCGGATGCGCGACACCCACCAGCGGTAGTTCGTCTCGCGCATCACGTCCCATCGGTAGAGGGGATTCCCCCATCGCTGGCCCGTGCTGCTGAAGTAATCGGGCGGAACGCCGGCGACGACGGTCGGCTTGCCGCTGTCGTCGAGCTGGAAGAGATCGCGATTGGCCCATACGTCCGCGCTGTCCCAGGCGACGTAGATGGGGACGTCGCCCATGATGTCGATGCCGCGCGCGTCGGCGGCCTGACGGACGGCGGCCCATTGCGAGAAGAACACCCACTGGACGTATTTGCGAAAGCTGATCTCCGCGGCCAGATCGCGCGAGGCTGCGGCGAGGGCCTCGGGATCGCGCACGGCCACGCCACGCGGCCACGAAGCCCACTCGCGGTGGTTCTGGCTGTACTTGAGGGCGGCGTAAAGAGCCCAGTCGTGAAGCCAGGCGTTGTCGCGCTCGAAGCGCCTCAGGGCGTTCTTCTGCTCGGCGCGGCCGTTCTCGTTGAAGTGTGCGAACGACTGGCGCAGGAGCCGGCTCTTCAATTTCTTGATCTCGTCGAAATCGGCATAGACGTCGTCAAACGCCGGCACATCGTCGAGTGCGTGATCGGGCAGCAGCTCGTCCTGCAACAGCCGCTGGGGCGAGATGAGCATGTAATTGCCGGCGTACGACGAGAGGCAGCCGTACGGTGAGAAACCGTAGCCGGGCGGATTGAGCGGGAGAAGCTGCCAGACCTTCATTCCCGCGCTGGCCGCCCAGTCGAGAAAGGCGATGAGCTCGTCGCCGAGGTCGCCGACCCCGTAACGGCCGGGGAGTGAGGTCGGGTGCAGCAGGACACCGGCGGCACGGGAGATCGTGTGTGCAGCCGGCTCGGACGAGTGAGCCACTAGCTGCGTGCCTCCGGACTGATGGCGAGTTTTTCACCGAGCGAATCGAAGAGATCGAGCCATCGAGCGGTGGCGCCGTTGCCGCCGTTGGCAGCGATGGCGGGCCGGACCGTGGCCATCATCCGGTAGTACGCGTTCTGCGGCTTGCGAAGGTTCACGTGCAGCTGCATGGCCTTGATGATGGAGACGATGGTCTCGTAATTCTCGAGCCGGTCGAGATCGTCGGGTCTGTCGCTGAATGCGTCGGCGGCGCGGTCGATCGCGTTCTTGAGCGCCATCAACGTGGTCTCATCCAGCGTGACTCTCTCCTCGCGGGCTTCGCGAAGGCGTGCCTCGATCTCGGGCAGCGAAAGGTCTTCTCCTTCGAGCAGCCGCCGCAGCTGGATGTTGACGTCGAACTCGGCCGCGGTCTGCAGGACCTTCGGAAGCGGGATGCCGAGCCGGGCGTGGAATCGCATGAGCGGGTCGTAACGCTCGTGCAGCTGCCGGAATGCCGACTCCGCTTCTTCCAGCGTGGCGTTGCAGAGCAGATTCAGGATGCGCCGCTGTTCGTCGCGGAACAGCGAGCGGATGGAGATCGGCATCTCCGAGAAGCCGCGGTCGAGAAGACGGATCACCGCAGGAAGGCCGCCCGGCTGGAAGGTCTCGCTGAGGAGGTGCTTGTCGCGCTCGTAATCGGACGGCCGCGGCCCGCGGATGCCGCCGGTCAGCTCCGTCTCGCCGAGGTGCAGGACCGCGAAGTCGAACGGCTGCTGCTCGCGCGTGATCACCGAGGTGATGGTCACGTTCCCGGCGGCCATGCGGGCGCGGCCGGCGCGATAGATGTCGAAGTCGCTGCGCGCGGCGCCGTAGCAGTACACCGTCGCTTCGTCATCGAAGTTGTCGAACAGCGAGGCCACGGCGTAGTGCGCGGCCACGCGGGCCAGGTCGAGCCGCGTGGGGATGACCTCTCGCTCGTAGATGTCGCGGGCCGTCCCGCGCTCACTCACATTGCTCTGGGCGCTCGACAGCCGGTGGACGAACTCCGTCTCCAGGACGCGGCCGTCGATGCGCTCGGCCAGTTGAATCACTCGGGAGGCGTAGGTGAGCACCTGCACCGTTTCGATGCCGGAGACGTCGTTGAAGAACCACCCGCACGAGGTGAACATCAGCATGGCGTTGCGCTGCATCTCCAGCAGGTTGAGCACCTCCGCCGCCTTCGCGCCAGGGACGGCGTGGCGGGAGAGGAAGCGGTCCAGCGACTCGTCGGAGCGGTCCAGAACCACATCGATGAAGTCGTCACGCGCTTTCCACGGATCGTTGAGCAGGTCCGTGCTGTGGTGCTCGAAGATCTCGGCCGCCTGGTCGCGCAGCCAGTCCAGCGCCTCGCGCAGCGGACCGCGCCACTTCTGATTCCACGAGCTGTCCGCTCCCGTGCTGCAGCCGCAGTCGGAACGCCAGCGCTCGAGCCCGTGCACGCAACTCCAGGACGTGTCCTCATGGATCTCCACCTCGTGGGTGGGAGGGAACATCGACAGGAACTCGCCGTAATTCGTGATCTTCGCCAGGTTGTTGCTCTCGATGTACTCGAGCGCGTAGGCCAGGGCCATGTCGCCGAAACGGTGATGATGTCCGTAGGTCTCGCCGTCGGTGGCGATGTTGACCAGCTGAGGGTGGGTGCGGCTGTCGTGGAACGCGCTGACCAGGCGATTGGCGAAGTTCTCACCGCGGGCCAGCAGGTTCTCGAATGCCACGCCCCGCGAGATCGGACCGTCGAAGAAGAAGATGGTGATTTCCCGTCCGGACGGGAGCGTGCAGCGGTAAGGCAGGGTGGGGTCGAGCCCGCCGTTGGCTTCCGTCCAGGCCTTGATGCCGATGGGGCGGTATCGCGCTGCCTGGTGCGGCTCGAGAATCGTGAAGCGGATCCCTGCTGCGGCCAGCGCTTCGAGCGATTCGATGTCCACCGCGGTCTCCGGAAGCCACATGCCCTCGGGCTTTCTCCCGAAGCGCCACTCGAAATCGCGAACGCCCCAATGCACCTGGGTCTTCTTGTCGCGCTCGTTGGCCAGCGGCAGGATGAGATGGTTGTAGACCTGCGCCATGGCGCAGCCGTGGCCGGAGAAGCGCTGGGTGCTGGCGCGGTCAGCCTCCAGAACGGCTTCGTACGTATCGGGTGCGCTCGTCTGCAGCCAGCTCAGCAGTGTCGGCCCGAAGTTGAAGCTGATCGAGGCGTAGTTGTTGACGATCTTCACGATCCGGTCTCGGGCGTCCAGGATGCGCGCCGAGGCGTTCGGGCTGTAGCACTCGACGGTGATCTTCTGATTCCAGTCGTGGTAGGGGCTCGCGGAATCCTGCGTCTCCACCGCCTCCAGCCACGGGTTCTCCCGTGGCGGCTGATAGAAGTGCCCGTGGATGCAGATGTAACGCTGGGCCATGGCGAGGAAGGGCATCGTACCAAGAACGATGCCGTCGGCACGAGGGTTCAGGCGTGAGCACCGCCTTCGCGAAGAAAGTGCGCCACGGAATCTCCAAGGGCGACGATGTCGAGCGGTTTTCGGAACACTGCCCTGACCAGTTTGAAGCGCTGCACCAGGGTCCCGGTCGGGATCTCGGCGTCCGCCGCAGCCGTGATGACGATGATGGCCGGCGCGCGATCGGGGTCCCCGGGCGATTGATCGGTCATCTGCGCCTTCATCGAGTCGATGACGTCGGTTCCGCTCATCTTCGGCATCACCAGATCGAGCACGATCACGGAGTAGTGCCTCTGCGACAGCCGGTGCAGGGCTTCCACGCCGTCCCTCGCTTCGTCGACATTCACGTACGTGTGATTCTTCAGGTACTCGGTCAGCAGGCGGCGGAGGGTGTCGTCGTCGTCAACGATCAGCACGTTGCCATTCGGGATCAGCACGCGCAGCGCAGCAAAGCACGAAGTCGGCCAGACCAGAGAGCAGCGGGCAGCGGAACTGGGGCTCCTACTCGCTGCTCGCTACTCGCTGCCCGCTGAGTGCGTCCCGCACCTGCAACATCTGCGCAACGATGCTCACGGCGATCTCGTACGGGTGATTCGTGCCGAGCTCGAGCCCGACCGGACAGAAGAACGAGCTCTGCAACTCGTCCGGCAGGCCCGCTTCGGTGACATCCCGCCTGAGGATGACGGCCTTGGAGTGACTTCCGATCACGCCGAGGTAGGGAAAGCTCCGCGTGCGGAGGATCTCGAGGAGAATCGGCTTGTCGCTCGTGTGGCCCATGGTCATGAGCAGTACGAACGCATCGGCCGGCAGCCCCGCCACCATCGACGGCATGTCCTCGGCGATGACGGGCGTCAGCTTCGGAGACTTCGGCAGCTGCCCGATCCATTCCGGACGCGGGTCGATGCACGTGATCCGGCAGTCGAGGTGTACCAGGAGACTCGTGAGCGCCTGGGCGACGTGACCGGCGCCAAAGACGACGATGTTCCAGCGGGGGACGTTGTGCGCCTCGAAGTAGAGCTTCACGATCCCGCCGCAGGTCATCCCGACGTCTTTGTTGAGGTTCCAGGAAACGAACTGCGTGGTCGACGCCGTTTCGCCGCTCAACATTTTCCGCGCCTCGGCGATGGCCTTCGTCTCCACCTTTCCGCCGCCGACCGTGCCGAACTGGCGCCCTTCGGCGGTGACGATGATCTTGGCCCCGCGGTCCTGCGGTACGCTTCCCATCGTGTCGACGACGGTCACGGTCACCAGAGGGACGCCGGACGCCATCAGTTCGCTGAGCGTCTCGAAAAAGGTGGGCATAAGTTGAGTTTATGCCGAGCGAAGCGAGGCATCATCGGAAACAGTCGCGAAATACGTCCGATGAGCACGCGGCGTGTACGGCGCCGCTCGCGAGAGCTCGCCGGCGACGCTCGCTGATGCCTCTCGGCATGAACTGACGACTGGAGCTTGCGGCCGGAGGGCATCACGATGCGCACACGCCTGGCAATCGTTGCTGCGATCTTTCTCGTGCTGGGATGCTTGGGGCGGCGCGAGGCCGGCGCGAAAACCAGCATGGCGCCGAAGGCACCGTCCCGCGGAATGACCATCACCAGCCCGGCCTTTCGCGAGAACGGATCGATCCCCGCGAAATACGGCTGCGGCGGTAGCAACATCAGCCCGCCGCTCGGGTTCTCGGGCGCGCCACAGAACGCGAAAACGCTCGCGCTCATCGTCGAAGATCCTGACGCGCCCGGCGGGCTATTCACGCACTGGGTGGTCTGGAACATCCCAGCCTCGACGGCGACCGTCGCCGAAGGACAGCCGCCGGCAGGCGGCATGGAAGGGGAGAACAGCTACGGCAAGAGCGGCTACGGCACGCTCTGTCCTCCGAGCGGCGAGCACCGGTACATCTTCAACGTCTATGCGCTGGACGCGGAGTTGAACCTGCCGGCCTCGACCGGCCGAGAGCAGCTGGAAGCGGCTATGAAGGGTCATGTGGTCGCCCAGACACAGCTGATGGGGCGATACCGGAAGTGAGGAGTGCGGCGGGCCAGGCCATCCTCCCCGACCGCGAGTAGAATCGCCGAATTCGCCGGACGGGAAGCCCGTCGACAGGCGGGCAGGATGTCCGCAGTCCAGGGCGGGGGAAGAACGGCAGCCCGGCCGTGTTTAGGATCACAGGCTTTCGTACGCTGTCCGCGTGAGGGGGCGCGGGCGATACGTTACGTTTAACCGCGCAAACTCAGAACCGAGGATTCCATTTATGTTCGAAGGACTTTTGCAGCCGATGCACCTTCTCCTGATCGCGATCATCGCGATCATTTTCTTCGGGCCGAAGCGCCTTCCGGAGCTCGGCAAGGGTCTCGGCGAGGGGATCCGCGGATTCAGGGACGCCATGGCCAACGGCGCCGCTGACAAGGACGCTGCCCCGAAAGACGAGACCAAGAAGATCGATCAGTAGCTCTCGCGCTGCCGGCGCGAGTCTCGTTATCCCGATCGTGAGCGCTTGTCATCCCGAGCGTAAGCGAGGGATCTGGGCGTGCGGGCGGCGCGCACCTTCCCTCGGTGCGCTACCGTCACACTCCGACTGCCTTCCACCACAGAGAACACAGAGACAGCCCAACTGCGTCTGAAACTCTGTGTGCTCTGTGGTGAATTGGATGTTCCCGCCCTCACCAGCCATTGCGCTCGCGCAGCGACGTGATGTGGGCAGTGTGGTGGCGCCCGTGCCACGCGTAGAGACCGACCAGCCAGTCGAGCGTGCGCACTCCGTACTCGGGATGGCGCCAGGTTTTCGCGAAGGCACTCTCCGGCGTCGAGCGCAGAAGGTTGACCCAACGGACGTGCAGCTTTTCGAAAAGCGTGAGTGAGACGTCGATGGGGGTTGCGCGAGAGTCATCGAGCGCAGCCCATGCTGCTTCGTCGTATGGCTTGATCGTCGGCTCGTCTTCAGTCAGGGCGAGCTTCGTCCGGATGTACGCGTTGAGGTGGCTGTCGGGCACGTGGTGCACGACCTGTCGCACGCTCCAGCCGCCCTCGCGATAGGGCGTGTCGAGCTGCGCATCGCTCAGGCCGGCGGTCGCCTCACGCAGGCGCGCCGGCGCTGCGGCGATCTGATCGAAGAGCCGTTTTCGCTCCTCGGCCGTGTACTGCTCCTTCAAGTCGGGGTTGCCGATGGGATAGCGCGGATCACTCATGATCCGGCGATTTTATCCATCGTCCGAACGGGCTGCGCGCCGAAATGGAACTGTTTTCACGGCCGCCACACAATCGACTGCCTCCTGTGTCGCGTTGGGCCCGACCCTGGCCATGAGCTCGCCGCCGTCACTCTGCCTCCGAGCCGCGAGGCCGCCGATCCCGTCACTCTGAGCCGGCGGAGCCGCGGCGAGGTGTGCGGGGGGAAGCGGCGCAGCGCGGCGAAGAGTCTCCAGATTGTACGATCGCGGTGATCCGTTCCGGCCTAACAATCGTCCCGGTAAGAGACTCTTCGCCGCGCTCCACCGCTCCGCCCCATCCACCTCCCCCGCGGTTACGCCGGCTCAGAGTGACGGGGGCTGCGGTTGCGCCGGCTCACGATGACGGTGGCGCGGTTCAGCCGGCGCGGAGCGACACCTCACGCGCTGGCGGCGCTCTCCTGAGGTTTGCGCGCGTTCTTCCGCGCGTACTCCGTCAGCCGCATCAGAATCTCCTCGCCCGTGCACGGCGCGTCGATCTTGGGAATCTCGCTGCCGGAGACGAACGACAGCGCGTTCTTGATCGCGCAGTAGACGGAGATCGCCAGCAGCAGCGGCGGCTCGCCGACGGCCTTGCTGGAGCGGAGGTTCAGGGTGTTCGTGTCGTTCTCGATCCAGTCGACGTTGAACACCTGCGGCAGATCCTGGATGTTCGGGACCTTGTACGTCGTCGGCGAATACGTGAGCAGCTCGCCGGTGGGTGCGTAACGCTTCTCCTCGTTGGTCAGCCATCCCAGACCCTGGAAGAACGCGCCGGTGATCTGTCCGCGATCGATGCCGGGATTGATCGACTTGCCGATGTCCATCAGCAGGTCGGAGCGCAGCACACGCGCGCTTCCAGTGAAGCGGTCGATCAGCACCTCGGAGACCGCGCAACCGTTGGTGAAATAGAGGAAGGGCGAGCCGCTGGACTTCTCGGCGTTCCAATCCAGCCCGGCCGTGGCGTAGAAGCCGCGCTCGCCGAGGCTGACGCGCTGCAGGTAGGCGGCACGGACCAGGTCGCGCCAGGCGATTCCATGCTGCGGGCGCCGGCGGTCGAAGGCCATGCCGTTCGCGATGGCAATGGTCGAAGGCGACGGCTGGAGGTCTTCAGTGCGCGCAGCGAGCTCGCGCGCGGCCACTTCGACGAGGCGCGCACGGATGCGGCGGCAGGCGTCGGCGGCGGCGCTGCCGTTCATGTCCGCGCCGCTGGAGGCCGCCGTTGCGGAGGTGTTGTTGTTCTTCTCCGTCGACGTCGCCATGACGATGACGAGCCCGGCGTCGATCCCGAGCTCCGCTGCGACGACCTGCTTGATCTTTGTGTTGACGCCCTGGCCCATCTCGGTGGCGCCGGTCGAAACCTGCACGGTCCCGTCGAGGTACACGTTCACGAGGGCGTTGGCCTGGTTGAGGAACTTGGTGTTGAACGAGATTCCGAATTTGACCGCGGAGCAGGCGATGCCGCGCAGATGCGTCTTCGACTTGGCGTTGAAATCGGCCACGGCGGCCGTTCGGCGCCGGAAGTCGGCGCGCTCGCCGATGTCGCGCATCAGGCGCGGCAGCTGGTTGTTCGCCACGATCTGTCCGTACGGCGTCGTGTTCCGCTCCTCGATGCCGTAGCAGTTGCGCATGCGGATCTCCAGCGGGTCCTTGTGCAGGAACAGGGAAATCTCTTCGATCATGTTCTCCATCGTGGAGACGCCCTGCGGCCCGCCGAAACCGCGGAAGGCGGTGTTAGGCGGGAAGTTCGTGCGGCAAACCGTGCCGGTGATCTCGATGTTCGGGATCCAGTACGCGTTGTCCGTATGCGTCATGGCCCGGGCCATGACCGCCTGGGAGAGATCGGCGAACGCCCCTCCGTCGGAATAGAGGTCGACCTTCACGGCGGTGATGATTCCTTCGCTGGTGAAGGCCACGCGGTAGTCGTTCTGGAACGGATGGCGGCCGCCGGTGACGCGCATGTCGTCGTCCTTGCTGTAGGCGATGCGCGCCGGGCGCTTCAGTTTGTGGGCGACGAGCGCGGCCATGGCCGCCGGGTGCGTGGCCTGGCACTCCTTCCCTCCGAAGCCCCCGCCGAGGCGTTTCGTGATCACCACGACCTTGTGGGCCGGCAGGCCCAGGAGGTGTGCCACCACGTCCTGAACCTCGGTCGGGTTCTGGGTCGAGGAATGGACCGTCAGGGCGCCCTTCTCGCCGGGCCAGGCGATGGCCGCCTGCGACTCGAGATAGAACTGGTCGACGCCGCCGGTCTTGAAGACGCCCTGGAGGACATGCTCGGCGTGCGCGAAGGCGGTGGCGACGTCGCCGCGCGCGATCTTCCGCACCGGGCCGATGAAGTCGCGGCGGGCCTTGGCCTCGTCGATGGTGAACACCGGCGGGAGCGGGTCGATATCCAGTCGGATGGCCGCCTTTGCTGCCCGGACGGCCTCCCGATTCTCCGCGGCGATCACGACCACCGGCTGGCCGATGAATCTCACCTCGTCTTCCGCGATCAGCAGCTCGTCCTGGATCTGCGACGGGCCGAAGCGGTTGTGGGCGAGATCGCCATGCGTGAAGAGCGCGACCACGCCGGCGATGTTTCGCGCAGGCTCGACATCCAGCCTGCGGATGCGGCCGTGCGCCACGGGAGACCAGAGGAAGTCGACGATCAGCTCACCGCGAGACGGCGGCATGTCGTCGACGTAGACGGCTTCGCCGGTGACGTGCTCGCGCGCGGAGTCGTGCGGGATCTTCCTTTCGACGGCGGTCATGGTCTCCCCTGGTGTAGGACCGGCTTTCCAGCCGGTCCATCGGGGACAGGCTGGAAAGCCTGTCCTACACGAAAGCCCGCGATCTCGATCGGTACCGGCTCGGTGAACGCGTCGAAGTAGAACTTCTGGAGGATGTTCTCGCACAGCTGCAGGCGGTATTCGCGCGAGCCGCGGACGTCCGAGATCGGGGAGACCTCGCCGCGGGCAATGGCACCCGCCTCCTCGAACGTCTCCGGCTCGAGCCGCTTTCCGGCGAGGAAGGCCTCGAGCTTCGGCATGCGCATGACCACCGGGGCCACGCCGCCATAGGCGATTTTCGCCGCGGCGATGCGCCCCTCGTCGACGCGCAGAAGAATCGCTGCCGTGAACGCGGAGATGTCGAGATCGGTGCGGCGGCTGACCTTGTAAAGCCGCAGAACGCGATCGGCCTTCGTGGTGACGACCGGCACGACGACGCGGGTGATGATCTCGTCCGGGTTCAGGTCGAACGTCTTGTAACCGCGGTAGAACCGCTCGACCGGGACCCGCCGGATTCCGCCGGCGCCTGCCAGCTCCAGCTCCGCGCCGGCCACGAAGAGATAAGGAAGCGTGTCGGCGATCGGCGACCCGTTGGCGATGTTGCCGACCAGAGTCCCGGCGTTCTTGATCTGGGGCGAGCCGAAGATCCTAAGGATTCCGTGCAGCTCCGGAATCGTGTCGCGGACCGCCGCTTCGAATTCCGTCAGCGAGACATTGGCTCCGACCACGATTCGCGATTCTTCGAAGGAGATCTCGCCGAGTTCATTGATCTTTGCGAGCGACAGCATCGCCGGAGCGTTGAAGTCCCGTTTGTTCACCCAGACTCCGACGTCGGTTCCGCCCTGCAGGATCGTGGCCGTCGCGTGGTCGCGCTTGAAGCGGATCGCCTCGCCGAGCGAGATCGGGGCGAAGAACGCCCGCCCGTCGGCTTCGATGAGCACGGAACGGTGATCATCTTCGATCCCGGGGTAGCGATCGCGCAGCCGCGGTGCCGCTGCGGCGTTCGTCGCCAGCGCCGCTTTGACGATCGGCTCATATCCCGTGCAGCGGCACAGATTCCCGGTCAGACCGTCCTTCACCGCCTGCTCGTCGAGCGGCTGCCCGGCCTCGGTCAGCCCGGCCATGGCCACGACGAACCCTGGCGTGCAGTAACCGCACTGCGAGCCGTAGTGATCGATCATCGACTGCTGCACCGGATGCAGCGAGTCTCCATCCGCAATTCCTTCGACCGTGACGATCGAGCAGCCGTCCAGCTGAAGCAGCGACTGAATGCACGAGTTGACGACCATGAAGTCGCCGCTGCCATGCCGCACCAGTACGCTGCACGCTCCGCAGTCCCCCTCGGCACAGACCACCTTGGTTCCGGTGGCGCCCTGTTCCCGGAGGTAGTTCGCCAGGGTTAGAAAGGCCGCCCGTCCCCCCACGCTTTTCTCGCGGCCGTTGATCGTGAATCGGATGTGATCTCGAATCGTCATTGACTCATCAGGATAACCCGAAGTACTGAGTACTGAGTGCTGAGTACTGAGTGGGCGGCCGCTCGTTCTCGTGCAATTTCCACTCATCCGGAGTCCTCCTGGATCGTGCTGCCCGATGGTTCTGCCTTGCCTCCACTCAGTACTCAGCACTCAGTACTCAGCACTTCCCGGGAGTTCAAGTCACTGAAAGATTGCGGACACCTGGGCGACAATGCGCGCGCACATGGGACCGCTCGAGCCGGAATACGCTGAGGACGCCCGGATCGGTGACCACGTTCTGGGACTGGTCCGCTTCGGCAGCGTCACCTCACAAGAGCGGCAGGCGTTGACGATTTCGATGACTGCGGTCGGCGCTGCGAACGCCGAAGTGTGGCGGTCGCGCGAGCCGGTCGTTCGTGGAGAGCGTGACGGAATCGTGTTCGCCCGCAACGGGACAGCGTTCTTCGGCATGCTCGTGTCGAGCGAAAAAGAGATCGAGAAGGCGACCAGGCAGGCCTACGAGTCGATCGTGGCCGTTACGCGCCAGGAGGGATTCCCGTTCGTTCTGCGAGCGTGGAATCACGTGCGCGGCATCAACGAGGGAGAGGGAGACTGCGAGCGCTACAAGCGCTTCAGCGCCGGACGGCATGACGCACTCACGACGGCCGGGCTCAGCCGGACCGAGTTTCCTTCGGCCAGTGCCGTAGGGATGCGGGATGGCGAGCTGGCGATCTACTTCATCGCCTCGCGCATGGCGGGACGGCAGGTCGAGAATCCGAGGCAGGTCAGCGCGTATCTGTATCCGCGCGAGTACGGGCCGCGGCCGCCGTCGTTTGCGCGGGCAACGGTGTCGTCGATGAACGGCAGCGCGCTCGTGTTCGTTTCGGGCACGGCCAGCGTGGTCGGTCACGAGACGAAGCATGTCGGTGACGTCGAAGCGCAGACCGACGAGACGATCTGCAATCTGGCCGGAATTCTCGGCCGGAGCGGCGCCGCGCCGGGCGACGTCCGCACGATGAAGATCTACGTGCGCCGTGCGGCGGACTGGGAAGGAATCGCCGCGCGGCTGCGGCAGTCGTTTCCCGCGGCCGGCTTGCTGGTCCTGGAGACCGAGATCTGCCGCCGCGACCTGCTGCTCGAAGTCGAGGCAGTGGCGATCCTCTGATCGTCCTCCCGTCCTCCCGAGCCGGCGTAACCGCGGCTTCGCCGGCTCAGAGTCAGAGTGACGGTTGGCCCTAACACCCGCAGCCTGACACCCGTCACCCGCCACCCTGGCGGGTGGTGCGTTAAGATCGCGCGGTCCAAAACGGCCCAAGAAGGAGCCCTCCATGAAACGACTGGCAGTCGTGCTGCTTTTCGCGGCGGTCCTCGCCGCGCCTCTCCTCGCGGTCGACATCAACGACACTCGCCTGCTCAGCGATCCCGCAGTCAGTGCCGATTCGATCGCCTTTGCCTACGCGAACGACCTCTGGGTGGCGAAGATCGACGGCAGCGGCGTGCGCCGCCTGACCTCGTATCCCGGCATCGAGTCGGGGCCTCGCTTCTCGCCCGACGGCCGGACCATCGCCTTCACCGGCCGTTATGACGGGAACGTCGACGTGTACGTGGTTCCGACGGCAGGCGGTGTTCCGAAGCGGCTGACGTGGCATCCGAACAACGACGTCGTGGCGGGTTTCACGCCGGACGGCTCGGCCGTTCTCTTCACCTCGCCGCGCGAGGTCTACACGCGGCGGTACACGCAGCTGTTCACGGTTCCGGTGAGTGGCGGGGAGGCCACGAAGCTGCCGATCCCGAATGCGAACGAAGCTGCTTACTCGCCGGACGGGAAGTTCATCGTCTACAACCCGCTCCCGCAGGCCTTCAACGAATGGAAGCACTATCGCGGCGGCGAAGCGTCGCGGCTGCTCATCTTCAACGACGCCACGAATGCCGTCGAGCAGATCCCGCAGCCGGCCGGGCGCTGCAACGACGTCGACCCGATGTGGCTCGGCGGGAAGATCTATTTCCGCTCCGACCGCGCGGGCGAGTTCAACCTGTTCTCGTACGACCCGAAGACGAGACAGGTCGAGCAGCTCACCTCGTTCAAGGACTGGCCGATCCTCAATGCCTCGGCCGGCGCCGGCCGCATCATCTTCGAGCGCGGCGGCTACCTTTACCTGTTCGACCCGCAGGCGAAGAAAGACACGCGCCTGAAGGTCGGCGTGGCGGCGGACCTCATCGAGACGCGGCCGCGCTGGGTCAAAGGGGCGAAGTACGTCCGCAACTCCAGCCTCTCGCCGAGCGGAGCGCGCGCGGCCTTCGAGTACCGCGGCGAGATCGTCACGGTGCCGATGGAGAAGGGCGACGCGCGCAATCTCACGCAGTCGCTCGCCGCGAACGACCGCTCGCCGGCCTGGTCGCCGGACGGCAAGTCGGTGGCCTGGTTCAGCGACGAGACCGGCGAATACGAACTGCGCATCGGGCCGCAGGAAGGCCGGGGAGCCGTCCGCAAGATCAAGCTCGGCGGAGCCGGCTTTTACGAGGACCCGAAGTGGTCGCCCGACGGAACGAAGATCAGTTACGTCGACAATTCCGATGCGTTGTTCGTCCTCGACGTGCCGAGCGGCGTCAGCACGAAGATCTCCGCCAACACGATGTACAACGGCGGGATCGAGCACGTCTGGTCGCCGGACTCGAAGTGGCTGGCATACACCCGGAACACGGATACGAACTTCACGGTCCTGAACCTCTATTCGGTCGATCAGAAGAAGTCGATTCCCCTCACGGACACTCTCACCAATGCCGGCAGCCCGGCCTTCGACCCGAATGGAAAATATCTCTACTTCACTGCTTCCACCGACGCCGGTCCGACCATCGACTGGTTCTCGATGTGGAACAACGACACGCGCAGCACGAACGCGCTCTACCTGGCGGTGCTGGCCAGGGGCGTGGTCTCGCCGCTGGCGAAGGAGAGCGACGAGGAAGGGGCGAAGAAGAGCGACGAGGCGGCGGCCGCCTCGAACGGCGACGACAAGAAACGCGAACCCGCTGCGAAGAGCGAGGAGAAGAAGCCGGAGAAGAAGCCTGTGGTGGTCACGGTCGACGTGGACGGACTGGCGCAGCGCATCGTGGCGCTTCCGCTTCCCTCGGCCGTATACAGCAGCCTGCAGCTGTCGAAGACGGGCGAGCTGTACTACCTCAAGCGCAGCGGAGCGAACCGCTTCGACCGCGGCGGCGCAGCGCTGGCGCACTTCAGCCTCACCAGGCGCAAGGAAGACACGCTGCTGGAGAAGGTCGGCGATTTCGAGATCTCCCGCGACGGCAAGCGCGTCCTGCTGCGCGTCGGCGGCGGCCGCGAAGGCGACCCGGTCTGGTCGATCGCCGACCTCGGCGAGAAGATCGAGCCCGCCAAACAACACCGCCTGGCCATCGACAAGGTGGAAGTGAAGATCGATCCCACCGCCGAGTGGCGGGAGATCTTCGACGAGGCCTGGCGCATCAACCGCGACTATTTCTACGACCCGAACATGCACGGCGTGGACTGGAAGGCCGCCCGGGCGAAGTACTCGGTGTTCCTGCCGGATCTCGCCGTGCGCCAGGACCTCAGCCGCGTCATCCAGTGGATGTGCAGCGAGCTCGTGGTCGGGCACCATCGCGGCGGCGGCGGCGACACGCTCGCCCAGAGCGAGTCCGTTCCCGGCGGCCTGTTAGGCGCGGACTATGCCATCGAGAACGGCCGCTACCGCTTCGCCAAGGTCTACGGCGGCTTGAACTGGAATCCCGATCTGCGCGCGCCGCTGACCGAGCCGGGCGCCGACGTCAAGGCCGGCGAGTACCTGCTGGCCGTCGAGGGGAAGGACCTCAAACCGCCCGAGGACCTGTACAGCAGGTTCGAGAGAACGGCGGGGCACATCGTCGAGATCACCGTCGGGCCTAACGCCGACGGCACGGGCTCGCGCACGGTGAAGGTCGTCCCCATCGAGGACGAGGGCGCCCTGCGCAACCGCGACTGGGTGGAGCGCAATCTCCGCTACGTCACCGAGAAGACCCACGGACGGGTGGCCTATGTCTACGTTCCGAACACCAGCACCGCCGGCTACGAGTACTTCCGCCGCTACTTCTTCCCGCAGGCGGACCGGCAGGCCATCATCATCGACGAGCGCCACAACGCCGGCGGGCAGGTCGCCGATTACTACCTCGACATCCTGCGCCGCCCGCTGATCAGCTACTGGGCCACGCGCTACGGCGCCGATCTGAAGACGCCGCTGGCCTCGATCCAGGGGCCGAAGGCGATGATCATCGACGAGACCGCCGGCTCGGGCGGCGACCTGCTGCCGTGGATGTTCCACAAGCTGCAGATGGGAACCCTGATCGGCCGCCGCACCTGGGGCGGTCTGGTCGGCATCCTCGGATTCCCGGTGCTGATGGACGGCGGCACGATCACCGCGCCGAACCTCGCCATCTGGACGCCCGACAAGGGGTGGGTGGTGGAGAACGAAGGCGTGCCGCCAGACATCGAAGTCGAGCAGACGCCGGCCGACGTGATCGCCGGGCGCGATCCGCAGCTCGACAAGGCCATCGAGGTGGTGATGAAGCAGCTCGAGGCGAATCCGCCGGTCACTCCGAAGCGGCCGCCGTACCCGGTGAAGGCCGAGAAGTGATTCTTCCGTGGAGCACAGGCATTCCTGCCTGTGCTCCGCATTCGGCTCGCGTGTGAAACAACGAACGTGAAGTCAGCGCGACGCCCACCGCACGACACCGTCGCGTGCGGGGAACGGCAGGAGCGGCGACACGATCCACGTGCCATCGCTCCGAACGCGCGCGAAGCGCATGGTCCGCTGGGACGATTCGCATGACGGAGCGAAGAACTCGGCAGGGAATGGGAGCGCGCCGGCCGGGCCGGGAAGGGTGAACATCTCCGCTCCCATTGGCGTGAGCAGAACCCAATCGCGCGACGGCGAGACCTTCCAGCCGAAGATGTTGCCGCGGCGTCCGGCGGCGACATTCATCGCGCCGATCCGCTGCCGCGCGGCGACGGCTGCGAGGATCTTCGCATTCGGCCATCCGACCGCCGACACGATGCGCTCCGGCGGCACGCGATCGAGCACGAGGCCGATCGTCGAGCTGTAATACGGAGGCGCGATCTCGTGCCGAAGCTCCTTCCGCAACCACCGCAGGCCATCCAGATACCAGCCGCCGGAGGTGCCATACAGCACGCGCGGCGACGCCGGCTCGGTCCATAGGAACATTCCTTCCGCGCGCATGACGCGGTCGCGCGTTTCGTCGAGACGCTGTTCATAGACACCGGCCATTCCGGGAATGACAACGAGCGCGCAGAGCGCCGCGATGCGCAGCCGCCGCCCTGCGATGCGATCGGCAATCACGGCGGCGAAGAAGACGGCGGCGACAGAAACCGCGAACGCGTGGCGCCGCTCGAACTTGAGAACGACCGGGATGAGGGGAAGCGCGAGGTAGATCGAAACGGCAATGGCGATGAGGACCACCCGCATCCACTCCGCACCCTGCAGCGCAAAGAGAACGGCGACGACGAGAATCGCCCAGAGCGCCTCGAGCCAGGCTGGCGCAGAGCCGGCCACGCCGAACCATGCCGTGGTGGGAAGGCGCAGCAGCGCATTGGGCCAGGAGAACGCGCCGTATCCTCCCGCCGACTGCAGCATCCAGAAACGCCACGGCAGGTACGCCATCGCAGCAAGCGCAACGGGCACCAGCGATCGCGCGATCGCACCCGTTCTTGCCCGTCGCTGAACCGAGTCGGCGATCATCAGCAGCGGCAGCGGCGCGTAAATCTCCTTGCAGGCCATGGCCAGGAAATACAGCACGGCCGCGGTGGCGAGCGCCGGCCATCGGCCGTTCCTGCCGTAGCGGCTCCACGCGATGAGGGATCCGAGCGCGAGGGCGAGCCCTTCCACGTAATGCCGCAACATCAGCATGTGCGAGGCTTCGACAGTGAGCGGGACGACCAGAAATGAAAGCGCCGCGACCGCCGACGCCGCGCGCGACGCGAATGTCCGCGCGTACACGTACAGCAGCGAAGCGGCGGCGGCCATCGCAATGAGCTGGTGGGCGTAGAACCACCACGGCGTCAGACCGGCGACCTGCAGGTCGAGCTTGAATGATGCGGGAAGGAACGGCACCAGGTTCGACGCCGAATACATCCGCCAGTGCTCGGGCGACGCGAAGATCCCCGCGTACGACTCGCGGATCGCCTGAATCAGGATCTGCGGGTCGTCATAGGTCCACCACGCGCCCAGCTGCGTGGCGTGCCTGAGGAAGGCTGCGATGGCGATCGCCGCGATGGCGATGAGGTCCCCATTTGTAGATGTACGACGCAGTCGCGCTGCGTCATCTGCGCTCTCGTTCACGCCCTCACCGTCCTTCGTTCCGCATCTCACTTCGCAACCGCCACGACTCCCGGAGCATCCGCCATCCATCGCGCACGGCCGATACCGACGACACGTCGTCGCTCTCGTTCGGGACGAACTTCACCGGAACTTCCACCGGCCGTACTCCCGCCCGGATCGCCTGTACGACCAGCTCGAGCGAGAAACGGAAATCGTCGGAAGTGACCCGGGGCAGAAGCTGTCGCGCGAGCTCGGTCTCGATCAGGATCGTTCCCTGCGTGTCGCGCGGTGTGCCGGCGCCGAAGAGCAGCCTTCGGTACGCGAAGAAGGCGTACGAGAACGCGCGGCGCTTGATTCCGTACGCACCGATATCGGACTGGGGATGCAGTTTCGAACCGATCGCGACACGTGGCATCGGGCCGGCCGGCGCGACGCGCAGCAGCGATTCGATGTCCGAGAAGTGGAACGGGAGATCGCTGGCGGAGAGCACGACGCGCTGTGCTCGCGCGTTCTCGATGCCGAGGCGGTAGCCGGCGCCGATACCGCGGGAGTCGGTGTGCAGAAGCGACATGCCCGGCGTGATCAATTCTTCGATCTGACGCCGAGCAGCGTCGCTCAGAGGTCCCCCGTTGTGACAGAGCAGCGTTTCTTCGACGTGCCAGGCAGAAGCCTCGCACTTGATCAGGCGGATCGTCTCGCCCAGTCGCCCTACGTCGGAATGGAACGGGACGACGAGCGAGAACATGCGGCGGTCAGGCCTCGACCGGTGTCGCGGCCGGCAGGTGCGCCGGATCGAACTCCGAGGCCGCGAGCCATTCCCGCGCCTCGGCGAGGATGCGCGGATCCATCATCCGCATGCAGCAGTCGCCGATCAGGCGGCTCTTGTCGCTGCCGAGTGGCAGATTCGTCTGACCACAGGCGCAGATGAGGCGGGTGGGACGCGCCGGAAGGCCGACGGCGAGGTGGAACGGAGGAATGCTGTGAGTCACGATCGCGCCGGCGCCCACCATTGCGAACGCACCGATGCGGATGCCGCAGCGAAGCACGGCACCAGCCCCGATCGCGCAGCCGAGCTCGAGGTGCGTCTCGAGCACTTCCCAGCTGATGTTGCCGACGCGCGGCGTGGCGTCATTGGTGAAGACCACCGATGGCCCGACGAAACACCATCGCCCGACGTTGACGCCGTGGTAGACGCTGACGTTGTTCTGAATCCGTGTTCCCTGGCCGATGTGCACGTCCGAGTCGACATAGACGTTCTGGCCGACCGAAACGCCGCTCTCGAGGATTGCGCTGTCGCGGATATGCGTGAAGTGCCAGACGGTGACGTCTTCACCGAGTTGCGCGCCGGCGTCGACGATCGCGGTGGGATGAACGTAGGTCATGTGATCTCCGGCCGATTTGAATCAGTGTAGCGCATGAAAGAAAGGCCGAAGACAGAGGGCGGAAGTGAGGGAGGGCGCGGCGGCGTGTTTTCTCTGCTTCTGCGTTCCGCCTTCTGCGCTCCGCCCTTTTTTCGTAACACTTTCTCCACAAAGGAGAAGCAGTCACTGCATTGGGGTCACCGAGCAGGACGCTGTGCGTGTGATATGTCACATCTGCGCATGGCGGCGTCTACGCGATCGCGCGACGCTGCCCGCATAGAGTCCTACTCGCAAACCGTCCCGCTCGGGACAAATCTCAGCGGCCGACCGTAACGCCATGCCGGCACTGACCGCCGCTGCGGAAAAAGGAGCCTTCCCTAGCAATGAGCAACAGTCCAAACGCCTTCGAAACCGCCCAGCGCCAGTTCGACCATGTGGCCGCGATGCTCGAGCTCGATCAGGCCACCCGCGACCTGCTTCGCTCGCCGCAGCGCGAGTACCAGTTCCTCATCCCCGTGCGGATGGACGACGGCCACGTGCAGATCTTTCGCGGCTTCCGTGTCCAGCACAACGACGCCCGCGGCCCCGGCAAGGGCGGCATCCGCTTCCATCCGATGGAGACCGTCGACACCGTCCGTGCCCTGGCCATGTGGATGACCTGGAAGTGCGCCGTGGTCGACATTCCTCTCGGCGGCAGCAAGGGCGGCGTGATCTGCGATCCGCACAATCTCAGCGCTCGCGAGACCGAGCAGCTCTGCCGCGGCTGGGTACGCCAGATCGCGCGCGACATCGGCCCTCTGCGCGACGTTCCCGCCCCCGACGTGATGACCAACGCCCAGGACATGATGTGGATGCTCGACGAGTTCGAAGCCATCACCGGCGGCCGCTATCCCGGCCTCATCACAGGCAAGCCTCTCGGCATGGGCGGCTCCCAGGGCCGCAAGGAAGCGACCGGCTACGGCGTGGTCTTCACCATTCGCGAAGCGCTCCGGGAGCTGAAGATGAAGCCCGAGGACACACTGGCCGCGGTGCAGGGCTTCGGCAACGTGGCGCAGTACTCGGTCGACTTGCTCACGCAGATCGGCGTGAAAGTCATCTGCGTCGCAGCGTGGGACCAGTCCGAGCAGAAGTCGTTCACCTACCGCCGCAAGAGCGGAGTCGACTTCAAGCAGCTCCTCGAGGTCACCGACTCGTTCGGCGGAATCAACAAGGCCAAGGCCATCGAGCTGGGATACGAGATTCTTCCCGGCGATGCCTGGATCGAGCAGGACGTCGATCTCCTCGTGCCCGCGGCGATCGAGAACCAGATCACCGGAGAAAACGTCGGCAAGATCAGCAAGCGCGTGCGACTCATCGCCGAAGGGGCGAATGGACCGACCTCGCTGGAGGCCGACGAATGCCTCGGCAAGCGCGGCATGTTCATCATTCCCGATTTCCTGGCCAACGCCGGCGGCGTCACCTGCAGCTATTTCGAGCAGGTGCAGAGCAACATGAATTACTTCTGGGAGAAGGACGAAGTCCTCGGCAAGCTCGACACCAAGATGACCGCGGCGTTCCATGCCGTGGTGGAGATGTCGAAGCGGCGGAAGGTCGGCATGCGCGATGCGGCGTACCTGATCTCGATCAACCGCGTGGCCCAGGCCTGCCGCGACCGCGGCTGGGTGTAGTCGCTACCTGAACGACACAGTTGTCGGGGGGCGCGATGAGCGCCCCTCGTCGTCATCCCGAGCACTCGAATCGCCGGTTGCGACACGTGAGTAAAGCAACGTTCGATTGTTCCCCCTCTCCCCGCCGCAGCGGGGAGAGGGCCGGGGTGAGGGGTCTCATTCTGGTTCAAAAAGGAACCCCTCATCCGCCTTCGGCACCTTCTCCCCGCTGCGGCGGGGAGAAGGGCAACAAGCTCGAGAACCCGCATGAACACTCAGGGTTCCGCCGGCTCGGAATGACACACCAATGGCCTTAAGTTAAGCCGAGATCGGGCTGCTCGGTGAATGAGAGTGCAGAGCGTTGGGCGCGGGTGTAGATGCGGAACGAGTACGCCTTGTTCTTGACGCCTCTGGGGCAATGGCGGTGAGGA
>JAJXWV010000005.1 GCA_021781455.1 Acidobacteriota bacterium | reverse complement strand
CCATGACCGTCGCCTCAATGACCCATCGCGTCATTGCGGCCCGGCTTCAGCACGTTGGCATCTGCGATAGAGCATTCGTGCTGCAACCGTTGCCTCGGTGACCCATCGCGTCACCGCTGCCCGGCTTCAGGACGTTGACATCCGCGATAGAGCGTCCGTCCTGCTTCCGGTGCCTCAATGACCCATCGCGCCATTGCGGCCCGGCTTCGGCACGTTGATATCTGCGATAGAGCGTTCGTGCCGGAACCGTTGCTCGCGTGATTCATCGCCTCACGAAAGCCACTGACCGCGCGTTGACATCTGCGATGAAGCGTTCGCGCTGAAAGTAGCCACAACATCGGTTCACCGATTCGATTGTGCAATGCTTTTCGCTGTTACATTTTCAGCCGTTTTCCACAGTCGTCCGCAGCCCCCATGCACAATGATTTGTGCGAGATGCACAAAGAGCCCGTCATTGCGGTGCGATCGGCTCGGACCGCCTGTTGAAGACTGCCGAGGCTGGCTCGAAAGGCCGATCCTCGCTCCGGTAGGGACGCGCAGCAGCGCGTCCGCAACTCTCGTCGCGTTCCCCACCCTCGGGGAGCTGCGGACGCGCTGCTGCGCGTCCCTGCAACGACGCTCGGAATGGCACAATGCCGCCATGCGCACGACAATCCTGGCCGGGATGCTCTGCCTCGCAATCGCGCGGCTGGCCATCGCCGCCGAGGCCCCGCCGCAGATCGCCTCCATGACGCGCCCGCAGCTCGCGGCGGCGGTTCGCGAGGAGCTCCTCGCGTCGTGGCAGGCCTACGAGAAGTATGCCTGGGGCCATGACGAGCTGCGGCCCCTCAGCAAGACTCCCCGAGACTGGTACGGACAATCCCTCCTCATGACGCCGGTCGACTCCCTCGACACGCTGATCCTCCTCGGATTCCCAGCCGAAGCCGACAAGGCCCGCAAGCTCATCGTCGAGAACCTCTCCTTCGACAAGGACATCACCGTCAAGAACTTCGAGATCACGATTCGCCTCCTCGGCGGCCTCCTCTCCGCCTATCAGCTCACCGGTGACGAGCGGCTCCTCCGCCTGGCCGACGACCTCGGCACGCGCCTGCTGCCTGTCTTCAATTCGCCGACAGGAATGCCGTATGTCTACGTGAACCTGAAGACAGGGAAAACCAGCGGCACGAAGTCGAATCCCGCGGAGATCGGCACGCTCCTCCTCGAATTCGGAACTCTGTCGCGCCTCACGCATAAGCCGGTCTATTACGAGAAGGCGAAGAACGCGGTCGTCCAGCTCTATCGGCGACGCTCGAAGGCCGGGCTGGTCGGCGACGAGATCGACGTCGAGAGCGGCCAGTGGACGAGCCGCGCCACCCACGTCGGAGGCGGCATCGATTCGTACTACGAGTACCTCCTGAAATCCGCGCGGCTCCTCGGCGACAGGGAATGTGCGGCCATGTGGCGCACCTCCATTCGCGCCGTCAACCGCCACCTGGCCGACCAGGCTCGCTCGGGATTCTGGTACGGCGAAGGAGACATGCAGAGCGGCAAGCTGACGAAGCCCGACTTCGGGGCGCTGCAGGCGTTCTTCCCCGCTGTGCTGGCGTTAGGCGGCGACGTGCGCCGTGCCTCCAGGCTGGAGGCGTCCTGCCTGAAGATGTGGCAGCTCGCCGGCATCGAACCGGAGGAGCTCGACTATCGCAAGATGACCATCGTCGACGCCCGGTATGCGTTGCGGCCGGAGATCGTGGAATCGGCCTACTACCTGCGCCACTACACCGGCGAGGAGCGCTACATCGAGATGGGGCGCACGTTCTTCCAGAGCCTCGTCCGCTACTGCCGGACGGATGCCGGCTATACGACCCTCGAGAACGTCGTGACAAAGGAGAAGGGCGACCTGATGCCGAGCTACTTCCTCGCCGAGACCCTGAAGTACCTCTATCTGCTCTTCGCCCCCGATGACGCGCTCGATTTCGACCACGTCACGTTCAACACCGAAGCACACCCGCTGCGGAAGGTGGCGTTGGGCAAGTAGCGAACGTCATGCCCGGCTCCCCGTCACTCTGACTCTGAGCCGGCGGAACCGCGGGGATGCTGGATGGGCGGGAGCGGTGGAGCGCGGCGAAGAGTCTCTTACCGGGACGATTTGTTGGCTTGAGACTCTTCGCCGCGCTGCGCCGCTCCACCCGCCCGCCCCTCCCTCGCGGCTCCGCCGGCTCAGAGTCAGAGTGACGGCGATGCGGCTCGGGATGACGGGCTGTTAATGCGAGTGACGCCCGGCGAAGGGGATCTCGCCGAGGCATTCGTGATGGGCCGAGGAGTGGCGGCAGACCGGGCAGAGCTGGGTGTCGCGGCGCAGCATGTGCGTGGTGGGAGAGAGCTCGGCGCCGGTCGCTTCGACCACGCTTTCGCAGTGGCAGTCGGGACAGAGGCAGCGGACGTGCGCATGCGTTCGGTAGGTCTGTAGATCCGGCACGACGGACATTATCCGGCAATCGGAGGGTTTTGGCCAGACTCAGCCGCGCTCTTGCCGTGAGTGGCGTTCCGCGGCGTAGCGCAGCTGCGCCCTACGCCGCACTCTTGCCGCGCTCCGCCCTCGGGCGTATCGTCGCCGGCCAGAACTTTGGACTCCCTCGCTCTCCTCGGCTCTTCCGTCTGGGCGCTGCTCAGAAACAAGCTCCGCAGCGTCCTCACCGTGCTCGGCATCACCATCGGCATCGCCGCGGTGATCTGTGTCGTAGCCATCGGCAAGGCCGGCCAGGCCCGCGTCGAGCAGCAGCTCAACAACCTCGGCGACAACTTCGTCTGGATCGAAGCGGGCGGCCGCGCCGTCAACGGCATCCGCACGGGCACGCACGGTACGAAGTCACTCACCCTCGCGGATGCCATCGCCATCCGCACGCAGATCCCCCTGATCAAGAGCGTCTCGCCCAACGTCGACGGCTCGGTGCAGGTCATCTACGGCAACCAGAACTGGTACACGCACTACCGCGGCGTGTCGCCCGAGTTCTTCGACATCAAGAGCTGGCCGGTCGACAGCGGCGCGATCTTCACCAATGACGACGTGGAATCGTCGGCGAACGTCTGCGTGATCGGCCAGACCGTGCGCACGCAGCTCTTCGGCGTCAGGGATCCGATCGGCAAGGTGATCCGGGCCGGCGGCCTTCCCTGCAAGGTCATTGCGACCCTCGAGCCGAAGGGCATTTCCATGGAAGGCCGCGACCAGGACGACACCATCCTCATGCCGTACACGACGGTGATGAAGAAGATCAAGGGCAACAACTGGCTTGACGACGTTCTCTGCTCGGCGGTCTCGCAGGACGTGGTCAAGATGGCCGGTCAGCAGGCGGCGGCGCTGCTGCGCGACCGGCATCATCTCCGGCCCGAAGAGCCCGACGACTTCAACATTCGCAACCCCGAGGACGTAATCGAAGCACAGATCGCGGCGAGCCACACGCTGGCCCTGCTGCTGATCGCCATCGCTTCGATCTCGCTCGTCGTCGGGGGAATCGGAATCATGAACGTCATGCTGGTATCGGTCACGGAACGGACGCGGGAGATCGGAGTGCGCGTGGCCGTGGGCGCGACCGAGGAAGCGATCCGTTTTCAATTTCTGGGAGAGTCGGTCATGTTGAGCTTTGTCGGAGGGGCGGCGGGGGTGCTCGTCGGGTTCGTCGGTTCGTTCTTCATCGGGCGGGCGTTGAACTGGCCCATGGTCATGTCGTTCGAGGCGGTGGTCCTGGCGGTCTTCTTCTCGCTGGCGGTGGGAGTGTTCTTCGGGTACTACCCGGCGCGCAAGGCTTCGTCGCTCGATCCCATCGAGGCGTTGCGCTATGAGTGAGATGCCGGGCGTGAGTCAGACGCTGCGCTCGCATCGAGGGACGATGCTGATCGTCATCGCCGTCCTCGTGATCGGCGCAGTGACGATCCTGGCGCTGCGCGGTCGCGGCGATCCACTGCACTACTTCACCACGCGCGTGCAGCGCGGCGAGATTCGAGACGCCGTCGACGCTTCGGGAACGGTCAATGCCGTGATCACGGTGCAGGTCGGCTCTCAGGTCTCCGGGACCATCGCCGAGCTCCATGCCGACTTCAACTCGCGCGTCCGCAAGGACCAGGTCATCGCCGTGATCGAGCCCTCCCTGTTCGAAGGAGCGCTCAAGCAGGCGGTGGCAGACCTCGAGAACGCCCGTGCGAACGTGGTCGTGGCCGAGGCGGCACTGGCCAAGGCCCGCGCAAACGAGGTTCAGACGAAGGCCGAGTACGACCGCGCCGCTGCCCTCGTCGAACAGACCGTCGGCACGCAGCAGGCACTCGACCTGGCCAGGGCAAACTACGCGGCGGCGAAAGCGTCGGTCGACGGAGCGATCGCCAACGTCACCCAGTCTCACGCGCAGGTGCGCCAGCGCGAAGCCGCCGTCTCGGTCGCCCAGACGAACCTCGATCACACGGTGATCCGCTCTCCGATCGACGGAACGGTCGTGGCGCGCAACGTCGACATCGGACAGACCGTGGCCGCTTCTCTGCAGGCGCCGACGATCTTCACCATCGCGCAGGACCTGACCAAGATGTTCGTCTACGCCAAGGTCGACGAGTCCGACGTCGGCAAGATCCGCTCCGGCCAGCCGGTCACGTTCAAGGTCGACGCCTTTCCGAAGGAGATCTTTCACGGCGTGGTCAGCCAGGTGCGGATGAACCCGACCAGCGTGCAGAACGTGGTCACGTACGACGCTGTCGTGGCCTTCGACAACCCCGATCTCAAGCTCTTCCCGGGCATGACCGCCTACGTCACGATTCCGGTAGCCGTCGCCGAGAACGTGATCAAGGTTCCTAACGCGGCGCTGCGCTACAACCCGCCGATGTCGCCGGGCGAGATCCGCGGGCTCTACGCGAAGGCCGGCATCAGCGAACAGGCGCAGAGCGACGGCTCGGAGGGAGCTCCGCGCCGTTCCCCGCGACCGGCCAGTGCCGTGGTGTGGAAGCTCGCTGCCGGTTCGCTCGAGCCCGTGGAGGTGGCGACCGGAATCACCGACCACACCTCGACCGAGGTGGTGAAGGTGGTGACCGGCCAGCTGCGCGAAGGCGATGCCGTGATCACGGGCTCGGTGAAGTCGAAGTCACTGCCTCCCGGCGCGCAGGGGTTCGGGCGGTGACGGATTCGGGCCCCATCGTCAGCGTCGAGGAAATCCACAAGTACTACGACCTCGGCGAGACGCGCGTGCACGCCCTCCGCGGCGTGAGCCTGGCCGTCGAGCGAGGCGGCTTCGTCGCCATCATGGGATCGAGCGGCAGCGGCAAGTCCACCCTGATGAACATCCTGGGCTGCCTCGACAAGCCGACCGCCGGACGCTACCTGCTGGACGGCGTCGACGTGGCCGGCCTGGAAAAACGCCAGCTCGCGGGCATCCGCAATCAGAAGCTCGGCTTCGTCTTTCAGGGTTTCAACCTGCTCCCGCGCACGACCGCGCTCGAGAACACGCAACTGCCGACGCTCTACTCGCGGATCGACCGGCACTCGCGCACGCAACGCGCCCGTGACGCGCTCGAACTGGTCGGCCTCGGCGAGCGCATGGACCACTTTCCCTCGCAGCTTTCCGGGGGACAGCAGCAGAGAGTGGCGATCGCCCGCGCCCTCGTCAATCGCCCGACGCTCCTTCTCGCCGACGAGCCCACCGGCAATCTCGACAGCCATACGTCGGTCGAGATCATGGACGTGTTCCAGGGCCTCAACGAGCGCGGCCTGACGATCATCCTGGTCACTCACGAGCACGACATCGCCCAGTTCGCGAAACGCGTGGTGGTCTTCCGCGACGGCCGCATCCGCAAGGACGAGCAGGTCGCGAATCCGCTGCGCGCCAGCGAGGTGCTGAAGACGCTGCCCACGCTGGAGGACTGACGTAGGGACGCGCAGCAGCGCGTCCGCAACTCTCGTCGCACGATCCTCGGATCAGGAGCTGCGGACGCGCTGCTGCGCGTCCCTACCGCGTCCCCACCCGTCTCTGCCCGTCTCTACCCGCGTCGCGCGTCCCGCACGCGACTGTAGCTGACATCACCACCTGGCGACCGCGTGCGGAGCATAAACATTCGATCGAGGAGATCGAGTGGATCGAGCGAGTCGGTCGCGACGCCATTTCCTGAAGGTCGCTTCGCGCTGGAGCGTGGCGCTGGGCGGAGTGGCGCTGCTTCGCGCCACGCTTCCCGTCGACGAGTTGATGGCTCTCGGCCTCCTCGGACCGGAGGGAACATCTCTCCGGAATCTCCTGAAGCAGGCACCGCGCGCACGCTACTGGACTTCGACGACGCAGAAGAGCGCCGACTGCGCCGCATGTCACGGCTCCACGGCCGTCAGGCCATCGCATCAGCACAAGCATGCGATCGTGAAGTGCCAGCTCTGCGCTCATCGCTGCACGATCGAGGAGGGGCAACGCGGCCGCTGCCGGGCGCGCATCAACGCCGGCGGTGAGCTCAAGAGCCTCGTCTACGGGCGTCCCATCACCGAGCATGTCGACCCGATCGAGAAGAAGCCCTTCTACCATTTCCTTCCGGGGTCCGAGGCGTACTCGCTGGCCACGTCGGGATGCCCGCTGCGCTGCAAGTTCTGCCAGAACTGGCAGATTTCACAGGCCAGTCCCGAGGATTACGCGGTCGATTTCACCTCTGCCGGGGAAATCGCAGCTCGCGCCGGGCAGCGGCGCGCGCGTGTCGTCGCGTTCACGTACAACGAGCCGACGGTGTTCATCGAATACCTCACCGACATCGCCCGTGCTGCGCGCCGATCGGGTCTTCGCAGCGTGCTGGTGTCGTGCGGCTTCATGAATCAGGAGCCGCTGCAGGAAATGATCGAAGTCCTCGACGGGATCAAGATCGACCTCAAGGGCTTCTCGCCCGAGTTCTATCGCAACGTGACGAGCTCCGAGCTCGCTCCCGTGCTCCGGAGCATCAAGCAGGTGGCTGCGGCGAAGCGGCACCTCGAGATCGTCAACCTGGTCGTGCCGACGCTCAATGACTCGCCGGCCATGCTCGGCGAGCTCTCCAGGTGGATCGCCGGTGAGCTCGGCCCCGACGTTCCGATCCACTTCACGCGATTCCATCCCGATTACCAGCTGCAGAATCTGCCGCCTACGCCCGTGGCCACGCTCGAGCGTGCCCGCGACGCGGCGATGAAGCAGGGCATTCACTACGCGTATGTCGGCAACGTCCCCGGCCACCCCGGCAACCACACTTACTGTCCATCCTGCGGAAAAGTCTGCATCGAGCGCTCCGGCTTCTTCGTCGTCTCGATGACCATGAAGAACGGCCGATGCCCGTGCGGTACCCGCATCGCCGGTGTCTGGAGCTGACGAGACAACGCCAATGATCAGGACTCTGATGATCACCCTAACAGCTTCTCTTGCCACAGCAATCGCACTCCCGGGATGCGCGGCGGCGGCCGATGTCAGGCCGCCGGCCGTGGCCGGTACGTTCTATCCGAACGACACCAAACAGCTGGAAGGCGCGGTGAAGGGATTCCTCGCCGATGCCATTCCGCCGAAAGGCGAACGGCCGGTCGCCATCGTCGCGCCTCACGCCGGCTATCTGTTCTCCGGCCAGATCGCCGCCGACGCCTTCCGCCAGGCCCTGCCCTACCCGGTCGACGTCGTGGTCATCCTGGGAACGAACCACACCACTCCTCCTTTCGACGGCGTCTCGGTCTACCAGGGCACGGGCTACCAGACACCATTAGGCGTGGTGAAGATCGACCAGGAGATCGCGGACGCATTGAGAGCCGCCGACAGCGCCTTCGCCTTCCGCCCCTCTGCCCATGCGAAAGAGCATTCCGAGGAAGTGCAGGTCCCGTTCGTTCAGATTGCATTTCCTAAGGCGAGAATCGTCACCGCAGTGATCGGCAGTTCCGATCCTCGTCTGGCCGCCCGTTTCGGCGCCGCCCTGGGGCGCGTTCTCGACGGCAGGAACGCGCTGATCGTCGCTTCGTCGGACCTCTCCCATTACCCCGGATATGCCGATGCGGTGCTGACCGACCGGGCGACATTGAAGGCCGTGGCATCGCTCGATCCGAACGCCCTCACCGCTGCGATCTCCACGCAGGAGCGCATGGGGCGGAGCAATGTCGTGACCTGCGCATGCGGCGAGGGACCGATCCTCGCGGCGATGAGCGCCGCCCGGATTCTCGGCGCGCGCCGCGGTGTCGTCGTCAGTTATGCAAATTCCGGCGACGGGCTGGCGGGCGATTCCGATCGCGTCGTCGGCTACGGGGCGGTTATCTTTACAGCCGGCAGCGGGTCCAGCGACGTCAGTGCTCTCGATCCGCCCGTCGTTGCGCCGAAGAGCGCATCGCTCACGGCGGCCGATCGCAAGGCGCTGTTGTCGATCGCGCGCAAAACGCTGGAGCGCTGGTATCGCACCGGCACGCTGCCGCTGCCGCGCAGCGACAGCCCCGCGCTGCGGCGCAATCAGGGAGCGTTCGTCACGCTGAACATCCGCGGGCAGCTCCGCGGCTGCATCGGGCACATGGCCGAGGACACACCGCTGGTGGTGAACGTGGCGAAGATGGCCATGGAGGCCGCCATGCACGATCCGCGATTCAATCCGGTCCGCGCGGACGAGCTGGCGTCGATCGAGGTGGAAGTTTCGGTGCTGACGCCGATGAGCCGCGTGGCCGGCCCCGCGGCCATCCAGGTCGGGCGCGACGGCGTGCTGATCGAGAAAGCCGGCCGCCGGGCGGTCTTCCTTCCGCAGGTCGCTCCCGAGCAGGGCTGGAATCGCGAGCAGATGCTGGAGAACCTCTGCGAAAAAGCGGGCCTCGCCGGCGACTGCTGGACGAAGGACGCTGCGTTCTACACCTTCCAGGCCGACGTGTTCGGGGAGAAGAAGGATTGATTGTCATCCCGAGCGTGACCGAGGGATCACACTCCCAGTGTTTATGCGGGCTTTGGCGTTCGTGAGTGCGCATGACCTTCTGGCTCATCGCCGTCGGCATCGTCACGCTGCTCGGCCAGGTCGTGCTCCTGCGGGAAATCCTGGTCGCCTCGTTCGGCAGCGAATTGATCTACCTTCTGGCCATCGGCGTGCAGATGGCCGGAACGGCCGTTGGAGCGGCGGCGGCGCGGCGGATCACCCGTGACTCCGAGGCGCGGATCCGAGCGGTTTTTCTGGCGTTCGCCGTGGCGCTGCCACTGCTCGTCGTCATGGCCCGCGCGCTGCGGGTGATGTTCCGCGGCACGCCCGGAGCGTACCTGCCGTTCTTCCAGCAGATGGCCGGGGTGGCCCTGGTGCTGCTTCCAGCGGGCATGTTAGGCGGCGTGCTCTTCACGAGCGTGGCGCGGACGTATGTTGCAGAATCGCGAACCCTTGCCGGCGCTTACACCGTCGAAAGCCTCGGCGGGATCGCCGGCGGCGCCGGGTCGACGATGCTGATCGCCATCGGCGTTCAGAACCTCGCCGCCGCGTTCCTATGCGCCATGATCGCCGCCGCCGCGGCTCTCCATCCCTGGCGCAGTGCGCGGCCCTGGCTGCGCGCCACGGCGTCAGCGGTCGTGCTGCTGCTCGCCTCCGGGCTCGTGGTCTCGCGAAGCATCGACCATCAGCTCACCGCCCTGAACCATCCGCAGCTTCTCGCTACGCGCGATTCGGCATACGGCCGGACAAGCATCACCGGCTCACTCGGTCAGGTGGTCGTCTTTCAGAACGACGCCCTGGCCTTCGAGAGCCAGGGGACGAGCGCGGAGGAGTTCGTGCACCTGGCGGCGCTGCAGAGCGAGAGGCCGCGGTCGGTTCTCGTGCTCGGCGGAGCGATCGAGGGGCTCGTCGCTGAAGTCGAGAAGCATCGCCCCTCGCGCGTCATCGACGTCGAAGTCGATGAGCGCCTCGTCGATCTCGCCCTGCCGTTTCTGCCCGCCCGGACCGGCACGACAACCGCGGCGCTCACCACCTTCGACGAGCCGCGCCGCGTCCTCGAGCGGCCGGACCACTACGACCTGATTCTCTCGGGCATGCCGGAGCCCGACTCCGGACAGGCCAGCCGCTTCTACACTGGCGAGTTCTTCGACCTCTGCGCACGCCGGCTTTCTCCGGGGGGCGTCATGGCGTTCCGGTTGCGCGGATCCGAGAACCTGTGGACCCCTGCCCTGGCCCGCCGCACGGCGAGCATCGTCACGGCGCTGCGCTCTTCGTTCGCCGACGTCGTCATCCTGCCGGGCACAGTCAACATCATCATCGCCTCGAGCGGATCGCTGGAGAGGGATCCGGCCGTTCTTGCCCGCCGCTTTCTGGAGCGGCGGATCGATGCGCGACTGGTCTCACCGCAGTACATTCGTTACCTCTACACGAACGACCGCCGCGCCGAGATCGAGCGCATCGTGGCGGGCACGCCGGCGCCGGAAAGCCGCGACACACGGCCGGTCTGTTATCAATTCACGCTGGCGTTGTGGCTCTCGCGCTTCTTCCCGAACCTGGCCAGCCTCGACCTGACGCAGCTCAGACCGGGAGCCTTTGGATCAGGGAGCGCGGCGATCCTGCTCGTCGTGGCACTCGCCGTCTGCCGTCGCCGGCCCGCGCTGCGCCGCTTTCTGATCGTCGGGTTCGCCGGTTTCGCCGGAATGATCCTCGAGGGCACGCTTCTCCTCGTGTACCAGATCGGCCAGGGCGTTCTCTACCGCGACCTCGGCATCCTGCTGATGATGTTCATGGCCGGCCTCGCCGCCGGCTCGGGGGCGATGGACCGGCGCGCGACCACGGCAGGAGCACCTGGCCGCGGAGCCGGCGCCGCCCTTCTGTCGTCCGCCGCGGCATTGGCGGTGCTGATCGCCTGGCGGGTTTCGTCTCCCGGCGGAAGCAGCCTGTGGACGAGCGCCGTGCTCCTCTTCGCCGCGGGATGCCTGACCGGTGCGCTCTTTGCGTTCGGCAGCCTGCGCCGCGTGGACGATCAGGGCAGCGTCGTGGCCCCTCTTTATGTCGCGGATCTGTTAGGCGGCGCCGCCGGCTCCTTCGCCGGAAGCCTCTTTCTCGTCCCGATGCTCGGCCTCCCCGCTTCGGCCCTGCTCGTCGGACTGCTCGCACTCGCCGCGCTTCTGCTGGTCTGACCTGCGACCCGTTCGATCACCGCGGTGCCGGCATCGTCCGCAGCGGGGGCTCCTGGGCGTGAACGGCCTGCCACCGCCCATTGCGGAATACGAATACATCAGTGAACACAGTGCGGCCCGCGTCTTTGCCGGCATTCGTCGCGGCGACGATCCCATCGACGATCCCGACGTCGCCGAACAGCCGCACGCCCATTCGCTCGAATCGCGAGGACATCGTCGTTGGCGGGACGTGCGTCGCCGACCAGGCGATGTGCTGGGCCTTGTCGAGGACGTCGCCGGTGAAGACAGGATGGCGGAAGTCATCCGCGAGAATGCGCTGCAGGACTGCGCGGTCGTGCTCGTGAGCGATCCATTCGTTCTCCAGGGCGATGAGCGCGCGGCGGTCAGCGGCCTCGCTGCGCACTCCCGAAGCGCTTTCGCGGTTCGACTGACCACGTGCGGGCACCGCCATTGCCGTTAGAACGAGCAGAAGAGCAATCGACAGAGGGTTCTTCACAATCCGCTCCCGAAAACCATTCGCATGCGTAGTCGATGTTAGCCCCAATGAGACAGAACCGGCAGGTGGCGGGCGACCGAGAACGCCGGCAGGCCACTTTGATGACTAGGCTCTTCAGGATATTCAGTGGGTCCGGCGAAGTTTCGAAGAGCGCACTCCAGCCGCGGAGCCGACATTCAGGCAGCCCAATGCATGACCGCGTTGGGATGATCGACGTGCCATCCAGCGTAGTCGCGGCGGAGCGGCGCTCGTGCTGCAATCATTCGAGAGGCAGGGCCAGCCCCCGGACGCTGAGCTTGGCAGGCGACCGTGTTTCGTTTTAAAAGAAGGGCTCGCACGTTTCGATTCGAGGAGTCGTCGACATGATGAACAGGACAGTCCGGGTTCTGCTGTGGGTGATTCAGGGTCTGCTCGCCGCCATCTTTCTGTTCAGCGGCGGGTTCAAGCTCGTCACCCCGGCGGCAACTCTGGCGAAGCAGGCTCACATGTCGGGTACGTTCCTCCACTTCATCGGCGTGCTCGAAGTCCTCGGCGCCATAGGACTGGTCCTGCCGTGGCTTCTTCGCATCAAGCCCGGCCTTACGCCGATCGCCGCCGCCGGACTGGTCATCCTGATGATCGGTGCGACCGTCGTGACGTTGAGGAGCGGTGGAGGCGCTACAGTGGTTGTCCCGGTCGTGGTGGGCGTGCTCTGCGCCATCGTCGTCGTCTTCCGCTCGCGCGAGCTCCGTGCTCGAACCGGTCCGGCCTGAGCCGGCATCAGAGTTTCACAATGGGAGGCCGCGACCCCGTCTGACGAGGACGTTCGCACTCCAAGGCCACGCCCGCGGTCATGCTCGGGCGCCGCAACCGTGTGACCTCCGTCCCGTACGCGATGCCTCCCGAGCCGTATATTTGCGGCGACGCAAGGAGCCACCATGTCTTCGGATCTTTATCGCCGCCTCCAGGAACACCTGGACCGGATGCCCGTCCCCTTTCCCGCGACCGCTTCGGGAATCGAGATCCGCATCCTGCAGCGTCTTTTCACGCCGGAGGAAGCGGAAGCCGCTCTGGCCCTGAGCATGATCCCGGAGCCTCTCACCACGATTCGCAAACGCGTCCCGGAGTGGACGCTCGACCGCCTTACCTCAGTGCTCGATTCGATGGCGGAGAAAGGGCTCATCGAGCGCTCGAGCTCGCGCGGCGAGAAGCGCTACGGCAAGTCGGCGCTGGCAATCGGGATTTACGAGAGACAGCTCACGCGTCTCACCGCGGAGTTGCAGCAGGACGTCGAGACCTACTTCGAAGAAGGCTTCGGTGCGGCCTTTCAGTCGTCGACGCCGCGACAGATCCGGACCGTTCCGGTCAACGTCGCCATCGTCCCCAACCGGACCGTCGGCAGCTACGACGACATCCGCAGCTACGTTGCGAAAACCTCAGGACCCTTCGCGGTGATGGACTGCATCTGCCGTCACGGCCGCGATCTCCTGGGACAGCCTTGTCAGCAGACGAAGCTCAGGCAGACCTGCCTCACATTCGGTCCCGTCGCAAAAGGGATGGTCGACAGCGGCGCGGCTCACTACATCGAGCGCGAAGAGACGCTCGAGGTGCTCACGGCCGCGGATCGCGAGGGACTCGTCCTCGAGCCGCAGAACACTTCCGAGCCGCTCTTCATCTGCTGCTGTTGCGGATGCTGCTGCGGTGTGCTGCGGAGCGCAAAGGTGCTGCCGCAGCCGGCGGCGTTCTTCAAGTCCACGTACCACGCCGAGTCCGATGCCGGGCTCTGCGCCGCGTGCGCGAACTGCGAATCGCGATGTCAGATGGAGGCGGTGCACCTGACCGACGGCTTGGCCGCCGTCGACATCTCGCGCTGCATCGGCTGCGGTCTCTGCGTCACGAGCTGCTCGACCGGCGCCATGCACCTGGTCGCCAATGCAACCTCCGCCGAGCCGCCGAAGGGCATGCCGGCGCTCTACCTCAGGATGTACCGCGACCGCTTCGGCACCTACGAAACCGCAAAGGCCCTCGGCAAATCGATCGTCGGGCGGCAGGTGTAGAACCGTGCCGCAGCATCATTCCGTCTGTCCCTGGTTTCTCGGACCACTTCTCTGCTGTCCTCTGCGGCGCCTCGTCGAGAAACCGGAAGTGCTCCTCGGGCCTCACGTGCGCCCCGGCATGGTCGTCCTGGAGCCGGGTTGCGGGATGGGCTACTTCACACTTCCGCTCGCGCGAATGGTCGGCCCGAGCGGCCGCGTCATCTGCGTCGATCTGCAGGAGCAGATGATTCGAGGCCTCGAGCGTCGCGCCAGGCGCGGTCGCCATTCACGTGGTTCACGAGGTCCCCGACGAGCGCCGTCTCCTCGATCAGATTCGCGTCGCTCTTCGCCCCGGCAGTCCTCTCATCCTGATCGAGCCAAAGGGCCATGTCTCCGCCGGGAAATTCGAAGAGACACTCGCCGTCGCCAAAGACCTCGGCTTCACGATCGGCGAGCACGACGCGATCAAGCGCGAACGCCGCGCGGTTCTCGAACGCAGTGCGTAGACCCTATTTTTCGGCTCTTCAGGATATTCAGTGGGTCCGGCGAAATTTCGATATCCGACTCTTCGCTGCGCAAGAGGCCGCACGAAAAGTTGAGACGCACAGCGACAACCGCGTCGACGATGTCGATAGAATGCCGACGCGAGGTCTGACGTGCCGGAGAACAACGCCGATGACCGCAGCAGTGAGAGCGCCTTCACAATGCGACGGGGACTGCTGCGCGGCCTCACGATCGCGGCGATCGTCATCGTTCTCTACACGCTCTTCGGCTTCTTCCTCGTTCCGCCGCTCGTCCGCTGGACAATCGAAAAGAGAGGAAGCGCCGCACTGCACCGCCGGGTCACGCTCGGCAATGCGACGTTCAATCCGTTCACGCTGGAGGCGAACCTTGTCGCTCTCCGCATCCGCGATCGCGACCAGCAGCCGCTGCTCTCCATCCGCCGCATTCACCTCGATCTTCAGCTTTCCGGAGTGGCCAGGCGCGCCTGGCGCCTGCGTGACCTCACGCTCGACGCGCCCGTCCTGTCCATCCGCATTCTTCGCGACGGCTCGTTGACCTTTGCCGATCTCCTGAAGAGCAGCAACGAAAAGGCCGGCCCCCCGCCCCGGCTGATCATCGATCACCTCGGCATCCACTCGGGGCAAATCGCGTTCGCCGACGAGTCGGTCACTCCGCGCTTTGCGGCGAGCTTCACTCCCGTAAACGTCGACGTGAACGACCTCGTGACGCTGCCCGACGAGCAGGGCGAGCATGCGCTGCAGATCGGCTTCAACCGCGAGAGCACGATCCGCATCACCGGCAGGCAGGTTCTCGAGCCTCTTGGTATCTCCGGCCGGATCGAAGCGAAAAACATCGTGCTGACTTCCTTCGCGGAGCGGCTGGCCGCGATCGTTCCGCTGTCGATCCGCGACGGCCGCGTCGACCTGACCATCCCGTACGAACTGCGCCGCCGCGATCCTGGCGGCGTTCAGTTCGAAGTGAGCCACGGTGAGCTGACCGCGACCGGGCTGGCGATCTCGCCGCGAGGCCAGAGCGCCGAGACCTTCACGGTTCCGCGCCTCGAGCTCCGCGACGCGACGGTCGCCTATCCGGCGCGGCGCGTCGATGTCGGACTGGTGCGGCTGATCGAGCCGCGCGGCGCGATCGCCTGGGACACGAGTGGGAAACTCAACTGGTCGATGCAGGGAGCTCCGGCAGCCGCTGCCAGTCCGGCGCAGTCACCACCCGCTCCCCCTTCTCAACCGTGGACCGTGAAGGTCGCCAGAGCCGCAATCGACCGCGGCGCACTGCATGTGGAGGACGACAGCGTCGCCCCTCCGATGATCGTCGATCTCTCGCAGCTGGCAATCGACGCCACCGGCATCTCGAACGACTTTCACGCCCCGATCGCGGTCTCCGCGTCCGCGAACGCAAACGGCCCCGGCCGCGTCTCGCTCCGCGGGACGCTCGTCCCATCGCCGTTCTCGATCGACACGCAGACCTCGCTCTCTGCGATCGATCTCGTCCCGTTTCGCGCGTACGCCACCTCAGTGCCCGGGCTGACGATCGCGGCGGGCACCCTCGCCTTCGACGGCCGCATGCTCTTCTCCGGTCAGCAGCCGTATCTGATCGAAGGCAACGGCACGGTGACCGGCGCCGACTTCCGGGATCTCCGTGGCCAGCGCCTGCTCGGGTGCATGACGGCCCGGCTGCAGGGCGCACGCTTCGACGGCGCGACGTCTCGAAACCGGATTCGTCGCGTCGACCTCGACGGACTGTATGCAAACGTCTTCATCGACAAACAGAAGAACCTCAACCTGTCGTCAATCGGGAGCGGAACGCCGCCAGCCGCCACAGAACCGGCAGCGAACGTCGCGACCGTCCAACCGGCGGCGGCCACGAACGCGGAACCGAAACCGGCTGCCCCTGCCAAAGGCTCCTTCGACATCGGCGTGATCGACATCCGCAACGCCAGGATCGACTATCGCGACGACAGCCTCGTGCTTCCCTTCAACACGTTGATCGCTCCGGCGAGCGGGAGGATCACCGACTTCTCGACCACCAGCAACGCCGCTTCCACGATCCGCTTCGAAGGGAACGTCGCCGAGCATGGATCGATGAAGGCGGAGGGAACGATGCGGGCCGCCGACCCGTTCGCAGGAACCGATCTGACCGTTCGATTCCGCGGCGTGCCGATGCCCACACTGACGCCGTACTCGGCGGAATTCGCGGGATACTCGATCGAGCGGGGGTTGCTCGACCTCGATCTCCATTACCGCATCGTGGCCCGCCGGCTGGTCGGCGACCATCGCGTCGTGGCCACCGACCTGACCCTCGGCAGGAAAGTCGCCGGCACGCATGCCGGACTCGCAGTGCGTCTCGCGGTTGCGCTGCTGAAAGACCGCGAAGGACGGATCAGCCTCGAGGTGCCGATCGAAGGGACGGTCGACTCGCCGGAGTTCAACTACCGCGTCGTTCTCTGGCAGGCCGTGAAAACGATCCTCGGCAATGTCGTGAAGGCGCCGTTCCGCGCCCTCGGCCGCGCCATGGGGATGAATGGCGAAAACCTGAATCTCGTCTCGTTCGACCCTGGCGAAGCGGTGGTGCTGCCGCCCGACGCCGAAAAACTGGCGAAGATGGCGGCGGAGCTCGCGGCGCGGCCAGAACTGACGATCGCGGTTGAGGGGCGGTTCGACCGCGCGCTCGACAGCGCCGCAATCCGGAAGATGAAGCTGGAGTCGGCAATCGCCTCGAGGCGCGATGCTCCTCAGGGCTCGTCCACGGAGCCGCCTTCGCTCGAGACGATCCTCGAAGGCCTCTATGCGCAGACGTTCTCTCGAGACCGGCTCAACGAGGAGCGCGCGAAGTTCACCACGACGCAAGCCGCACCGCCGCCTCCGCCGAAGAAACGATGGCGGTTGCCGAGCAGCCAGCCCAAACCGGTTCCTCCCGTGACGAGCTTCGACGCCAGAGCCTTCTACGACGAGTTGCGCCAGCAGCTCGTCGCGGCGCAGAGCGTCAGCGCCGACGATCTGGCGTCGCTCGCCCGCAGTCGAGCCGCCGCGGTCCTGGCCGTGCTCACGTCGAAGGGCCTGGCCAAAACACGCCTAACAGCACTGCCGCCTGCCGAAGCGAAGAGCAAGCCCGGCCCCAAACAGGTCAGATCGGAGCTGAAGCTGTCCGCAGCGAGAGCGGGAGCGGCTGAAGCGGACGATTGAAGCGACTTGTCATCCCGAGCGTCAGCGAGGGATCTGGGCGGTTGGGCGGCGCGAGAATTCACCGATGTTTGCGGGCGTGCGGCGGCTCACCCGATTTTTGTCGCGCCCCGCCCTCCCAGATCCCTCGCTGACGCTCGGGATGACGGGCTGCCGTTCCGCCGGCTCAGGATGGCGGGACACGACCGGTCAGGGAATCCGCGCCGCTCTCGCCCTCCACACGTCCTTCGAGATCTCCGCGATCACGTGGTCCGCCTCCTCCTGCTTTTCGAATCCACGCGTGAGCACGACCAGCACGTATGCCGATCCGTCCGGAGCGAACACCAGCGCCGCGTCATGGGCGACCCTGGTGATCGAGCCCGTCTTGTGCGCCACGCGCGTCCCCTCCGGCAGACCGGCCGGGATGCCGGTCTTGAATTCCTGGCCTAACAGGATGTTCACCATCTTCTCCGATGCCGCGGCGGAGATCACCTTCTGCTCGCCGATGGTCCGGAAGATGAGCATCAGGTCATAGGCTGTGGTCGTGTTGTTCATGCCGTGGTCGAAGGCCTTCTGGTCTTCGACGCCGCGCAGCACCTTGATCTCGTTCGCGCCGATGCGCTTCATCAGGGACATCACGTCGTTCGCGCGGACGAGCTCCATGACGTTGTTCGTGGCGAGATTCGAGCTGCGGTCGATCATGTGCCTCACCAGAGTCTCGAGCGGCACCTCCGTTCCGACCCAGCCGTAGACCTCCGGGTCGGAGTCGTCCTTCGGATCGAGCGCGTACGGGGAGCCGTCGAACAGGCTGGTGAACTGATTGACGACGCGCACCGGCTGGTCGAGCCGCAATGTGCCGCGCGTGACCGCCTCGAACACTGCGAGCATCACCGGCACCTTCATCGTGCTCGCCGCGTGGAAGACCTCGTGCTCATTGCGGAAAAGACTGCTGCCGTCGCGGAGGTCGTAGTACGCGACGGCGATCGCCTTCCCCTTGTTGCTCTCGAGAATGCGATCGACTTCTGTCGCAAGGTCCGGCGGCCTGATTGCTGCGCAAGCAGATGTGAGCAGGAGTGCGGCAGGCAATGCGGCGCGTGCATGCGTCATGCGAACCAGACTAACACCGTAGCCTCGTTCATAGAGGCGGGCGTAGACTCACTCTCGTCATGGAAGTCGAATCGGCGATCGTTCCGGTCGTGCGCGCAATGCCCGGCGTGCTCTCGATCTATTTGGTCGGCAGCGTTGCCGAACGCCGTGAGCACCGGGAGAGCGACGTCGATATCGGCGTGCTCCTCGACAGGGCTGTCTATCCCACCGAGCGTGAGCGCTTCGACGTCCGCCTTCTACTCGGAACCAGGATCTCCGATGCCGTGGGGCGCCGTGCCGACATCGTCATTCTCAACGATGCACCGCCGCAGCTTGCGCGTGCGATCGTCACCCGCGGGAAGCGGATCCATTGCGCTGACGCGGAGGCTGATCACCGGTTCGTTCGCGATGCTCAGCTGCAGGCCGCCGACATCGAGCCGTTCCTTCGCCGGATGCGATCCATCAAACTGGCAGCGGTGCAAGGGCGATGACGTTCCTCGTCGAGCGGCTTGCGGAGCTCCGCCGGCACCTTGCCCATCTGCGCAAGCTGAGGCCGCGCGTCAGCGGCCCGGAATCGCTGGAACGCGACCTCTCTCTGCACAATGACGTTCTCTTCTCGCTGCTGACGGTCTGCCAGCTCGTGATCGACATCGCCGGAGAACTGGCGGCCAGACGCGGTGACCGGTTCGAGAGCTACGGCGAGGCGATCCGGCAGCTTGCGCGCGAGCCGCGCTTCGCGCCTGCCACGATCGCGGCACTGGAGCGGCTTCCCGGCTTTCGCAATGTGCTCGTCCACGAATAAGTGTCTCTCGACATGCGGCGTGTCATCGAAGCGATGGACGACGCCGACCGGTACGCGTGTCGAAATTCGCGGCATCACAATTTGGCGAATGATCGACGGCAAGATTCACGACGAGTGGACGTCGTTCAACGCCATGAGCGCCTACATGCAGTCCTGCGTCGCCTGCAGTGGCTTCTGGTCGGCGCGCTCTTCGTCGCAATTCTCGCCGTGTGGCAATCTGGCCGCTGGTTCGAACGCTCGCGACTGCGGCGGCGAAGTGCGCAGGGCTATTCGTCCCGAATGGTATCGCCGCTCATGGGCAACGATTCGGTATCCACACGGGTGAGATCCGCAATGACACTGGCATGCTCGATATCGATGCCGACGATCTTTCCCTGCGCATCGAAATCCGCGACCACGCCCGGCGCGACCTCGCGTGAATCCACGCTCGAAGTCTCCGAAAGGTCGATATAGAGGGAGTCGGTCTCGCGGTAGTAGTGCAGTTTCATATCGAGCCTCGAAAGTCGCGATCGGGAAATGCGTTGTGGACGGTTTCTCCGTCTTCCAGTGTAACCACTCGCAGGTACTTGCCCAATTCCGGGATGAACTTTCAGTACCTCATTCGCCCATCCAGCTGCCGGACCTTCGCGTCCGGAGAGTGAACTGCGTCTTCACACCAGTCGCGACGAATGTACAGGCGCTTCCGGAGCACGTGTTCTTCGAAGTACCGCGTCGTCTTCACGGCAGAACCTTCCAACCGGTATTGACCAGCGGGTGATGGCACCTCAATCGAAGTCGACCTGCACACCCTCGGCAACAAATGCGTCCAGACCTCCTGGCCGTTTCCCCTCTGAGCGTGTGTCGGAAGTGTCTCCGAGCGGTAGAACTGCTCGGACTCGCCACGCTAACCCGCTGCGACTCGCGCCTTCTTGAACAGGTCCAGCGGCATCGCGCGGCGGAGTCGCCAGACGATTGCCATCGGGCGCTCACCGCTGTGCCGGACGTAGTCGCCAGGACCGAGGAACGTGTACGGGGCCGTGCGGTTGCCGTCAAGCCTGCGGGTCTGGCGAACGAACAGGAAGACGTTAGAACCGCGCCGCGCGTGGTCAATGTAGCGTTGCCCCGTCTCCGACGCCTGGCGCGTGATTCCCTGCGACTCCCAATGGAACTCCTCGGGCGAGATCGCGTAATCGCGGTAGCGCGTCGTCGGCGAGTAGTGCTTCTCGCTTTTCTCGAGCGTGATGAAAAACCAGTCGGCGTTCGTCGCCTCGTCCCACAGAACGCCACCCTGCAATCGGACCGGCTTCGCGAGTGTCGACCGTCCGATCGCAGCCGTGACCTCGTCCAGCGAATAGCGAGCATGCAGCGACAGAGGAATGTTTGCCCATCGCGAACCCATCACGTCAGACATTGGCGGCGTCTCGTGTTCTGCACGGTCTTCTAGAATGCCAAGGATCTGTCGAAATTCGTCCGTAAATGACTGTGCCGACCAAAGGCGGGCAAGTGCTACGCTCGGGTCGCGCTCCTCACGGCCGAATAGCGTGATCAGCAGGCCTTCGATGATCCGCTGCTCGTTTGGCGCGAGCGTCGGAAGATCGGGCGGCTCATCGCGGCCGAAAATCTCGCGCAGGAACGAGATCCGCCGCTGATCGTCCAGGTGCAGAAGCCTTGGAATCGCGGTGAGCCGCAGTTCATCATCATGAGAATTGCGCACCTCAGCGTCGGCCACGCGATCCGCGTGCGTGCCATCCTGATCCTGAGCCGGCGAAGCCGCGTGGGCGGTGGGTGGCGGAGCGGCGAAGCGCGGCGAAGGATCCCCCGCACCGTCAGCCCGGCCCGGGCGGGGGAGCAAACCGAACGCATCTCGCCGCAACCGCGTCCATGACCATCCACGTGTCCGGTACAGATCCTCGAGTTCCAGTCGCGCCTCATCAAGAAATGCGGCCAGCGATGTCGATGGCCCGAGCGCCCGCAACTCCGCAACCAGCGAAGCAAATCGATTCCCGATCGTCTGTCGCAGATTCTCCAGAACGATCCGGCTCGTCTCCCGATCTAACTGAATCGCGCAGCCGGCCGGCAGCAGTGGGAACCCCTGCTCGACCTGTTCCTCGATCTGGCGCCGCGATCCTCCCGCTAAGGCGCGATAACGGAGATCGAATCGAAAGTTTCGATTCGCGTTCCCGATGAAATCGAGCACAGTCAGGACTGCCTTGTCCCTCGTGCGGCGCAGGCCACGGCCGAGCTGCTGCAAGAAGACAGTCGCGCTTTCCGTCGGGCGGAGGAAGAGCACCGTATCGATCTGCGGCACGTCGACGCCTTCGTTGAAGATATCGACAGCAAACAGCGCGTTGATCTCACCGCTCGTCAGACGGCGGATCGCCGCATCGCGATCGGTGTTCGACGTCTCGCCGACCACCGCCGCCGCCGGAATCCCGGCCTCATTGAATCGCCGCGCCATGTACTCGGCATGCGAGACACCGACGCAGAATCCGAGAGCGCGCATGCGGCTGATGTCGGAGATCTTGTCGCGTAATGCACTGAGGATGAGGGTCAGCCGCGCGTCGTTACCGGTGTAGAGATTCTCAACCTCGCCTGCGTCGTACTTGCCTCGCACCCACCGCGCAGCCGAGAGGTCGACGTCGTCGTGTAATCCGAAGTAGTGGAACGGACTAAGGAGCCCGCGATCGAGCGCATCCCACAGCCGCAGCTCGACCGCATAACGGCCGTCGAACCATTCGAGGACCGATTGGCCGTCAGTCCGCTCCGGCGTAGCCGTGAGGCCGAGCAAAACGCGCGGCTTCAGATGCTCGAGTATTCGCCTGTACGTCGGCGCGGCAGCGTGATGGAACTCGTCGATGATGACCACATCGAAGTAGTCAGGCGGAATCTCGTCGACATCAACATTCGCCAGCGACTGCACCGACGCAAACACGTGATCGCCCTGTGCCGGGCGCGCGCCGTCGACGTACGGCTCCCCGAATGAGCCGTCGTGCATGACTGTGCGAAACGTGTTCAGCGACTGCTGCAGGATTTCGCGGCGATGGGCGACAAACAACAGGCGCAGCCGGCGTCTTGGGCGAGCTTCGTGCGGTGGTCCCGCACCTTCAGTTTCGCGAGAGACGTGGACTTCAGAGCCTTTGCCCGGCGGGAGAAGGTGGCCGAAGGCCGGATGAGGGGCGTGGCTCTCGGCCAGTCCGGCCGTCGCAAAGATCCCCTCCTCGCCCAACCGCCGATAGTCCAGCGCCGCAACCACCGTCTTTCCGGTACCCGTTGCAGCGACTACGAGATTCTTCCATCGCCCGTGTCGATACCTCTCGACATGCAACCGATCGAGGATCTCGCTCTGATGCGGATACGGATGGATGTCGAAGAAGACGAGCTGCGACTCCGGGCCTTCGCGGGAAGCAGCCACCGCACGATCGAAACGCGTCCGATGCTCTTCATCCCGCTCGTACAGCTCGAAATCGGGATCGGCCCAGTACGTCTCGAATGTCGCTCTGAACTTCTCGACGATCGCCGGCGCATCCGCCTCGGCCAGCCGCACGTTCCATTCGAGCCCGTCGACGAGTGCCGCGTTCGACAGGTTCGACGATCCGATGTACGCCGTCGAAAAGCCGGTCTCGCGATGGAACAGCCACGCCTTCGCGTGCAGACGTGTGTTGTCGGTCTGGTACGAGACCTTCACGTGCGCGCCCATCTCGACGAGCCGTTCGATGGCACGCCGTTCGGTCGACCCCGTGTACGTCGTCGTAATGACGCGCATCGGCCGCCCCGAATCGAGAAACTCGCGCAGCTTCGGCTCGATCAGCCGCAATCCGCTCCAGCGGATGAACGCGATCAGCAGATCGATCCGATCTGCCGACTCGACCTCGCTCTGCAGGACGTTGACAACCCGCGGCTCGCCCGTCGCGTTCACCAGTAGATCGCTTTGCGACACGGAAATCGCTGGCTGCGCGGGCGGCCCTTCGCGAAATGCACTCGGCTCGTAGATGGCGGTCAAGCGCTGAGCCGGCGCGACGAGTTCACTCCCCGCCACCGATGCCTCGGCCACAATGCCTAACGCCGCCAACAGCTGATTGACGATCTCGAGCTGGTGTGCGAGGCGTTCCTCCTCGGGAATTGTGAGAAGGACCGAGCGGACCACGTCGGCGAGATGGCGCGCGAGGATCTCGTGGGAGTCACCAGAATCGAGACCCTCGGTCGCCGCCAGAAACCGCCGCGCCTCGCCCTCGATGCGCCTCCGCAAGTCCTCTGTCAACGGCAGGTCGTACAGTCCGGGAACGAGCGGCACCCGTGAATAATACCTGGCGCGAATGTCTGAGCGCCTCGGGTTAACTTTGCCTCGGCGCGTGCGAGCTACACCCGTTTGGCGATGCGCTTCTGTCGCGATCTCGCTTCGTCCACTGGCTGCTGCGCAACGGGAACGAATGGCTCGGGAACGAAGCGGATCCGAACCTCGTATCCGTTCTCGATGGCGGCAAACTCCGTGGCTATCTCGGAGGGCCGCATCAAGCCGACTCGACGCGCGATCTCATCCATGCGCACCCGTCTTTTGTACTCGCTTCTGCATTCGCGCTTCGCCACAGCGGCACCTCAATGACGTAATCGATGCTACCTCGGGCGACACCGGATGGTGCGTTCTTCTACCGCGTGTGGAAACGAACAGGACTGGCAGAGACGACAAGTGGAGACCTGGCCCTCTGGTATCTGGAGACGACAAGTGGAGACCTGGCCCTCTGGTATCTGGAGAACATTGTCGACGAAGGCCACGTCTTTCGCGGTCGGCTTCCCGAGGTTCGGATCGGCTTTCGCGGCGGAGGAGTTGGATTTCGACGCGGCGTCGGAGGACGAGGGGACAGGCTGGAAAGCCTGTCCTACACCAGAGACAAGTGGAGACCTGGCCCTCTGCTATGCTCGAGCGGACCGTATCGATTTTTCTTCTACGCCAGTGATCGGGGCGAGCCTCGCCACGTTCACATCGAGCGTGAGAACATGGCGGCAAAGTTCTGGCTGAATCCGGTGCGGCTGGCGCAGAGCGGCGACTTTGGACGTTCGGAGCTCAAACGAATCATGGAGATCGTCCAAGAACATTCGAGTGAATTCGAGCAGGCATGGAATGACTTCTTCGCCAATTGAACTGACGGTTCCACACGCGATCAGCGTCGCCGTTTCCGACGATACGCTCACCGTCGACCTCAGCGATGGCCGCACCATTTCCGTTCCTCTCGCCTGGTATCCGCGCCTCGTCCACGGGGGCGAAGACGAGCGAAGGAAATGGCGCCTCATCGGGCGCGGCGAAGGAATTCACTGGCCAGAGCTCGACGAAGACGTCAGCGTCGAAGCTCTGCTCGCGGGCAAGCCATCGGGAGAATCCCAGGAATCCTTCGGGCGATGGCTGCGCAATCGGCAAGGACCGGCCTGAAGTTGCAGGGGAATCTTCCACCGTCGCTTCACTCCTCAGGACGGATCCTCGCCCCGCGAGACCACGCCGGAATTGCCAGCCCGTGCGATATGTAGTTCCACCATCGATGGAGCCCACCGGAACCAGGAACCGATCGGAGGTTCTCGCGCAGGCGGAACGCACTGCACTGAGGCGAGACTCGATCGCGGCGCTCGCGCGGGTGGCCGCGATCGACGAGTTGCGGGCCGCACTGGCGACGGCGCTCGATGAGTCGCGCATCGCCGCGGCCACGGCGCTCGCGCTCGCCATCGGGACGGCCGGCGGACGCATCCCGGCTGCGGCGGCGCGTCAGCTCCTGCCAGACCTCGAGTTGATCACCTTCCTGCCGATGATCGCCGGGACGATCGAGGGCGACCGCGTCGCGGCGCTGCTCGACGTCGTCGAGGAGGAACGGCTCAGCTGGGAGCGCGAGGCGCTGGCGTTGTATCTGGCGACACAGCTGCTCGAGGGAGCCGAGGCGCCGCCGCGGCTCGTCTCGATTCTGCGGTCACTGGCGCGCGAGCCGCTCGGTCCCGAGGCGGGGATGTTCGTCGCAGCCGCCGGACGCGTCCTCGGAAATGCGGACATCTGCACGCTCGCCAGCGACTGGATTCCGCTTGCGATCACGATCGAGAAGGACGGCAGTGCAGAAGACCTGCGGCGCTTCCTGTTCGCACCGCTCTCAGAGACGCTGCCCGAACAGGAGCCGGCCCGGATGGTCACGGGCTATACCGTGACGCGAGCTGAACCGAAGGTCGGCCGCAATGATCCGTGCCCCTGCGGAAGCGGGAAGAAATACAAGAAGTGCTGTGCGGCGCGCGAACACGAGAGCTTCGGCCGGGACCGAGCGATCGACGAGTTCCGAAAGCTCGGCCCCCAGCCGTCGCGAACGCGGGAGCAGATCTTCGAACTCATGCGGCCCGGCGAGCTGGCGCAGCTCGATCCCGCATCGCTGACGACTCTGGAGTTGATCAGGGCGGCGCGAAAGCTTGCCACCCACAGGCGATGGGAGGTCGCCGAGCGGTTCTTCGACGTGCTGGCGACCCGCAGCGACGCTCCAGGGAATGATCCTGAAGGGTACCGACTGGAGCTCGTGGACGAGGCGCTGCGTGCACACGCGCTCGATTTCGCGGAGCGCCAGCTCGAACGGATGACGCTGAGCGAGAGAAATCAGATCCGCTACGGCGTTCAACTATCCCTGGCCCACAACCGCCCCGATGCGCTGTCGCAGCTCGAGTCGGCCGCTGTGGCCGGGCTCAAAGATGACGAATCCCTTCTCATCGAATCGGCCTATTCACTGCTGGAGCACTTCCCCGCGCTCGGGATCCTCGCCGCCCGCGGCACCATCAGCGCGGAACGCTTTCTCGACTCCGAGATGCTGCTCGATTACGTCGGGCGCGCCCGCGACCGCCTCGGATTGCCGGCCGAGGAGCCATGGTGGAAGATTTTCGATTTCCTTCTCCAGGAAAACACGGAGCGCGCCGAACGCGTTACGAACGACGCGGAGAGCCGGCTCCTGCAGCGGGAGCTGGAGACGCTCCAGGCGGATCTCGCCGCGGCGAATGCTCGGGCTGCGCGTCTGGAGCGCGATCTTTCGGGCCGCGTCGCCGCGCTCGATGCCATGGCCGCTGAGCGCGAACGGCCCTCCGGGATGGTGAGCACCGCACCAACGGCCGACGATCGGAGTCGCGTCGCGGAGCTCGAGGCCGAGAGGCAGCGCCTCCGCAACAAGATCGGCGAGCTGAAGGGAGAGATCGCGGAAGGAACGGCGCAGCGGGCGGAGCTTCGTCACAAGCTGGCCGCCGCTTCCGACGCGAAGAGAAACGCCTCACCGGCAGCCGACGTGGATGAGCGCCGCGTGGATGAGGATACCGACGATGCCGTCGGTGATGCGGTCGCAACGCATCCGCGACGGATTCTCGTGCCGCACTTCGCGCCCGCGGCAACCCGCGCCCTCGGCCAGATCCCCCATCGCATCGCGGCCGACGCTTTGCGAGAGGTCTCCTCACTCGCTGCCGGCGACGTGCAGACATGGAACGGTGCAAAGCACATGAAGCGCGCGCACGACGTTCTGTCGGTACGGGTCGGACGGTCATACCGCCTCCTCTTCCGCGTCGCCGAGGAACGGCTGGAGGTCGTCGACGTGATTCACCGGAGCGAGCTGGACGAGACGATCGAGCGCATCGCGAGAGGATGATCGTGCCAGGTGCATGATTGGCCACAACCATGCATTACCGTGGTAATATCGAGCCATGTCTGTCCCACAATCGAAGGTCACGGCACAAGGCCAAATCTCGGTTCCGTCGGAAATCCGGCGGAAGCTGGGGATCGGTCCCGGCTCCGTTCTCGAATGGGAGCAGGAAGGCGATCGTGTGGTCGTCCGACGCGCGGGCCGCTACTCCTCCGAGGACATCCATCGAGCCATCTTTGCCAAGCGGCCGAACCAGCGAACGCTCGACGAGCTGAAGGCGGCGCTCGCCCGTCACGTGCGGGAGAAGCATGCGCGCGATTGACACGAACGTTCTCGTCCGCCTCGTCACTCGTGATGACGCGGAGCAGGTTCGCGCCGCCGAGGCATTCATCGAGAAGGGCGCGTGGGTGTCGCTGATCGTCCTCGTCGAAACGACCTGGGTGCTCAGAGCGGCGTATAAGCTCGGTGCCGACGAGATCGCCACTGCGGTGGAGATGCTCTTGAGGCACAAGGATCTGACGCTGCAGGATCCGGACGTGGTGGCTCTTGCGCTCGAGCTGGTTCGGCGGAAACCTGCGGTCGAGCTCTCCGATTGGCTGTTCCTCGACATCGCGCGGAAGGCCGGGCACATCCCCCTCGGCACATTCGACAAGAGTCTCGGAAAACGCGAGGGAGCGCAGCGCCTGTAGGGACGGCCGCGTAGCCGAGGGTCACGTCTGCAGGTGCTCTTGCCCGGACCCTCGCCGGTCTGCACAGCATCGCTGTCGCGGACTTCCGTGTGAAGAGTGGAGACCTGCCCCTCTGCCATTGTCCCGCGCGCGATTTCGCGCAGACAGCGGCGGCTGCGCCGCCGCTTTCCCAGGCGTTGCGCGCTCAACTCGTTCGCAGCTGCGCTCACGGGCGTGCAACAGCTCCGAATTGGTTGTCGAATCGACTACATCGCCCGCGAAACTTGGGAGGCCGAACGGCGCTAGTCCTCTACGTCGAGCAGAGAAGAACAGAGCGACAGGTCGAAAACTTGAGATCTGGCCCTCTCCTCGCGCCCCGAGAGCGAACAGACGATACTCTCAGCCTTCGACGGTCGCACCTCTCTCTTCCGTCGGACAGCAATTCTTGGCCGGTCGCTCGTCCTGTCAGTCGAAATGTCAGGTCGCGTGACGGCGCGGCTGCCCTTTGTTCCTTGGTCGCTCTGGAACCGGTACGATTGGCTCGGGAACGAAGCGACTCCAAACCTCGTATGCGTTCTCGATGGCGGCAAACTCTGTGTCAATCTCGGAGCGCCGCATCAGGCCCACCCGACGCGCGATCTCATCCATGAGCACGCGTCTCTTATACTCGCTTCTGCATTCGCCCTTCGCCACAGCTGCGCCTCAATGACGTAAACGATGCTACCTCGGACGACACCGGACGTTCCCTGCTTGTATCGCGTGTAGAAACGAACAGGACTGGCAAGAACGACACATGGAGACCTGCCCCTCTGCTATCGACTGTCAGAGCTCTAGACGAAAGTAATAAACCTCCCTGTACAGGTCCGGGTCGCCCTCCTTCTTCCGCAGGTTATACTCTTCCGCCCTGCGCTGGACGTCCTCGAATTCCTTCAACGCGGAAGCTGGTGCCCACTCATAACGTCCGCCAATACTGTCTACTGCGTTTCGAAATTCACGAGTCGCACACACCCCACCGCTGGGCGACACTGCTTCCAGGCGCGCCGCCGTGCGCATTACGGGGCTGCTGGATCTCGGGACTTGTCCGAAATCGGCTCCAACGCGTAAGCGAGCCCGATACGGACTCGCGTGCAGCCGCGCCGCGACGGCTTTCACAGCTGCAAGCAGATTAGCCGCATTACGGTCGCGCAGCACGAACGTGTCACCTCCTTCTATCTTCATGTGCTCCAGCAGACTCGCACTCTCCTCTAAATACCTCTTGAAATCTCCGGCAAACGTCGGCGCCAGCTCTGCGTTAAGCATTATCTCGCTGAAGCCCACTACATCGGCTTTCACGATTCCTCGCGCTTCAGTTACCTCTCGCCAAAGACGGCCGTTGCCGGCGATGTTCAGCGTATCGAAGCCGTGTGTGTAGTCTGCACACTTAAGCCGAATCGGACCATCGAGAGCGGGATGCAAAATGTAGTAGCGGGACGACGGGAGGACACGATCTCCCGCGAATAACAGGTCGCCTGGCGGCGCGGCGAATTTCTGCACGAGGCGTGCAGTGCCGACATCTTGCGTCACATAGCCAAGTAGGCCGCCTTTGTAAAGGGCGCAAAAGGGATGATGTATCGCCGAGCTCCGCTTGACGGATGCCGTTCTGTTATACGCGGCTGCAAGTTTCTTGATCTCCGTCTTTCTCAGAATATTGCGCGGTACTAGCGCAAACAGCGCGTCGAAGTCGATGTCCGATGCGAGATGCGGCTTAATCTGACTCAGGTACTGCGTCGCGAGCGCACCCGCCTCCTCATTCACCTTCCGCCTGATGTTCTCGACAGAGCGCTTGTCCGGTGTTAGCTGAGCCAACGCGGCCCCGATAACCATCAGATCTCGAGGACGTCCAAGCGTGTGTCGGAGAATGTAGTCCCAGATGGGCTCCGCCTCGCCTACGTGCGGATGGTCGACGTAGAGGCACGGCCGCCCGAAAACGCGCTCGAAGGGCTCACGTGCGCGTGGCGCGACGCAGCGGCTCTTTGCTTCGGCCATTAGATTCCGAACAAATATCTCCCGGAGATCGTCGCCGTCATACTCGATTCTAAGTGCCTCACCCTCCAGCTGGGTGGCGACCGGGCTGTTGTGCGTGAGCTGCGCGAAAGCCTCGCTACGGATCGACGCGAAAAGTTTGATGTGATGATTTTGGACGTGGAGAGCGCGAATGGCGTTCGCCAACCCCGTTTGGGCCTGATACCAGACATTCTTAGACGTCGCACCGTAGCTCGAGCGCACCACGCCGCCATTGCCGGCCAGGTGTTCGTTAAAGTGCTCGTCGACATTGTCGATAAATGCCGCCATTGGACTGCGAACCGCGCGAAATGCTGGCGCGAGGCTTCCCTGAAGGTCGTCGCGCGCAGTCATGTGCTGTGCAATCGTTAATGATATTACGTGCGCAAAGTGGTCGGTGATGGTTGCTAGGCGCGGGTTCTCGAAGATCCCGCGAAGTCCCGACCTAAGCTCGCTGCCCTGCAGCGCCGAAGCACCGGATCTATCCAACTTGTGGGCTGTCTTAAGCACGGCGAGAGTAATCGCCATCAGCCAAGCGTTTTCCCAGAACGGCGCGTCGTAGCCGATACGCGTTAAGTCGGCTCGCGAAAACACGTGGCTGCCGCCGATCATCTTCTCGGTGAGCGAATTTGGATGAAGGGTGTGCACTCCTGTATCGGCATCCTCAATGCGTCGGCGCTTCGCGCGTAGCAGCAGCGTCTTTCCGAAGCCCTTCGTCGCTACCACTAAGAAGCGCGTCGTCTGAGCTGATAGGAACTCACTAATCGCCGGCGTCTCGTAGACTAGTGGAGTGTATTCGTGGAATTGGGACCAGCGCTAAGCTGTTCTCGGTTTCATGAGTCTTGAGCTGCGCTTTTCCGATCGTGAAGAACTCGAAGCAAGAGCACGCAG
>JAJXWV010000055.1 GCA_021781455.1 Acidobacteriota bacterium | reverse complement strand
CTTCGCCGCGCTCCGCTGCAGCCCATCCACCACCCCCGCGGTTACGCCGGCTCAGCGTGACGGGAACGATCGTTGACCCTGACTCACCCCGTTGCTACCATGCCACGTTTTCAACGGTCCGCAAATACAGGAGCAGGTTTTTCATGGCCAATCTCAGAACTCTCTTTACCTCGGAGTCGGTGACCGAAGGACATCCCGACAAGATCGCCGATCAGATTTCGGATGCGATCCTCGACGCCGTTCTGGCTGAGGACCCGATGGGACGCGTGGCGTGCGAGACGCTGGTCACCACCGGCCTGGCGATGATCTCGGGCGAAATCACGACCAAGACGTACGTCGATTTCCCCTCCATCGTCCGCAACACCATCCGCGAGATCGGCTACACGCGGGCCAAGTACGGATTCGACAGCGACACGTGCGCGGTGGTCTCGTCGATCGACCCGCAGTCGCCCGACATCGCCCAGGGTGTCGACACCGGCGGCGCCGGGGATCAGGGCCTGATGTTCGGCTATGCCTCGCGCGAGACCGCGGAGCTGATGCCGATGCCCATCATCCTGGCGCACAAGCTCGTGCGGCGGCTGTCGCAGGTGCGCAAGGCGAACGAGCTCGACTTTCTCCGTCCGGACGGCAAGTCGCAGGTGACGATCGAGTACGAAGGCAAGCGCCCGGTTCGCGTCAACACGGTCGTGATCTCGACGCAGCACTCGCCGGCGGTGAGCTCGCGCGACCTGCGCGACGCGGTCATCGACAAGATCATCAGGCCGGTCGTGCCGGAAGAGCTCCTCGACAAGGACACGATCTTCCACATCAATCCGACGGGCCGCTTCGTCATCGGCGGGCCTCAGGGCGACACCGGCCTGACCGGTCGCAAGATCATCGTCGACACCTACGGCGGCAAGGGCCGGCACGGCGGCGGCGCATTCTCGGGGAAAGACCCCACGAAAGTCGATCGCTCCGCGTGCTACATGGCCCGCCACATCGCCAAGAACATCGTGGCTTCGGGACTGGCCGACGAAGTGGAAGTGCAGCTGGCCTATGCAATCGGCGTCGCCGATCCTGTCTCGGTCTATGTCGACACGTTCGGAACGGCGAAGATCGATCCGGCGAAGATCGCCGAGCTCATTCGCGACAACTTCAAGCTGACGCCGCGCGGGATCATGGAATCGCTCAACCTGCGCAGGCCGATCTTCAAGAAGACTGCCGCATACGGGCACTTCGGCCGCACCGAGCCGGAGTTCACCTGGGAAGCGACCGACAAGGCCGACGCCCTTCGTTCCGCAGCGGGCATGCGGGAAGCGGTCACGGTCTAACACCTTCTCAGCAGGAATCACTGCAAAGGGACAGGCGTTCGCGCCTGTTCTTTTTTTTTGGAACGCCTGCCGCGGCGCTACCTGAGCGTGAACAGCGTCACGCTGCCGTGCGCGGTCACGTTCGACGCGTAGAGGTCGAGCAACTGGGCGAGACTGCGCTTCGCGGACGCGGTGAGCACCGTCTGGCGCTCGGCGACCTTCTGCGCGACGGCGGTCGGCGGAGGCGCGGCGAAGACCGCCACGTGTGTGATGCCGTCACGCGACAGCCGCAGGCGAAGCGCTTCCGGCGTCGCTGCGTCGAGGTATGCCGACATTCTCGGGCCGTCGAAGTTCCCTCCGCCACGGACCGAACGAGCAAACCAGTAGGTCTCATTGAGGCCGATCACGAGAGTTCGCGACTTCTCCGGAACCGTCGCATTGACCCAGGCAATCGACGGATACGACGAGCGCGCATTGGCAAGGTACTCCTCGTCGGACCACTTGCCCGACATCGTCGAGAAGAGCTCCGTGCGGTCGATGAAGTAGCCGACCAGCATGAGCTGCGCCGCGATGGCCACGACCAGGATGGCCCGGAGGACCCGCCGTTGCTCGACCGCCTTTCCGGCCTGCGTCGCAGCAACGCCGAAGAACGGCACCAGGATGCGTGCCGAGGGCGCGAGTGCGAACAACAGCACGGCGACGAGCAGAGCAGCGATGCCGAGCGCGCCGGTGGTAAAGAGAGCGCCCGACATGAGCGATGCCCCGAGGCTCTCGTCGATGAAACGGCCGTCGAAGATGTACGAGGCCAGCACGAGCTCCCGGTAGCCGGCCACGTGCGGCGCATTCGCCGAGAAGAACGGCGCGATGGGATTCCCGGTGAGGACCAGATTGCGGATGAAGAAGACGGATCCCGCGATCGCTCCGGTGACCGCACCTCGATGCTTTCTGGTGACGGCCAGCGCCACGATTCCAAACGGGATGAACGTGTACTTGGTCAGCAGCCCCGCGGCGATCGCCGCTGCGGTGGTGGGTTCGTCGTCATCGAGCAGCGCCGCGGTCAGGGCCACGAAAATGCCGAGAAGAGGCCAGTCGACGAGGGACCAGCCTGCGGTCAGGGCCAGCGCGGGCGTGGTCGCGATCGCCGCAGTGAGCAGCAGGTTGCGGCGCGAGGTGCGCCACACCAGCACGATCGTCGCGATCGCCGCGATGAAGTGCAGGAAATGCGAAGCCACGCCTCCGCCGAACGCACCGAGTGCGGAAATCAGGGGCAGGTCGGCGGACTCGATCCCGAGCGGGAAGTACGAGTGCGAGATCAGCGGAAGAGCGATGGCCCGCCCTTCCACGACCCACGTGTGCGGGATGGCCAGGTGATAGGCGAGCTCGTCGAGGCTGGCCGGCGGGGCCTGTGCGGCGATGAATCCGCAGACGAGGACGATGGCGATCGCGATGAGCGCGTAATCGCGGAGAAACGTGGCGGTTGCGAGGTTGCCAGCTTCCGGGGTTGCGAGGTTCGTTGCAGGATCGATCTTCCGAGAGCGCGCTTCGCGCATGAAGGAATAGACACCGGCGACGGCAAGCACCAGCACGATCGGCAACATCGTCCAGACCGACACGCGCAGCAGGCCGACGAGAAAACAGATCGTCCCGAACAGCGGGTAACCGATGACGAAGTTCAGGGCCGCGTCGCCGCGCAGCCGCCGCGCCAGGAAGCCGGCGCCGGCGATGGCCGTCGCTTCCACGCATGCCAGCACCAGCGGCTCGCCGACACGCTGGCCCAGCAGCTCGATCAGGACGAACCGATCGGCCAGCGTGATGACGAGAATCGCCGCGACCAGCGTGGCGACGACGGTCCAGATGCGGCGCATTACGCTTCCGGTTTCCGCGGCGGCCAGGCGCTCTGCTTGTGTGTCCGGATCCAGACTTCGTCGAGCGCGCCCTCGCGAAGCGCCTTCGTGATCCAGAGGATCTGCGCGGCATGCGCCGAGATGTGGGTCACCACTCCCACGATGTCCTCGGCGAGGATCGAGGACATCTTCGGCTCCGGCGAAGCTTGACCGAGGCGGTCGGGGGTGAGTGAGGCGAACGTCTTCTCCGCATTGGCCACCATCTCGTCGAAGCCCGCCATCAGCTCATCGCGTGGAATGCGCTTGCGCTCGGCGAATTCGGCGTCGCGGTGGCGCTCGAAGGGGATACCGCCGATCTGACGGTTCACGTAGTGGTTCAGCGAGCCAGTCAAATGAAGGACGAGGTTGCCGACGGAGTTGGACTGCTCGTTAGGCCGCCACCAGATCTGTTCGTCGGTCAGCTGGGCTACGGCGGCGCGGATCTGATCCGGAAACGCTCGCGTGATGCGCACGCGCATGGCCTGAACCGTCGTGGCGAGAACTTCACTCGATTCCATCAGTCGCCTCTCCCGCTGAGTGTCTGCCGTATGGCCAGAATGTCTTCGATGATCGCCCGTGCAGCCTCGGGCCGCAGCTGGGTGGTGCGGTCCGAGAGCGCGGCAGGCGGGTTGTCGTGCACTTCCATGAAGAACCCGTCAGCGCCGGCCGCAGCGGCAGCGCGCGCCAGCGGACGCGCGAACTCCGGCGTCCCGCCGGTCTGCTTTCCTTCGCCGCCCGGCTTCTGCATCGAATGGGTGATGTCATAGACCACCGGCGCACCGAAACCGCGGATGATCGGGAACGAGCGCATGTCGACCACCAGGTTCTGATAACCGAAGGACGAGCCGCGCTCGGTGATGAACACCCGCTCGTTGCCGGCCTCGCGTCCTTTGTCGAGAATGTTCTTCGCCTCCTCGGGAGAGAGGAACTGCCCCTTCTTCACGCTGACCGCCTTTCCCGTGCGCGCGGCCGCGGCCACCAGATCGGTCTGCCGGCAGAGGAACGCCGGGATCTGAAGGATGTCCAGGACGGCGGCGGCAGGCGCGGCCTGCTGCGGCTCATGAATGTCGGAGATCAGCGGCAGCCCGGTTTTCTCTCGCACTTCGCGCAGCAGTTCCAGACCCTTCTCCAGGCCGGGGCCGCGGAACGATTCGATCGAGGTGCGGTTTGCTTTGTCGAACGACGACTTGAAAACGACGTTGATCTTCAGCTCATCGCGGAGCCCGGCCACGATTCCCGCCATGCGCAGGAGGTGCTCACGGGATTCGATGACGCAGGGACCGGCGATGAAGAGCGGAGGGTTGTCCCCCCCGAAACGGATCTCGCGTGAGATCTCGATGACACGCGTTGTCATGCGTGGCGCATTTTATCGTTCACGGGGTCACTATTCGCCGTCCCGAAAAAAGAAAGGAAGAAGATAGGACGCGCCGCAGCGCGTCCGCAACTCTCGTCCTCTTCGCCTTCGGTCCAGGGGCTGCGGACGCGCTGCTGCGCGTCCCTACAGTCCGTCAGATCCTGATCTCTTCCTTCGCCGCCTTGGCTGCGGCAGCTGTTGCAGAGTTCTTGTATTCGCGCGCCGCGGCGATGAACGAGCGGAACAGCGGGTGCGGCGCCGTCGGCCGCGATCGGTACTCGGGGTGGAACTGGCAGCCGACGAACCAAGGATGACCCTCCAGCTCCACGATCTCGACGAACTTGCCGTCCGGCGACCGGCCGGTCACGCGCAGGCCCTTCTCCTCGAGCGCGGGAACGTATTCGGGATTGACCTCGTAGCGATGGCGATGGCGCTCTTCGACGAGCTCCACGCCGTAGGCGGCGCGGACGATCGATCCTTCCTTCAGCTCACACGGGTACTTGCCGAGGCGCATCGTGCCGCCCAGGGCATCCACTCCGATGAGATCGCGGAGCTTGTAGATGACCTTGTAAGGCGCCTCGTCGTCGAACTCGGTCGAGTTCGCACCCACCATGCCGACCACGTCGCGCGCGAACTCGATCGTCGCGCACTGCATGCCCAGGCAGATACCGAAATACGGGATGCGTTTCTCGCGCGCATAGCGAATGGCGCGCAACTTTCCTTCGACGCCCCGCGCCCCGAATCCCGGACCGACGAGGATGCCGTCGACGCTTCCCAGGTCGCCGTGGTAGCCGTCTTCTTCCAGCGACTCGGAATCGATGTACACGATGCGAACGCGGACGTTGTTGGCAATCCCGCCGTGGCTGAGGGCCTCGTTCAGAGACTTGTACGAGTCGCCGAACTCCACGTATTTGCCGACGAAGCCGATGCGCACTTCGTCCTGCGGGTGCCGCAGCTTGCGCACGATCTCTTCCCACTTGGTCAGGTTGAAGTCCTCCTCGTGCGGGAGGTGGAGCTTGTCGAGGAGGATCTCGTCGAGACCTTCGCGGGCGAACGCCAGCGGGACCTGGTAGATGAACTCGACGTCGAGCGCCGGGATGACGGCGTCGTCCTCGACATTGCAGAAGAGGGCGATCTTCTTCTTCATGTCCTCCGGGATGGGGTGCTCGGAACGGCAGAGCAGGATGTCGGGCTGGATGCCGATCTCGCGCAGTTCCTTCACGGAGTGCTGCGTGGGCTTGGTCTTCAGCTCCTCGCTGGCCTTGATGTACGGAACCAGCGTGAGGTGGACGTTGATGGCATTGCCGCGGCCGATCTCCTGGCGGAATTGACGGATGGCCTCCAGGAAGGGAAGGGACTCGATGTCGCCGACCGTGCCGCCGATTTCGATGATCACGACGTCCACGTCTTCGCTGACGTCGCGGATGCACTTCTTGATCTCGTCGGTGATGTGGGGAATGACCTGCACGGTCTTGCCGAGGTAGTCGCCGCGCCGTTCCTTTTCGATGACCTTGAGGTAGATGCGGCCGGTGGTCCAGTTGTTCTTGCGCGTGGCGCGCATGGAGGTGAAGCGCTCGTAATAGCCGAGGTCGAGGTCGGTCTCGGCGCCGTCATCCGTGACGAACACTTCGCCGTGCTGGAAGGGCGACATCGTGCCGGGATCGACGTTGACGTACGGATCGAACTTCTGCAGGGTGACTTTGAAGCCCCGGGCCTCGAGCAGCGCGCCGATCGATGCCGCGGCGATCCCCTTGCCGAGTCCCGAAACAACGCCGCCGGTAATGAAGATGTACTTGGTGCTCATCGCGCGCTCCCCCTGAGGATTGAATAGGCAATGGTCGTGCGCGGCCGCAGGAGATTGCGGACGCGGCAATGAAAGTGGTGGTGCGTGGACCGGCTGAGGCGGTCCGAGTCGGAAAACGGTCGAGCGAAGCCGGGGGCTGCGCAGAATGCCGAAAGGGAGAAGTCGAGGTTGGATGCGGGTTTTCTGCGGTTCTGCGGGAGGGGACTCTGGTGGCGGGTGCGTGTGATTTCGATGTTCGCGAGCCTGCCGCTCACGAATGGGCTCCCCGGTTACGCATCTTTTGCAAGTTCGGTCTCAACACGCGCCACATCTTCCGGTCGATCGACGCCGAGGTGCGGCTTGTTGGTCAGCAGCACTCGGATTTTAAAACCGTTCTGGAGTGCCCGCAACTGTTCCAGTGATTCCGCGCGCTCGAGAGGCGATGGCGGCATCGAAGCGAAGGTGCGAAGAACCCGGGCCTGGTAACCGTAGAGCCCGACATGGCGCAGCGCCTGGCCCCGGCCGCCGTACGGAATGGCGGCCCGCGAGAAATAGAGAGCGTCGCCGCGGTTATCGCGCACTACCTTCACCACGTCGCGGCTGAGGTACTCCTCGTCCGTGTCGATGGGGCAGGCCAGGGTGGCCATGTCCACGCCGGCCTCGGCGAGTACGTCCAGAACCGCGTCGACGCTGCGCACGTCGATCAGCGGCTCATCGCCCTGGACGTTGACCACCCGATCGTAAGCACGCCCTTCGCTCTTCTCGATGACGGCGAGCGCCGCGGCAATGCGGTCTGTGCCGCTCTGGAAATCCCCATGCGGACGGACGGCCCTGCCGCCGAAGTCGACCACGTGGCGAAAGATGCGGTCGTCGTCGGTCGCGACGTAGACCGCCGCGGCACGGCGCGATCCCGCGGCGCGCTCATAGACGCGCTGGATCAGCGACACGCCCGCGATCATCGCCAGAGGTTTGCCCGGAAAGCGCGTCGACGCCCAGCGCGCGGGTATGACGATGAGACCGCTCATGCGCGCATTCTAGCGGGCCGTGGGCAGGAAGCCGGGCGGAGACGTTGACGCTCACTTACAATTCGCTCCGATGGACAGCGATTCGAGCACCAGACCCGATGTGTGGCCCCTGCCCGCTGCAAATCGG
>JAJXWV010000072.1 GCA_021781455.1 Acidobacteriota bacterium | reverse complement strand
CGCAGGCATAGCGGTGACTATGCTGAGGAGGCGCAACGAAGCTCACGGCGTCGAGACCAAGCCAGGTGGTACCAATTCAGCCGATACAGGCCACTAGCCAGCCGCTGATGACACGGAGGGGACCGGTTCGAACCAGTGCCGCGTCGAGATGCACATCCGGCAGACCGACAGCATCACCGGGACCTCAACGAGAACGCCGACGACGGTTGCCAATGCCGCACCCGAACCGGGGCCGTATAGCGCGATCGCCGTGGCCACCGCGAGCTCGAAGAAGTTCGACGCACCGATCAGCGCTCCCGGCGCAGCGATCGGGTAGGGCACGCGGAAGAGCTTCATCAGCCCGTACGTCAGCGACGAGTTGAAATAGACCTGCAGCAGAATCGGGATCGCGATGAGCACCACGTGGAACCACCGCGTGGTGATGTTCTCCGCCTGGAAGGCGAAGATCAGGACCAAAGTCGCAAGCAGGGCGAGAACGGTCACCGGATGAAACCTCGCCATGAATCGCTCGAACCACTCGACTCCTTTGCTCCGGATCAAGAGGGCGCGACTCGCGGCGCCTAGCCCCAGCGGGATCACCACGAAAATCACGACTGAGTAGAGGAGCACGCGGAACGGCACCTCCAGCCCCGCGGCTCCCGCGATGAGGAACTTCACGATCGGCGCGAACGCAACGAGCATGATCAGGTCATTCACCGATACCTGCACGAGCGTGTAGGCCGGGTCGCCGTCGGAGAGGTAAGACCAGACGAAGACCATGGCCGTGCAGGGCGCCGCCGCAAGGATGATCACGCCGGCGATGTACTGGCTGGCGAGCTGCTGCCCGATGAGCGGCAGGAAGAGGTGCCGGAAGAACAGCCAGCCGAAGAACGCCATGGAGAATGGCTTCACCAGCCAGTTCACGACGAGCGTGATCAGCAGTCCCTTCGGCCGTTGTCCGACGCGGAGGATCGACCCGAAGTCGATCTTCAGCATCATCGGATAGATCATCAGCCAGATCAGCACCGCGATCGGGATGTTGATGTGGCTTCCCGTGCCGAACTCCAGCTGCTGAAGTCCGTGCACGGAGCCCGGGAGAAGCTTCCCGATGATGATCCCGGCCACCATGCAGAGCGCCACCCAGAGCGACAGGTAGCGCTCGAACACATTCATGCGCTTCGCTGCTGTCTTGGTCATGCTCACTTCAGGCGATGCCGAGCAGGCGCCGGACTTCGTCGGCCTTGGGAATGCGGCCCGAGACGACGACTTTGCCGTCGATGACCACGCCCGGCGTAGCCATGAGGCCGAGGGCCATCATGCGTTCGATCGACTCGTCCTTGACGACCTCGACCTGGAGCCCTGCTTGTTCGACAACGTGCCGAACCACCCGGAACGTCTCCTTGCAGCGCGAGCAGCCGGGGCCGAGGACTTCGATCTTGTTCATCATTCTTCTCCTGTCATGAAATTCGCGGTGCTCGTGAATCACATCACCGCGTTGAAGAGGTAGCCGACGACGAGGATGCCCGTGGCAACGACGCCGATGAAGGTGGCAATGAGGACAGGCCGGAGGACTTTGCGCAGGATGATCATCTCCGGCAGCGAGAGCGCGATGACCGCCATCATGAAGGCGAGCACCGTTCCGAGGGCAGCGCCTTTGCCGAGCAGCGCCTGCACGATCGGGATGATGCCGGCGGCGTTCGAGTACATCGGCACGCCGAGAAGCACCGCGAGCGGCACGGCCCACCACACATCGCGCCCCATGAATGAGGCCATGAAGTTCGTCGGGACGTAGCCGTGGATTCCGGCGCCCACCGCGATGCCGAGGACGACGTACAGCCAGACCTTGCCGACGATCTCGCGCACCGCGGCGCGGCCGTCGGTGAGCCGGTCTGTCCACGTCTTGCTCACATCCGCAGCCGCGCTGCCCGACTGGATCTGCCACACCCACGGCTCGACGTGCCGTTCGAGCTTCAGGCGGCCGATGATCCAGCCGGCGATGATCGCGATCCCCAGGCCGGTCGCGAGGTAGAGCCCGGCGACCTTCCACCCGAAGAGTCCGAAGAGGAGAACGAGCGCGACTTCATTGACCATCGGCGCGGAGATGAGGAACGAGAACGTCACGCCGAGAGGCACCCCCGCGGTGACGAATCCGATGAAGAGCGGGACGGCCGAGCAGGAGCAGAACGGCGTGGCGATGCCGAAGAGCGCTGCCAGGACATTGCCCGATGCCTCGCGCTTTCCAGCGAGGAGCTGCCGCGCGCGTTCGGGCGTGAAGAAGCTGCGCATCACGCCGACGACGAAGACGACGCCGGTGAGGAGGAGCAGAACTTTCGGGACCTCGAAGATGAAGAACTCGACAGCGGAGGCGAGGTGGCTGCCGCGGGTGAGGCTCACGAGGTCGTATGTGACGAACCCGGCGATTCGCTGGAGCTGGGTGTAGAGAAGAACGAGCAGGGCCAGGCCGACGCCGGTCAGGACCGCTCGCTGCCAGACGATCGTTTGCCGCGGCGCTGGTGCGACCGGGCTCAGCGTCGTCATCGCGGCGCCTCGTCACTCGTGCGGATCCGGGCTGCCTTCGCGATCGCGGATGCCAGTTTCGGGCGCTGCAACCGCTCGAGGTCGAGATCGACGCTGCAGAGCTCTTCGAGCGGAACACGCCGCAGTTCCTTCACCAGCACGGCGTCGGCCTTCGCCTCGAGGTCGTCCTCGAGTGCCGGCCAGACGGGGTCGAGGATGCCGTCGCGAAGGACGGAGTCCGAGAGCCGGTACTCGACCCAGCGGCCTTCCTTCTTCTCGGTGACCAGTCCCGCCTTCCGGAGCTCGGAGAGATGCTCGGAGACGGTCGAGGGCGCCAGTTTGACGATGACCGTCATCTGGCATCCGCAGAGCGGCCCGCTGCGCAGAGCGGCCAGGAGGCGGAGGCGGACCGGATGGCCGATGGCTTTGTGGACTTGAACGAGGCGGGCGAGTGGTGTCATCGTTATTTCGTCAACTCCCGAAACAACGTAGCTATTTCCCGGGCGCGCAGAGGTGACGATCGTCACCTTCGGCCGGCCGTTTGAGCGACCGGCCACGCCACCTCGCCTGCATTGACGCGGGGGAGAGCGCGCTGAAAGGGCTGCAGCTCGCTGCCGCGATGCGGACTCCGTTCCGTCGCGTATTTGCACTGCATCGCCATATGGTTATAATCGGCTCAAATGGTCGCCGGGATCGCCACGATGGCCGCCGCCGCTCTGTATCCGCCCGATCGCCTCTTCCGACTGGCCGCCGTGATCCCGGCGGGCCCGCCATCCAATTCGAGAAACACGCCCATATCGGCTGCACCCTTCAGTCGCCTCGTTTCCGAGTCGCTGACGCCGAAGGAGGAAACCTTGACCCCAATGGACACGCGCCGCGCCGCCCGGGAAGACCGAAAACTGATCGCCGTCCCGTCCGATGATCACGTCACCATCGCTGCGCATTTCGGACGGGCGGGTGGCTTCATCATCTACAGCACCAATGGCGAAATCGAGGAGGTCGGCTACCGGAAGACGCTGCACGACCAGAAGGACCACTGCGGCTGCGCTTCCGCGGAACGCCCGTCGCGCCACGAGTCCGTGCTCGATGCCCTCGACGAGTGCAGAGTCGTCATCGCGCGAGGGATGGGCGTGCAGATGTACGACGACCTGCATGCCTGCGGCATCGAAGTCGTTCTAACGGACTGCGCGCTGGCCGATCGTGCGGTCGAAGAGTTCGTTGCCGGATCTCTCTCTCCACGCTCCTCATTCGAATGTGACCGGGAGCCCGGCGGTTACGTGCCAACCGACAAAGCGGTCCCTCGTCACTCGCGGGGGATGGCATGAGCGCAATTGATGAGAAAGTCCGCCGCGTCGATCTTCAGCGCGTCGAGAAGTTCCGCTTCCGCGTCAGCTTCGGATCCGATATCGCCGACCTGTTCGTCGACGAGCCGCCCCCGCTCGGCAGTGGAAGCGGCCCCGACGCTTCGCGCCTTCTCGCAGCCGCAATCGGCAACTGCCTCAGCGCCAGCCTGACGCTTTGTCTGAGCAAGTCGCGCATCGAGATCGCGAGCCTCGGTACGGAGGTCGTGCTGACGATCGGCCGCAACGCTGCGGGACGGCTGCGAATCGTTCGTGGAGACGTGCGGATCACGCTCAGTGCCTCCGCGGCTCCCGAGCGGCTCCGGCATTGTCTTCAGATGTTCGAGGACTACTGCACCGTGACGGCCAGCGTGCGCCAGGCATTCCCGATCTCCGTCGTCGTCCTCGATGAAGCGGGTCACGAGATACATCGATCCGAGGAACCTGCCGAGGGCTTCCGCTGACACCGTCGCGAGCGTCGGCGCGCTGAAGAATCCGTGGTCGTGGGCATGTGGCTGGATCTGTGATCAAGGCCCAAGCCCATCTCACCCACGGAACTCCCGGAAGACCCCTGATTGATGACCGAAGCCGCATCAGTTCATCGGTTCATAAATCATCAATCTCAAATCCTAAATTGTCATGATCACAGCTCGCTTTGCACGAACCGCCGCCATCACGCCGGTTCCGCGATCACGATGTAGCTGAACGAGCCGACCTGCTGGCTTCGTGTCACGTTCCAGCGCGCGGCTTCGAGCTCCGCGACGACGTCATCGACTGGAATCCGGTGCGCCGAAGGGGGACCGGGCGGCGGCTCCACATCGGCCCGCCAGTCGAGGATGGCGAGCCGGCCCTCTCTTACGAGGATGCGCCGCATTTCGGCGAGGACTTCATCCCGCCGGTCCAGCTCGTGCCAGACATTCGCGATGAGGACGCGGTCGCACGAAGCCGCGGCGAGGGTGGACGCACGCGCTTCGCCTCTGATCACATCCACATTTCGGGGCGCGCCGCCTGCCGCCAGCTTGTGGCGGAGGAGATCGAGCATCTCGTCCTGGAAGTCGACGGCCAGCACGCGGCCGGTGGCCACCGCGCGGGCGATCGGGATGGCGAAGTAGCCGGTTCCGACGCCGACGTCGGCCACGGTCATTTGTCCGGTCAGCTGCAACGCCTCGACGACCTGAGCCGGCGGCAGGAATTGCTGTCGCTCAGGGTCCTCGAGGCGTTGCGCCCTGGCAGGCGAAAAAGTGCGTTCGTTTCGTTCGTGTTCGCTCATTCGTAGCCCTTCAACTTCTGCCGCTCCCGAGGCGTTTCCAGATCCTATCGACGTTGTGCCGGTGCCGCCGCCGGCGGCACGGTTCGATGTGCCGGTAGTTGGCACACCGACCGGGAGAGTCACGTGTCGATGCCTAACCGCGGCAGGACGTAGATGCCGATCAGGAAGTAGGCGGCGATCATCGCAACGAGAAGCAGCGCGTCGCGCCACATTCCCGACAAGGACTTTCTGACGCCGGTTTTTGATAACTCAATACTCATGCACAGATAAATGCCGAATCGGAGCGATTGCTTCCCGGAGCCGAGATCCTTGACAAGCGCCGCTCCCTTCCCATGCTGTGCGTGTGTCCGAAAGAGATCTTGCGCACAGCGCAGTGAACAACGGCGCCGCTCTCGTGGACCTCCTCGCTCGCGGCGAGCTCGTGCTTACCGAAGGATCCGTCTACGAGCTCCTTCGCCGCGACGAGCGCATCCGCTTCGACCCGCATATCGCGCACGCCGGACTGATCTACGACAGCTCCTCGCGCGATGTGCTTGCGAAAGTACACAGGCAGTACATCGAGATCGCAGCGCGCCATCGCCTCCCTCTCGTGGCGTTCGCCGATACCTGGCGGGCCAGTGCTGAGCGCATCGCCGCGTCCGTCTTTCACGGCCAGGCCGTGAACCGCGACAACGTCGAGTTCCTCCGCGCCGTCGCGTCCGGGACCCAGGCCCGCGTGTTCATCGGAGCTCTGACCGGGCCCCGCGGTGATGCGTACCGACCGCCGGAAGCACCGACGGCCGAAGAGGCGATGCGCTACCACTCATTCCAGATCGACGAGCTCGCCGCGTCGGGTGTCGACCTCATCGTCGCCGCGACGATGCCCGCTTTTCGCGAAGCGAAGGCTGTCGCTCATCTGCTGGCCCGCTCCCGCGTCCCGTCGATGGTCAGCTTCGTCGTCCGGCCTGAGGGCACACTTCTCGACGGGAAACCGCTCGGGGACGCCATTCGCGAAATCGACGACGCCACGGACCGGGCATTGCTCGGATACTCGATCAACTGCGTCCATCCGGACGTCGCACTCCAGGCGCTCCTACACCTTCCGTCTGCGCTGCGAGCCCGCGTCCTGGCCTTTCAGGGGAACACCTCGAGCCTCTCGCCGGAAGAGGTCGACGGCCTGCCTCACGTCGATTCGATGGACGCACAACCGTTCGCTGCAGCGGTGGGCACTCTGCTCGGGGGAACCGGCATCCGCATGGTCGGCGGCTGCTGCGGTACGGACGGGAGTCACATCGATGCCCTCGCTTGCGTTCTCACCCTCTGAGAGCGGGAAAGTCAGCAGTCAGACGCGAAGGGTTGCGCCGCGTAGCGGTGGTTGAAAGTAGCCCCGGGCTTCAGCTCTGGGTCATCGATCCTTCGAGTTCTTTCGAGTCGCGGAGCGACGATTGAGATCGTGAACCTGGATCAATCGCCGCTACGCGGCTCGACGGAATCCTCGTCATCCTCTCAAGCCCAGGGCTGAAGCCCTGGGCTAATGTCAATCGCCCCTACGGGGCTCTGCAGCCGCGGAGCGGCGAAAGAGAGCTGGTGGGAGCTTCTGTGGCCGCTCCGAGACCCTGGGTGATCTTGACGCTCGTCAATGACAGGCCGGGCGATCTGCTCTAGGTTCACCGCGGAAAGAAGGCCACGGCATCGCACTCACGAGATCTCAGCGTCGGCTCACTGCACACCCCGCTACGAGCGCATTTTGAGCGCCGCCCGCCCGCCCAGATCCCTCGCTGACGCTCGTGATGACAAGCCCCTTCAGGGCGTCAACGTTTCAACGTAACGTTCCAGCGAAACGGTGACGCGGCGCACGGGTCACGTGGTAAGTGACTCTCCCGATTCGCGATAAACGGCTGGGCCATCCTGGCAGCCGCCCTGCTCTTCAACGACGCGCATGAAACCCGACCTCCACCCGCCCGAAGTCCGCGTGATCAACGCATCGCCAGATGGTCATGAATAGAAGAAAAGACGGCACGCTCAACCGGCGCGATTTCGTCGCCCTCGCTGCAGCCGGATCCGCCGCCGCCGCGGTTTCGACGGGAAGCGCCGCGGCCTTCAGCCTCGCGCCTCTCCCGGATTACCTCCCGGCCGAGCGCGAGGTCCCGACATTCTGCGAGATGTGCTTCTGGAACTGCGGCGTCGTAGCCCGCGCGCGGAAGAACCGCGTGCTCGCTCTTCGCGGCCACTCGGGATATCCGACCTCGCAGGGCCGGCTCTGCGCCCGCGGCAACGCCGGAGCCGCGTCCGTCGTCGACGGGGACCGCCTCCGCTATCCCATGCTGCGCACCGGCGAGCGCGGCGAGGGAAAGTTCACGCGGATCGGGTGGCCCGAGGCCTACCAGCGGATCGCCGACGGATTTGCGGCGATCAAGGGCAAATACGGGCCGCAGGCTCTCGCGCTCTTCTACCACGGCACCGGCGGGCCGATGCTCCGCAGCATGATGGTCGCCTACGGCTCGCCGAACTACGCCGGACCTTCCTACGCCCAATGCAAAGGCGCGCGGAACGTGGGGTACAAGCTCACGTTCGGCGAGAAGTTTCCGTCGCCCGAGCCGCTCGACTTCGACAACGCCCAATGCGTGGTCCTGTTCGGCTCGCACATCGGCGAGAACGCAGTACTGGAATCCATACGCAGCCGGGATCGCACTCGGTCTGGTGCTGCTGGCGAGCTTCGTCCTGACGGGGCGGGGACTCGGCGCGAGCGGCGCGTTCAAGCTCGTGGAAGCACAGGCCATTCACGCGGTGAATCCGACGTGGGCCGAGGAGAACGGCAACATCGGCTCGTTCTTCCGTCCCGGGCACCTGGCACTCGACGAGTGGATCGTCTTCCTCGCGTCGGGAGTCTTTCTCGGGGGCCTCGTCAGCGCGTTCGCGGCGCGGAGGATCCGCCACGAGACGATCCGCGGACCGCGCATTCGAATCGAGAACCGGTGGGTGCTCGCCGTGATCGGCGGCATCATGTCCGGTTTCGCGGCGCAGCTCGCACGCGGTTGTACGAGCGGACAGGCGCTGACCGGCGGCGCCCAGCTGGCCCTCGGCAGCTGGGCCTTCATGTTCTCCGTCTTCGGCGGCGCGTACGCCCTGGCCTGGTTTGTTCGAAGGGAGTGGATCTGATCATGGACGGACCTCTCAGCGTCGTTCTCAAGTTCCCGCACGCTCTGGAAATGGTCGCGGCCGTCGCCATCGGTCTGGGCTTCGGCTTCGTGCTCGAGCGCGCCGGATTCGGCCGCGCCGACAATCTCGCGGCGATCTTCTACGGACGCGACTTTCGCGTCATGCGCGTGATGTTCAGCGCCATCGTCACGGCGATGATCGGCCTGTACATGCTCGACCTGTTCGGGATCCTCGCGGTGAGCAGCATCGGAGTCATCGACACCTATCTGCTGCCCCAGATCCTCGGTGGCCTGCTGCTCGGCGGCGGATTCATCGTCGGCGGGTACTGCCCCGGCACCTCCCTCGTCGGCGCGGCAAGCGGCAAAAGCGACGCCATGCTCTTCCTCGCCGGACTGGTGGGCGGCTCGGCAATCTTCACGTTCGGCTACGACAGCTTCGCCCCGCTGCAGAACGCCACGGCCATGGGCCGGCTGCTGATCAACGAGTACCTGCACGTCTCGTCGGGCATCGTCGTGTTCGGCGTGGCGCTGTTCGCCGTGGCCTGCTTCTGGCTCGTGTCGAAGATCGAATGGCGCGTCAATCGGAGTCTGGTATGAAGGACAGATTCAACAGCCGGATCGTCGCGGCGGCTCTCATCTCACTCGCGGCGTTGTACATGGTCTTGTCGCTGGCGATGGGACGGTCGGCCAGTGCCGAGCCGCTGCCGGACCTCTCGCTGAAGGCTGCGGATGCGGGAATCGGCGTCTGGAAAGCGGCCGGCGCAGCTCTCGACGGCGCCCTGTTCGTCGACGTCAGGTCGCCCGCGAAGTTTGCCAGGTATCACGTCAAGAGCGCCGTCAACGTGCCGGATGCCGATCCCGCGGCGCTGCGAGCCGCAGCGAAGTCGCGCGAAGTGATCGTCGTGGCGCCGAAGGACGACGACGCGCAGCGGCGCGTCGCCGCGGCGCGTGCTGCCGATCCCAACGGCAAGTACTTCTATCTGCAGAACGGAGTGCGCGACTGGTACCTGACGTTCGAGCTGCCCGTTGCCATGTTCAACGATCAGCCGGCGCCGCGCGGCTATGACGAAGCCCTGGCTTCCTTGAAGACAGCCATGGCCTCGCACGATCAGACCCAGCGCGAACGGGGGCGTATGGCGTTGTTCGATCTCGTCCGGATGAACTACCAGCCCACGCTGCTGAAATCTGCAGGCACGGCAGCCGCCGCGGGTGGAGCGCGCAAGAAGATCTCCGGGGGATGCGGAGGGTGAGGGGGCACGAGGTTGCGCGGTTGCGCGGTTGCGCGGTTACGAGGTTGCGAGGTGTTCGACTGCCCGTTTCGAGAATCTTCGTGGACGAACCCCAGGATGAAGGCTTGTCATCCCGAGCGTCAGCGAGGGATCTGGGCGGTTGGGCAGCGCGAGAATTTACCGATATTTGCGGGTGTGCGGCGGCTCAAACCCGATGTTTTCCGCGCCCGCCCTCCCAGATCCCTCGCTGACGCTCAAGATGACAATGCAATGGCCTTAAGTTTTAAGGCCATTGGGATGACAATGGGCGACACGATGGCAGCGCGGGTTTAGGATGCGCCCTAACAGCGCCGTGGTGCGGAGCGAAACCGAGGGGGAGAGATGTCGAATCCGATTCACGTGGGCATCATCATTTGCGACAGGTATCGGACATGCGCAGGCGGGAAGTGCCTGCGTGCGCTCAGGGCTCGCCAGGGCGCGTTCAAGGATTATGAAGGGCGCGAGGTCGAGCTCGTGGGTTTCACCACATGTGCGGGGTGCCCGGGCGGCAACGTCGAGTACGCGCCCGAGGAAATGAAGAAGAACGGTGTCGACGTCATTCACCTCGCGACGGGCATGGTCGTCGGGTATCCGCCGTGCCCGCACATCGACTACTTCAAGACGTTCATCGCCGAGAAGTACGGCGTGAAAGTCGTGATCGGCACTCATCCCATTCCCGAAAAGTACTACCGCACGCACCAGGCATGCGGGACGTGGAACGGGCCGGAGTGGGAGAGTCGTCTGGCGCCGACGCTCGCCGAGGAGAGCGTTCGACTCTCCTACGACTGAAGGTCGTTTCGAATCGGAGCGCGGCCGGCGGTTCGATCGAGGTGACGGCGAACGATCCGAGAGGACGAGGCGCCGATCCTCGCCATTCGCGGCTCTCGTCGGCATGGAGAAGTCTTTGCGGGGCATCACGGTGCGGATGTTGCACTCAGCGTCAGCATCGTGCGGCGACGGACACGCCGGCGAGAGGTAATCGAACCATGCACAAACAAACATTCGAGCGAGTTCCTGGCATCGGTGCGCCGATCGTGAAGGTCTGTCTCGGCAATGCCGTAAAGAAGCTGCAGCACGATCCGGCGTGGGAGCACGGCCGCAGCTCGATCACGCTGGCGAAATATCCCGATTTCCGCGCGGTCCTCGTCACCATGAAGGCGGGGACGACGATGGAGGAGCACAAGACGGAAGGGAGCATCTCCGTGCACACGCTGACCGGACACGTCCGGCTGAGCGTCGGCAGTGAACGCATCGAGATTCCGGCAGATCACGTGGTGATGCTCTATTCCGACCTGCCGCACAGCATCGAAGCGCTGGTGGACAGCTCCTTCCTGCTGACCATCGCCTGGCACGAGTCGGCGGAATGAGCCGGCGGACTGACTCAGCGAGTCGTCTTCTTTAGTCTCGCTGAGATGTCGCCGCTCCGCGGCTCATACGCTGGATCGCGCATCGATCATCCCAAAGCTGACGGGCGTGTTGCCCAATGAAGGGACTTGTCATCCCGAGCGTGAGCGAGGGATCTGGGCGGGTGGGCGGCGCTCAAAATGCGCCTGTGGAGCGTGTGTGCGGGATGGGTCGACGGGTCAACTTTATGGGCCACCCCTCCACCCAGATCCCTCGCTCACGCTTCCAAGAAACTCCCAGTGTCAATGCGGGCTCTGGCGTTCGTTGCCCTTCTCCTCGCCGCAGCGGGGAGAAGGTGCCGAAGGCGGAGGAAGGGCCTCCTTTTGAATGAGAACGAGACCCCTCACCCCGGCCCTCTCCCCGCTGCGGCGGGGAGAGGGGGAATGATCGAATATTTCTTCTCTCTGGTATCGCGCCTGTGCGATTCGAGTGCTCGGGGATGACAAGCTTGCCGTTCGGCAACACGCCCTGACGCGTTGGGCCACTTGAATCTCGCCGCTCCGCGGCTGGAGTGAGTCATGGCCGTCCTCCGTGCGTCATTCGACGAGCACCACAAAATCGGTTCCTTCCCACCGGTCCACATCCGTCCAATGGAAGGTGAAGTCGATCCGGCTGCCGGCCGGAAGATCCGCGGTCGGAAGGTCCGCTGTGTTCACGCCGAGTGTGGTGTCCTGCGTTCTGACGTCGTTCGGCTGTCTCCAGCCATCGCTGCTCCAGTGCACGATGGCGGAGGCGAGGGTCTCCACTCGGAGGGTCTTGCCCGCTGCCATCCTCTGGATCTTGTTGTTGAACCGCCAGACGGCGTAAGGACAGGGCGTTGTCTTCCCGACGTACCGTTTGACAGTCTGCGGTGGTTGGTCGAAGAGACGGCCGTCTTGAAGCGACCGGCATAGTCTCAGGTACTCGGCATGCGCCCAGACCAGCGGCCTGGCAGATCCTGACGCGTGTCCATTGAAGAGCTCCCGCTCCGGAATGTCCGCGGCATCCCAGATCTGCTCAGGGAGCAGGCCGCTCTCGCCGGCGAACTGTTCCATCGCTCGCGCCAGTTGTTCGGCCGACTCTTTTCGGCCCGCCGCGAGCTCATAGTGCGCGCGCTCTCCGGTGAGAAGGGGCCACGCGCGTCCAATACCCGTTCCGTCGAATGGTGCGCCGTCGGCATGTTCGCCGTATCCATCGTTTGCATAGCGGCGCCATGACGGGCCGTTAGGCGTAAGGACCTGGAGCGTGGCATCGATGATCTTCACGGTATTCACGACGCGCGGGTCGTCTGGAGCGCGCAAGCCGAAGCGCACGAACGCCAGTGCGTCCAGACTGACCGTCAGGGCGGCCTGCGCGGTCCCCTGACCAGGTGGCCGGTTCCTGATGGGAACGACCCCATGGATCGCGGGGCTGGCGTCGATCTGATCCGGTTCCGCGACGCGCACGTAGTAGCCGTCGACGCCATACTGGCGCGCCAATTCCGTGTCGCTCACGTAAAGCCATCGCTCGATACAGGCGTTCCACGCGTCGGCAGTCTCCCGAAGGTAGTTGGCCGCTGCTTTGTTCTGCGCCGCATCCGCGAGATCGGCAGCCACGAGAAGCGCTGCGATCTCGACCGCCAGGGTGAACGGCGAGTAGCCGGGATCTTCCTCCCATCGGTCCTGGGGGCTGACGGGGCCGGTGCGTACGAGATACGCCGCCGCCTGGCGAACCATCGGCCAGTATGCGTTCCTCTCTCCGGCGCTGAGCGCACCCTCACGAGCGGCCAGATCCACCAGAAGAATCGGAAGAGCGGTCTCGTCCAACTGAATGCCGTTCCAGTACGCCGTCCCGTCGAGCCACATGTTCTGTGACCAGTGACCGTCGGGTTCCTGTGTGATCTCGAGATATCGCAGCACCCGTCGTGCCTCGGCGTGTGCCCCGATCGCCAGGAATCCGCCGGCTGCTTCGGCCAGGTCCCTCGGCCACACCAGGTGGTAGCCGCCGAGATCATCGTCTCCCTTGGAGAAACCCCAGGGAATCGACAGGCTGGCAATGACGCCGCCCTGCAGTTGTTTCGATTCATGCGTGCGCAGAACTGTGCTGCTCGTGTGATAGAGGTGATGCCGAGGCGAGAACGACGGTCGGACTTTGGCCAGCGATCGCCGCCACGCTTCCCACCCCTCGACGTAGTCCGCTCGTGCGCTCTCGCAGCCATCGAGGAGACTGGCCAGCGCGTGCTGGCCGGCTTCTGCGGCCGTCGTCCCGAAGCCGAGAGCCAGCAGGAACGATCCATTCGATGCGCGGAGATCGACCTCGCCCGCGACGGCCACGTTTCCGTTCTCGGCGCGCCGGTATGTGCGCGTAAGCCGTTTGTTGGTCCGCAACTCCTGCCACGCATCGGAAGATCCGACAAAGCCGACCGTTCGCGCGAGCCATGGCGCCGAGCATGCCAAAGCCAGCGCGAGGCCCGCTCGTTCCGCGAACAGCATCGGCGTGCTCTTGTACTCGCCGACCCACGCCGTGTTGTTGCTGCCGCGGTTGCCGAGGTGGGGCGCCAGCAGAACGTACAGGTGATAATCCGCCAGCGTCCCGCGGAGCGCAGTGAACCGAACCTGCTGCAGCACGACATCACGACCGGGATCGGTGAGCAGATCCTTCTCGATACGATAGCGGCCATCACGGCCCGTGTTGCGGAAGTGGTAGGCCGGCACGCCCGCGACCAGCTGCGAGGTGTCCGACTGCGCATCCCGCTTTTCTTCCGAGAAGAACGTCTTCCCGTCGGTCACGATGAGACCCATGTCGCGCGTGCAGGCCTGATCGAGCCGCGGATAGTAGACCTCGTTCAGGATTCCGTGACTGGCGGTGAACCAGACACGGCTGCCGGCGCTCAGTGCCGTGCCGACGGCGCTCTTTCCGCTGGACGTCCAGCGCGCCGGGATGCCGGGCCAGCCGGGTGCAAACGCAAATTCGGTTTCAGCCGCCGTGGGGATTTCCTCCGGGCCGCTCGATCATGACCCTGATTTCATCCGCGCCGTGTTGATCGAACGCACGTTCAAAATCCCTGTGGGAGTACAAGGCCATCCGCCTCACGATTGAATGGACTGCCATTCATAAGTCGTGCCGCGGAAGCGCGCGATATGGGACGGCTGCATCGCGTAAGGGGAAGCGACCACGGGGCCTACCGGTGGCGCTCACCTCGATGCAAAGACGAGCGCCCGCGTCACGATCGCCGCGTCCATGGCGATCCAGCCGATACACGCAAGGTAGATTGACGGGTCGCGCTGCCGGATCCCGTGCACCAGCCACGCGCACGCGCTGATCAGATACGTGCTCTGCTCCGGCGGCCTGACGGCCGCCGCTAAATTCTGTCGGCGGCTCCGCCGCCTCACGCCGCGCCGGTCATCCGAATGGAGCCGTTATTGCCGCGCCCCGCTCCCGTCGGCCGTCTCACCTGGTGGATACGTCATCAGGTAGAGATACGCTGAGGCAACTTCATCATCGGTGAGATAGTCGAAGACCGGCATCCGCCCGCGGTACTCGAGCTGCAGCGGGCCCATGACCACCGGGGCGCCGTGGCGCACCTTCCAGACGAGCTCCGGCAGCGTCTTCCTCGACGTGAAGCCGGCGATCGGCGGGATGGAGCCCTGCAGAAATTCCTCCGGGCTTGGCCACGGTCCGGTCGCGTCGTGGCAGATGTGGCAGGTGCCCTTCACCAGGAGCTCGCCGACCCGTGCCGAGGGCTCGGTTACGGTGAACGCTTTTCCATCGCCCGGCACGCCTGCGAGCTTGTCCAGGTAGCCGATCAGGGCGTGAATCTCGGCCGGAGTGAGATAGCCGAAGGCGGGCATCTTCTGGCCGCCGTTCTTGAGGCGAGCGAGAAGATCTTTCTGAGAGCCGGACGCGAGCTCACGAGCGAATGCCGCGCTGATCGGATGACCGCGCTCCTTCATGCGACGCTCCATGAAGAGTGCCGATGTGGCCTGCACCGGACCGATGACCGCAGGGATCTCTGGTGGCGCACCGTTGCCGTCAGCCTTGTGACAGGCCTCGCAGGAGAGTCGGTAGATCTCGCCACCACTGAGTACCGCGGGCCGTCCGAGCGTCTGGGAACTCGTGAAATCCACCGGGGGAGCCTTATAAGACTCCGGTGTCGGCCCCCAGACGCCCGTGCTGCCCATGGCAGACGACCCGAACACGATGCCCAGTCGGTGAAAGTTGCTGGGCCCTTCCACCGGCGTCACGATCGGCGTGTGCGGAGGGGCAGGGCGGGAGGGCTTTGCGTGAGTCCTGGCTCGACTCATGGCCAGCGCGCCCAAGAGGCACGCTGCGGTGGGAACGACCAGCCATCCCTTCAACTTCACGTGTTCCGTCAAACTGAATCCTCGTCCGTCACTTCGCGATCTCGAAGCTCGCCTCGGTTGCACCCTTGACGACGACCTTCTTCTGGGCAGGTTTCAACGTCGGGTGCCACACCTTCACGCTGTACGTCCCATCGGGCACATTGAGGATCTGGTACGAGCCATCGGGTGAGGTGACCGCGAAGTAAGGGGTCGGCAGAACGGCGACGAATCCCTCCATCTCCGGATGCACCTTGCACAGCACGTCTGCGAAACATTCCTTCTTGAAGGTGAAGCTCTTGCTCTGGCCTTGCGGCCACGTTCCGAGATTGAAGCGATTGGCGCAGGCATCGGGAGAGAAGACATTGTGGAGCACGGAGTCGGAGTTGAGGAAATCGACGGTTGTGCCGATGAGCACAGGCAGGACGTGCGGCACGAACTGCAACCCTTTCTGATTCATCCTGGCGTGGAGCGCCGGCGGGGCAAAGGTCTTGCCCGGCACCTTGTCGATGAAGACGACGGCATCCGATGAGTCACGAAGCCCCTTGGCCGTGACTTTGCCGTGGATGTCGCCCGCCATGAGCGGCAGGGCAGCGATGGTGAAGATTGCGGCAGCGATCAAACTCTTCTTCATGAGACCTCCCTGAGTAACGACGTCGGGCCTCCCGTCGCCAGGATTGCTCTCTATGCAGGGATCGGGCCGCTTTTGGTCTCTTTTGCGCTGGTGGTTTGAAGCACGGTTCTTGCAATTGCATGTCCTGCAATTGCATGGACTCCCATGCATCGCGAGCGGAGAACCTGGGGATTCCGGTCGTCAGGCCGTCGCTTCGACAGAGCCCGCGGCAGCGGCATGCTCCGCGAAAGCCGCGGCACATTTCTCCAGACTCAGTGTCTCCAGAATGAAGGTCCGCGGATCGAGATCACCGGATGCCAGACGGGCCTCGAGCTGGTCGAGCGCATCAGCGAAGCCGTCAGGCGCGCTGAAGCGAACACCGCAGCGATCGTCCCAATAAGGCACTCCGCTCACAGGGGAGAAGACGACCTTGTGCGGGTAGTACTTCGGGTCTTTCCAGAACGAGGCGCTGTGCCAGGCGAGAAGGGGCACCCCGGCCGAAAGAGCCTCCTGGTAAGCGAGGCCCTGGGTTTCGTGCTCACAGATGAACACCATGCAGCGGCTGCGCGCGAGCACGCCTCGATATTGATCGGGTTCGTAGCGTCCGTAGCGGATGACCGCATGACGAAGCCTGCGACGGTCGATCTCCGCCAGCACAGGGCCGAGGATCCGCGGGACCGCGGCCCGTCGATCCCATAGGATCTTGTCGTAGACGAGCACGTCGATGTCCCGCTTCGCGTCTGTTCCGGCAGGCGTCCAGTAGTCGGTGTCGATGCCGACGGGCCACGCGTAGACGCGACTGCCCCAATGCGGCTCGCACATTCTGCGCATCCACTCGCCAGGTACCAGCAGGCGCCGGACCTTCCACTTCTCGAAGAGCTGCGGGCTGTCGATGGGATGGTCGTAGACGCAGGGGCCGACGAGGAGCGGACTGTCCCAGGAACGCGACTCCAGCATTCGGCGCTTGCCGAGAATGCAGCAAAGATCTTCCGGATGCCGGCGTGCGTAATTGAAGTCGTTGATGCGATGAGGAATGTCGAGAGCCCTCAATCCGGCGACAAGATTCATGAAGACTCGCGTCTGTCCGCCCGGCTGGTAGGAACGCGGCCCGATCCGCCGGATCAGCCGCCAGGGGAAACGGTCCTGGCGCAACAGCCGGTCGAGGTCTCCAGCGGTGTAGAACAGATTGAGCGGATTCATCTTCGCCACACTCTCAGAGGCGGTGCAGAAATCGGCTCACTCTACTTGTCATCTTGTCATGCCGGGCGTCCGCGAGGGATCCGGGAGGAGGGGCGGCGCGCTGAGTTGACTCGTCGATCCACCGTACACCCGCGCTACGGGCGCATTTTGATCGCCGCCCACCCGCCCAGATCCCTCGCTGACGCTTCCGAGAAACTCCCAGAACGATGAAAAGTTTCTTCCTTCTGGTGTCGCGCCTGCGCGATTCGGACGCTCGGGATGACAAGTTCCTTCATTGGGCAACACGCCCTCGCGCGGTGGGCTACATTCTTCCGCCGCTCCGCGGCTCTCGAGCGGAATGACCTTGGGTTGCGGCGGGTAGAGCGAGCCCGCTCTCTGTTCTCTGCGTTCTCTGTGGTGAATTGCGTTTGCCCGGTAGACTGCTGCTCAGTCCGATCGAAGACGATTGCATGATCCGTCCTGCCGACTCCGCGAACAAGATCGAAGCCGCCATCATCGTCTGCACCTATCAGCGACCTCGCAATCTGATCGCCTGCCTGAGCTCCATCGCCGCACAGACGGGTGTGGACGAACAGTTCGAGGTCGTGGTGGCAGACGACGGATCCAATGACGAGACTCCCGATCTGGTCTCCGAGTTTCGGCGGAGAGCCGGCTTTCCTGTCCGTTTCACCACCCATCGCCATGAGGGATTTCATCCCGCGCGTTGCCGCAACGAAGGGGTCCTGGCCAGCAACGCTCCCTACCTGTTGTTTCTCGATGGTGACTGCGTCATTCCACGCGACCATGTGCGCAACCACCTCGAGCAGCGGCGCCCGCAGACGGTCTGCGGAGGCGACTGCTTTCGCCTGACCGAGGAGCAGTCGGATCATCTCGCCGGAGGCGTGGACCGCATGGAATCACTCGAACGCTTCGTGACGCTGCGGGAGCGCCTGAGGGTGACGAGGAACCATCTGGACGCGAAGTTGAACTGGCTGCTTCGCAATGCGTCCAAACCAAAGCTGTTTGCCGGCAACATCGGTATCTGGCGACGCGATCTCGAACTGGTGAACGGCTTCGATCAGAAGTTCCTCGATTGGGGCGGTGAAGACGATGATCTCCGCGTGCGCCTGATCCAGGCCGGGCTGACCATTCGCTCCATCCGCGATCGTGCGCACACCTACCATCTCTGGCATCCGCCCGACCCTACCGTGCCGGCACGTTGGATGGACGGGTGCAATGCTCCATACCTCTGGCGTCGATTCCGCCTAACGGGCTGCATCGACGGGCTGGTGAAGCGTCGCATGGAAGATCTCTCGATCCGGGTTCGCAACGGCTCGCGATTTCAATCGCTGATTGCCGTGGGATTCCCGTTCCTGCGTGAACCGGCCGCGCCCGGCGAGCGTGCCGACGTCGAGTGTCTCTTCCTGCCCGGAGAGGAAGGCTTCACGGGCAATGCGGACTGCAACCTGTTGATCCTCACCGCACCGGTGGCCCGCGCTCCTCTCGACGATGCCCATGTCCTGGTCACTGATCTGACGAGTGTGGTGTTCGATTCCGGGCCGCGCTTCCGCATGAGCGAGCTCCACCGGATCTGGGATGCCATCGTCTGAACAGAGGCCACGCGTGACGATTCGCGACTGACAGGCCTGCGCACTCAGATTCAGTCACCGTGAGAATCGGCGACTTCGTCCTCTCTCCCGTTCCGCTCCTCCAGGATCCTGGCGTAGCGGAGAAAGAAGTAGAAGGCCATGAGGCTGGCACCGAGAAATCCCTGGACCCCGTCGAGAAACCCGAGTTGCAGAAAGTACTTGTGCAGAAACACCAGCGGCGGCTCGAAGACCATTCCGAACCAGATCCTCGCAAGGGGAGTGTGGCGATCGCGCACGGAAATGATCCCGGTATAGCGATCGATCGTCCGGAGTTGGTCGCTGAGGTCCCGATAGGGCTGATGCAGGATTCTTCCCGGCAGCGGCTCGCAGCGGCCACTCGTCAGCTCGAGCGCTTCATGAACGACATCCGGCTTCCAGCGGCCGCACCCGCGTCGCACCAGTCGAAGCTTCCACTCGTGCAGCCATGCGGCGTGCCTCATCCATCGACCCAGATAGAGCGTGGACATACGCAGCCGGAAGCCGGTGACCGCGTCGCCAGCAGGCCTCTGCAGAGTCGCCTTGATCGCGTTGCGGGCCTCATCGTCCAGCCATTCGTCGGCGTCGAGAAAGAGAAGCCAGTCGCAGCGGGCTCTCTCCATCGCGAACTGCTTTTGCGGGCCATAGCCGAGGAACTTCTGGATGCAGACCTCCGCGCCGGCCGCCTCTGCGATCTCCCGGGTGCGATCGGTGCTCCCGGAATCGACGACGACGATCTGGCGGGCAAGTCCGGACGCCGAGGCCAGACAGCGGCCGATGTTCGCCTCCTCGTTCAAGGCGATGACGACGAGTGCGAGAGTGGGTGCCAGGTCGGTGTTTGTCATCCTGGTCGGGCGGCGTTAGGTCTGCACAGTCCAACGCCCGGAAAGATTGTGGCCATGTCGAGATTTGCTGTAGGGACGTGCAGCAGCGCGTCCGCAACCATTCGCTCGTCCGGACACGAGTAGCATAGTCCCGAGCCCGGGAGAGTCCTGAAAGTCATGAGGGCCGGCTCGTCGAGATTCAGGCTCTTCGGGATCGTCAGCGGGGTCCGGTGAGATTTCGAAGAAGGCACTCCAGCCGCGGAGCGGCGAGATTTCTGTAGCCCAACGCGTCAGCGTTGGGAGATCGGTGCACGATCCAGCGTATGAGCCGCGGAGCGGCGACATCTCGACGACAATTCATGTCGCCGCTCCGCGGCTGACTATGCTGTTCCCGATCTGGTTTCCCAAAGGCTGACGCCTTGGGCTACGTAGATCTCGCCGCTCCGCGGCTCCGCGCCGATCCTTGACCCACTTAAGAGCGCTGCGGCGCCGATATTCAAGGATCGCCGTGCCGAGGCGCGAAGCGGGACGTGTAGCGATCGGGGACGCATAAAATCCTTCAGGGAACGGGGGCTCGTCCCACCGGATGAACATCGAAGATCGGGAGACCGCTGGTCGCGCGAGGAATGCGGAAGTAGACAACGCGTCCTCGACGTTCCCGCGACTCGAGGGCCCGTGGCCGGAGACTGGAGTTCTCCGCCCCGGGGGACGGGTCTCCGCGCGTCTTCGCATCGTGGAATTCGAGGGCCAGCCTGCGGTCCTGAAAGACTACGGCGCCAGCCCGGCTCTCTTCCGCAGCGTTGTGGGACGCCTCATGACGCAGCGGGAGATCGCCGCCTATCGCCGGCTGCGGGGCGTGGAAGGGATTCCCCGCCTGATCGGACGCGTGGGCCGGGACGGCCTGTTGCTGGAGTCTCTGGACGGGCGCAACTGTCTGGAAGCCGGCGACGCGGACTTGCCAGCCTCTTTCTTCACCGGGCTGCGGTCGATTCTGGCGCAGCTCCGCGCCCGGGGAGTCCTGCACGGTGACGTGCGAAACAACGTCGTCGTCACTCCTGAGTGCGAGCCCCGCCTCGTGGATTTCGGGGCTTCCTTTGTCATCTCCGGCGTCATGTTGCCCTTCCGGAAGACCGTGGTGCGAATCGCGGAGGGCTACAACGAGCGCGCGGTGTTGAAGCTGAAGCGGTCCATCGCTCCCGGCCTGCTGACCGCATCGGAAGTGCGCTTCCTGGCCCGGCCCCTTCCGTTCGAGCGCTGGGTCAGGATCGGCGAACGAATCGTGAAGGCCGTGGTGCGGGCAACGTGCCGCCTTTTCGAGAGGGTCCGCCAGGATCGGGGTCCCTGGCAGTAGGTGTGTGTGCCTGACCCGGCAGGCTCCATCCCGAGCGTCTGAATCGCGCAGGTGCGACACCAGAGGGTGGAAGCATTCGACCATTCCCCCTCTCCCCGCCGCAGCGGGAAGAGGGCTGGGGTGAGGGGTCTCGTTCTCGTTCAAAAAGGAGGCCCCTCATCCGCCTTCGGCACCTTCTCCCCGCTGCGGCGGGGAGAAGGGCAACATGCACGAGAGCCGCAAACGCGCCGCATCCGCGGCGGGTAGAATGCGGAATCGCATGCGGCCGGCGGCCCGAACAGCTCCGTGGGGATCTGATCCCTTTCCCGCGACCGGAGCTGTGGCGCAGCGTTCCCTGGCGGCGATCGTCTTCCTTCTGGTGGCCGCGCTGTACCTCGGCGCTCTGACCCCCATCGCCCTGACCGATCCCGATGAAGTGTTCTATTCGCAGACCGCGCGGGAGATGATCGACCAGCACACTCTTCTGACGCCGGTCCTGTTCGGCCATCCGCAGTTCGAAAAGCCGCCACTTCTCTACTGGTGCCTGATCGGATCCTTCAGGATTTTCGGGATGAGTCCATTCGCCGCGCGCCTCGTACCGGTGTCGTTCGGCGCATTCGGGATCATCGCCACGTTCCTGTTCTGCCGGCGGCTCTTCGGAGAGAAGGCCGCCGGTATCTCCGCCGTTCTGTTAGGCACATCCGGACTGTATCTGGTGATGTCCGACATCGTGCTCACCGACATTGCCCTGACTGCCCTGATGGCGGCGGCGCTCTATTGCTTCTACCTCTGGTTCCTGGAACGCGCGGATTCTCATCTCTACGGTTTCGCCACTGCCGCCGCGCTTGCGGTGTTGACCAAGGGTCCGGTGGCGCTCGTCATCGTCGTCTCGACGGCGGTGATTTTTCTCGCGTTGCAGAAGGACCTGGCCGCCATCCGGCGTTTCCTCGTTCACCCCTGGGTTCTGCTCTTCGCGGCGCTGTCGATGCCGTGGTACGCGTATGCCTGGGCAAAGTACGGCAGAGCGTTCATTGACGAGTTCATCGTCCGCGACAACTGGGACCGGATCCTGTACGCCGAGCATCCGCGGAACGACCACTGGTGGTTCTATCCGGCGATCCTTTTCTTCGGCCTGTTCCCGTGGACGTCGTATCTCGTGCTGATCGGCCGGCGCTGGAAGGAATTCAGGAGCGCGCACGTGTTCTTCGCGGTGTGGTTTGCGGTCACCTTCCTCGTCTTTCAAATTGCCCACTCGAAGCTGCCGAGCTACGTCCTGCCGGCCTTTCCGGCGCTCATCATCCCGGCAGGTCTTGCGCTGAGCTCCTGGGAAGGGAGGAGCCGTCGCGGCACTGCGCTTTCCTTCGTGCACGGCTTCTTCGGCGTCGCGCTCTGCGTTCTTCCGTCTTTCCCGCGTCTCACCGAATACGGCCCGTACGTCTGGCATGCGGCCGTCTTCGCTTTGCGTCTCATGGGAGTGCTGGTCATCGTCGCCAGCGTGGCCCTGTGGCGTGGGAAGGTGCTGCAGGCAGTGGCGGTCGAGGCAGCGGGAGTCGTCCTCCTGGCGCTCCTGATCGCTCTTTCAATTCCTGAATCCGTGGACCGCGCGACCACGAGCCGCTACGTCGCGGACATCGTGGCGAGAGAGGGTTACGAAGGCCAGCCGGTCGTCACGACCAAGCAGCTCGCGCGAGGCATTCACTTCTACACCGGGAACCCTGTCGTCGTCCTGCACCCGGTCAAACAGCCGTGGTGGAGTCCCCATCCGGTGGAAGTCCTCACTACAAACGAAGAGATCACCCGGTATTTCGCGTCGAGGAGCCGGGTGATTTGCGTACTGCAGAGATCTTCGATCGAAGAGCTGCAGCGGCTGTTCAACGGTAAACGGTTGAGCCGCGTGGTGGCGCGCGACGGCGGGAAGATCGTGCTGGTCAGCGAGAAGATCGCGATGCCGGGAGCGCAGCAGGAGTGACCAGCAAGTCGGCATTCTTACGACTCGTTGGCGAGACCCTGAAGGAGCCAGTGCCACTGGCCGGCGCGATCGTTTCACTCATCGCGGCCGCGGGCGGACAGCTGGCGCTGACGTGGGTTGTGAAGATCTGGCTGGAGCAGTCGAGGGCCCCGGCCCATCCGGTCGGTCCATCTCTTCTTCTCGCCGCCGCTCTTCTCACGGCACTTCTCGGCGCGGCGGTCTTCCTGTCGCGACTCTGCCTCGCCGACGTGAACCAGCGACTCCTCTTCAGGTTGCGGGAGGCGGCGTCGGCTCGACTCATGGATGTCCGGGTCGTTGCCGTGAGGGCGTTTCCGTCAGGGGACCTCCTCGCACGCGTCCTGGCCGATTCGAACGCCGTCAGCGGGTTCGTCGAAACCTTCCTCAAGCGCCTTCTCGGGGACGGGCTCGTGGCGATCGGGGCGATCGCGCTCATGTTCACGATCAGTCCTCGGCTGGCCCTGATCGCGGCGGTTGTCGTGCCGCTGGCGGGAGGGCTGCTTTCACGCATCGGGAAGACGATCCGGCGTCACGGAGCGCGTGCCCAGGCCGAAGCGGGAAGGCTCTCCTCCCTTCTGGAGGAGCAGCTTCGCGGAGTGTCGACCGTCAAGGGGTACCAGACCGAGACCTTCGAGAAGCGGCGCTTCCTCGTCCAGAGCGACGAGGTGCGAAGGCGGGTGATGAGGACCGAGCTGTGGTCCGGCCTTCTTCTGGCGGTCATGTTCATCGTCACCGGATGCGCCCTCCTTCTGGCAATTCGATGGGGACAGCGCGCCGCTGAGGGAGGGGCCTGGACGCCCGAGAAGCTCGTGGCATTCTGTCTTTACGCGGCGCAGACGGTCGAGCCGCTGCGCAAGCTGGCCGATGTGCAGGGGATGCTGCAGCGCTCCCTCGCGGCGGCGGAGCGCGTTTTCGAGATCATCGACCTGCCGGACCTCGAAAGCGGCGACGGGGAAGATCTCCAGCCTCCGGTCCTGGGAACGATCCAGTTTCGAGCCGTGACTTTCCGCCATCGGGCGGATACTCCGCTGCTCGATGGGGTCGACCTTCTGATCCCGTCTCGACAGATCGTCGGGCTGGTCGGCGCTTCGGGAGGGGGGAAGAGCACGATCGCCTCGCTTCTGGTGCGTCATCTCTCCCCGTCGGATGGGACGATCCTTCTCGACGGTCACGACCTTTCGAGCCTCAAGCTCCGCGACGTGCGGCGAACGATCTGCGTCGTCGAGCAGGAGCCGTTTCTCTTCTCCGGCTCCCTCGCGGCCAATCTCGAGTACGGTTCGGAGGGAGCCGCGCCCGTTCGTGTGGAGGAGGCGATCAGGCTGGCTGGGCTGACCGACCTCGTCGCGGCCCATCCCGCCGGTGTGAATCGCCCGATCGCTGAAGGGGGGCGCGACCTGTCGGGTGGAGAGAAGCAGCGGATCTCGCTGGCCAGGGCGATCGTCAGAGATCCGGCGGTCGTGATCCTCGACGAGGCCACCAGCGCCGTCGACAGCGAAACGGAGGAGAAGGTCTTCGGAGCGCTCGCCGATTGGCTTTCGAAGAGGACCGTCCTCGTGGCGGCGCATCGGCTCTCCACGATCCGCAAGCTCGGGCGTGTGGTCGTGATCGACCGAGGCCGGATCGTCGGCGACGGCTCGGTTCCCGAGTTGCTGAACAATTGCCTCGCCTTCTCCCAGCTCTTCGGAACGCAGGTGGGCGGAGCGAACGGATGAGACGCAAGACGCGCCGGGGAGGAAGGAGAATGGCGTCGTGCTGAAAGAGCCGTTCGACGAGACCCTGGCCCGGGGGCGAGTCCGGCGGGTCTCCTCCGCCCGCGTGATCGACCTCCTTCCGATCACGCACGCTCCAGAGACGATCGCCAGCTATCGGAGGTCGATGGAACAGGGGGAGCGGTTCCCTCCGGTCTCGGTCCTCACGGTCGCCGGGCGTTTCCTTCTCGCCGATGGGCACAAGCGCCTCCGAGCGTGCCGCAGCCTGGACGTCGACGAGATTCCGGTCGAGATCTGGACCCTGACTCGCTGGCTCGAGGACCAGGGGAGGCAACTCGCCAACAATGTCCGCAAGAACAGGAGAATCCTCACGCTCTCCGTTTCCGATCCTCGCGAAGCAGCGCGGATGGCCTTGGGGACGCTCCAGCACTGGATCCGGGTGGCCAGGTCGCTGGCGTCTTTTCTCAGGCCGCGATCGCACGGAGCGAGGAAATGATCTCCATGTCCCCGCAATTCGAGTGAACACCCATGAGACAAAGAAGAGACCTGTCATCCCGAGCGTCAGCGAGGGATCTGGGCGGTGGGGGCGCGAAGAAGATCGGGTTGAGCCGCCGCACGCCCGCAAGGATCGGTGAATTCTCGCGCCGCCCGACCACCCAGATCCCTCGCTCACGCTCGGGATGACAAGCAGGATGACAAGTGGCTCAGTCAGCGCAGCCCTGATTCGCCGTTAGATCAACGGATCGACATCAACGGCTGGTAAGCCAGCTGGCCAATATCTTCACGGCGCCCTCGATGCGATTCCACCACGGCGCTCGGCTGTGCAGGCTCAGCCTGGCGTAGCGCCGGGCGTCCGCCCATGTCGGATCAGGCTTGGTCTTGAACTCGTCGCGGCTCAATTCGATCCACGACTCGTCGACGCCGGCGACTCTGGCGTAATAGCCGATCAGGCGGCGCGCGCGCATCTTGCCGAGATAGAGCGTGGCCGGGTCGGTGGAGCGGCAGCAACTGCAGGCCTCGTTCTGTTCGTGGATGCGATAGTGGACGTTGCCGGTGGGCAGGTAGTACTTGCGTGCGCCGTGGATGCTCGCGCCGAGGACCAGGCAGCTGTCGGCCGCGCGTCGCCAGTCGCCCAAGTACTCCGCCGGAAGGTCAAGCGAACGGCGGGCCCAGGGCGCACGGAGAGACAGAGCCGAGCTCGGCGCGCCGGACCAGTGGGACAGGATGTACGTGCTGATCACGGTGGTTCCCAGGTCCATCGGGCGATTCGCGTATTCGATCGACCTGTGCTCGCGGCCGAACACGTGGACGTCGGAGAGCACGAAGTCGACAACGCTCCTGCGGTCGTAGACCTCGCCGATACGGGCCAGGTAATCCGGTCCCCAGCGGTCATCGGCATCGAGGAAACAGATGACGTCGGCGCTTGCTTCGGCGACGCCCCGCTGAAACGCGGCCAGCTGGCCGGCATTCTCGGTGAGCAGCAGCAGGGTGACGCGCGGATCGCTGCCGTAGCGCTGCCGGAGGAGATCCGCCGACCCGTCCGTGGAGCCATCGTCGATCACGATGACCTGTTCCGGCTGCCGTGTTTGCGCCAGCGTGCTGTCGACGGCCTCGGCGACGAAAGCACAATAGTTGTAACTCGTGACGACCACGCTGAAGGTGGTCATCTGCGGAAACCGGCAGCAGACGGCTTCGAATTCTGCGTTTCTTTCTTCTTGCCGAACATTCCAAGCCTGCCTCCGCACACACAACGATACAACTCCCCACACTTGCATAACGCAAACGGTAATGCTCACAAACTCCCGCTTGGCGAGGGACCAGGCGGCTCCGCCGCCGCTGGAGTTTGGCACCAGGCGGCGAAGCCGCCGCTTTCTCGTCGCGATGGTTGACCTCAATGTCCCAGCGCCAGAAGGCGGCGAAGCCGCCGAAAGAATTTAGCGGCGGCCGTCAGGCCGCCGGCGCCAGCGATCGCATCAGCGTATGAGGGCGCGAAGTGCCCGACAGAAGGTTGGCCGACGCAAGATCTGTCGCGCGCTTTGCGCGCTCGGACGCTGGGTTGTGCAAGCGGACGGCGGCCTGACGGCCGCCGCTAAATTCTTTCGGCGGCTCCGCCGCCTCGACCGGCGAGCGCCCGAGAGACTGCGGCGGCCCATGATCAGCGCGAACGATGCCACCGGCAGCCTCTCACGCCTCTTTTGCCGCAGAGATCACGACGGCGACCGCCGGATGCTTGATCTTGCGCTCTCTGGAGATGGCGAAGAACGAGCTGCGCATTTGCGGAATGTCGCCCACGCGTGCCAGCCGGAAGGCACGGCGCAGCTCATCCTGCATGAGCGCGGCGGCCGCGAACGCGCCGTCGCCGAACTGCCCGAAGACCGTCATCAGGGCCGCATCCTGGAATTCAGCGACGACTTTCGGCCGGATGTCGTGGGCGTCGAACCACTGATCGAGCTTCTGGCGCAGGGCACTGCCGCGCTGCGGCAGCAGAAAACGCGTGCCGTGCAGAGAGAGCGGGAATCGTTTTCTCAACGTCTGCGCGAGCTTGACCGGTGCATACACGGTGACGTGGCTCTCGGCGAGGAGATGATTGAAAAGGCGAATCGATCCGCCGCTGCTCGGGGCGTCGGAGATCACGAGATCGAGATCGTGAATGGCCAGACTGGCCAGCAGCCGCTCCGGTTGATCTTCGACGCAGAGCAGTTGTACCTCCGGCATCATCTTCAACACGGGACTGAGAAAGCGATGGGCAACGGCCTTCGGTACGACGTCTGAGATGCCGACCGAGAAGCGCAGCGGCCGGTTTGTGGGCCTGTCGGATACCGCGTCGACCAGCTCGCGGCCGAGGGTGAAGATCTCGTCGGCGTAGCGGTAGACGAGGGTCCCCACTTCGGTCAGCTTCAGGCGGCGCCCGTCGCGCTCGAATAGCTTTTCGCCGAGAGTCTCCTCGAGCGTCTTCAGCTGCTCACTGATCGTCGATTGCGTGACGTTGAGCTTTTCCGTGGCCCGGGCGATCGTCCCTTCCTGCGCGACGGTCCAGAAGTAGTGGAGGTGACTGTAATTGAACCAGGCCATCGAATGATCCTAGCGAAACGCTGCCGATCATGCTCGGGAACCTCGGAGCGCTCCGGCGGGCTCAGAGCCCGGCCCGTGCTTGCGCCGCCACGATGTGCGCGGCCGTCTCGACTGCGGTGTCGATGGCGTGGAGGATCGCCGGTCCGGAATGTCCGACGAGGATCGAGGGAGCAGCGACGAAGCTGACCTCGAGGCGGCATGTGGTCTCACCGGCCGCCCCGGTGCCGAGAAGAATGTCGATCGACTGCACACCCGGGAAGTGCGCCAGGGCCTCGCGTGCCTGCACTTCCGCATATCGAAGGACCTCGGCTTCGAGGCGCAGGTTTCCAGCGACGCCGACTACGGTGCGCGCCGGCGGGGCGGGGGCGCTTCCGCGGGCGGCACCGTACCCTGAGGCTGCGGATTCGGCGGGCTGGGAGAGGCGGATGTCTGGGGTGATTCCGCGGCCTCGATCGAGCGCAATCGTGGACGTGGGCGCACCGGGCCGGGCATTCACGACCACACGACCTGTGGCGCGGGCCTTCGGCCGCGCCACAGCGGTTTGCCGGTGAGCTGCGCGTCGGGCGTGTGCGAGGGCGGCGAGTGTGTCGCGGTTCATTTGGCCTGCCGACTCTAGGGCGCAGATATCCATAGATCAAGTCGTTTCTTCAGTAAATGACGATCGGAAAAGCCGATTGATGCACTCATAGGCAGAACCGATGGATTTGATGCGTAGAAACGATTTGACCGAAGCGCCTCCCCGGCCATACATTCCGGCCGTGAGGAGCGCCGAAGCTGCATGTTCGTCATGACCCATCGGCCGAAGGCGGCTTGGCCCAACTGACGACCAGAGGAGGAGCCCGTGAAGCTGGAGATTAGAGCGGACCATCAGGTGGCGATGGCATTTCTGCGCGGCTACGCCGAACGCCGCACTCGCGCAGCGTTGGAGCGGTTCGAGCGCGACGTCACCGGCGTCGCGGTAGACGTCGGGGATGCCAACGGTCCGCGCGGCGGCCCGGACGACAAGTACTGCCGGATCAGCGCTCACGTACCCGGCGTTGGCGCCGTCTTCGCGAAATCGGCGGCCTCGGACGTCGATGCGGCCGTCGACCGTGCCGCCGAGCGGATCGAGCGGGCCGTAGCGCGCGCCATCGCCCGGGCCAGGGGTCGCACCAACGACACTCTGCGCAATACGGCGAGCGAGAGGGAAGAGGCTTGAGCCCTGTGTCGGTCGACAGCATCGGCACCTGGTGGATGTGGAGTGGCTTCGTCGTCCTTGTGCTGCTGATGCTGTCCATCGACCTGGGCGTGTTCCATCGGACCGCCCACGAGGTGAAATTCAGGGAAGCCATCACCTGGTCCGGCGTCTGGATCGGGCTGGCCCTTCTGTTCAACTACGGCATCTATCGATGGTTCGGAACCGAGAGAGCCCTCGAGTTTCTGACCGGCTACCTGATCGAGAAGGCGCTCTCCGTCGACAACGTGTTCGTCTTTCTCGTGCTGTTCACGTTCTTTGCGGTGCGCAAGGAGTATCAGCACCGCGTCCTCTTCTGGGGCGTTCTCGGCGCGCTGCTCATGCGCGGCGTGTTCATCGGCGTGGGGACAGCACTCCTGGCGCGGTTTCACTGGGTCATCTACGTCTTCGGAGCATTGCTCGTCCTCACGGCGGTCAAACTGCTCGTGCAGCGCGATGAGCACGTCCGTCCCGAGCGGAATCCCGTCTACCGGCTCTTTCGCCGCGTCGTTCCGACTGCCAGCGAGTACCACGGGGCCCGGTTCACGATCGTGCAGGGAGGCAGGCGCGTCGCCACTCCGCTGCTGATGGTGCTGGTGACCGTAGAGGCGACGGACGTGGTGTTCGCCGTCGATTCCATTCCCGCGATTTTCGCGGTTACCCGGGATCCGTTCATCGTCTACACGTCGAACGTGTTCGCGATCCTCGGCCTTCGGGCGCTCTACTTCGTGCTGGCCGGAGTGATGGACCGGTTCCACTACCTCAGAGCGGGCCTCGCACTCGTGCTGGCGTTCGTCGGCGTGAAGATGCTGCTCGCCGGTGTCTACAAGATCCCGATCTCGGCATCGCTCGGAGTCATTGCCGCGATTCTCGCCTGCGCTGTCCTCGCGTCACTACTCAAACCGCATGATCGGCCGGAGGTGCCGTCGCAGCACTGAACCGGTGTTCCTGGAGGCGCGAGCAGGGGTCGCATCTCCAGCCGGCAGCGAAAATGCCAGACGGATCATTTTGCGACAGGTCGTTTTGTTCAGCGCCATGATGCGCGGCACGTCGCGCCCGTCGCCCCGAATGGCAGGCTGATTGTTGCGTTACATCGGCCGCATGCTCGACCGTCGTCCGCCGAACATGTACGCGACTCCGAGCCGCAGAACGAACGGATCGCTCATCTTCGTCAGACCGAACGCCGGCTCTGCGCGCAATGACCAGCGGGGCGAGAGGTCATAAGTGATGACCGGTCCGATGTAGTGCTGTTCCTCGTTCGGATAGATGCCGAAGCGGTGACCGTCGCCGAGCGCTCCGATCATCTCGACGCCATAGCCGAGTCGATCGACCGGAGACGCCGCCGCCTTCGCCATTCCCGCCATGCCTGACATTCCGCCACTCGCGGTGTTCATCGAGCGCGGATTGACGAATACGCCCCACGTGTAACCGTAATCGCTCGTGCGTGAGCCCTGAAGCGGCGTCTCCCGCACGAAATCGAAGCTCGCGCTGAGCCGCTGACAGTCGTGATAGACAATCACGCGCTGTTCGAACGTGCGGGCGGGCGTGTGCCGCGCGACCGGCAATGGATCCAGAAGGTCCTCGGGACCGAAACCGGCGACCTCCATTTTGTAGAGCGCCGCTGCATTGAGATTCTCGAATTCGCCGTACAGCGTCAGGTTCAGCAGCCGGTCGTCTTTGAACAGATGGAACCACGTACCGACCCTCGAGCCGCCGTACGTCGCGGGCAGGCCGGAGATCTTCTGCCCTTCCACCATCACCGCGGCCGTCCATTGCGGCGTGATGCCGTATTCGAGCATCAGCATGCCGGTCGCGAAATTCGGTCCGAACCGCGCCTTCTGCAGATCGGGAAGAGCCATCAGCATGACGTTGCCTTGCCCGAGAGGGCGGTCGATGGTGGAGAAGTAGGGCGTCATCTGAGCCGAGGACGAAGTGGTCGCGAGTGCGAACGCGGCGACGATCACCGCCGTCCTGACGGCGAACGAGACGCCGGAGAGTTTTGACATCGGTTACCCCTTTTGGCTCTTCAGGATATTCAGTGGGTCCAGCGAAATTTCGAAGAGGGCACTCCAGCGCCGATCCCTGACCCACTCAAGAGCGTGAAGCGCCCCCTTTTGAAAAGGCTGCGAGCACGCTGCGGTGCTCCTGCGGAGGTAGCCGTCCGAGATGTGTTGCCGGGGAGTTGCATCGTGCGGTTGTTTGCGTGGCCCGCTGCGTCGTACGCAACGGGAATGCCACGGGCGGATGCGATCTCCGTCGCGAAGATCCTTGCGTGCCGAGGCGAGAACGCCTGATCGGTGACCTCGCCGCCGGAGCGCTGAAACGAAAACGGCCGGAGCGAGGCGAGTCGCGTCCGGCCGTTGGTTCTCTAACGCTCTTGTGCTTACGGCATCATGCCGCCGTTACTGCTGCTTCCACCGTTCATCATGTTGCCCATGACGGTATAGGTGTCGTTTGTGACGTTATCGGCGACCGAGACGAGCATCATGACCATCCCGGTCGATCCGTCG
>JAJXWV010000083.1 GCA_021781455.1 Acidobacteriota bacterium | reverse complement strand
GGATCGGCGACGTGAGCGAGGCGCGCCGACGCAGGCATAGCGGTGACTATGCTGAGGAGGCGCAACGAAGCTCACGGCGTCGAGACCAAGCCAGGTGGTACCAATTCAGCCGATACAGGCCACTAGGTCGCGGGTGTCGGGTGTCGAATCGGGTTCCGCGGTTGCGCGGTGGGATCACCGGCTGCGTCCTCGCGCACCGCGGAACCTCGGAACTGCGCAACCAGTTCAATGACACCCCACGAAGCTACCCAACACCCGACACCCTTCCGTGCATACACTTGCACGATGAAGACCTTCTCCATCAAGACCGATCCCCTGACCAGCGAGGAGTATCTCGAGGTCTACCTCCGCGGACGGCAGGTCCTCAACGACCCGTTCCTCAACAAGGGAACCGCTTTCAACGAAGACGAGCGGCTCAGCCTCGGACTCAGCGGTCTGCTCCGCTCCTGCATCTCCGACATCGAAACGCAGCGCGCCCGGAACTACGCGATGTACAGCCGTACCGAAGGCGACATCGAGAAGTACATCTTTCTCCAGGCCCTGCTCAACCGGAACGAGACGCTCTTCTACGACCTGCTCTGCCACCACCTGACCGAGATGCTCCCCATCGTGTACACGCCGACGGTCGGTCAGGCCTGCACGATGTTCAGCCACATCACCCGCGAGTACCGCGGCATCTACATCAGCCCCGACACCATCGCCAACATCGACAGCATCTTCAGCGAGGTCTCGCTCCCGGACGTCCGCCTCATCGTAGTCACCGACGGCGAGCGCATCCTCGGCCTCGGCGACCTCGGCTCCGACGGCATGGGCATCCCTGTCGGGAAGATCAACCTCTATGTGGCCGCCGGCGGCCTGCACCCCGCCTGCTGCCTTCCCATCTGCCTCGACGTCGGCACGAACAACGAGCGCCTCCTCAATGACCCGCTCTACACCGGTCACCGCAAGACGCGCATGGACGGCGCCGAGTACGACGAGTTCATCGAGCGCTTCGTCCTCGGTGTCAAGCGCAACTTCCCTAACGCCCTGCTGCAGTGGGAGGATTTTGCGAAGAACAAGGCCTTCCGCCTGCTGGAGCGCTACAGCGAGCGCATCCTCTCCTTCGACGACGACATCCAGGGGACCGGAGCGGTGGCGCTGTCCGCTCTCATGACCGCCATGCGCATCAGGAAAGAACGCTTCCGCGACCAGAAGTTCCTGGTCATCGGCATGGGACAGGCGGGCATCGGCATCGCCTCCAACATCTACGCCATGCTCTTGGAAGAAGGAGCGTCGGCCGAAGAGGCGCGAAGCCGCGTGCTGGGATGCGACCTTCCCGGCCTGCTCATGGAAGACTCGCCGGAGCTCAATCGATATCAGGAACCGTTTGCACAGCGGCGATCGGCGGTGGCGGGTTGGAAGCTCGCTTCGCCCGGCACGATCTCGCATCTCGATGTCCTGCGGAACGCGAAGCCGACGGTGCTCATCGGAGTCACGGCGTCGGCCGGACTCTTCAGCGCCGAAGTGCTCGCGGAGATGGCGAAGAACCACGACCAGCCGGTCATCTTCGCGCTTTCGAATCCGACGTCACGCTCCGAGTGCACCGCCGAAGAGGTGGCACGGGCCACAAAGGGACGAGGCCTCATGGCCGCCGGAAGCCCGTTTCCCCCGTTCGAATGCGAAGGGCGGCGGATCACGACCTCGCAGGTCAACAACATGTTCATCTTTCCAGGGCTCGGGTTAGGCGCGCTCGTGAGCAACGCCACGAAGATCACGCCGGGCATGTTTCTCGCGGCCAGCAAGGCGCTCAGCGGAATGGTGCGCGAAGAGCAGGTCGCGCAGCGGATGCTATTGCCCGACCTGAACGACATCCGGCACGTCGCCGCCGTGGTAGCGAAGGCCGTCGCCTGCGTTGCTCGCGACTCCGGCCTGGGCCGCCTGCTCAGCGACGAGGAGTACGAGCGCGTCATCACCAAGGCGCAGTGGCAACCGCGGTACTACCCGTTCCGGGCCGGCGACAAATTTATGATTTGAGCGCTGCCGGCCTTGGAGTGGGTCAAGGATGGACGTAGAGCCGCGGAGCGGCGAAATCTAAGTAGCCCAAGGCGTGAGCCTTGGGGGATGAGGCAAGGCATCGCGTAGAGCCGCGGGGCGGCGACATTGGTCTCTTGGAGATGTCGCCGCTCCGCGGCTCATACGCTGAATCTCGCACCGGTCATCCCAACGCTGACGCGTTGGGCTACTCAGATTTCGCCGCTCCGCGGCTGGAGTGCTCTCTGCGAAATTTTGCCGGACCGCTGAATATCCTGAAGCCATAATTTAAGATTGATAATTTGATTCATTAACTGTTCGTTAAATCATAAATCATCAATCATCAATCATAAATTCGGTTCAATCGCCCTGGCCAGGACCGTGTCGATTCCGCCCCGATCCTGCATGATGGTTCTGGCGCTGAAGAGAATGAAGCCGACGGCGCCGTCGTCGCGGCGCACCAGGGCGATCTGGTGTGCAATCTCCTCGGCCGGAACGCTGGCCGCCCTCCCGCTCCCGACCCGGTTGATGCTGATGCCGGCCACGATGCCGCGGCCGCGCGCGTCCTGACGGGTCCACCAATTCAGGAGAGCGGGAAAGCTCTGCTCACGCTTGGCGATCGGCCAGTAGAGCTGCGGGGCGAGATAGTCGAGCCAGCCGCGGCGCAGCCACAGCCGCGAGTCGGCATAGATGCGGTCGTAGGCATCGAGCCCGCGAATCTGGCGCGGGTGGCCCGGACGCCAGATGCCGAACGGGCTGATGCCGACTTCGACCTTCGGCTTGATGCCCTTGACCGTCGAGTAGAGGCTCTCCACGAACCGGTTGATGTTGTCGCGCCGCCACTCGTTCCGCGTCATGGTCCCCCCCGCGGCCCGATAGCGATTCCAGGTGATGCCGTCGGGAAAGTCGATCTCGCGGCCCGCAGCGTCCTTTTCGGGATAGGGGTAGAAATAGTCGTCGAGGTGGACGCCGTCGACGTCGTAGCGGCGCACGACGTCGGCGATCACGGCGAGCACGTCGCGCTGAACAGCCTCATCACCCGGGTCGAGCCAGACGAAACGGCCGTAGTCGTGGACATGCTGCGGGTTCTGCTGGATGACGCGCGCGGTGCTGTCGGCCACGCGGCGGGCCCGAAAGGGATTGAACCAGGCGTGCAGCTCGAGGCCGCGCTTGTGCGCTTCGTCGATGGCGAACGCCAGCGGGTCGTAAAGCGGCTCGGGGGCCTTGCCGCTGGTTCCGGTCAGGAACTCCGACCACGGCTCGAGCGACGACGGATAGAACGCGTCGGCCGCAGGGCGGATCTGCAGGAAGATCGCGTTGAGGTGCAGCGCGGCCGCGCGATCGAAGATGGCCACGAGCTCCTGCTTCTGCTGGTCGACGGTCAGGTCGCGGCGCGAAGGCCAGTCGCCATTGTTCACCGTGGCCACCCACAGGCCGCGCAGCTCCCGCGCGCGGTGCGGCCGGGGACGAAGCGAAATGCAGGAGGTGACCAGGACGATGACGGCGCACACCAGAAGGGCGGCACGGCGGCTCATTACCTCGGAGTTTATCGCGTCCGCAAACAAGAGGACGAATGCGGAGTGTTGAATGAATCCGGCCTTCCCCCGTCCATTCAACGTTGAACATTGAACATTCAACATCTCTCTTCTGAACGTTTGTCACATCGGAATGACACGTTAGAATCCCACCGTCCAATCGGGAGGAATCAATGCGCCTTGCCGTACGATTTGCGCTTGTTCTCATCGCCATCGCCGCACCGCTCTCGGCGCAGGAGGCCATTCCGGCCGAGATGCGCGACAGGATCGACAAGGCTGCCACCGAGATCATCGCCAAAACCGGAGCGCCGAGCGCATCCATCGCCGTCGTCCGTGACGGAAAGATCGCCTACGTCCACGCATACGGGACGGCGGACCTCGAGTCGAAGACTGCGGCCAGTCCCGAGATGCGCTACAGCATCGGCTCGATCAGCAAGCAGTTCACCGCTGCGGCGGTGCTGCTCCTCGAGCAGCAGGGGAAGCTCTCCCTCGACGACAAGCTCGTGCGCTGGTTCCCCGACCTGACCCGCGCCAACGACGTCACCATTCGCGAGATCCTCTCCATGACCTCCGGATACCAGGACTTCTGGCCGCAGGACTACGTGATGCCGATGATGCTGCAGCCGACCACGGCCCAGGCCATCCTGGACGGATGGGCGAAAAAGCCGCTCGATTTCGAGCCCGGGACCCGCTACCAGTACAGCAACACCAATTACGTGATCGCCGGGCAGATCGTGGAGAAGGTCAGCGCCACGCCGCTGCTCGAATTCCTGCAAAAGAACATATTCGGGCCGCTGAACATGACCAGCGTGTTCGACTCGGACGCGGCGCCGCTCGGGCCAGGCGAGCCGCAGCGCTATCTTCGCTATGCGCTAGGCCCGCTGCGCCCTGCGCCGAAAGAAGGCCGAGGATGGATGTTCGCCGCCGGTGAACTGGCCATGACCGCCGGCGACCTGGCGCGCTGGGACGTCTCCATGATCGACCAGACCGTGCTGCAGCCCGCCTCGTACCGCCAGATGGAATCGGAAGCCCTGCTGGCCAACGGCGTGGGAGCGCGGTATGGGTTAGGCGTGTCGGTCGGCATGACCGACGGACGCCGGGTCATTTCCCACGGCGGCGAGGTGTCGGGCTTCACGGCCAACAACCGCGTCTACCCCGACCAGCGCGCGGCCGTGGTCGTGCTGACCAACCTCGACGCCACCACGGCCTCCGAGCAGCTCGGCACCCGCATCGCCGACATCCTCTTCGCCGAAAAGGACCCGGCGGCCGGGAAGGCGCTCGATCAGGCAAAACAGATCTTCGAAGGACTGCAGCACGGCAAGATCGACCGATCGCTTTTCACCGCGAACGCCAATGCCTATTTCAGCGAACAGGCGCTGAAGGACTTCGCCTCCAGCCTTGGCCCGCTCGGCAAGCCGCAGGAATTCACGCAGCAATCGCAGGCGCTCCGCGGCGGCATGACCCTGCGCCGCTACCGCGTCCGCTTCGCACAGAAGACCGTGCGGGCCTGGACCTATGCGATGCCCGACGGAAAGCTCGAACAGTACATGGTTGCGGCGGTGGAATAGCGACCTTACGCCGAGCGCAAATAGCGAGTGTGCGAAAGGTCGTTCGACATCAACCGAGTCGAAGGATTCTGCGGAAGCACGGCGGCCTGCGACGCCAGGCGGCCATTCCGTGGAGACCGCGCCGAAGTTTCCATCTCCTGACGAATGAGGTGGCGAGCAATGCCTATCACGCCGTTATCGTGATCACCGTGGCATTATGGTCTTATGCTGACGCAAACTGTCAGCCGGAGGTTCGCCATGCGACGACATTTCGCCTTCTTCTTCGCCGTGCTCCTCATTGCCGCTTCCTCATTCGCCGCGGAGCGGCGCGACTTGCTCGTCTCCACCCTCTGGCTCGCGAAGCACCTCAACGATCCGGCGGTGACGATCATCGACGTCACCGACTCCGACAACTTCGGCGAGGGGCACATCCCCGGCGCGAAGTTCATCGCCTTGCGCGACCTGGTGACGACGCGCGACGGAATCCCCAACGAATTGCCGGATGCCGCCAAACTCCAAGAAGTCTTCGCGGACGCAGGGCTTTCGGACAGGGGTCGCATCGTCATTTATGGCCGTGAGATCGTTCCGGCTGCCCGCGCCTTCATGACGCTCGAGTACCTCGGCCGCCGCGGCGACTGCGCGTTACTCGACGGCGGCTACGCGAAGTGGGTCGAGGAAAAACACCCCGTCGAAGCCGGAATGAAGCTCACCACGCTCGGTTCCTTCAGGGCGCACCCCGATCCGGCTGTCCTCGTCAAGCTCGACGCGATGAAAGGCCTGGCGCAGGCCGCGCAAGCCGGAGCTCCCAAGGCCGCCATCGTCGATGCCCGTCCCGTGGAGTTCTTCACCGCCGCAGAAGCGGGTGAGGACATCACGCGGGCCGGACACATCCCCGGCGCGGTCAACGTGCCTTCCTCGAAGAACCTCACCGCTGACACGGTGCCGCTGCTCCGCCCCGAAGACGAGCTGCGCGCGGTCTATCGCGACGCCGGTGTGAAGGACGATGCGCCCGTCGTGACGTACTGCCGTACCGGGATGGAAGCCTCGGTCGATTACTTCACGCTGCGCTATCTCGGACACGACGTGCAGCTCTACGACGGCTCCTATTTCGAGTGGAGCAAGGCGCCGGACACGCCGACCGTCGGGAAGTGACCTGAAAAGAGTGCTGAGTACTGAGTGCTGAGTACTGAGTCACTTCGAGTACGAGTCCATCGACTCAGTACTCAGCACTCAGTACTCAGCACTCGCCTTTAAGGCTCGTTGACTCCGGACACGTACGCTCCGCCGGCACCATGCGCGGCGATTTCGTGCTCCAGGTGCGTGGCCATGACGCTGTGCTTGCGGCCGTAGAAGAAGTAGATGCAGAGGCCGATCGCCATCCAGCCGAACAGCCGCACCCAGTTGTCCCACGGCAGCGAGAACATCAGCATCAGGCAGGCCAGCACGCCCATGATGGGAACGAACGGCACCCACGGGCAACGGAAGGGCCGCTCGGCGTCCGGATACTTCTTCCGCATGATCAGCACGGCCGCACAGACGATCACGAAGGCGAAGAGCGTTCCGATGTTGGTCAGCAGCAGCAGGGCGTCGATCGGGAGAAGCCCGGCCATGATGATCACGCCGATGCCGATGAGAATCGTCGACTTCCACGGTGTACGGAAGCGCGGATGCACGTCGGCGAAGAATTTGCGGGAGACCAGGCCGTCGCGCGCCATCGCCAGGAAGACTCGCGGGCCGGAAAGCATCATCACCAGCAGCACCGAGGTGATTCCGGCCACGCCGGCCAGAGCAATGATGCCCTCGGCCCATCCCACTCCCGCGCTCTTGAAGGCGAGACTCACCGGAGCGTTGATGTCGAGCTTGTCGTACTTCTCCATTCCGGTCAGGACGGCCACGACCAGGATGTAGAGGACCGTACAGACGATCAGCGAGACCACGATCCCGATCGGCACGTCGCGCTGCGGGTTCTTCGCTTCCTCGGTGTGCGTCGAGACCGAGTCGAAGCCGATGTACGCAAAGAAGATGATTGCCGCCCCGGCCAGCATGCCCACCGGCTGGCCGCCTGCGTTGGTCTGACCGGCGATGTGTTTGCCGAAGAAGGTGATGCCGGTCCAGCCGTACGGCGCGAAGGGATGCCAGTTCGCTTTGTGGATGTAGAACGCGCCGACGATCACGACCATGATGACCGCGGCCACCTTGATCATGACCATCGCGGCGTTGAACGAGGCGCTCTCCTGAATTCCCTTGACCAGGATCATGGTGACGATCATGACGATCACGATCGCCGGCAGGTTGATGTACGAGTGGGTGGAGACGAAGCGGCCGTCGTCGAAACGCCAGGGACTGCTTTGCACTGCGGCGGGGAGGGTGATCCCGAGCTTCGCCAGAACGTTCTGGAAGTATCCCGACCAGCCCGTCGCGACGGTGGCGCTGCCGACCGCGTACTCGAGAACGAGATCCCAGCCGATAATCCAGGCGAACAGCTCGCCGAGCGTGGCATAGGCGTATGTGTACGCGGAGCCGGCCACCGGCACCATCGACGCGAACTCGGCATAGCAGAGCGCGGCGAAGACACAGGTGATGCCGGAAACGACGTATGACAACATCAACGCCGGTCCGGCGACGTTGTGAGCCGCAGCCCCCGTGGCGACGAAGATGCCGGCGCCGATGATCGCCCCGACGCCGAGGCTGGTCAGCTGCACGGGACCGAGAACACGGCGCAACCGGTGCTCGCCCTTCATCTCTTCGAGGAGCACCTCCAGCGGTTTCCTCGCAAAAAGATTCCTCATGCGTATCTCCTGAAGTTCGTTGTGAGTTGTTTGAACCGATTCACATCAGGCGGAAATGCCCTCCGTGGCGGAGTCGGCCTTCGAGCCGTTCCTCCACCGCCAGAGGAAGTAAACCGGAATACCGGTCAGGACGATCAGCAGTCCGGGCCATGTGGTCGACGTCAGATATAGCAGGAGAACGGTCAGGATGACCAGCGCCGCGACGATGTACGCGATCGGTACCAGTGGATAACCGAAGGCCTTGTACGGCCGCTCGACATCGGGACGCTTGCGCCGGAGGATGAAGACGCCGGCAATGGTCAGAACGTAGAAGATCAGCACCGAGAAGACGACGTAGTCGAGGAGGTTGCTGTAGAGGTTGCCATATTGCGGAGCATGCGTGGCCGGGTCGAGCAGCGGCGCGCCCGCCGCATCGCGCAATCGAGTCCGCGGCAGCACCAGAAGCGCGGCCCACACGCACTGCAGTGCCAGTCCCGTGGCTGGCACGTGGTATTTGTTCAGCTTTCCGGTGGCCTTGAAGAACAGCCGGTCCTTCGCCATCGCGTAGTAGACGCGCGCCCCGGCCAGAATCAGGCCGTTGTTGCAGCCGAAGGTCGAGACGACGATGGCCACGGCCATGATCAGCGCCGCTACAGGCCCGAACATGTGCTGGAGGGCCGCTGTGGCCACCTTGTCGTCGGGCGCACCCTGGATCTGTTCCAGTGGAAGCACGCAGACATAGGCGACATTGGCGAGAACGTAGAGCGTGATGACCAGCCCGACGCCCAGGGCCAGCGACAGCGGGATGTTGCGCTTCGGGTTCTTCACCTCCCCTGCGGTGAAGGTGATGTTGTTCCAGGCGTCGGCCGAGAAGAGCGATCCCACCTGCGACACGCAAAAGGCGATGAGCATGCCGAAGATACCGGCGGAGGCGATGGCCGCCGGAAGGCCGGAGATCTCCGGCTGGATCGTCACGGCATTCCGCGGCGACCAGAAGTGGCTGCCGAAGTTCGCAGAGATCGCTCCGCTGTTCCGGCCGATGAAGATGCCGAGGATGATCAGTGCGATCAGCGACAGAGTCTTCGCGGACGTGAACGTGTTCTGAATGAGCTTGCCGATGTGAACGCCGAAGGTGTTGAAGAACGTCAGCGCGACCAGCATGACCACGCCGATCAGCTGCTGGGTGGAGAGGCTGATGGCGTACGTCCTGGAGATGTCGATCGGCGCGACGATCCAGTTCGTCGGTGAGATCCACGGAAGGAGCACGCCGAGATAACGCGCGAAGGCCACCGCCACAGCGGCGATGGTGCCGGTCTGGATGACCAGAAACAGGGTCCATCCGTAGAGGAAGCCGAGCAGTGGCGAATACGATTCGCGGAGGTAGACGTACTGTCCCCCGGCGTGCGGCATCATCGAAGCCAGCTCACCGTAGGCCAGCGCGGCGGCGATCGTCAGAAGGCCGGTCACGATCCAGACGGCGATGAGCCATCCGGCCGAGCCGACCTGCCGCGCGATTCCCGAGGGGACGATGAAGATGCCGGAGCCGATCATTGACCCGGCCACGATCATCGTCGAATCGAGCAGCCCCAGATCCCGGACGAATCCGCCGGTCGACTGCCCTTCCGTTGCGATTGCAGTGCTCAACAGAACCTCCGCAGGCCGTTTTGGTCGCGGAATGTTCGCACAGGACGAGGCAGGTTTGGGGAAAAGAGTGGGAGAGAGCGCAGAGGGCTCCCGCCTTTCGATCGCGTGGAGCGGGCTTTCCAGTCCGATTCGAGCGCGTGGCATGACAAGCGTATTCGGAGCGGTGCTGTCGAACGACCGAACCGCCGCGGACTCCGGCATTCGCGAGCGCCTGCACCACATTCACGCCGTGCAGAGCGCGTACTTCACGATCTGGACGCGCGCGGAGCTGAAGTACAAGGAAGTGTCCGCCTTCGAAGACAGCGCTGCCCTGGCGCGCTGGGGACGCGAGCAGCACCGGCGAATGGCCCGCTTTCTCGCCGGACTGACGGAGGAGAAACTCGACCAGATCGCAGTCCTGCCCTGGGCGGAACGACTGAGCGCTCAGTTCGGAACGGTCCATGACAGCACCGTTGCCGAAACCCTCATGCAGGTGCCGTGGCACAGCACGAACCATCGCGGACAGGTGCTGACGAAGCTCCGCGAAATGGGATCCGAGCCGCCGACGCTCGACTTCATCGCCTGGGTCTGGATGGGGAAGCCTGCGGCGAAGTGGCCGGACAATTGACCATGGCGCTTCGGGATTTTCAGTGGATGAAGCCTCGCCGTTGAGCCGCGGAGCGGCGAAATCTCATTAGCCCAAGGCGTGAGCCTTGGGGGATGAAGCGAGGCACAGCGTTAAGCCGCGGAGCGGCGACATTGGTCTCTCGGAGATGCCGCCGCTCCGCGGCTCGTACGCTGGATAGGGTACCAATCATCCCAACGCTGAGGCATTGGGCTACTTGGATTTCGCCGCTCCGCGGCTGGAGCGCCCTTCTCCACTATCCACGCGAATCCACTGATATCCACGCGAATCCACTGAAAATCGTGGAGAGCCATAATCATTGATCGCTCTTACTACGGTCGCTGCAACGCCGCCAGCCCGTGATCACCGCAACGGTGGGACCGGAAGGGCCCGTGCTCCCGGCAGAGCTCCCGTTGCTCGTTGATCGCGGCGCGCGCGAGCTCGACGATCTCCAGATGGGCCTCGCTCGCAGCGATGACGATCGCGGCGAGAACGCCGGTCGAGCTCAGGGCGTTGGTGCTTCGGAGAAGGTGACGAGCGGCGTCGTTGCGGCGGTCCTCGCAGGCACAGGCGAGGCAGGCGGCAGCACGTTCGGGGATATAGCGGATCCGACGATCCCTGACCATGGGCGGTGACTGTACGCCACGTCCGACAAGATTCCGTCGGTGAAGCGTCAATCCTGCACCGAAACCTTTCATGCAACCGGTTTCACCGCGGCGTAGGGACGCGCAGCAGCGCGTCCGCACCTCTCGTCGCATGCCCCCAGGGTTGCGGACGCGCTGCTGCGCGTCCCTACGCCTCAAAGAAAACGGCCGGCATCGCTGCCGGCCGTCTTTCGTTACGAATGGATCGATCTCAATCGTGTTCCGCCCACCGCTCGTTCTGCGGCGGATCCGACGCGGCCTGCCGGGCAGTGCTCTTCTGCCACTCGTCGTGAGTCATCACTGTGATCGGTGCGAGCTTCTTTGCCTGCAGCGCCGAATTGAGCCCAGGCAGCTCCTTCGCGGCCCAGGCGTCGAACTGCGCGACGACGTCGGCCAGCTCCCGGGTCAGCGAGTCGGTCCGGTCGATCTGCATCTGCGTCGGCCGGCCCTCGTAGGAGATGACTTCGCCATAGACGTCGCCAAGGTTCTCGCGGAGGCGCTCTTCACCGGTGATCATGCCGCCTTCCTTCGTGGCCACGATCTTCTTGCGAAGCTCGTCGACCTGATTGGAGGCGGTCCGCAGCCTCCTGGTGAGCGCATCTCCGGCCGGCAGCTTCGCCGCGCGCTGGTCGAGAGCAACGCGCACGCCGTTGATCCGGTCGGTGGCGTACTTCATGTCGCCGAGGAGGCTGTAGACGCGCATCGAGAGATCGAAGTTCGCCTGGCGGTCGGCGAGCGTGTAGCTCGCGCGCGGATCGATGACGACGGTCAGCGGCGTCGTGTAGACCTCCTTGTTCTTCGTCATCTTCACGGTGTAGGTGCCCGGAACGACGCGCGGGCCCATCGTGGCCCCGTACAGGGCGCTCGCGCCGGGAGGAACCTGCGGTGGCTTCACGCGCATCGACCAGGTGGTGCGGTTCAGTCCGAGGCGCACGCTCGCCGGTACGGTGCCGACCCTCTTCCCGTTCGAGTCGAGCACTTCGATATTCAGGTCTCCGAAGATGTGCCGCCGCCGCTGGTAATACGTGATGACGGCGCCGTCATGCGGATTCGGCCCGACGTAGGTGGCGTCGCCGTTCGACCATCCGCCGAACGCCTGGATGCGCTGCACCGCCGGCTGCGTGACGAGGAACGCGGCGTCCTTCGCCAGAACCTCAGGCGTCAGTGCGCGCAGCGGCGTGATGTCGTCGATGATCCAGATGCCGCGGCCGTGAGTCGCCACCACGAGGTCGTTGTCGCGCGGGTGGATGACCAGGTCGTCCACGGCCACGTCCGGCATGTTCCCGCCCTTGTACTGCGCCCATTGCTTCCCGCCGTCGAGCGACACCCACAGCCCGAACTCGGTGCCGAGGAAGAGGAGGTCGGGATTCACGAGGTCCTGCTTGATCACGTGCGCGAAGCCGCGCACCGGACCGTCGGGCGAGACCACGGGAGTCCACGTCCTGCCGTAATCCGCCGTGCGGTACGCGTACGGCCGCATGTCGCCGAACGTGTGCATGTCGAACGTGGCGTACGCGGTTCCCTCGTCGAAGGCGCTGGGGTCGATGGTCGTGACCCAGGCGTTCTTCGGCAGGCCGGGGATGTTGGCGACGACGTTGGTCCAGGTCTTGCCGCCGTCGCGCGTGATCTGCACGTTCCCGTCGTCGGTTCCGACCCAGATCACGTTCGCGTTCTTCGGCGACTCTGCGATGGCGAAGATCGTGGTGTGCATCTCGGCATAGGAGTTGTCGACCGTGACACCACCGGAGAGCTCCTGCTGCTGCTTGGCCGGGTCGTTCGTGGTCAGGTCGGGCGAGATGCGGTCCCACGTCTGCCCGTGGTCGTTGGAGCGGTAGAGGTATTGCGCGCCGATGTAGACGGTTCCGGTGGGGCTCACGAAGATCGGCGTGTTCCAGTTGAAGCGAAGCCGTTTTTCGCCGTACCGCGGAAGAGGCTTGAGGCTGCGGGTCTCGTGAGTCTTGCGGTTGACGCGGCCGATCTCGCCGCCCTGGGATTCGGCGTAGATGTAGTCGGGATCGGAGGGATCGACGAACATCCAGAAGCCGTCGCCGCCGTACATGTTCTCCCATTGGGCATTCGTGATACCGCCTGGATAAGCGGAGTCGCCGACCCAGCAGCTGTTGTCCTGCAGTCCGCCATAGACGTGGTAAGGCCGGTCCATGTCGACGCTCACGTGGTAGAACTGCGAGACGGGCAGGTTTTCCGCCTTCCACCAGCGGTTTCCGGCGTCGTACGAGTACCACACCCCTCCATCGTCACCGGCGATGAGGTGATCGGTGTTGTTTGGATCGACCCAGACATCGTGGAAGTCGCCGTGCGCGCCGCCGGTGATGTCGCTGAAGCTGTTGCCGCCGTCGTTGCTGGCGATGAGGCCGAGGTCGGGCTTGTAGACCTTGTTCTCGTTCTTCGGGTCGACGATGAGGTTCGCGAAGTAGAACGGGCGCCAGATCATCTTCTGGCTGCGGTCGCGCAGCTGCCACGTCCTGCCGCCGTCATCAGAGCGGTAGAGGCCGTTTTTCGGCGGCTCTGCCTCGATGAGCGCGTACACCACGTTCGGCTTCGACGGTGCGGAGGTGACCGCGATGCGGCCCCACGGCTTCGTCGGCAGGCCCGGCGCGCTCTTGTCGTTGAGATCCGTCCATGTGGCACCGCCGTCGGTGCTCCTGAAGAGCCCGCTGCCGCTCGGTGAATCCGGCCCTTCGCCGCCCGAGCGGAACGTCCATCCCTTGCGGCGGAAGTCCCACAGGCCGGCGTAGATCGTCTTCGGGTTCTGCCGGTCGAGCGAGATCATCGAGCAGCCGGTCGAGAGGTTGCTCCCCTTCAGGATCTTCGACCACGTCTTTCCGCCGTCGCTGGTCTTGTACAGGCCGCGATCGTCGCTGTCGCTCCAGAGTTTTCCCGGAACGCAGGCGTAGACGGTGTTCGAATCGCTGGGGTCGACGATGACCTTCGCGATCCGTTCCGAGTTCCTGAGTCCCATGTTCGTCCAGGTTTCGCCGCCGTCGGTCGACTTGTAGATCCCGTCACCGATCGAGACGCTGTTGCGGGTCCACGACTCGCCCGTGCCGACCCAGACGATCTTGTGGTTGCTCGGGTCGACGGCCACTGCGCCGATCGACTGCACCGGTTCCTTGTCGAAGACCGGCTTGTACGTGGTGCCGCCGTTCGTCGACTTCCACACTCCGCCGCTGGCCGACCCGATGTAGACGGTAAGGCGGTCGCCTTCGTGAACCGCGTCGATCGCAGCGATGCGGCCGCTCATGGTGGCCGATCCGATGTTGCGCGCGCCGAGGCCGGAGATCGTATCGGAATCGACCTTCACGGGAGCGTTCGGCGCGGCGGGCTGGGGCTGGGCGAAACCGGCCGCGGCGACGAGTGCCGCGGCAATGATCGAAAGCTCGAGTGTTCGCATTCTCATCACCTCACCTCCGCTGCAGGACCGGGCTGCGCCGCGGGGACGGCGCCCGGCTCGGGCGGCCGTGTGAAGCGGGAGTCGGGGATCTCGACGTTCGCTTCGATCTTCTCCCAGTTGATTTTCGAGGTCTGGCTGCTCCCCTTCATTCCTGTCTCGCTCGCGAACGGGAGATACCAGCCGTTGACTTCCTTGTAGTCGCCAAGAGAGGTCTCGTACTCGCGCTGCTCGCCGCGCACGAAGCGCGTCGTGTGGATCTTGATCGGCACGTAGTAATCGGTGTCGAGGTAGTAGTCGAAGACGTCGCCGTTCGGCACGGTGACCTTCAGCTTGTACGCGTCAGTTCCCTCGACCGGTTCCATGCCGTCGTACTCGACCTTGTTTCCCTTGGTCTTCCAGTTGACGAGGGGGCCGTCGAAGTCGGAGTCCTCGACGATGGATTTGAACTCCTCCTCTCCGAGGGACTCGGCATCCTTCTTCCCTTCCCACGGCTCGATTTTCCAGCCGGCGTGGCCATCGTATGCGGTCACTCCGTCCATCCCCTGAAGGATGAAGTCCTGGCGGACCTTGTCGGGCCGCTTGCTCTCGAACACAACGGTGGCCTGAAAGCCGCCTCCGCCGGTGAACCTGCCGGTACGGCGGAGCGTCTTGACGGCGTCGATCTTGTCCATGCCGCCGATCGTCTTGATGTACCTGGCGACGATCTCGTCGACGGTCTGGGCGGACAGTGGGAGGGCGAGCAGAACAGCGAGCCCTGCCAGCAGCAACGTGGCTCTACGCATTCCCTATCTCCTTTAATTTCTTTGGGGACGTCGGGGACGAAGTTCGGTAGACCGCGGATGATATCGCTCGGCGCCGCCGAGGGTATCCATCTGGATACGGAACGGGAGCCGACGGAACCTCAGTACGTCCGGATCGGTCTAATGGTCTCGGATTCGCTCCCCTGGCGCACATGCCGGTCTACTGCGCGACGAAGGCGGCGATGCACTCGCTGACGATGTCGATGCGCCACCAGCTGCGCGCAACGTCGGTCCGAGTGTTCGAGGTCATTCCGCCGATCGTGGCCAGCGAGCTCGGAGCCGTGCACCGGCCGCCACAGGTCAACGCCAGCGCCATGTCGGCCGAGACGGCGGCCATGCAGATCGTGGAGGGCCTGGAGAAGGACGCGCCCGAGATCGCCATCGGAGAGGCTGCCAACCTGATGGCCAGGCGGGACGCGGCGTTCCCGTTCATGAACCGCTGAGACGAAGAGCGCAGAGGGCAGAGGGCAGCAAGCGGCAAGCAGGCTCTGCGCTCCAGATCGCCGACAATTGCGGCGGCGGCCGCGGTGGTCAGGCGCCTCATCCGCTCGCCGTCCACGCCCGATCGAGGCCCTCAGGCCTGACGCTGTCCGCTCACTCGAAGCGCAACGCGTCGATGGGATGGAGTTGGGCTGCCTTGAAGGCCGGGTACCAGCCGAAGCCGATTCCGATCATCGAGCAAACCGTCAGGCCGGTGATCGCCCATCCCCACGGGAAGATCATGGAAATGCCGAACCAGAGGGCTATGCCATTGCCGCCGATCACGCCGGTGAGGATGCCGAACAGCCCGCCGATCTCCGACAGCAGGATCGCTTCGATGAGGAACTGCCGGATGATGTCGCGCTTTCGCGCTCCGATGGCCTTGCGCACGCCGATCTCGCGCGTCCGTTCCGTGACGCTGACCAGCATGATGTTCATGATGCCGATGCCCGCAGCGAGGAGAGCGATGGCGCTGATGACGAAGGCGCCGATGCGGATCGTGCCGGCGATCTGAGCGAACGCGGTCAGCAGCGTGTCATTGGAGTAGACCTCGAAATCGTTGTCCTGTGCCACGCTCAGCCCGCGGGCGAGGCGCATTGCGCCAATGGCCTTGTCGAGCGTCTGGTTGTAGAGTTGCTGTGAAGGGGCCTGCACGGCGATGTTGACCGACCGATGCGCCGCCCCGAAATCGGAGAAGAATTTCGTGATCGGGACGGTCACGAGGTTGTCCTGAGTACTGCCGAACGCGCTCCCCTTCGACTCCATCACGCCAACGATCTGGTACGGCTTGTCGTTCATCTTGATCGTCTTGCCGATCGGTGACAGGTTCGGGAAAAGCTTCTTCTCGATATCCGCCCCGACGACGGCGACCGAGCGCCCGAGATCGACGTCCTCGGCCGTGATGTTCCGCCCGTAGGCCAGCGAATACGCGTTCGCCGTCAGGAAGTGCTCGTTCGTGCCGACGATCTCGTACCCCTGGAACTTCTTCCGGTCGTAGCTCACGGGCTTGCCGTAGCTGAACACCTTCAGGCAGATCACCGGGGCGTCCTGCTCCATCAGCCGTTTGAACGCCATCGCCTGCGCGAACGAGATGTCCTTCCGGTTCTCGTACTTGTCGTCGTCGCGGCCGCCGGTCTGGATCACAGGATACTTCGCAAACTGGAAGAGGTTGCTGCCAAGGAAGCTCAGGCCGGATTCGATCGAGCTCTGGATCACGCTGAGCGCGGTCATGACTCCGATGACCGAGAACACGCCGATGGCGATGCCCAGCATCGTCAGGATCGAACGAAGCCGGTTCGTGTGCAGCGCGCGCGCGGCCATGCGGAAAACTTCACTCAGGTTCATCGTGTGCTCTCGTCGTGGGAGTTCCGATGGGACTGATGGGACGAATGGGACCGATGGGACAACACTACCGGAGCTGTCCCATTGGTCCCATTCGTCCCATCTGTCCCATTCGTCCCATCACTCATATCGCAGCGCCTCGATGGGATCGAGCCTCGACGCCGAAACCGCCGGCGCAAAGCCCGAGAAGATCCCGGTCAGCGTCGATACGATCAGACCGATGCCAACGAGACCCAGTGAGAACTGCATGGGAAACGACGGGAACGCCGCGGCCACCGCTGCGCACATCCCCCACGACAACAGCAGTCCCACCGCGCCACCGATCAGGCAGATCGAAACCGCCTCGATGAGGAACTGCAGCAGGATCGTGCGCCGTTTCGCACCCACGGCCTTCCGAGTGCCGATCTCGCGCGTGCGCTCCTTCACGCTGACGTAGGTGATGTTCATGATGCCGATGGCGCCGACGAACAGGGCCAGGCCCGTGACGAAGAGACCGGCGATGGCGATTCCCGACTTGATCGGCCCGATGGTGCTGCGAAGCGCCTCCTGCTCGTTGATGGAAAAGTCGTCCTTCTGTTCGGGCTGGAGACCACGCACGCGGCGCATCGCACCGGTGAGCTCGGAGATCGCGTCCTGGGTGCGGTTCTTGTCCTTGATCTTCACGCGGATCGACGCATCGATATGCCGGCTGAATGTCTTCTGGAATGCGGCCAGCGGCACGACCGCCCAGGTGTCGAAGCTGAACAGGCCGAGGAACGTTCCCTGTTTCGCGTAGACGCCGACGACGCGGAAGGGGTTGCTGTCGATCATCACCGTCTTGTCGAGTGCCGACCCGGTCGGGAAAAGTGCTTCGGCGACGTCGTAGCCGAGGATGACTACGTTGCGCCCTGCCCGCGCTTCCGCGTCCGTCATGAAGCGGCCCTCGTGGAATGCCGTCGTCGAGGTCACGACGAAGTCCTGGGTCGTTCCCTGTGTGTACACGCCCTTCACTTCCTGCGTGCCGAACTTCACCGAACGGACGGTGTTGAGCGTCGGTACGGCGATGATGAGCTGCGAGTTCGGCGTCGCCTGGATGATCCGGTTGAGCTGGTCGGCATACGCGGTTTCCATCCTGCGGCGGTTCCGGTAGTTCCACCAGTCGTCGACGTGGTGCCACGGCCATTTCTCGACGTAGAGGATGTCGTCGCCAATGACCGCGAGGCTGCGCTCGAACCCGGTCTCGATTCCCGAGATCGCCGATCCCATCAGCGTGACGGCGATGATGCCGATGATGACGCCGAGAGCCGTCAGGATCGAGCGCATCTTGTGCGCGCGAATCTGCAGCAACGCGATCCGGAATCCCTCCGTGATCTCGATTTCGAGATCGGTGACGAGCTCGATGAACTTGTTGTGTCTCAAGGATGCGTTTCCCCAGTGCTGAGTACTGAGTGCTGAGTACTGAGTGCTGAGTACTGAGTGGCTTTCACGCGGTTTTACTCAGTACTCAGCACTCAGCACTCAGCACTCTCTTCTAGCCTTTGCCCTGCTTCTCGATGGCCACGCGCGCACCGTCCTTGAGCTTGCGGCTGATGGCGGTGTAGCTGCCGGAAACGACTACGTCGCCCGGTTTGAGGCCCTTCTTGATCTCGATATAGGTGTTGTCGGCGATTCCGGTCTCGACCTTCTGCTGGCGGACCTTGTCGCCGTTCTTGATGAAGACGACGCGCTGGAGCTTCTCACGCTCGGCGCGCTCCTTCGCCTTCTGCTGGGCCTGGCTGACGGTCACGTCGGCGCGGTTGTCGGGGGCTGCGTCATCCGCCTTCTGCTTGGCCGATTGCTTGTCGCGCTCCTCAGGCGAGAGAGTGCTGCCGATCGTCCGCACCGTGACGCTCTGGATGGGGACGGCGACCACGTTGCTGACCGTCGCGGTCTCGATGTCCGCGGTCGCGCTCATGCCCGGCCTCAGCCGCACGGTGGGGTGGGGAATGCTGATCTTGACCTGGAAATTCGTGACCTGTTCCTGCGTGCCCGCGTTGTTCGTGGTGGCCGTGCTGGCAATCTCACGGACGACTCCCCTGAGGACCTTGTCCGGATAGGCGTCGACTGTAATCCGCGCGGTGTCGCCGACCTTCACGTTCACCACGTCGTTTTCGTTGACGTCGACCTGGGCTTCCATGTCGTCGAGGTTGGCCACGCGCATGACTTCGGTCCCGGCGAACTGGCTCGTGCCGACGACCCGCTCGCCGACGCGCGCCGGCAGCGTGCTGATCGTGCCGTCCGCGGGCGAGTAGATGGTCGTCTTCGAGAGCGCGTCTTCAATCTGGCTCAGCGCTCCCTGGGCGCGCTGAATCTCGAAGAGCGACGACTCCAGCGCCGCCTTCGCCATCTCGTAGTTCGTCTGCGCAGTCTTGCGGTCGGATTCCGGAATCAGGCTGTCTTTGAATAGCCGCTTGGCGCGGTCATAGTCCTGCGAAGCCTTGTCGACCTCGGCGCGGTGCTGCACGCTGGCCGCCTTGGCGCCATTGAGAGCCGCCGTCTGCTGTTCCACCTGGGCCAGGTAGCTGTCCGGCTTGATCTTCATCAGCAGGTCACCCTTGCGCACGACCTGCCCTTCCTTCACCGGAATCTCGATAATCTCGCCCGAGACTTCAGGAGCGATCTTGACCTCGACCTCCGGCTGGATCTTTCCGGTCGCGGTGACCAGCTGGGTGATATTCGCCCGGAAGGCCTTGTCCGTCGTGATCATGATCGGCTTCTCGCGATTGCGAGAGACCACCACGGCGCCGACGGAAAGAATGATCAGCAGCGGCGCGCCAATGAACAGCAGCAGCTTCTTTTTCGACCTGGGGCTCTTCGAGCGAGGGTATTCGCTCATACGTAAACTCCGATCAGCGAGAGTGAAGGAACGGCTCCGATGGCATTGAACGATTGCGCGAGCCGAAAGTTGCAAACCGGTGGAAGGTCCCTTCACTTCCCATCTCTTCTGGGCCGTCGGGACCGGGCCTGACGGCCGAGCCGGGTCCTGCCTGACTCATCCATCCCATAGAATCAGAGGATGTCCGCGCGCAAACGGCTCCTGCTGACGCTCTCCGCGCTTCTGACTCTCGCCGTGTCCGCCGTCGCCGCGGACACGCAGCCATTGACCGCACCACTTCCCCCGCTTGCCCCGTGGAACGGCAGGAGCCGAACCCTGGTGGCGAAGCCGAGCGATCCGTGGATCACGCCTGCCGAAAAAGCAGGCTTCCGGACGACGCCCTCGTACGACGAGACGGTGGCCTGGCTGAGAAGGCTGGTGAACGCGACGCCAGACCTTCGCATGATGTCGATCGGAAAGAGCGAAGAAGGACGCGACATCCTCATGGTCGTAGCCTCGCGCGATCACGTCTTCACGCCCGAGACGATGCGCCGGATCGGCAAGCCGATCCTTCTCGTACAGGCGGGAATCCATGCCGGCGAGATCGACGGCAAGGACGCCGGGCTGATGCTGCTGCGCGACCTGACGGTGAACGGCCGCCTGCGCGACCTTCTCGAGCGCGTCAACCTCCTCTTCGTGCCCATCCTCAACGTAGACGGCCACGAGCGAACCTCGCGCTACAGCCGCATCAACCAGCGCGGTCCCGAGGTCAGCGGGTGGCGGACCAACGCTCAGAATCTCAATCTCAACCGGGACTATACGAAGCTGGACACACCGGAAATGCGCGCCATGGTCGCGGTGCTCGATCTGTGGAAGCCCGACCTCTATGTCGACATTCACGTCACGGACGGGGCGGATTACCAGTACGACGTCACATACGGCTGGAACCGGTACGGCTATTCGCCGTCGATCGCGCGGTGGCTCGACCGCTCGTTCGGACCGGTCGTGGACAGCGACCTCCGGGGCTACGGGCACATCCCGGGACCGCTGGTCTTTCCCGTCCAGGACAACGACCTCGCACGAGGAATCGCCGTCGCCAACGCGCCACCGCGGTTCTCCAACGGCTACGGCGACATCCGGCACATCGCCACGGTGCTCGTCGAGAACCACTCGCTCAAGCCGTACGACCAGCGCGTGCTCGGCACGCTGGTGTTTCTGCAGGCGGCCATGGAGGCGCTGGCCCGATCGGGAACGGGGCTCAAGCGCGCCACCACCGACGACGAGGCGCTCCGGACCAATCCCATTCCGCTCGACTGGCGCGCGCCGCAGGCGACGGCACCTGAACGCGCGGAGACGATGGAGTTTCTCGGCATCGAGTCGAAAAGCGTCCTCTCACCGATCTCCGGCACGCAGCAGATCGAATGGCTCGGCAAGCCGGTCACCATGCGCATCCCCGTCGTTCGCCTCAGCGAGGTCGCGCTCTCGGTACCGCGCGCAAAGGCCTACTGGATTCCGGTGGCCTGGAGCGACATCGCCGCGCGCCTGGAAATGCACGGCGTACGAATGGAGCGCATCACGGAGCCGCGCGACGTCGACGTCGACATGTACCGGCTGCAGGATCCGAAGCTCGACAGCGAGGCATTTGAAGGACACGTGCGGCTGCAGACAAAAACGACCGTGGAGCACCGGACCGAGCACTACCCGATCGGATCGTGGCGGATCCCGACGGATCAGCCGCTCGGCGAACTGGTGACGGCGCTGCTCGAGCCGTCCTCCGCCGATTCGTTCCTGCAGTGGGGGTTCTTCCCTGAGATTTTGCAGCGCACCGAGTATTTCGAGGATTACGCGGTCGAGCCGATGGCCGCGCAGATGCTGGCGGCCGATCCGAAACTGGCCGAGGAGTTCCGGCAGAAGCTCGCCACGGACGAGGCCTTCCGCGCCAATCCCGAAGCCCGGCTGCGATTTTTCTACGAGCGGACGCCGTACTTCGATCCGCAGTGGCGGCTGTATCCGGTGGCGAGAGAGCGATAGTCGGTAGGGACGCGCAGCAGCGCGTCCGCAGCCCTGTCCGCGGCAGACGACGAGAGTTGCGGACGCGCTGCTGCGCGTCCCTACCGACTCACATGTTTTCGTCGAACCACATCACCAGCCTCCGCGCGATGTCGCGGCGGTGCGCGGGATTGCGGATGGCGTGGCCCTCATTCGGGTAGACCACCAGCTGCGTCTTCACGCCGAGCGTCTTCAGCGCGTGCCAGAACTCGAAGGACTGCGGGGCCGGCACCTCGCCGTCGCGGTCGCCGACCAACACCAGCGTCGGCGTCTTCACGTTCTTGATGAACGTGATCGGCGAGCTGCGTGCGTAGATCCACGGATCGTCGTACACCGAGGCGCCGAAAAACGGGATCATCCACTGGTCGATGCTGTTCTCGCCGTAGTAGCTCTGCCAGTTCGACAGCCCGGCCCCGGCCACCGCGGCGCGGAAGCGGTCGGTCTGCGTGACGGCCCACATCGTCATGTAACCGCCGTAGCTCCATCCCCAGATGCCGACGCGCTTCGGATCGACCGGCGCTTTGGCCACCGCGGCGTCGACTCCGGCCAGGATGTCGCGGAAATCGCCGTATCCGAAGTCCTTCACATTCGCCTTCGCGAAGGCCTCGCCCTGCCCGAAGCTGCCTCGCGGGTTCGGAAGGAGGACGACATAGCCGCTGGCCACGAGCGAAGCGAGATTCAGCGCCGGCCACGATGACAGCGCCGCGGCCGACGGGCCGCCGTGCACCTGCACCACCATCGGGTACTTCTTCGATCGGTCGAAATCGCGCGGATACAGGAGCCAGCCCTCGATGCGGAATCCTTCGTTGGTCCAGTTGAGGTTTTCCGCACCGCCCCACAGCGGCTTCACGGCGTCGTTGTCGTGCGTGATCTGTTTCCAGCTGCCGATCGGGCCCGCCCACACTTCCTGCGGCTGCAGGAAGGAATCGCGAACGGCGGCGGTCGTCACGCCGTCGCGCGCAATCGACAACGAGATTGCACGGCCGGTCGAGACATGCTCCGCTCCGCTCCACACCTGCTCCACTCCACCGCTCGCCGATACACGAGCGAACCCCGACATGCCGTTGATGTCGACGCCGGCCAGAATCGTGCGGGAGTCGCCGAGCCATGTCAGCGTGGCCGCGCTGGCGCGCATGCCGGGCGTCAGGTTGGTGGCCGCACCGCCGCTGGACGGCACGATCATGACGTCGCCACCGTTCGATCCCTGGTCGCTCATCAGCCCTTCGATGAAGGCGATGCTCTTGCCGTCCGGCGACCAGCGCGGCCAGGCCACCTGCAGCACCGGCCTGTAGATCAGGTGCGGGGTCGTGTCGCCGATCTCGAACCGGTCGAGCTGCGCGATCCAGTAGTTGTTTTCTCCCGACCCGACGGCCGCCTCGGCCACGAGGCTGCGGCTGTCGGGCGACCAGTCATAGTCGTAGACATACATGTTCGCCGGCGTGGCGAGCTGCAGCGATTTCGCGGCGACGTCGACGACCGCGATCCGCTGCTCCTCGATCTGTTTCTCGACATCGCCCGACGGCGGAGTCATCGCCTCGAGCGCACCCCCGCGTCGTGAGGCGTTCTCGATGATGAGCATGGCGATCCGCCGCCCATCCGGCGACCATTTCGGAGCGGAGATCACGGCGCGCTTCAAGCTCGTCAGTGCCCGCACGCTGCGGCCGTCTCTCGAACTGACGTACAGCTGCGGGTCGCCGGCGGCCGTCGAGATGAACGCGATCTCGTTGCTGTCGGGCGACCAGGCCATCGACGATTCGTCCGCTGCGTTCGTCGCTGACTTGCTCTTGTTCTTCGGCGCCAATCCCGCAGCGGAAATGCGAACGGGTGTGCTGCCGTCGTTCAGCGGGACGACGAAGATCGACGAAGCCGGGCGGGCGTGTCCGTTCGACTCACCACGTTCTGCGAACGCCACTCGCGAGGCGTCGGGCGAGATTGCCACTCCGCCGAATGACCGCACGCGCAAGAGCGTGGCGATGGTCTGGTCGATGACCGAGTCGCGCGATTGCGACGCAGACAGGGACACTCCCGAGATCAGGACAAGAGCCGCTACGAGCCAACGCCGCATCGTTCCTCCTCGAAATGAAGGCGCGAGTGTAACCGAGCGAATCGTTTCGTGGATACCACCGGCAGGTCGATTTCGGAATACCCGCTGCGTGCGTCTGTTAGCGGTGGAAACTGAAATCCTGCACCTCGCCCGCGGGCGGGATTGACCGTTTTTCACCTCAGAATGAGCCGCACGCCGATACGAGCCGCGTTCACAGCGCGGCGTTCGCCGCGGATTGCCGCAGTCGCGCTGCTCTGCCTCCTGGGCGCCTCGCGACTCCATGCCGACGGCCCTCCGCTGCGCATCGGCACGATTCGCGTGCAGAGCCTCGATGTCTACTCACCGGCCGAGGAGCTGCGCGGTGGCTTCTACAGGCTCACGGACAAGCTGCACATCGAGACGCGGCCGTCGCTGATCCGCGGCTTCCTTCTTTTCAAAGAGGGCGATCCCTACATTCCGGAGCGGCTGGAGGAGACAGAGCGCAACCTGCGTGCACTGTCTTTCCTGAAGTCTGCCAAGGTCACGGCCGAAGCACCGCACGACGGAGTCGTCGACGTGACCGTGGTGACGCAGGATTCCTGGTCTCTCGAGCCGGCCAGCGACGCCGGGATGAAGGGCGGCGTGAGCACGTTCGGCGTGAGCCTGACCGACACGAACCTGCTCGGGTGGGGGCGGCAGCTGGGCCTGAGTTACGACAAGGGTGTGACTCGAAACCGTGCCGCGATCGATTACCGCGATCCGGCGCTCCCGTTTCCCTACTGGCATACGCGGCTGACCTGGGCCCAGAATTCCGACGGCTTCGAGCGCACCGCCGGCGTCATCAAGCCCTTCTACTCGTTCACCACCCCGAGCGCCTTCACCTTCTTCTTCACCAACCTGCGGCAGCACGACACGCTCTACGAAGCCGGGCGCGTCTCCGAGATTTTCGCGCAGCACCATCAGGAGGCGATCGCCTCATATGGCGTGGCGCTGGCTCCGAACGACTACACCGCCAATCGCCTCACCTTTGGCTATCACCTCCTGTTCGATTCCTTCGGCGACACACACCGCAACCCCTACGACTTTCTTCCGGGTGATCGCAAGTTCCACTACCTCTTCACCCGATTCGACCGGATCGACAACGACTTCGTGACGATGGACTACGTCGACCGCGACATGCGCCTGCAGGACTTCAACCTGGGCGAGCAATTCTCGACCGAGCTGGCCTTGTCACCCCGTTCCTTCGGATCTCCGTCGACCACCGGGCTCGTTCGCGTCTCCGAGGCACGTGGCATTCTGCTCCGGCCAGGATCATTCGTCCTGCCGCAAGCCGGTTTCGAGACTCGGCTGGATCACGGGCTGCAGAACGGGATCGTCTTCGCCGGAGCGAAGTACGTGCACCGCTTCGACACCGACCGTCCTCAGACGCTTGTTGGCCGCATCGTCGTCAACAGTGGCTGGCGACTCGATCACGACGTGCAGTTCTTCGCCGACGGAGGCAACGGCCTCCGGGGATACAGGTTGCACAGCTTCGCGGGCAGCCGCAACATCATCATGAACCTCGAGGATCGCCTCTACCTCGGTCGCGAGCTCCTGCAACTCGTCTCGCCGGGCGTGGTGGCGTTCGTCGATTCCGGGAACGCGACCTATGGCGGTTTTGCGCGGCTGATGCGCCTCAAAACCGACATCGGCATCGGCCTGCGGCTCGGCCTTCCGCGCACCCCGAAAAACTCCCTGCGCTTCGACGTGGCCCTGCCGCTGAACCGCGACGCATTCGGAAGGCGCGGCGTGGTGGTGTCGTTCTCGAGCGGACAGGCGTTTTGAAGCGGTTGCGCGGTTGCGGCGGGGTTCCGCGGTGTACGTCACCCAAAAGGGCTCGATTCCCTGTGGAGATGACCAGCAGCCCGGCGTCTTACACCGCGGAACCGCGCAACCGCACAACCGGTTACACGACCGATGGCTCTCGCTCGACCGACGCCGTGCCCGCCATCGCCTTCGCCTCGGCCACGAGCTTCCGGCGGAGGACTTTCCCGATCATCGTCTTCGGCAGCTCGCTGCGGAATTCGACCTGCGCCGGCACTTTGTACGGAGCGAGCCGCTCCTTGCAGTACGCGCGAAGGTGCGCCTGGTCGACGGCAGGCGCATCGGAGCGCAGCACCACCCAGGCGCGCACCACTTCTCCCCGGCGCTCGTCCGGCACACCGGCAACGCCCACCTCGGCGACGGAGGGATGCGAGGCGAGCACCTCCTCGATCTCCCGCGGCCACACCTGAAACCCGCTGGTCTTGATGAGGTCCTTCTTGCGGTCGACGATGAAGAGGTATCCCTCATCGTCGAGGTAGCCGAGGTCGCCCGTGTGCAGCCAGAGCGAGCCGTCGGACCTGAGGCGCAGGGCGTTGGCGGTCTCCGCGGGGTCGTTCCAGAAGCCGGGCATGAGCTGAGGCGCCGAGAGGATGATCTCTCCCACCAGTCCCGTGCCGATTTCGTGATCGGGCTCGTCCGCGTCGACGATCTTCACGCTGATGTCGGGCAGCGGCAGCCCTACGGAGCCGATCTTGTTCGTGCCGGCGAACGGGTTCACGCAGCAGGCCATCGTGGCTTCGGTCAGTGAATAGCCCTCGACGATGCGCCCGCCGGTCAGCCGCTCGAAACGCTTCTTCGTCTCCGCCATCAGGGGAGCCGCGCCCGAGAAGCAGCCCGCCACCGACGAGAAGTCGATCTTGCCCCGCTGTACGGAGGGATGCTCCAGGATCGCGGAGAACAGCGTCGGAACCGAGCAGAAGAGCGCGGGCTTTTCATGATGGATCGTCTGGAGCACGTCGCCGATGTCGCGCGGATTCGGGACGAGCACGAGCGGAATGCCGTTGATGATGGTCATGCTCTGCGCCCCGGCGCAGCCGTACGTGTGGAACAGCGGAAGCGGAAGCATGATCGACGGGTGTCGCGCCGCCAGCGGCTCGCCCAACCAGGTGGACAGCTGCGTTCCGGCCATGACCAGGCCGCGGTGCGTACTGATGACTGCCTTGGCCGTCCCGGTCGTGCCGCCGCTCATCAGGACGACCGCCGCCTCGTCCGGCTTCGCCAGAGAGGGCCGCTTCGGAGAGGCCGCACCGGAGCGGATCAGTCCCTGCAGCCAGAGGTCGCCTTTCTGCAGCGTGATGCGGTGGCCGTCTTTCTTTTCCTTCAGCAGTGTGAACGCGATCTTCAGATGCGACGGCAGGTACTCCTTGATGTTCGTGGCGATGACGCGCTTGATCGAGGTCGCGCTCTGGCACGCCTTCACGCGCTCGTAGAACGGCGTGAGAACGACGATGGTCTCCGGCCTGGTCGTGCCCAGCGTTTCCTCGAGCTCACGCTCGGTGTAGAGCGGATTCTGCGGCGCCGCGATCGCCCCGATTTTCCAGGCGGCAAATTCCGCGATCAGGAACTGAGGACAATTCGGCAGCAGAAGCGCGACGCGGTCCCCTGACTTGATGCCGAGTGCTGTGAAGGCCGCGGCGAGAGCATCGCTTTCGGCATCGAGCTCGCGGAAGGTCAGATGACGCCCTTTGAATGCGATCGCTGCCGATTCCGGACGAGCGGCGGCGTGCTGCGCCAGAAACTCGACGAGCGTCTTGTCCGGGTAGGTGCCGATCGTGTGCGGAATCCCGCTGTCGTAGTGGTCGAGCCAGGGAGTGTTCATGTCAGCTCCGATCGCAATCGCAGAAGCGAATATACGATCTACCGGGGCCGGCGAAGCTGCCGCGCGCGACACTCACGTTTGAGTGTGATTCGGGGTGTCGGGTGTCAGGTGTCGGGTGTCGGCTGCGTGTGTCGACCAGATCCCGACACCCGACACCCAAGACCCAGCGACCTGCGACCTCGTACAATCGCTGCATGCCGGAAGAGCGAATCGCCAGGGTCGCGGTGACGCGCGTCAGCGGAGCGTCCACGACGCGCGGAGACGACGTGCTGGTGGTCGAAGAGCCGCTGGAGATTCGCGCCGGATGGCGTTCCGATGGCGAGCAGCGCGAAAAGGCGATCTCGGTCACGATGCGCACTCCCGGCGACGACTACGACCTCGCCGCGGGATTCCTCTTCACCGAAGGGCTGATCCGGTCCGCCGACGACATCGAATCGGTGCGGCACTGGGGCTCGCCGAACATCGTGCGCGTTGCGCTGAGCGAAGGGGCGAAGATCGACTCCGCGAAGCTCGACCGCCACTTCTACACGACTTCGAGCTGCGGCGTCTGCGGGAAGACTTCCATCGACGCCCTGCGCGTTGCGGCGAACAAACTGCCGCGCGGCAAACCTCCGGCCGGCGATCTCATTCATCGTCTGCCGGTGGCCTTACGCGATGGCCAGAGCGGCTTCCTGGCCACCGGGGGGCTGCACGGCGCGGCGCTGTTCGACGAAGAAGGGACGATGCGCCGGCTGCGCGAGGACGTCGGGCGTCACAACGCGGTCGACAAGGTGATCGGCTCGCTGTTTCTCGAGCATGCCACGCCGCTGTCGCATTCGATTCTCATGGTCAGCAGCCGTGCCAGCTTCGAGCTCGTGCAGAAGGCGATCGTGGCCGGAATCCCACTGCTGGCGGCGGTCGGCGCGCCGTCATCGCTGGCCGTCGATCTCGCCCGCGAGTTCGGCCTGACGCTGCTCGGCTTCGTCCGCGACGGACGGTTCAATGTTTATGCGGGAGAGGTGGGGTAAGAATTGAAAATTGAAAATTGAAAACGAGCATCACGGTCTGATTCTCAATTTCCAATTTTCAATTCTCAATTTTCAATTTCGCTTCACAACCCTGCCAGGCCCGGCTCGATCCGCGTGAAGCCTTCCTCGATCGCCCAGAGGTCCATCGAGAGCGCGAGCAACTCGTCGATCTCGGGAATCATCCGCGCGTCGGCTGTCAGATCGACGGATTTCACGTACCGACGGCACGTCTCGCACGCTTCGATGCGCATGGATGGATACGCGTCGCTCGTGAAGATCGGCAGTTTCTGCGGATCACCTTCCGCACACGCCGGACAGATTGCGCGCACTGCATTCCAGTCGCAACCGCACAGGCCGCACTGCAGAATGCGCGCTGCCGCATTCGAATCGGGCATCTCCTTGCGCGCGCTGACCGCCGGGGCACCGCCGCAGAACGGGCAGTATCCCTGACGATGAAGCCGATCCGGACTCACTCCGTAAGCGCGGAGCACTTCGGCATACGGCCGGAGCATGGCCCGGGAGAGGTAATCCTCGCGCGCACTTGCTTCACCGCTCCAGAGACTCGAGAGACGGCTCGACGCGACCGACGGATCTTCGCCGACACGATTTCGAGCGTGCTCCGCCAGTTCCGGCGGACCGTGCTCCGCGGCGAGGCGAACGACCGGCGAGAGCAGCGGAAGAACCCGTCCGATGTCCTCGACAAGCCGGCCGGTGAGCGGTCGCGACAGGTGGGCTTCTTCGATCGACAGCGCTACCGTGCTCTGTTCGCGGCACAGCGCTGCCGCGAACACGAGGGGCTCGCGCGTGACCGGCGCATCCGCCGATAGCTGCTCGGCGCGTTTGGACCGGCGCTCGAATTCGCCGGCAGGCGATTTGGCAGAGACGGACGTGCTCATGACAAGAGCTTAACAGCGAACCGGCCTCACGGCTCGGGCCGCGCCGCCAGCAGCGCGCTCCATTCATCGGTGGTCAGGCTCGTCGAAGCGGCCGGGTAGTACACGGTTCGGAGTCCATCTTCGTGCGCGTGCAGACGGCGATCGAGGTTCTCGATGTAGCCGGTGAGGTCCCGCGCCGGGACATCCGACGCAACCTGTTTGACGATGAAGCCGGCCAGCTCGCGCAACTGCACGAACTCGAGCCGCAGCTCGCGCCGCGGATCACGTCCGGGCACACCCGCGCGCTCGACCGCCGGGACCAGCGATGCTTCCTCCGCCTCCGTCCACCGCCGCAGTTGTTGCTCGAAATCGAAAAGCGCGATCTCGAGTGCGGTCTTGTTCCTGTTGCGGAGAGCCTGCCGGAAATCATCGAACCGGCTGCGCAGTGCGCGCTGTCCGGAGGCGAGGGATTCAATGGAATGGAGCTGCATCATCGAAGCATGCCTCGGATCCACGACCCCTCATCCGGCCTGCGGCCACCTTCTCCCCGCTGCCGCGGGGAGAAGGGCCACGATTCGCATGTCGAGAAGGTGGAGCGGCTACGCCCGTCGGTCCTTGTTCTCCGTGACCGTGCGCAGCCAGCCGGGATGGTGCAGGCGCGCCCAGGGCTTGGTGACCGTGCCCTGCGTCATCGAGCGGAATGTTCCCGGCTCCGCCGTTGTGCCGAGGTAGATGTGCATCACGATCCCGACCATGAAGCAGATGAAGGTGAAATCGTGCAGCACGATCGACAGGCCACGCAGCCAGCGCGGGAACAGCAGCGGGAACCACATCACCAGCCCGGTGAGAAGAAGTCCCAGCATGCCCAGCGAAACGGCATAGAAGAAGAGCTTCTGTCCGCCGTTGTATTTCCCCGCGTCGGGCTCGTCTTCGTACTTCATGTAGGTCCACAGCTTGGGGCCGAACCACTCGCGTGTCTCTCCCGGCAACATGCGCATGTCCCCGAGCCAGTAGAAGAACATCCAGACAGAGAACAAGGCGAAGGCCACTCCGGCCCACGGATGGAGCCAGCGGCAGACTTCCAGGCCGCCGAACAGATAGGCCATCCATCCGAACAGTGGCGTCCAGATCGGCAGCCCCGTGAAGAGGCCGACGAAGAAGCTGATCGCTACCGCCCAGTGAAGGAGCCTGGAAACGCGGCTGTGCCGCACGAGCTCGTCGCCGACGAGGATGTCTTCGTTGTGGCGGGCCGCGAGAACCGCAGGATTGAGGGGCTCAACCGGCATGGTAGTGCTCATCGTTTCCTCCTCAGCGTCCACTCCCGGAGCTCGCGTCGTCGCGATCCTCCGGCGGCACCTTCGGCCCGTACGTCGCGAAGTGTGCGAACGTACCGATGACCGCGGCGGCCGCGGCAACGACGCCGAGCGGCCGCAGCACGTTCTTCCAGGCTCGCACCAGCAGTCCTACATGCGGGTCGGCCGGCAGCTTGTACCACTCCGGTTTGTCGTATTTGAGGACGGTCACCACGCTCGTGCCACCCACACCCTGCGGGTCATAGAGCACGGCATCCTTGAACCCGTTCGCCTGCAGCGCCTTCACGCGCGTGTTGCCGAGGGCCACCATGTCTTCCTTCGTTCCGAAGTTCAGGCAACCCGTCGGGCAGGCTTTGATGCACGCCGGCTCCAATCCCACTTCCACGCGGTCGACACACAGCGTGCACTTCGCCATCTTGCCGCCCTTGGCGTGGAACTTCGGCACGTCGAACGGGCAACCGGTGGCGCAGTAGCCGCAGCCGATGCACTTGTCCTGGTTGACGTCGACGATGCCGTTCTCGTACTGCACGATCGCGCCGGGAGCCGGACACGCCGCCAGGCAGCCCGGATCCGCGCAGTGCATGCACTGGTCCTTGCGCATCAGCCAGTTGAAATCGCCGTTGACTTCCTGCTCCTTGAATCGGATCAGGTTCCAGAAATCGGCGTGCAGCTCCGGCAGCGTTTGATAGGTACCGATCTGCTGGTGTGGCACGCGGCGCAGGTCGTTCCATTCCTGACAGGCTGCCTCGCAGGCCTTGCAACCAATGCAGGTGGTGGTGTCGATGTACTTCGCGACCGTCGGCGAGGTGCGAATTCCGGTGTGGCTGCCCCACATGGAGGCGGAGGAGCGTTTGATCTCGAGCGTTTGCGCCATGATCTACCTCCTCAAGCCTTTTCCAGCTTCACCAGGAAGGCCTTGTACTCCGGCGTCCAGGTGTTCGGGTCGCCCACCGAAGCGGTCAGGAAATTCGCCAGAGGGCCGGTGTGTCCCTTGGCGGCGGCAAAACCCCAGTGCAGGGGGAAGCCGATCTGCCACAGCTGTTTTCCGTCGATCTTCATCGGCTGGAGGCGCTGCGTGACCATGGCCACGCCCTCGATCGAGCCGCGTGCCGACGTAACGCGCACCTGCGAGCCGTTCGCAATTCCCTTCTCGGCTGCGAGCTGTTCCGGGATCTCCACGAAGAAGCCCGGCTGCAACTCGTTCAGCACGCCGCCCTGCTGATGCTTGGTCCAGTAGTGGTACATCTCGGTCAGGCGGTAGGTCGTGCAGATGATCGGAAACTCGTCGACCTTGCCGATGGAGTCCTTGTCCGAGGCGAACTTCAGCGCCACCGGATTGGATGTCACCTTCGGGTGCAGCGGATTCGTGATCGGAGCCTCGACCGGCTCGTAGTGCTCGGGGAAGGGCCCGTCGGCAAGGACGCCGGCGAACAGGCGCCCGACTCCTTCGGGCAGCATGATAAAGGCGCCGTAGGTCCCGGGAGGAGCGTCGGGCTTCATGTCCGGCACGTCGCCGACCCACTTCTGCCCGTTCCATTGAATGCCGATGCGCGTCGGATCCCACGGTTTTCCCTGCGCGTCCGCGGATGCGCGGTTGTACATGATCCGGCGATTGGCAGGCCAAGAGAAACCCCAGTTGTGGAACATGCCGAGCCCTGTCGGATCGGCGTTGTTCCTTCGTTGAGCGTTGTTGCCCGCTTCCGTGTAGACGCCGGAGTGCAGCCAGTTGCCGCACATCGTGCTGCCGTCGTCCATGAGCTGGATGAACCCGTCGATCTGCTGCCCGGCTGCCTTGATGACCTTGGTCGGGTCCTTGGGATCTTTCAGGTCCACGAGCGCCTTTCCGTTCATCTCCTTGAGGACCTCGCCGAGGTCGGGGTTCACCGGATTGGTGTAGGCCCAGGAGACGTTCAGGACCTGCTCCGGGAGCGCGCCGCCTTCCTTGCGATAGAGATTCTGAACGGCGAGGAAGATGCGGGACAGGATCTCCTGATCGGTCTTCGCCTGTCCCGGAGGATCGAGCGCCTTCCACTTCCATTGCAGCCATCGCGCGGAGTTGGTGAACGTGCCATCCTTTTCCGCGAAGCCGGAAGCGGGCAGCAGATAGACCTCGGTCTGGATCTGCGCTGGAGGCGCGCCGCCATACTCCTTCGGGGCGCCCCAGAATCGAGCGGTCTCGATCTCCACGTTCTCGACCACCACCATCCACTTCAACTTCGACAGCGCGGCGATGATCTTCTTGACGTTCGGGCCGAGGCCCACCGGGTTCATGCCGAAGGTGAGGAAGCCTTCCGGCGCCGCCTCCTTGCCGCCCGCGCGCATCGAGCTGCCGCGGTACATGTCGTCGTAGATATACATCCAGGAGTAGTTGCCATCGACCTTCGGGAGCCAGGCGTATCCGAAGTCGTTCTCCTTCGTGGCAGCGTTGCCGTAGATGGACTTGAGGAGCGAGGCCATGAACTTCGGGTAATTGACCCAGTAGTTCATGCTCGCCCACGGCACGTTGTTGAGCGTCGTCGGAGGACCGGCCTTGTTGTAGTCAGCGAGCGTCTGCAGGTCTGCCGTAGGAGTCTTGAGGTAGCCCGGAAGAATCTCGAACGTGCCGCCGGTATCGGTAGCACCCTGGATGTTCGAGTGACCGCGGAAGGCGTTCACGCCGCCGCCGGGACGCCCGACGTTTCCGAGCAGGAGCTGCAGCATGGCGCCGGCGCGGATGATCTGCACGCCGATGGAGTGCTGCGTCCAGCCGAGGGCGTAGGTGATCGTGCCGCATCGCTCGGCGTTTCCAGTCGAGGTGACGATCTCGGCGACTTTGAGGAACGTTTCCTTCGGTGTCCCGCAGATCTGCTCGACGACTTCCGGCGTGTAGCGATCGACGTGCTTCTTCAGGAGCTGGAACACGCAGCGCGGATGCTGCATCGTCTGGTCGAGTGCGTAGGCCTTGCTCTTCGGATCCGCTTCGTACGCCCAGCTGTCCTTCACATACTGGTTCTTGGTCCCGTCGAATCCGGAGAAGAGCCCGTCGTTGAAAGAGAACTTGTCGCTGATGATGTATGGCCCATTCGTGAAGAGCTTGACGTAGTCGCTGTGGAAGCGGCCCGTGTTGATTGCGTAGCGAATGATGCCCAGCAGGAAAGCGATGTCGGAGCCGGAGCGCACCCGCGCATAAAGGTCAGCGACCGACGCGGTCCGCGTGAAGCGCGGATCGACGACGACCAGCTTCGCATTGCGAGTCCGCCGCGCTTCCATGAACCACTTGAAGCCGACCGGATGGTTCTCGGCGGGATTGCCGCCCATCGCCAGAATCACGTCGGCGTTCTTGATGTCGACCCAGCCATTGGTCATTGCACCGCGACCGAATGTGGCGGCCAAACTGGCCACCGTGGGGCCGTGTCAAACCCTAGCCTGGCTGTCCCTGTAGGGCACTCCCCAGGCCGAGATCGCCTTCCACTGCAGGAAATTGAACTCGTTCGTGTCGGTGCAGCCGCCGATCATGGCGATGCCTGGTGTGCGGTTGACGACCTGGCCCTTCGCGTTCTTCGCCACGAAGGTGCGGTCGCGCGTGTCCTTCAGATGGCGCGCGATGCCGGAGATCGCCTCGTCCCAGCTGATCTCTTCCCAATGGTCGGAGCCGGGACGGCGGACCTTCGGAGACTTCAGCCGGGCGGGATTGTTGATGTCGTCCTTGAGCGTGATGCCTTTCGGACAGAGGCTGCCGCGGCTGATCGGGTGATCGGGATCGCCCTCGATGTGCACGACCGCCGGCGTGGCGTTCTTGGAGCGGTCACCCAGCGTATGGACGATCACGCCGCACGACACGGCGCAGTACGGGCAGATGCTGCGGGTCTCGGTGGTGCGGGAGATCTTGAATTCCCGCACCTCGGCTCGGGCACGGGAGAGATCGAAGCCCAAGGCGACAGCTCCGCCCACGGTCGTCGCTTTGAGGAATGATCGACGCGACAGGTCCACGAGGCACCTCCAGTACGTGTTTTTGGTGGGTTCTGCCCGCCACGATGCTCCGCGGAAATCGCGCTGTCAAGACCCCGCCGTAGTTGCCTCGTCTGCAACGGGTGGAACGACCTCTGGCGCGCGCCCGCAGCAGCAGCGTCGGCTCAGGCTCTAGAAAAGCGATTCGGCACGCCGGAGCTGCAGCCCGGTCGCAGACGGGGCGGAGTCCTTCAGCCAGAGTCAGGCGACGACGATGCGGCCGCTGGTCAGCAGCTGTGCGAAATCGCGAACGCTCTCGCAACTGAAACGGAGGATGCTGTCGAAGTACGGATCTTCGCACCGCGTCGCTGCATCTTCGATGAAGTCGCCCAATCCCTGAAGACCGGCGGCAACGATTTCAGAAGTCGGCGGATTGTCGCCGAACGCGCGCTTGCGCAGATCCTCGGCCATCATGCGGACCTCTTCCGCATGCCGGCGCGTCATCGGGTCAGTGCAGCGGGCGAGAACGGTGTCGGCGTGGTGTTCTGCTTCAACGAGGAGAAGGAAAAGCTCATCCATTTGCAGGACTCCTGCTCAGTAGAGTCCTACCGTCGCCACAACGCCACTGTGACTGCCACGATCAATTTGCGTGCTCATTATCACAGTCATCACGTGACTTCGCACACACGGCTCTGACGATCCGCTCGCCGAACTCGGATCAGCCGCGGCAGCTGCTACTCCTCGGCAACGGGCGGCAGCACCCCAACCGGGTCGTGCCGGCGCATCCCGAACAGTGTTCCTGCGCCGAGCGTCACGAGGCTGCCCACGACCGTGTACCACGGCCAGGCGATCGAAGTCCCGAGCCACACATAGGTCACCGCGGCGAGACCGCAGATCATGCCGACGAGCGCCGCGGTTCTGCCGCCGCGCTTCACGGCCGCGAGCAGAAAGACGCCGAGGATCGGACCGTTGATCAGCGAAGCAACTGAGAGAGCCAGATCGACGGCCGAGCGGTGTTGCCTTCGGAGCAGAAGGGCGACGCTGATCTGCGCCAATCCTGCGGCCACGGTGAGAATCCTGGAGACGCGCAGGTAATGGGCGTCTTCCCTGCCGTGGACGATTGGCCTGTAGAGATCCGACACGGCGGTCGCCGCGATCGAGTTGACGGACGGCGAGGTCGCCGCGGCCAGCACGGCGGCGACGAGCAGCCCCGAAATCCCCCACGGCAGGTGATTGATGATGAAGTCCGGGAAGACCTGGTCGGGAGCGAGAAACGGCGCTGCCGCGGCGCCCGTGGCATACGTGGCCAGCCGGTCCGGACGGTAGTACGCGAACAGCAGCACGCCGATGAAGAGGAAGCCGATGAACTGCAGGAAGATGACCACGCCCGACACGAGCAGCGCCACCCGCGCCTTGTTCGCACTCGTGGTGCACAAATACCGCTGCACCATGTACTGATCGGTGCCGTGTGTGCTCATGTTCAGAAAGCAGCCGCCGATGAGGCCGGCCCAGAAGAGGTAAGGCCTGTGCAGGTCGAGTGAGAAATCGAAAACGCGGAACTTGTTGAGCGCGGATCCGGCCGCTACCGCCCCGTGGAATCCTCCGGGGATCAGCGAGATCAGAGTGGTCGCCGCCACCACCGCTCCGATGATGTAGACACCGACGTGCAGCACCTCGGTCCAGACCACGGCTTCCATTCCGCCCACGGCGGTGAATACGAGCATGACCGAGCCGATCAGGCAGATGGAGAGGGCCGTCGCCGCGGAGACCGACATCTGCGGAAAGAACGACGTCCAGACCACGGCCATGACGACCGAAGTCAGAAGCAGCCGCACGCCGTCGGCGACCGTGCGCATGACGATGAACAGCGACGCGGCGAGGCTCTTCACCGCGCCGCCGAAATAATCGTGCAGAAGTTCGTACACCGTGAGCAGGCTTCGTCGGAAATAGGGCGGGATGAAGAGGATGCAGATGACGACCCGGCCGACGAGATAGCCGAGAACGAGCTGGAGGAAGGTGAAGTCGCCGCCGCGCGAATAGGCCAGGCCCGGGATCGAGACGAAGGTGATCGCCGAAGTCTCCGTGGCGACGATGGATCCGGCGATCGCCCACCACGGTAGATGCCGCCCGGCCAGGAAGTAATGGCGGGTCGTTTTCTGCCGTTTGCGCGCCCAGAAGCCGATCCAGAGTATCGCGGCGAGATAGCTGACGATGATGACGAGATCGATGGCGCGCACGAGCGCCGGCATCATAACCGACGAGCGCGCTCAACGGAGCAGGGACTCACAGCAGCGCGTCCGCAACTTTCATCGAGGTCTAACAGCCGGGAGTTGCGGACGCGCTGCTGCGCGTCCCTACATCGCGATCACTTCACGTCGGTCAGCGCGGCGTGCGCGAAATTGCCGATCACCGCCGGCTTGATGTGCCAGATGTCGTTTGCGTACTCGCGGATCGTGCGGTCCGAGGAGAACTTCCCCATGCGGGCGATGTTGAGCAGCGACTTCTGCAGCCAGGCCATGCGATCGCTGTAGGCGATGTCCACCTTCTGCTGAGTCTCGATGTACGCCTGCAGGTCGGCGATGTGGACGTAGATGTCGCGAGAGCTGGTCAGGTTCGCGACCAGCGGGCGAAAGATGTCTTTGTCGCCGCGCGAGAAATGGCCCGAAGCGACGGAGTCGATCACGCGCCGCAGACGAGGATTGGCGTTCAGAGAGTCTTCCGGCCGGTAGCCGCGCGCCAGCAGCTCCGCGACCTCGTTCGTCCGCAACCCGAAGATGAAGATGTTCTCCTCTCCTACTTCCTCGGCAATCTCGATGTTCGCCCCGTCCCACGTTCCGATCGTCAACGCGCCGTTGAGAGCCAGCTTCATGTTCCCGGTGCCCGATGCTTCCTTCCCTGCGGTCGAGATCTGTTCGCTCAGCTCTGCGGCCGGCATGATGGCCTCGGCCAGCGTGACACGGTAGTCGGGAAGGAACACCACGCGCAGCCAGTCCCGCGTGCGCGGATCCGAGTTCACCACCTCGCCGATCGAGTGGATCAGCTTGATGATCAGCTTGGCCACGAAATATCCGGGAGCCGACTTGCCGGCGAAGACGAAGGTTCGCGCGACCAGCGGCGTCTGGCCGTCCTCCACGATCTGCCAGTAGCGGTCGACGATGTGCAGGGCGTTCAGGAGCTGCCGCTTGTACTCGTGAAGGCGCTTCACCTGAACGTCGAACATCGTGCGCGGGTCGATGGCCACTCCGGTGAGGTCCTTGGTCACGCGGGCCAGGGCCACCTTGTTGCGGCGTTTCACCGCCTCGAGCTTCTCCAGGAACGAGGCATCGCCGGCCACGTGCTCGAGCTGCCGCAGCCCGTCGAGATCGCGGACCCACCCCTCGCCGATCGCGTTCGTGATCAGCGATGCGAGCGGCCGGTTCGCGTAGAGAAGCCATCGCCGCGGTGTCACACCGTTCGTCTTGTTGTTGAAGCGGTCGGGGTAGAGCTTGAAGAAATCAGGCGCGAGCGTTTCCTTCACCAGGTTCGAGTGCAGCAAGGCAACGCCGTTGACGGAATGGCTGCCGGCGATGGCCAGATTCGACATGTGCACCTGGTGGTCGTTGAGGATCGACACCCGCTGGATCATCCCCAGATCGCCGGGGAATCGCCGCTCCACCTCCGCGACGAGGCGGCGGTCGATTTCCTGAATGATCTGCAGGTGCCGCGGCAGTACGCGCTCCAGCAGCTCCTGCGGATATTTTTCCAGCGCCTCCGGCAGCAGCGTGTGATTGGTGTAGCCGAGCGTGTCGACGGTGATGCTCCAGGCGTGCTCCCACGCCAGCCGCTCCTCGTCCACCAGAACGCGCATCAGCTCCGGCACGGTGAACGCCGGATGCGTGTCGTTCATCTGGATCGCCACTTTCCTGGCGAACTCCTCGAACGTGTCGTGCCGTTCCTTGTAGCGGTTGACGATGTCGCGGACCGCGCAGGCCACCAGGAAATACTCCTGCAGCATGCGCAGCTCGCGGCCGGACTGCACCTGATCCGACGGGTAGAGAATCTTCGAGATCGCCTCGGTGCTGATCTTGTGCTGCACCGCGCGGATGTAGTCGCCGGCGTTGAAGATGCCGATGTCGAATTCATCCGACGAGCGCGCCGAGTACAGCCGCAGCACGTTCACGGTCCGGCCGCCGTAGCCGACGATCGGCATGTCGTGCGGAATGCCGATGATGACCTTGTAGTCGATCCAGCTTGGCGTATAGGCGCCGCTCCTGTCGTTCTTGTGCGCGATTGCGCCGTAGACCGGCACAGCCACCGGCTCGTCGATGCGCTCGATCAGCCACGGCGAGCCCCCTTCCAGCCAGTGGTCGGGCTTCTCGTGCTGGAAGCCGTTGACGAAGGTCTGCTTGAAGAGGCCGAACTCGTAGTTGATGCCGTAGCCGAAGCCGGGATAGTCGAGCGTGGCCAGCGAGTCGAGGAAGCACGCCGCCAGGCGGCCCAGGCCGCCATTGCCGAGAGCGGCATCGGGCTCGAGCGCCTGCAGCTCGTCGAAGTCGACGCCCAGCTCCGAGACCACCGCGCGCGCCTCGTCGTAGATGCCGAGGTTCATGAGGTTGTTCCCCAGCGCGCGTCCCATCAGGAACTCCATCGAGAAGTAGTAGACGCGCTTGGCGTCCTGCTCGCGATAGCGGCGCTCGCTGTCGCGCATGGCATCGAGGGCGGCGCGCCGGACGGCGACCGAGAGCGCCTGCAGCCGCTCCCGCTGCGAAGCCTCGCGCCAGAGCCGGCCTTTGGCGAATCGCAGAAACGATTCGATCCCGTCGCGCAGGTGGACTGTGGCCACCCGCTCTATGCCGTTGATTGTTCGCTGCAATCTGGACCCTCGGCCATGTAAACGCTTTCCTCAACCGTGGTCATCCCAATCGCCGCACTCATTCCGTTGCGCCGAGAACGAACGACAGCAGCAGCAGCAGCAAGACCACCGTCGTGACGATCGCGTACATCCGGTCGTGCTCGATCAGGAAGACTACGATCGAAAATGTCACCCGCCCCACCGGAGTGGCGATCAGGATCAGAAGGCCCAACATGACGATCGATTGGCCGCGCAACGCCAAGACACCGCGGAGCGCATCCTGAACCGAGCTCGGGTAATGCTCGCCCGGCCGGGTCAGCTCGCCCAGCGCCGGCCGCGACTGAAAGTAGTCGCGGTGGTGAGCGAACGTCACGCCGAGGCCGATGATGACGATCGTGATGCTGAGAATGACTCCTCCGCGCAGCAGATTCGAGATCGCGATGTCGACCCAGCGCGGTTCCGGTCTTGATGCGGGCTCGACAGTCACCATCGGACTCCTTTGAACAGCATCTCGGCCGCCACGATGAGCAGGACGACCACGAAGATCGCGCGGATGGCGTGGCTGTCGATCCTACCGAGCGTATGGGAGCCGACGAATGCGCCGGCGAGCACGCCGATGGCCACCGGAGCTGCAATGAACGGGTCGATCTGTCCACGGCTGAAATAGATGCCGGCCGAGGCGGCGGCGGTGACCCCGATCATGAAGTTGCTCGTGGCCGTCGACACCTTGATCGGCAGCTCCATGGCCAGGTCCATCGCCGGGACTTTCAGTGCGCCCGAGCCGATGCCGAGCAGTCCGCTCGCTGCGCCTGCGATGTACATGAGCACGAGGCCTAACCCCGGCCGGACGGGCTGATAGACGATTTCGCCGTTGGCGGCATCGTCGTAGTAGGAGCTGGCGAGGCGCAGTCTGCGCGCCAGAGGCCCGGGAACGACGTGGCGTTTGGCGGTGTGGCGGCCGCGGTACATCGCCACGGCGGAGTAGCTGAGCACGACGCCAAAAAGGATGTACAGCCACCGCGGCTGGATGATGCCGGCGAGGTACGCCCCCGTGATCGCGCCCGACGCGGTCCCGAGCTCGAGAAACATCGCCACGCGGATGTTCGCCAGATGATCGCGGACGTAGGCCGCTGCGGCGCCGCTGGAGGTCGCGATGACCGAAACGATGGATGCACCGATCGTCAGGCGAATGTCGATGTGCATCAGAAGCGTCAGGACCGGAACGACGATGATGCCGCCGCCGAGACCGAGCAGCGATCCAACGAAGCCGCCGATAAACGAGAGAGTGGCGACGCTGATGATGAACAGGAGAGGTGTCACCCGATTGTCTTCACTCCATCCGACCCGGTGCAGCTGCACGTCCGCGACCGTACCTGTCGGGGCGCTCGCGGAATATGAGGACGGTGGGTCTCATGCGTCCGCGAGTACTCCGTACTTCTCGGCGAGCTGTACGATCGCATTCGCGGCCCGATCGAGCTGCTCGGTCGTGTGCGCTGCACTGATCTGGCATCGCAGCCGCGCCTGCCCCTGCGGAACGACCGGAAAGCCGAAGCCGGAGACGTACACACCGCGGTCGAGAAGCTCGGCCGACATGGCGATCGCCTTGGCCGTGTCGCCGATGAGGATCGGCACGATCGGCGTAATTCCTTCGCGGATGTTCACACCCCGCGCCGCGAGGGCACGCCGAAAACGAGTCGTGTTCTCCCGCAGCCGCGACACCAGAGTCGAGTCTTTCTCCAGCAGGTCGAGCGCGGCCATCGATCCCATCACCACTGCGGGCGGAAGGGTATTCGAAAAAAGGTAAGGCCGCGATTTCTGCCTCAGGTAGTCGACCAGAACGCGCGGACCGGTGGTGAAGCCGCCGTGCGAGCCGCCGAGAGCCTTGCCCAGCGTGGAGGTGTAGGCGTCGATCTTCCCGAATACCCCGAGCTCCTCCGCCGTCCCGCGGCCGGTTTTCCCGAGCACGCCCGTACCGTGGGAATCGTCGACGACCAGAAATGCGCCGTGCTCGCGGGCGATGGCCACCATCTCGGGCAGCGGCGCCAGCGACCCCTCCATGGAGAACACGCCGTCGGTCATGATGACGCGGTTGCGCGAGTCTCTGGTCGCCTCCATGACCCTGCGCAGATCGGCCATGTCGCGGTTCTTGTAGCGCTCCTTGCGCGACTTCGCGAGGCGCACGCCATCGATGATCGAGGCGTGGTTCAGCTCGTCGGAAACGATGGCGTCGTCTTCCGTGGTAATCGTCTGGAACAGCCCTTCGTTCGCGTTCCAGCACGACCCGTAGAGGATCGTCTCTTCGGTGCCGAAGAACTCGCTGATGCGCTCCTCGAGGCGGCGGTGGATGGTCTGCGTGCCGCAGATGAAGCGCACGGAAGCGAGTCCGTAGCCGAAGTCGCGCTCCGCCTTTTCAGCCGCTTCGACGATGGCCGGATGGTTGGCCAGGCCAAGATAGTTGTTCGAAGTCAGCATGATGACTTCGCCCTTGCCCTCGATCTCGACCATCGCCCCCTGCGGGCCGCGCAGCGGCAATTCGCGCTTCAGGGTGCCGGCCTTCCCCATCTGATCGAGCTCAGCGGAAAGGGTGTTCAGCAGTGACATTGAGAATCCTCTCGGACGGATTTCGGCTCGCGCAAGATGCGTGCAGAGCAGGGCGGGAGCATATCGAGGAATGATTGCGAATTGCGAATTGCGAAATCCCGTCACTCTGAGCCGGCGGAGACGCGGGGAAGGGTGGTTGGCGGGAGCGGCGAAGCGCGGCCAAGAGTCTCCAGCGGACAGCTCGTCCCGGTAAGAGACTCTTCGCCGCGCTCCGCCGCGCACCACCCAGCCACCCGCGGCTTCGCCGGCTCAGAGTGACGGGGAGGCACCGCGATAGAGCCCGGGCAACGCCTCGAAACCTCGTGACCTCGCAACCTCGCAACCTCCGTTCCCCCTCGCAGCCCGAGCGCGGTTTCCTGTGCTAGTCTCCGCGCCGCATGCCAAATCTCGCCGTCATCGGCACCCAGTGGGGTGACGAGGGAAAAGGGAAGATCGTCGACCTGCTCTGCGAGCAATTCGACATCGTCGCCCGCTATCAGGGCGGCCACAACGCCGGCCACACCGTCAAGTTTGCCGACCAGCACTTCGCGCTGCGGCTGATCCCATCCGGCATTCTTCACGCCGACAAACTCTGCCTCCTCGGTAACGGCATGGTCATCGACCCCGAGGCGCTGCTCGAAGAGATCGAGAAACTGCGCGCCCTCGGGGTGCACATCGACAGCAACCTCAAGATCAGCGACTCCGCGCACTGCATCCTCCCCTACCACAAGGCACTCGACCTGGCCCGCGAGGAAGCGGCCGGCCAGGGAAAGATCGGGACCACCGGTCGCGGCATTGGGCCGGCGTACGAGGCCAAGGTCGGCCGTTACGGCATCCGCATCGCCGATCTGCTCGATCCCGACCTGCTGCGGGCGCGCATCGAGTTCGCCTGCGCGGAGAAGAATCTCCTCCTGAAGAGCGTGTACGGCCGCGAGACCTACGATCCCCAGAAACTCTTCGAGACCTATCTGCGCTACGGCGAGGTGCTCGCCGAGCGCATCACCAACGGCACCGTCTGGATCAACGAGCACCTCCGCAACGGGAAGAGCGTGATGTTCGAGGGCGCGCAGGGGACGATGCTGGACATCGATCACGGCACGTACCCGTTCGTAACCTCGTCGAACACCGTCGTCGGCGGCATCTGCACGGGCCTCGGCGTCGCCCCCAAGCACATTCACCGCGTCATCGGCGTGGTCAAGGCGTACACCACGCGCGTCGGCGGAGGAGCCTTCCCCACCGAATTGACCGACGAACAGGGCGAGCACCTGCGCGCCCGCGGCAACGAGTTCGGCACCGTCACCGGACGGCCGCGGCGCTGCGGCTGGCTCGACCTTCCCGTCCTCCGCACGTCGGCCATGCTCAACGGCATCGACTCGATCGCCCTGACGAAGCTCGACGTCCTCGACGAGCTCGCCGAGATCCCCATTTGCACCGGCTACAACGTGCGCGGCGAGCGTTGGAAGACATTTCCGGCGTTTGCCGTCTCGCACCACGACTACAAGCCGGAGTACCGCACGTTCAAGGGTTGGAAGAAGTCGATCGTCGGCCTGACCTCGATCGACGACCTTCCGCAGGCAGCCCGTGACTACATCCGCTTCATCGAGGATGAAGTCGAGGCGCCGGTCTCGATCATCTCGACGGGCCCGCGGCGGGAAGAGACGATCGTCCGCTGAGCGGGCGCTTTCTCAATTCCACCGGACTGTCAGGATGACTTCAGGTACTCCCTGAGCGCGACCGCCTGGTTGTGCTCCTCGTCTTTCGCGCTGTAGACGAGCGTGACTCGCTGCCGGCTCGCAACCTTCCTCAACTCGGTTACGGCGGGGTTCTTCTCGAGCTCGCGGAAGTAGCGCTTCCGGAAGTCGCTCCACTTCGCCGGATCATGGCCGAACCACTTGCGGAGCGCGGTCGACGGCGCCACGTCCTTCATCCACACGTCGATCGAGGTCTTCTTCACACCGCGCGGCCAGACCCGGTCGACGAGCACGCGCTTTCCGTCTTTTGAAGACGGCGGCTCATACGCGCGCTTCACGCCGGCGATCATTTCGACCTCACGAAGAAACGGAACAGCAGGGCGGTCCCGAGACCCCACGCGCCGTTGACGATCGGCCCCAGAGCCATGGCCGCGGGCTTCCATCCCGCCGCCATCGGCTGATGCTTGAGCGGAGCGACGACGAACCAGGCCACCGCAGTCGGAGCAATCGCGCCGAAGACGAGCGCCGCAATCCAGTAACCGGCCTCGTTGCGCACATTCGCGATCACCGGGATCAGGATGAGCGCCCAGATGCCGCCCCAGAAGGCGAGCGAGATGACCGACGGGACGCTGAACGGCGGGACGGGCGTCATCACGTACGGCGTGTTCGGGGTCATGCCGGCGATGTGAAGCAGCCAGAGCGCCGGCTGGTGGAAAAAGATCGTGCCGCAGAAGCCGGCCACGAATTCGAGGAGCACGCGCCATTCGCGCGCCCAGGTGCGCGGACTGACCATGCTCAACGCTCATGCAAATCGCGAGCGCAGTCCCCCCCACCGTCACTCTGAGCCGGTGGAGGCGGCGGTGGAGCAGCAATGAACCGACGAGGATCGAGTCGCAGTACAACCCCCTCATCCGCTCTCGATTTCTGCACAGCCTCTGAGCCGGCGGAAGCGGTTGGGTGGGCGGGAGCGGTGGAGCGCGGTGAACAGTCTGCGGATTGCACGATCGCGGTGAGCCGGCTGTCCTCGCTCGAAGAATCTGATCAAGCGCAAGACTCCACAATCCGCGCATTTTGAGACTCTTCGCCGCGCTACGCCGCTCCACCCGCCCGCCCTTTCCCCGTGTCTTCGCCGGCTCAGAGTGACGGGGCTGCGCTAGTCCAGAACCTTGCGGCGGAAGTAGTCGATGGTCCGCTTCAGGCCTTCATCCAGCGGCACGCGCGGCTCCCAGTCGAGCAGCTTCCGCGCTTTGCCGATGTCCGGACGGCGGATCTTCGGATCGTCCTCGGGCAACGGGCGGAACTCGATCGGCGCCGTCGATCCGACGAGCGCTTTGATCCGCTCGGCAAACTGCAGCACCGTCATCTCGCTCGGGTTGCCGATGTTGGTCGGGAAGACCTCCTCGGACATCAGCAGCCTGTAGATGCCTTCGATCAGGTCGGAGACATAGCAGAACGACCGCGTCTGTGAGCCATCGCCGAACACCGTCATCGGCTCGTTGCGCAGCGCCTGGGCGATGAAAGCCGGCACGACGCGGCCGTCGTTGATGCGCATCCGCTCGCCGTAGGTGTTGAAGATCCGCACGATCCGCGTGTTGACGCCATGGAAGCGGTGGTAGGCCATCGTCATCGCCTCGGCGAAGCGCTTGGCCTCGTCGTACACGCCGCGCGGGCCGACCGGATTGACGTTGCCCCAGTAGTCCTCTTTCTGCGGGTGGATCAGGGGATCGCCATAGACCTCGGAGGTCGACGCGATCAGGTAGCGCGCCCCCTTGTCCTTGGCCAGGCCGAGGGTCTTGTGCGTGCCGAGCGAACCGACCTTCAACGTCTGGATCGGCTTCTCCAGATAGTCGATCGGGCTCGCCGGGGAGGCGAAGTGCAGGACGTAGTCGACGTGCCCATCGACGTAGATGTAGTTCGTGACGTCGTGCTTGATGAAGGTGAAGCCGTCGCGGCCGAAGAGGTGCTTGATGTTCTCCGGCGAGCCGGTGATGAAGTTATCCATGCAGATGACTTCATGGCCACGGGCAAGAAAGAGGTCGCAGAGATGCGATCCGAGGAATCCCGCACCGCCCGTGATCAGCGCACGCCCCATCAGGCCTGTCCTCTCTTCCGCGGCTGGTCGGCGCGGCCGACGGAGGTGTAGCTGAAGCCTTCCGCCTTCATACGCGCCGGATCGTAGACGTTGCGCAGGTCGACGATGACCGGCTGCCGCAGCGCCTCCCGGATCCGCCCGAGACGGAGGGCGCGGAACTCGTTCCATTCGGTGGCAATGACCAGGACGTCGGCGCCTTCCACGGTCGCATACGCGTCCTCGCAGTAAGTCACGTTCTCGAAGATGCTCCTGCAGTTCTCCATTGCCTGCGGGTCGTAGGCGCGAATTGCGGCGCCCCGCTTCTGAAGGCCCTGGATGATCGGAATGGCCGGCGAGTCGCGCATGTCGTCGGTCTCCGGTTTGAAGGCGAGACCGAGCACGGCAATGGTCTTACCGCTGACGTCGCCGCCGGCGGCTTGAACGATCTTCTCGACCATGCGCTGCTTTACATCGTCGTTGACGCGCAGCACAGCCTCGATGATCTGGAACTCGTAGCCGTATTTCCTGGCGATGTCGGCCATCGCGGAGGTGTCCTTCGGAAAGCAGCTGCCGCCGAACCCCGGGCCGGCCTGGAGGAACTTCGGGCCGATGCGCGAGTCGAGGCCCATGCCGATGGCCACGTCGTGCACATTGGCGCCGACCTTCTCGCAAATCGTCGCAATCTCATTGATGAAGGTGATCTTCGTGGCCAGGAAGCCGTTGGCCGCGTACTTGATCAGCTCGGCGGACTCGACGTTGGTGACGACGAAGGGAATCTCCAGCGAGTGCAGCGGAGCGTAGATCTCCCGCATCAGCTCGATCGCTTCCTGATCCGAGGCGCCGATGACGACGCGGTCCGGCTTCATGAAGTCCTCGATCGCCGAGCCTTCCCGCAGGAACTCGGGGTTCGAGGCCACGGAGGCCTTGTGGCCGTTTCCGGTGCCGTCGATGATCTTCTCGATGAGGCGCCCGGTGCCGATGGGGACCGTCGATTTCGTAACGATGAGCTTGGGCCCGTTCATGTGCTTCGCGATCGTGCGCGCCACATCTTCGACATAGCGAAGATCGGCGGAGCCGTCCGCTTTCGGCGGCGTTCCGACAGCGATGAAGATGGCCCGCGCGGACTGAATGGCGCCGGCGAGATCGGTGGTGAAGGCCAGGCGGCCTTCGTTGACGTTCTTGCTGACGAGCTTGTCGAGGCCCGGCTCGTAGATCGGGATCACGCCACGGCGCAGTGCGTCGATCTTCTTCTCATCGATGTCGACGCAGACGACGTCGTTGCCGAAGTCGGCCAGTCCGGCCCCGGTCACGAGGCCGACATAGCCTGTGCCGATGACTGCGATATCCACTTGATCCTCCGGGAGATGAGATCGCGCCGCGACGGGCGGAGGGCGCGGCGAATCGTAACACGCAGCGAAACGCCGCCTGAGATACGGGGGGGGCCTCGAGAACGCCCATGCGAGTGTCCTCGGAGAGTGGACAAGCATGTCCGCTCTCCGCTCGAAGCCACTTACGGGGTTGGCGGTGTGGTCGTCGTCGCCGGCGGCGGCGCGGTGGTCGTCGCCGGTGCCGTAGTGGCGGGCGCTGCGGTGGTCGTCGTCGGAGATGCCGTCGTGTCCGCGGGAGCGGGCGCCGAAGCATCCGAAGAAGGGGATTTCGCCTGGGCGGCAGCCGGAGTCGTCGAGACCGTCGTGGGGCTCGCGACGACAGGCGCCGGGCTGGCAGCGGTTGTTGCCGGGTTGGCGGACTCCGATGGCGCCACCACGGGAATCTGCGGAGGCGGTGTCTCTTCGGACGACCTGGCCGCGGGCTTCTGAGCCGGCGGGGCTGTGGCCGGAGCCGTTTTCTGCTCTTCGTTGTAGCGCTTTTCGATGCCGCTTTCCTGTCGGTTGCGGATCAGCCAGCGCAGGAGCTTCGATTCGTTGATGCCGATCAGAATGTCGTTGATCGATTCGTAGACGGAAGGATCGGCGATCATCTTGCCCGCCGTCCCCTGCCCGGAGTTGAGCTTCTGAACCGTCTGATTGAGCTGCGTGACGAGCTGCGAGAACTCGGTGAGCGCCTGGTCGCCATAGGCCTTGTCGTTCAGAAGTCGTGGCACCAGCCCCTGGCCATTCTGCAGGCTGGCGCTGAAGAGAGCGAGGTTCGCCGAGGTGACCCGCAGGTTTTCGACGAGATCAAAGATCTTCTTCTTTCCTTCCGGATCGCTGAGCAGGGCCGGGATCGTCCCGTTCCCGGCGGCGAAGGACCTCTCGATGCTTGCCGACACAGTCTGCAGGGACTGGACGGTCGAGGCCAGTGAGTTGGTGAGTTGCTCGGCGTACTTGTCGTCGTAAACGAGCCGGCCGATGACTCCCCGCCCGCTCTCCACGTGCGTGAGCACCGCATTGGTTTTGTTGAGCGTCGTCAGGACGGTGTCGGTGATGCGCTGCTTGGTCTCGGGCGAGCTCGTCAGCTCGCCGAGGAGACCCTCACCGCGATCGACCCGGTTGAGGATGTTCTTCATCGAATAGGAGATCTGCACGAGGTTGTCGACGAGGTCCTCGCCCGAGGAGATCAGCTGCTCGACGTTGGTCTGTTTCTGAGCCGGGATCACCGTGCCGGGCTCGAGCTCCGGATATCGGGTGCTGCCCGGCGTGACGTCGATGTAGGCGTCGCCGGCGAGGAGTCCCAGCTTCTTCAGCCGGGCCCGCGAATCGGCGCGGATGCGCTCGGCATACTTGCGGTCGACCATCAGCTCGATCCGGACGTCGGATGTCTTCGGATCGCGCGGCAGCGTGATGTCCTTGACCACCCCGACCGTGACGCCGGAAATCTTCACCGGATTCCCTTCGGCCAGGCCGGCCACGTCGACGAAGCGCACCTCGTATTCGTTCTTGCGCGACCAGATCTTCTGCTCCGAGCCGATGAAGAACAAAAACATCATCAGCACGGCCAGCGAGGCGGAGATCAGCAATCCCACCCGGATCGTCTTCGACTTGGAGGTTTTCGGCATGTGTCGCTCACTCAAATGCCGCTGGGCGGCCGTTCATTTCAGTCCTGAGTCCTGAGTGCCGAGTCCTGAGTTCGTGCAGCGAGAGTTGACACTCAGGACTCAGGACTCAGCACTCGTTGGCTGGGCGGCCGTCACCGCGCTGGCCTTGAGAAAATCACGAAGCCCCGGGTGAGTCGAGTTGCGCGCTTCCTCCATGGTGCCGACCCACTCGAAGACACCCTGGTCGAGAAAGGCGATGCGGTCGCCGACCGAGAACGCCGATTGAATGTCGTGGGTGACCACGACGGAGGTGACGTTCAGCTTCGACTGCAGGTCGATGATCATCTCGTTGATCTTCTGCGCCGTGATCGGGTCGAGCCCGGTCGTCGGCTCGTCGTAGAGAATCATCTTCGGATCGAGGACGATCGACCGGGCCAGGCCGACGCGTTTGCGCATGCCGCCGGAGAGATCGACCGGCATGAGGTGCTCGGTGTTCGGCAGGCTCACCAGCTCGAGCTTCTCCCGAACCGCACGGGCGACCTCCTCTTCCGTCATGTCCGTGTGCTCGCGCAGCGGAAAGGCGACGTTCTCGAAAACGGTCATGGAGTCGAAGAGCGCCCCGCTCTGGAAGAGCATCCCGAACTTCATCCGCACCCGATACAGCTCTTCCTCCGGCAGGTCGGTGATGTCCTCGTCTTCCACGAGCACCTGACCGGAATCAGGAGCTTCCAGGCCGAGCATGTGCCGCAGCGTGACCGATTTCCCGGTGCCGGAGCCGCCGAGGATCACGAGCACTTCGCCGCGATAGACCTTGAGATCGACGCCCTGCAGCACTTTCTTCGGCCCGTAGGCCTTGTGCACGTCGCGGAACTCCACGAACACGTCGCGGGGATGCTGCCGGCGGTCCGGCGCTGGCCGCTCCTCGGCACGGCGATCGGTCACAAGGGAGTCAGTCATCAGAAGAAGAGCAGAAACAGCTTGGTCAGGAAGAAGTCCATGATCAGGACGGTGATCGAAGCCGTGACCACCGTCGCGGTCGTCGAGCGGCCGACGCCATCGGCGCCGCCGGTCGTGCGCAGTCCGTTGAAGCAGGCGATCAGTCCGATCGCAAATCCGAAGAAGAACGTCTTTCCGATGCCGGAGGTCAGGTCGTTGAACTTCACCGTCTCGACCACGCTGCGGATGTAGAAATTCGCGGTCAGGTGCAGGTTGACCACGGCGATGAACAGGCCGCCGAGGATGCCGAGGAGGCCCGAGACGATGGTCAGGAGAGGCAGCATGATGGTCGTGGCGAACACGCGGGGAACGACGAGCTTGCGCACCGGATCGGTGGCCAGGGCGCGCAACGCGTCGATCTGCTCGGTCACTTTCATCGTGCCGAGCTCGGCCGTCATGCCGGCCCCGACACGGCCTCCGACCATCAGGGCCATCAGCACCGGAGCCAGCTCGCGCACGAGCGAGAGCGAGACCACCTTGCCGATGAACAGGCTGCCCCCGAAGTCAGAGAGCGAATAGGCGGTCTGCAGCGCCAGGACCATGCCGATGAACAGCGACGTGATCGAGACGATGGAGAGCGATCGCACGCCGACCTGGTCGAGCTGCACCACGAGCGTATCGCGCTCGAACGGCCCGCGGAACCAGCCGCGCACCGTCTGCGCGCCGAGATCGCCCAGGCCGCCGATGTAGTACAGCGCGTCTTCCGCGCGCGTCCAGGTCCGTGCGAAAACCGTCATCTTGTCGTACTGCTCTCAGCTCGTTTCGTTAATCGTACTGTACGGGCAACCGCCGTGCTGCCTGCCGCGATCCGTTCTCAGTGTCCTCCGCCGAAAATCATCCGGATGATTCTGCGGATGCCTCGCTCCCGACGCTGCTGCTCGATCGGGGGTTGCTGCGGTTGCTGCTGGTTCTGCTGCGGCGGCATGCCCGCTGTGGTCTGCTGCCCGATGATCGGCGGCTGCTCGCGCCAGAAGGGAACGGGCTCGCCACTCCCTGCGTGCAATGGACAGACCGATGTCGGTTCGGTGCCGGAAACGAATACCTCGTCCCGGGTCGTCGGGCAATACGGTGTGGCCAGCATGCCCGATTCGGGATCGATCACCCGGTCGACCACATCCTCCGGCTTCTTCCACTCCACATCGGGCACGAGGCCCGCGACCTGGTTCATGTACGTCGTCCAGATCGGCACGCAAGCCTCACCGCCGGCGAGGCGGACACTGTGTCCGTCGTCGAAGCCGATCCAGACCAGCGAGAGAATCCGCGGCGAGTAGCCGATGAACCAGGCATCGCGGTAGTTGCTCGTCGTTCCTGTCTTCCCCGCGAACGGCCGCCTGAAACCGAGCGCGCGCGCCCTGGAGGCAGTGCCATAGGTGAAGTCGTCCTGGAGGATGTTGTCCATGACGTAGCAGACGCCGGCCGGCGCGACGCGCTTCATCTTCACTTCGCGGCTCTCCAGGATCTTGCCGTCGCTCGTCGACACGGCGAGGATCGAGATCGGCTCGGCCTTCACGCCGAGGTTCGCGAACGCCGAGTAGGCGTAGGCGATCTCCAGCGGCGTCACTTCGAACGCACCGAGTGCGATCGACGGATACGGCTCCAGCCGCGACTCGATGCCGATTCTCGACGCGGTCTTGACCACGTTCGGAATGCCGGCGCTGATGGCCGCGCGCACCGCCGGGATGTTGTACGAATGAGCGAGAGCCTGTCGCACCGAGACCGGGCCGTGGAAGCGGTTGTCGTAATTCTGCGGCTCCCAGACCGACGTGCCGGTGCGGATCGAGATCGGCGAATCGTCGAGAATGGTCGCCGCCGTGAGGGCCTGCTGCCCGCGGGCCGGGTCCATTGCCGTGATGTACACGAACGGCTTGAACAGCGATCCCGGCTGGCGCCGCGCCTGGATGGCGCGGTTGAACTGCGTCTTCGAGTAATTCTCGCCGCCGACCAGCGCCTTCACGTAGCCAGTGCCCGGCTGGATCGTCAGCACCACGCCTTCCAGAGGCGTCGGCGACTTGCGCAGAAACGAGTAGCGCTTCTTCAGATCGGCGATGCCGGAGTCGAGCGACCGCTCGGCCGCGCGCTGCATGATCGTGTCGAGCGTCGTGAAGATCCGCAGCCCTTCGGTCTTCAGCTGCGTCTCCGGATACGTTTCGCGGAGCTGCTTCATCACCAGGTCGACGAAAAACGGCGCGCTGCGCGAAGTCCTCGGAAACCGCGAAACCGACAGCGGCGTGGCCACGGCGCTTTCGTATTCGGCTTCGCTGATCATGCGCTGGTCGCGCATCAGCCCCAGCACCGTGTCCCGGCGCGGCTTCGCCCGCTCCGGGTACTTGAGCGGAGAGAGCACGTTCGGCGAGCGGATGATCCCGGCCAGGGTGGCCGCCTCCGGCAGCGTCAGATAAGTGACGTGCTTTCCGAAGTACACCTGCGAGGCCTGCTCGACGCCGATGATCTGCACCGCGCCGTTCTGGCCGAGGTAGATCTCGTTGACGTAGGCCTCGAGGATCTCGTTTTTCGAGTAGCGCGCCTCGAGCAGGACCGCCATCAGCGCTTCCAGGATCTTGCGGCGCCACGTCCGCTCCGGATTCAGATAGAGATTCTTGACGAGCTGCTGCGTGAGCGTCGAGCCGCCGTGAGTCCAGGAGTGCTGCCGCAAATCGGTGATCAGCGCGCCGAGGGTCCCGCGAATGGAGATGCCCTCGTGGTGGTAGAAGTTCCTGTCCTCGGTGGCGATGATGGCGTTCGTCACCACCTTCGGCACCGCCGAGAGCGAGACCGGCAGCCGGTCCTCCATCTCGTTGTTGTAGATCGAGGTGATCAGCTCCGGTTCGATGCGCACGCCCCGCAGCGACGCCCCGTCGTCGAGCCGGTGCACCGCCGTCACCTCCGGGCCGTCGAAGTCGACCCTCACCGGCATGGCCCGGAACTCCATGTCGGGATAGTCGAAATTCTGCAGGTAGATCTCCAGCGAACCGTCGACGAACCGGTACTCGCTCGGATTGGCCACGCGGTTGCGGACCTCGTGATAGCCGACGTGGTTCAGCTTCGGCTCGAGCAGCGACCGCGGATACGACATGCCCGGGACCAGTGGCGTGGCGTCGGAGTAGACGCGGCTGGGAAGGTCCCAGCGCCGGCTGGAATCGAATTTCTTCGTGATGACGACGTACGTGTAGCCGACGAACCCGAGGAAGGCCACGAAGGCGACCATGACGAGCAGGGCCAGCCCCGCCGCGTGCCGCCACAGAAAATCTTTGAACCGGTTGCGCTTGGGCATGTGGTGTCAGAGTAGCAAACGTCGGAAGACCTGCTTTTGTTGCGTGAGGCGAGCACGAGGGCGGCGCAGGTGTCATCCTGAGCCGGCGCAACCGCGGGGGCGGACGGATGGACGGGAGCGGTGGAGCGCGGCGAAGGCCCCGGCTCAGTTGAACGCTGATCGATGCATCGCACGGGGTCCTTCGCCGCGCTACGCCGCTCCGCCTTACCGCCATCCCCGCGGCTCCGCCGGCTCAGGATGACACCTCACGCCGTCATCAGCTGCTCAGCCAGCATCAGCGCCAGCGAACGCATGCCGAAGGTGTGCTCGGAACCGGCGGGCGGTTTCAGCCACTGCCGGATGGGGAGCAGGAAACCGGTCTTCGGCCGCCTGACGATGGCGTCCGGCAATGGCCGCGCGGGCGAGCCGAGGAGCAGCAGCTTCTTGTGATCGCGGGCGGCGCAGAGGACCGGCACGATCTTCTTCAGCAGATGCGCGTCCACGAGCGGCACGCGTACTTCCACCGAGTGGGACATGCTCGTCCAGTCGATGTCGCGCAGCAGCTGGTCGCGCATGAAGTACGAAGACTCGAGCGTGGCCACGCGTGCGAACGGCGAGCCGGGATCGGGCGTCAACGCACCGCGGATGTGCGACAGCAGATCGAGCCTGCGCAGCCCTTCCTCCGCGATTTCCCGCGGAAGTACCGAGGGCAGTTCCTCCGGCATGAACACGCCGCGCTTCATCAAATATGCGCCGGCGTAAGTGCCGCAGTACCTCAGGACCAGGCCGCTCTTGGGGCTCGATTTCGACGAACGCACCGCGCGGTAGAGGTGATCGACGGCCGCGGGAAGGCCCGGCACTTTCGAAGGCACGCGCGCCGCGCGGACGAAGCGCGGGATCTTGCGGAATGACGAATATCCGCCGAACAGCTCGTCGCCGCCGGTGCCGGAGAGCATCACTTTCATCCCCAGCTCACCGGCGGCCTTGTTGACGTAGTAGGAGTTCCAGCCGTCGATCGTCGGCTGGTCCATGGCCGCGAGGATCCGCGGGACGTCGGCGGTGAATTCCTCCCGGGTCACGGCCCGGACGACATGGCGTACGCCGTATTCATCGGCCACGAGTTTCGCCAGCGGGACCTCGTCCTGCTTCGTGCCGACGAACTCCGCGCACCGGATCGTGACGCAGGTCAGCTCCTTGTAGCCTGCCTCCGCGGCGAGCGCAGTCACCGTCGTCGAGTCTTTCCCCGACGACAGAAACGCGCCTAACGGGACATCAGCCACGAGGTGGTAGCGCACCGACTCCCGGACCGCCTCGCGAATGATCTCCTGCCATTCCGCCGGCTTCACATCGTGCGAGCGTTCGACGCCTTCCCGGTAGACCTCGGCCAGCGAGAAATAGCGGTGCACGGCCGTCGAGCCGTGGCGGTCGACGATGGCGTAGCCCCCTGCCGGAAGGGCGCGGATCGCCTCGTACGTCGTGAAGGGCTGGGGAACGGTCCCTCGCACAAGGAAGCCGACGATGCCGGCCGGATCGAGGGTCCGCGACACGCCCCCGCCTGCCAGAAGCGCCTTGACCTGCGAGGCCACGCGCAGCGTCGTCGGGGTGAGCGCGTAGTACAGCGGCTTGATTCCGTACGGGTCGCGAGCCATGAACACGGTCCGCTCGCGCGCATCCCACACGCAGAAGGCGAACATGCCGCGCAGCTTCATCAGCATCCGCTCGCCGTCCCGGGCGAACATCGCCAGGAGGACTTCCGTGTCCGAGGTGGTGCGGAAGTGCAGGCCGGAAGCCTCCAGCTCGCGGCGGAGCTCGCGGTAGTTGTAGATCTCGCCGTTGAAGACGATGGCATAGCGCCCGTCGGGGCTCGTCATCGGCTGATTCCCGCTCTCATCGATGTCGATGATCGACAGCCGGCGATGGCCCATGGACATGCGGCCGTCGGGCGAATGCCATTCGCCCACCGCGTCGGGTCCGCGCCTGCTCATGGAGTCGCGCGTGCGCAGCAACTCCTCACGGTCGACCGGAGGAGCGTTTTCGGAGAATGCGTAGATGAGGTTGATGCCGCACATGAGCGAGTAGCGGGTAGCGTGTAGTGGGCAGGAAGCCGCCGGGCGAATCCTACCCGCTACACGCTACCCGCTACACGCCTTTCTTGAGATCCTTCGCGCTCGCTGATGGCTCGGCGCTCAGGCTGACCGGCCGCTACGGCGGCCGGTCACATGGAGGACATGGCGTTGAGGAACTCGGTATTGGTCTTGGTCTTGTCGAGCTTTTCGATGAGCAGCTCCATCGATTCGACGGTCGAGAGCGGCGAAAAGACTTTCCGCAGAACCCAGACCCGGTTGAGCTCCTGCTTCTCGAGCAGCAGCTCTTCCTTGCGCGTGCCCGACTTGTTGATGTCGATGGAGGGGAAGACGCGCTTGTCGGAGAGCTTGCGGTCGAGGTGCACTTCCATGTTCCCGGTGCCCTTGAACTCTTCGAAGATCACGTCGTCCATGCGCGAGCCGGTGTCGACCAGGGCCGTGGCGATGATGGTCAGCGAGCCGCCTTCCTCGACGTTACGCGCGGAGCCGAAGAAGCGCTTCGGTCGCTGCAGCGCGTTCGAGTCGACGCCGCCGGACAGCACCTTGCCCGACGGCGGCACGACGGTGTTGTAGGCGCGCGCCAGACGAGTGATCGAATCCAGAAGAATGACCACGTCGCGCTTGTGCTCGACGAGGCGCTTGGCCTTCTCGATGACCATCTCCGCGACCTGCACGTGGCGGGAGGCCGGCTCGTCGAAGGTCGAGGAGATGACCTCGCCCTTGACCGAGCGCTGCATGTCGGTGACTTCTTCGGGCCGCTCGTCGATGAGCAGAACGATCAGCGTGATCTCCGGATGATTCGTAGTCACCGCGTTGGCGATGGCCTGCAGCAGCATGGTCTTGCCCGTGCGTGGTGCCGCGACGATGAGACCGCGCTGGCCCTTGCCGATCGGCGAGACCAGGTCGAGCACGCGCGAAGACATGTTGACCGGCACTTCCAGCTTGATGCGGTGCTGCGGATAGAGCGGCGTCAGGTTGTCGAACAGCGTCTTTTCGCGGGCGACGTCGGGATGCTCGAAATTGACGGCCTCGACCTTGATCAGGGCAAAGTAGCGCTCGCCTTCCTTCGGCGGACGGACCTGGCCGGACACCGTGTCGCCGGTGCGGAGATCGAAGCGCCGGATCTGCGAGGGCGACACGTAGATGTCGTCCGGACCGGGCAGGTAGTTGTACTCCGGAGCGCGGAGGAAACCGAATCCGTCGGGCAGGCACTCCAGCACGCCCTCGGAAAAGATCAGCCCGCTCTTCTCGGTCTGCGCCTGGAGGATCCCGAAGATCAGGTCCTGCTTGCGCAGCCCGGAGGCGTTCTCGATGCCGAGCTCCTTGGCGATCTTCGAAAGATCGGGAAGCTTCATGTCCTTGAGGAGCCGGATGTCGATGGTCTCGGCGGCCTGCTGGGTCGCCTTCCGCTTGCCGTTCTCGCCGTTGCCGTTGGTCTTGCCGTTCTCGACCTCGACGGGAGCGGCCTTTTCGGCCACCACGGAGTCGGTATCGGTCTCGTCGATCGGCTGCGGCACCGGCTCGGCTGCGGCCGGGACTTCTGCCACTGCCGGTTCGGCGACGGGCTCGGCTGCATCGGCAGCGCCCTTCGCTTCGACGACTTCGTCGGAAGTCTTTTCCGCGCGTTTTCGCGGTGCGCGGCGCGGTTTTTCCGGTTTCTCGGCCGGCATTTCGTCCGGCGCCTCGGTCACGGCTACGTTGGATTCTTTGTCATGTTGCATGGGCTTCCCTCATCAGAGTCGCGACGCAATCTCACGCCGCACTTCCTCGATTCCTTTCTTGGTCACGGTCGAGCAGCTGATCATCGCCTCAGGGGCGATCTGCAGCTCGGCCGCAATGGCACTCCGGCTCTTCGCGAGCTCGCTGTTCGAAAGCTTGTCCGTCTTGGTCAGGAGAATCCGCTCGTCGACGCCGGTTTGCGCCGACCATTCGTGCATCCGGAGGTCGTCCCCGGACGGGATGCGCCGCGCGTCGAGGAGCAGGAAGATCGTCCGAAGGTCGTCGCTGCTCTGTTCGAAATATCCCTGAACCAGCGATGCCCAGGTGCCCCTCACGCTCTGTGACACTTTTGCGTATCCGTAACCGGGGAGATCCACAAGATAGAAACGGTTGTTGATCAGATAGAAATGAACGGCCTGAGTCTTTCCCGGGGTCTGACTCACGCGTGCGATCGACTTTCGGTTGAGAACGGCGTTGATCAGGCTCGACTTGCCGACGTTGGATCGTCCGGCCATCGCAAACTGTGGCCGCCGATCGCGTGGAAAGTCTTCGGGCCCGTACGCCGCCCGATGAAATTCAACTGTCCGGATTTCCAAGGTGATTCGAAGCTTGCTGCAACTCCGCGGCTGTTGATCAGTCGCGGCAGGGGGTCCACCTGGTTGCAGAAGCCGGAGTGCTGACTAAGAGGGTACTCGTGAAGAATTCGAAGTGTCGGGTGATGGAACGCGGGAGATTGTGCCGGTATTCTCCAGCGGATGTCAATCGGACCGCAGCTCACAGACCGCGGACCGCCGTTTAGGGTTTCCTGCGGTCTGCGGTCTGTCGCCTGAGGTCTAGTGCGTGACCGGTGGTTCCACCGCTCCGATCTTCTCCGGCTCTGGCAATTTCTGCTTGGCCGCTAATGGAACGATCGTGCCATCGAGGGCAACCGAGACCACTTCGTCCATCGACTCGACCAGGTGGAATTCCATTTTTTCCCGGACGTCCGCCGGGATTTCCTCGAGATCGCGCTCATTGTCCGCCGGCATGATGATGTGGGTGATGCCCGCCCTCGCCGCCGCCAGGATCTTGTCCTTGACGCCGCCGACGGGCAGCACCTTGCCGCGGAGGGTGATCTCGCCGGTCATGGCCACGTCGCGGTGCACCGGGATGCGGGTCACTGCGGAAAGCAGAGCCGTGGCCATGGTGATGCCGGCCGAGGGACCATCTTTCGGGATGGCCCCCTCGGGCACGTGGATGTGGATGTCCATGTTCGAGTGGAAGTCGGGATCGAGTCCGAACAGCTCGGCGCGGGAACGGACGTACGAGAGCGCCGCGCGCGCCGACTCCTGCATGACGTCGCCGAGCTTGCCGGTCAGCGTCAGGTTGCCTTTGCCGCGGGAGAGGGCCACTTCGGTGGAGAGAATCTCGCCGCCGACCTCGGTCCAGGCCAGCCCGGTGGAAAGGCCGATCTCGCTCTTGTCCTGAATCTGCTGGGTGCGGAACTTCGGCTTGCCGAGGAGCTCGCGGACCTTGTGGCGATCGACGGTGGCCTCGAACTGCGGTCCGTGCTGCAGCACCATGCGGGCGACTTTGCGAAGGACGGAGCCGATTTCGCGCTCCAGGTTGCGCACGCCCGCCTCACGCGTGTAGTAGTCGATCAGCTCGACCAGCGCGCTGTCGTCGAAGGTGATCTTCGCTTCGTCGAGACCCTGCTCGGCCTTCTGCTTCGGCACGAGGAACTGCCGGCCGATGGCCAGCTTCTCCAGGTGCGTATAGCCGGACAGCGAGATGACCTCCATGCGGTCCTTCAGCGGCGGCGGGATCGTGTGCGTCACGTTGGCCGTGGCGATGAACATGACCTTGGAGAGGTCGTACTCGACGTCGAGGTAATGGTCCACGAACTGGTTGTTCTGCTCCGGGTCGAGCACCTCCAGCAATGCTGACGAGGGATCGCCACGGAAATCCATGGCCATCTTGTCGACTTCGTCGAGGAGGAAGACCGGGTTGACGGTGCCGGCCTTCTTCATTCGCTGGATGATCTGGCCGGGGAAGGCGCCGATGTAGGTGCGCCGATGACCGCGGATCTCCGCCTCGTCGCGCACGCCGCCTAACGACAGGCGCACGAACTTGCGGCCGGTGGCGCGGGCGATGGACTTGGCCAGCGAGGTCTTCCCCACGCCCGGAGGGCCGACGAAGCAGAGGATCGTTCCCTTCGGTTGCTTGACCAGCTGCCGGACAGCCAGGAACTCCAGGATGCGCTCCTTGATCTTGTCCAGCCCGTAGTGATCCTCGTTGAGGATCTTCTCGGCCAGGTCGATGTCCCTGATCTCCTTCGACTGCTTCTTCCAGGGCACCGCCACGAGCCATTCGATGTAGTTCCGCGAAACCGTGGCCTCGGCCGAGACGCCCGGCATCGCTTCGAGACGCTTCAGCTCCTGCAGAGCCTTTTCCTTCGTCTCCTTCGGCATGCCTGCGTCTTCGATCTTCTGCCGCAGCTCCTCGACCTCGTCCGAGCGATCGTCCTTCCGCCCCAGCTCGTGGTGGATGGCCTTGATCTTCTCGTTGAGGTAGTACTCCTTCTGCGCGCGCTCCATCTGCTTCTTCACTTTGGAGTTGATGCGCTTGTCGATGTTGATCTTCTCGATCTCGATCTCCAGGAAGTCCTGGAGCTTCTGCAGCCGCTCGTAGGGCGAGGCGGTCTCCAGCAGCAGCTGCTTCTCGGACGTGGTGATCAGGAGGTGGGAGGCCAGGGTGTCGGCGAAACGATCGGGCTCGTCGAGCTTCAGTGTCGCCATCACCCCTTCGAAGGCCAGGTGGTGGGACATCTTCGCGTACTGCTCGAAGATCTCCACCAGCTTCTGCATGTACTGCGACACCTCCGGCGTCACCGGGTACCTGGTGTCCACCTCGCGCACGCCCACCGCCATGTAGCCGGTCGATTCCTGCGACCAGACGATCTCGCCGCGGGCCAGCCCCTCCACCATGACCTTCACGTTCTGGTTCGGGAGCTTGAGGTTCTGAACGACCGTGGCGATCACGCCCACGCGGTGGATCTCGTTCATCGACGGGTCGTCGATTTTCGGGTCCTTCTGCGTGGCCAGGAAGATCTTCTTCTCGCTCGTCGCCAGCGTGGCTTCCAGAGCGAGGATCGAGGCGCGCCGGCCAACCACGAACGGCGCCATCATCGAAGGAAAGACCACCATGTCGCGCAGCGGCACGAGTGGGAGCTGCAGGGCTTCGGGTTCTTGCACTGACATAGGCTCTTGTTTACCTGATCGCGATGCGAGTCACATCCCCCGTTCGGTCAGGGTTCAGTGTAACCGACAGGCCGGGCCGGGCTGTGAGGGAGATCGCGCGGGAGTAAGACAAAAACGGAGAGTGATTCGTTCCCTCGTGTAGTTTAAGCCGAGCATGACCGGGCAACAGAGGAGCAGTCAGCGAAACCGGGCTGGAACTGAAAACGGCCGCCTTGCCGGCGGCCGTTTCACGATCTGCTTCGGTGACCCCTCCGCCTCGCTCCGCTCGGCGTCGGGATAAACTGCAGGAAGACCTAACCCGCCTTCTTGTACAGCGTGATCGGCTGGGCCCGGTTCTCCACCACTTCCCCCGTGATCACGCACTCGCTGATCGCGTTCTGCGAAGGCACCGTGTACATGATCTCGAGCATCAGCTCTTCGATGATGATCTTCAGTCCGCGCGCGCCGACATTCCGCTTCAGCGCCGCTTCCGCGATCGCCTCGAGCGCGTCGTCCGTGAACCGCAGCTCCACGTTCTCGAAGCCCATGATCGTCTGGTACTGACGCACCAGCGAGTTCTTCGGCTCGCGGAGAATCTCGATGAGTGCGCCCTTGTCGAGCTCGTTCAGGGTGGCAACCACGGGAAGACGGCCCACGAACTCCGGAATGAGTCCGAACTTGATCAGGTCTTCCGGATGAACCTTCTCCAGCAGCTCTCCCGTGCGCTTGTCCCTCTTGGAGGCGATCTTCGCGCCGAAGCCCATCGAGGTCTGCGACAGCCGCCGCTCGATGACGTTCTCCAGGCCGACGAACGCGCCTCCGCAGATGAAGAGGATGTTCGTCGTGTCGATTTGGATGAACTCCTGGTGCGGATGCTTCCGCCCGCCCTGCGGCGGCACGTTGGCCACCGTGCCCTCGAGGATCTTCAGCAGAGCCTGCTGCACGCCCTCGCCGGAAACGTCGCGAGTGATGGATGGGTTGTCGCCCTTCCGGCAGATCTTGTCGACCTCGTCGATGTAGACGATGCCGCGCTGGGTCTTTTCCTTGTCGTTGCCGGCAGCCTGGTAGAGCTTGAGGATGATGTTCTCGACATCCTCTCCGACGTAGCCGGCTTCAGTGAGCGTGGTGGCGTCGACGATCGTGAACGGCACCGACAGCATGCGCGCCAGTGTCTGCGCGAGCAGCGTCTTGCCCGTGCCGGTCGGGCCGATCAGCAGGATGTTCGACTTCTGCAGCTCGACGTCCTGGCGCGTGTTGCGCGAGTGGTAGTCGATCCGCTTGTAGTGGTTGTAGACCGCGACTGCGAGCTTCTTCTTCGCCCGCTCCTGACCGATGACGTAGAGGTCGAGGAACTCCTTGATCTCTTTCGGCTTCGGGAGATGGCCAGCGCCTTCCAGCGTCCCGGGCTCATCCTTGCGGTCCTCGGCGATGATGTCGAGGCAGATGTCGACGCACTCATCGCAGATGTAGACCGTGGGCCCGGCGATCAGCTTCTTCACGTCGCGCTGCGACTTGTTGCAGAAGCTACACCGCAGGACGTCGCCGCTGTTCCCCTTCTTGGACATTCCGATTGGGTCCTTTTTCCCTTGGTGCTCAGAAATTGTTGCCCCGTGGCTCGCTCAAGTCAACTCAACTCACTACGACTGCATTCCACGGCAAAGCCGCGCGGCGGCGATGTCGATCGGTCGAGCGCGAAGTCCCGGGGAAAAGAAAAGCGGCGACTGCCGTCGCCGCACTCCACAGCCGCCGCTCCCGGCAGTGTCAGTCCCGCTTCGAGATCACCTGGTCGACGAGCCCGTACTCGACCGCTTCGGCAGCCTGCAGGATGTAGTCGCGATCGGTGTCGCGGTCGACTTTGTCGATCGGCTGGCCGGTGTGGTTGGAGAGGATCTCGTTGAGGCGGCGCTTCATGCGCATGATGTCCTTCGCATGAATGTCGATCTCGGTGGCCTGCCCGCCGAGACCGTACATCAGCGGCTGGTGAATGAGCACCCGTGAGTTCGGCAGGGCGAAGCGCTTTCCCTTCTTGCCTGCGGCGAGCAGCACGGCAGCCATGGAAGCGGCCTGGCCGATACAGATCGTGGTGATGTCCGGCTTCACATACTGCATGGTGTCGTAGATGGCCATGCCGGCGGTGATCGATCCCCCGGGCGAGTTGATGTAGATGGAGATGTCCTTTTCGGGGTTTTCCGCTTCCAGGAACAGCAGCTGGGCGATAACCAGGTTGGCGATGTTGTCGTCGATCGCCTGGCCGATGAAGATGACGTTGTCCTTCAGCAGGCGCGAGTAGATGTCGTAGGCGCGTTCGCCGCGCGACGTCTGCTCGACCACCATCGGAATCAAAACCATGGGATCTCCTTCACTTTCCGCTAGCACAAGTCTATCGCCGAATTCTCAGCGATCTGCCGCAGCATACGGCGAGATGTGACGGATGGAACCGCCCGGAAGATCAGGGGACAATCGCGCGATCTCGCGATCGCTGGTCACGAGGTTTCGAGGTCATGAGGCCGGTCGGACACCTCGTGACCTCGTGACCCATCTCCGCGGACAGACGAGCGCGATCGCCCAGAGACTTCGGGCGAACTACTCGCTGCGCGGTTTCGCTTCGCGCAGCACCAGCTCGAGCGCCTTCTCCTGCGCCAGCGAGGCACGCAGTGATTCGTAGCCGCCATCGTGCTTCATGCGATGCTTCACGTCGGCGAACTCGCGACCTCCTTCGCTCGCGGCACGGCGGATCTCGGCGTCGACCTCGACGTCGCTGGCCGTCAGCCCTTCCTTCTTTGCGATCGCTTCGAGGATCAGCGCGCGCTTGACGCGCTTCGTCGCTTCGGGCCGGAAGTCGTCGCCGACCTTCTGCCAGTCGAGATTCGCTTTCTCGATCTCGATTCCCTGCGAGACCAGATAGCGCGCGTAGTTGTTGAGTGACTTCCCGAGCTCTTCTTCGACGAGCGACTGCGGAACTTCGAACTCGTGCGCTGCCAGGAGATGCTCGCCGAGCTGGTTGCGCTTCATGCGCATCGTTTCCATCTCACGATGGCGCCGGATGTCGGCGCCGATCGCTTCGCGCATCTGCTCGACGCTGTCCCATCCGCCTACGCTCTTCGCGAACTCCTCGTTCACCTCGGGCTTTTCCTGGACGCGGATCTCCTTGATCGTGACCTCGTGGTGGACGGTCTTGCCGCGCCATTCCTCGTGCTGCGCATCCTCGCCGTAGGCCTTGTCGAACGATCCGCTCTCGCCCGGCTTCTTCCCGCGCATGACCTCGTGCATCTCCGGAAGCGGCGACTCCTCGCCGAGCCGGAAGTGCCCCGCGTCGCTTTTCGGCTCGCCGCCTTCGACGGAGGAGACCATGTCGATGACCGCAAAATCTCCGTCCTCGAGCCCGCGCTCGGTTTCCGGGCGATAGGCGCTGGCCTGATCGCGCAGCCGGTCGATCATGGCGTCGACATCGCTGTCGGCGACCTCGATCTTCGGATCAGCAACCTCCAGACCGCGGTATTCGCCCAGTTCGATCTGCGGCTTGATCTCGAACTCTGCCCTGTATTTGACCGGCGCACCTTCGACGTAGGTGTCGACGTGCTCGAGGTGCGGATCGCCCACAGGCTCGACGCCCCGCTCCGAAACCGCGTCGTGGAACGTGCGAGGCAGGAGCCGGCTCATCACCTCTTCCTGGATCTCCTTCGCAAAACGGTTCCGCACGATGGTGGGAGGCACCTTGCCAGGGCGGAAGCCGGGGATCTTCGCCTGCCGTCCGAACTCGGTGGTCACGCGTTTGGTTTCGGTTTCGATCAGATCCGCCGGGATCTCGACTTCGACGGATTTCTTGACCGGGGAAATGTCGGTGTAGTTCAGCAGCATGGATACCTTTCGAAATCGCTCTCAGCTCGCAGCTCTCAGCTCGCAGGCGAGAGAAATGCCTGCGAGCTGGGAGCTGCGACCTTCCAGCCCTTGGGTGGTGCGAAAGGCGGGACTCGAACCCGCACGGCTTTGGGCCACTGGATCCTAAGTCCAGCGCGTCTGCCAATTCCGCCACTTTCGCCTGAAAAACCAGAAACCAGAAATCAGAAACCAGAAAGAATAATCCGCGATTGGTCGCCTTCTGGTTTCTGACTTCTGGTTTCTGATTTTCCAGCTCGGATGGTGCCCCCGCCAGGACTCGAACCTGGAACCAATGGATTAAGAGTCCACTGCTCTACCAATTGAGCTACGGAGGCGTCGGACCGGTGCAAACCACCACTACCCGCTGACTATTTCGCGCCGGGCGTCGAGCGGCGAGGCGCGGATTCTAGGAGAGCGCTCCGGCAGGGTCAAGCCTGCGCATCACCGCGTGCCGCATCGGCGGTGCCATTCTCGAGCAGCTGCTCTCCGCGGCGGAGGTAATCCCACGAGGAATAGAGCGTCATCAGCAACGCCGCGCGAAACAGGAACTGCGCAAACAGAAACAGCTGCGGCAGAAACGCGTTGACCGCGATCGTCGCGGCCAGCGTCACGGCCTGCAGCACGGTCGATGTCTTGCCTGCCCACGAGGGCGGGAAACGTTTGACCTGCACCCGCGTGTACAGCAGATAGGCGAACGTCAGGATCATGAAGTCGCGGATGAACACCACGAACGTCAGCCATCGCGGAATGGCGATCAGAGGCAGGTGAGCCTCGAACGTGTAGACGAGGTAGCCGCAGATCATCATCGTCTTGTCGGCCGCCGGATCGAGGAGCGCCCCGAGCCGCGAGCGCTGGTTCAGCCGCCGCGCCAGCATCCCGTCGAGAATGTCGGTCACCGCAGCCGTCACGAAGATCACGAATGCCGCAGTCCAGGCGTGGTTGATCGACGCCAGCAGAAAGAACGGCACGAGAATCAGCCGCAGCAGCGTCAGCAGGTTGGGAATCGTGAGCATGTGGATGCCGGAGCGGCGCCTTTATACCCCAACCTCACGAAGTGCTGAGTACTGAGTGCTGAGTACTGAGTGCTGAGTACTGAGTCAAGGCAAAGGCCGGAAACAGAGGGAGAGACAGGAGGCGAGCAGCAAAACACAAGACGTGCGGCATCAGGATGAGTCGAGATCGGGCAGGAACGAATGACCGCCCACTCAGCACTCAGCACTCAGCACTCTCTTCTAGACTTCGGCGCGGAACTGATCGAGTGCACTCTGCCGCAGGTAGATCGTCTTCCCTTCGGAGAGCAGCAGGTTCTGGCGCATCAGGTCGTGAATCAGTCGCGAGACCGTTTCGCGCGAGGTGCCGATCGTGTTCGCGATCGACTGGTGCGTCGGCCGCGTCACCGCGATGTAGCCGTTATCGACGATCTTTCCCTGCTGGGCCGCGAGGTCGAGGAAATAGCGCGCCAGCCGCCCGTACACATCCATCGTGGCCAATGACTCGATCCGTCCCGAGGCCGTCCGCAACCGCCGCGAAATCTCGGCCAGGACCTTGCGCGTGATCGAGAAGTTCTCGCTGAGGATCTGCAGGAAATCGCTGCGCCAGATCGTGACCACTTCCAGCGCCTCGGTCGCGATCACGGTCGCCGAGCGCGGCTCGTTGTCGAGCAACGACATCTCTCCGAAGAAGTCGCCCGGGCCCAGGACCGAGAGGATGATCTCCTTCCCCTCGGGCGAGGTCATCGTCACTTTGACGCGGCCCATGCGGATCAGGCAGAAGACGTCGCCTGTCTCATCCGCGTGGAAAATGACGTCGTCCTTGGCGTATCGCCGCGTCTTGGCGACGGCGGCTATCGACCCCAGCTCCCGGTCGTCGAGCTCGGCAAACAGGACGAAATTGCGGAAGAACGACGGCTGCACGGGGTTGATTCTACCTTTTGCGCGGATTTGGCTCTTTTATTGGCTCTTGGCTCTTGGCTCTTGGGCATCCCCATCCCCAAGAGCCAACAGCCGACAGCCGTCCGCCTCGTCAGATAAGCCCGAAACCGTCGGGCCTCGCGCCGGCTGCGGCGCCGGGTTGAATGATCGGGTTCCGCGGTTCCGCGGTCTTGGAGACGGACGCGCAGATCGGAAACCGCGTAACCGCGCAACCGCGCAACCTCGCAACCGCGTAACCGCGCAACCGCGCAACCTCGTTCGATCAGGTCCAGAAGAACCGCGTCTTCACCACCGTCCAGGCGATGCGCACGGTATCGGCGATCGGTTTGTAGTGGCTCGTGCAGAGGCCGTCGACGAAGCCGAGCTCGATCGGGACGGTGGTGACGTGAAAGCCACCCCGGCCGGCGCGAACGATGACCTCGCTCTCCAGGTCGAAGCCGTCGGAGTTCAGGCTGATCGAGCGCAGCAACTTCGTCGAGTAGAAGCGAAAGCCGCTTTGTGAATCGGTGACTGCGGTGCCTGCGGCCCTGGCGATCGACCACGCCGAGAAGCGATTGGCCATTCGACGCCGCGGCAGCATGTGCTCGAACAGATGAGAGCGGCCGCCGATGATCAGATCGGCGCCGCTCCCGGAGCGTGCGGCGAGGATCTTCGGGATCTCGCTCGGCAGATGCTGGCCGTCGGCGTCGATCGTGACCACGCCGTCGAATCCGTTGGCGATGGCGTAGGCGAATCCCGTTTTCAGGGCCGCACCCTTGCCGCGGTTCACGTCGTGGCTCAGGACGACCGATCCGGCCCGACGCGCGATCTCGCCCGTTCCGTCTTTCGATCCGTCATCGACCACGATTACGGAATCGCTGTGCTGGCGACATTCGGCCACGATCTTGCCGATCGACGGCGCGGCGTTGAATGCCGGGATCATCACCAGCACCCGCTCGCTCACGCCGCCTCCTTCGAAACCACGGCGCAAACGATACCCCCGCCTGCCGACAGGGAGTTGACGAGCACGTTGCGGAGCGGCGCCGGCCGGCGTTCCCGAACGATGTCGATGCTCATGGCACGATCACTTTTTTCGAATCCGCAGGAGGCGTGGAGCATCTGTTCGTCGATGGCAAGCAGCGCGGCAATCACCTGCAGCGCTCCGGCGGCCGCATATTCGCCGAAGTATCCCTTCACTGCCACGACTGGAGGAATGCGATCGCCGAAAGACTTCCGGATGGCCATTGCTTCGACTGCATCGGCACGCCGGGTCGAATTCGCGGACGCGTAGATGGCGTCGATCTCGTCCGGCCGCAGCTCCGCGTCCTCGATCGCCGCGCGCATGGCCGCGGAGAGCGCGTCCGGATCACGGCCCCAGTCCGAGGTCGAGGCCGTGGTGTCGCGGGCAATGCCGAATCCGGCGAGATATCCGTAGACGTGCGGGACAACTCCCGACGAGAGCCGCCTCTCCAGCGACTGCAGCGACTCGGCGATGAGCATCGCGCTTCCCTCGCCGATCACCAGGCCGTTGCGCCGCGCGTCGAACGGCCGGCACGCTTCGTCCGTCGCGTCGCTTGCGTGCGCCAGCGCACCGAGGCGGTCCAGGACGCTGAACAGCATCTCATTGACCTCTTCCACTCCGACGATCGCTGCTGCGCGAACGGTTCCCTTCAGAATCTGCGACGAGGCAGCCATGGCCGCCGCCAGGAAGGACGACTCCCTCTCGGTCATGGTGACGTTGAATCCGCGAAATCCCCACTCGATGGCGATGTGGCTCCCAGGTGCGTTGGCCACCGATTCGGCGAACAGCTGCGGTGGAGCGAGCGCAGCGCCTTTCTCGACGTACTCGCGCATGTAGTCGACCGAGGTCTGCACGGGACCGAAGGCCGTGCCGAGGGCGAGGCCGGTCTGGCCGAGCTCGGCCACCGGGATGCCGAGGTCGTCGATGGCCAGGCGGGCGGCGGCGACGCCGAAACGCGAGAGCGCGTTCATCCGCCGCATCTTCATCGGCGGGATGTAGTCGCGGGCGTTGAATCCGCGCACCAGTGCCGCCTTGTGAGCCGTCAGTCCGGCGGTGTCGAAGCGGTCGATCTCCCCGATCGCGGTTTGCCCGCCGGCGAGCATCGCCCGGAAGGCCTCGATGCCTGTGGCGCCGGGCGCAATCACGCCAATTCCGCTGACGACGATGCGCGCCATGCCGAGCCGGCGTTATAGCAGATGTCTGGCTGTTGGCTCTTGGCTCTTGGGAGGGAAGCTGGTCCCAAGAGCCTAGAGCCAACAGCCAACAGCCAAGGTCCTCGTTCTACGCGCCGGCGCGCCGAAACAGCAGTGCCACATTCGAGCCTCCGAACCCGAACGTGTTCGAAAGTGCGTTCCGCATTGCCAGCGGCCGCGGAGTGCCGGGGATGTAGTCGAGCGTGCAGTCCGGCGCGGACGATTCGAGCCGCAGCGTCGGCGGCGCGAGCTGTTCGGTCAGCGCGAGGACCGTCACCGCCGCCTCGATCCCTCCGGCGGCCCCGAGGGTATGGCCGAAGAACGATTTCGACGACGACACCGGAGTGGCGGTACCGACCGCCGTGATGATGGCTCGCGTCTCCGCCGAGTCGTTGAGAGCCGTCCCGGTGCCGTGGGCGTTGATGTAGTCGACCGATGCGGCCTCGAGGTGCCCTTCCGCCATGGCGGCGCACATCGCCTCCGCCGCTCCCCGTCCATCCTCGCATGGTGCAGTGGGGTGGTAGGCGTCGCACGTCGCTCCGTAACCGGCCAGCTCGGCGAGAATCTGCGCGCCGCGCGCAATCGCGTCGTCCCATCGCTCCAGAACGAGGTACGCCGCTCCCTCGCCTAACGTGATGCCCTTTCTCTCCGCCGAGAACGGCGCGCACGGACTGGCATCGACCGCCTGCAGCACGTTGAAGCCGCTGTAGGTCAGCCGGCAGAGCGCGTCCGCCCCGCCGGCGATGGCGACGTCGGCGTGGTGCGAGCGCAGATAGTCGGCGGCAATCCCGATGGCTGCCCCGCCCGATGCACAGGCGGTGGCGTTGGAGACGACGCCGCCACCCGCGCCGAAGACCCGGGCCACGGCATCCGACGGGCTCGAGGTCGGCTGCTGCAGGACGCGCGAGGCGGGAGCGCGCCGGCGACCGCGCACGATACGACGGAAGTAGTAATCCTCACCTTCCAGAAGTCCCCCGGTCGAGGTGCCGGTCACCACGACGGCGCGATCGAGCGGCAACGGCTTCGCGACAAGGCCCGCTCCTGATCCGTTCGCGCAGCCGAGCGCTTCGGCCGCTGCGATGACGGCCAGCTTGTCGGTTCGCGAGAACCGCTTCGCCTCCCGTTTTCGAACGGGAAGCAAGGCGTCGAGATCGGGCGTCACTTCAGCGGCGATGTCGGTCGGGAACGTCTCGCCGGGAAATCGCGTCATCTTCGTGACGCCCGCTCGCGACTCGCGAATCGATTGCCAGACCTCTTTCCGATTGCGGCCGATCGCACAGATGATCCCCACCCCTGTCACGGCGATGCGGATGTTCCTGTCGGGTATGCGCATGGTGGATCTCGGAGTTTACTCAGTACTCAGTACTCAGTACTCAGGACTCAGGACTCAGCACTTTCTTCAAGGTTCGGCGAGATAAAACCGGCCCTTCACGCATTCCAGTCCCGCGACCGAGCCCGTTCCGCTGAAGCGATGCAGGCCGCCGAACGACGCTTCGTGGGTCACCACCAGGAGCACGACGTCGCCCGGTGTGATGGGGCGCGTGATCTCGCAGCCGTCGATTCCGCTGAGCATGCCGTGTTTCGCCCCCCCGAACACGAGACCGCCGCCGAACTGGGCCATGGCCTCGATCAGCATGATCTCCGGCGTCAACTGGTCGTCGGCCGTGCAGAGGAAGGTGCCTTCGATCGATTTCTCGTCACGCCGGATGACGGCGGACGCCGCTCGAAACGGGATCTGGTGCGGAAGCGAGGAGAGCCAGCTCATATAAGTCCTGAGTCCTGAGTCCTGAGTGCTGAGTGGGCCTCCTCGAACTCAGGACTCAGCACTCAGGACTCAGGACTCTCTTAAGCACTCTTCTCCTGCGCCACCTTCTGCTCGACGTAGGCGGCCAGAGTCGAGACGGAGCGGAAGTGGTCGCGGGCCGAGGCTTCGTTCTTGACTTTGATGCCGAACTCACCCTCCAGCATCACCACGATCTCCAGAGCATCGATGGAGTCCAGCCCCAGCCCCCCCGCGAACAGCGGCTCGTCGTCGCCGATGTCCTCGGGGGTCATGTCTTCGAATTTCAGCCGCTCGATGAGCAGCTCCTTGAGCTTGCGTTTGAGGTCCGTGTCGTGGCTTTTCATGGTTGTGTCGAAGCTGCGGCCGGCAAAGCATCCCATCGGATGCGCGGGGCGATCACGCCGCGCCACCTCTGGAGCCGCACCAAAGTGAAGAATAGCGCCAAACGGAGCCGGTTCCTCTCTCCGCTGAAAACGCTCGTGGCTGTTGGCTGTTGGCTCTTGGCTCTTGGGAACGAAGCGCCCAGGGTCAAGAGCTGAAAGCCAAGACCCAAACAGCCGCGAGCCGCGAGCCGCGGATTATCCAATAGTTAGTTGACGTTTTCGACCGGCAATCGCTATCCTCGAAAGGGCTCATGCATCAACACTTTCAGGCCCTCACCGCCGCCGCGCCCGGCGCGTTTGCACTCATCGAGGGTGACAACGGCAACATCGTCACGCGCGCGTCTCTTCTGCGCCGCTCCGACGAGCTCGCCACCGAGCTCGCACGCGCCGGAATGCGCTCCGGCGATCTCCTCGCCGTGCAGCTGCCGAACTCGGTCGACTTCGTCGCGACTTTCCTGGCCGCACTGAAGCTGCGCCTCGTGTTCGCGCCGATCGACCGCGACGCTCCCGAAACCGAAGTGGCAAAGATCCTGAGCCACTTCTCCATCAAGGGCTTCGTCTACCGTGCCGACCGCAGCTCGCGCACGTCGGCGATCTCGACGCGCGCGGTGCAGCAGCCGCCGCGCCTCCCCGCCACAGCATGCGTCATGAAGCTGACCTCCGGCTCCACCGGGTTGCCGAAGGCCATCGTCTGCTCCGCCGCGAACCTCATCGCCGACTCGACGAACATCTGCTCGACGATGCAAATCGCTCCCGGCGACCTCAACCTCGGCGCGATCCCGTTCTCGCACTCGTACGGTTTCGCCAACCTGGTCCTGCCGCTCGTGCTTCAGGGGACGGCCATCGTGGTGACCAACGACTACATGCCGCTGTCGACCCTCGCGCTCTGCAACCGGTACGGCTGCACGGTCGTGCCGCTGATCCCGATGGTGTTCGACCTGCTGAGCGCGCAACCGAAAGAGGACGGCGAGTTCGACAGCGTGCGCACGTTCATCTCCGCCGGCGCACCGCTCACGGCCACGGCATCGCGCCGCTTCCGCGAGCGCTTCGGCGTCGACATCCAGACGTTCTACGGCTGCAGCGAAGTGGGGGGAATCACGTACGACCGGGCCGGCGCGGCAGTCGAGCGGGGAACGGTCGGCACGGCTCTCGACGACGTCCGGCTCGACGTCGACGCGAAGACTCAGCGGCTGAGCATCCACAGCGACGCGGTCGGGCTCGGGTATCTCTCCGACGCCACGCATTTCCATCCATTCGACGGTGTCTTCAGAACCGACGACCTGGTGGAGCTCACGCCGGTGGGGGAGATCGTGCTGACCGGCCGTGTCGGTGACCTGATCAACACGGCCAGCAAGAAAGTGAACCCGCGCGAAGTGGAGCTCGTCATTCAGCAGATCGAAGGCGTGCGTCAGGTGAAGGTCTACGGCGAGCCCGCCGGCGCGCGAGGAGAGGTCGTCGCTGCGGCCGTGGTCGCGGAGCCCGACGTCACCCGCGAGCAGATCCGCGACTTCTGCGGCGAGCGCCTCTCGTCGTACAAAGTGCCGCGCATCGTGAAGCTGATCGAGCAGATCCCGGTCGACGAGCGCGGCAAGGTCAAGCGCGCGGCGCTGGCGGAGCTGTAAAGCCCCGGTCACCGGGTCACCAGGTGGGGACCCTCGGGGTTCGTAGGTCGCCACAAGGTCGAGCGTAACTCGGTGACCCGGTGACTGGGTGACTCGGTGACCCTCTCCATTCACCACATCGCGCCTGCAGAACTTTCGAGTACCATGCGCCGCTCACGATGGAAGCCTCGATCCACCACCTGCTCGCCCTCTGGATGAAGTTCGTCGCGGACACCGGCTACTTCGGCGTCTTCGTGATGATGATCCTGGAGAGCACGGCCTTTCCGATCCCCGCCGAGATCGTGATTCCTCCGGCCGCGTACTGGGCGGCGCAGGGCCGCTTCAACCTCTGGCTCGTCGTCATCTCCGCGACCTGCGGGTCATGGGTGGGATCGGCGCTCAGCTACTGGGTCGCCGACAAGGTCGGACGACCACTCGTGGAACGCTACGGAAAATACGTTCTCCTCCCGCCGCCGAAGATCGCCAAGGCCGATCAGTGGTTCGACGCCTACGGCTCGGGCGGCATTTTCGTGGCCCGGCTGCTGCCCGCGATCCGCCACGTCATCTCGATTCCCGCCGGTCTCTTCGAGATGAACTTCCGCCGCTTTTCGATCATGACCATCCTAGGCGCAGGTCTGTACAACGGCGCGCTGGCGTGGTTCGGCATCAAGGTGCTGGGCGACCAGCCCGCCCTGATGCAGAACCCAAACGCCATGATCGCGGTGCTGAAGACCAAGTCGCACTGGCTGATCGCGTTCGCCGTGGTGGTCGGTTTTTTGTACTGGCTGATGACCTGGATGCAGCGCCGCGCCAGCGAGCGGCACGCCCCCGGCCGCACCTGAGCACCAGCCCGATCTGCTACCCTGATCTTCGAGTCCGACTCCTCAGCAAAAGGGCCGATTTCTCGGGATAGTGGCGAATGCCTGAACGCATGACGGCTGTGCATCGATGGCCGGAAGGGATCCTTCGGACGGGTCGTGCCGCAGCGTTTCTCACTCTGGCCAGCGGCATCAACGGCACCATGGCCGCCCTGGTGCCCGGCTGGGAGCCGCGCTGGTTGTACGTGGCTGCGGTGGGAGTGATCGCTGCGCTCGACGGATGGATGATCGGCGTCGTCGCGGCCGTCGGCGCGGTCATCTGCTATCAGCTCATGTCGTTCGGCGGGCTGAGCCTCGCGCCGGACCGCGACGCATTCCTGCTGGGCGCGGCCGTCGTCGCGGCGATCGCCGCCAGGGCCATGCGCGTTTCGATCGCGCCTCCACGACTGCCCGCGCCGAAGGCGACTCCGCTGCTCACCGGCATCACGGCGGTGGCCGTTGAAGTGCCGGCTGATGCCGATGCTGCGGCGGCGGTGCGCAGGGCCACCGACACGCTGCGCCGTGCTCTCGACGAAGAGCGGGCCCGCGCGGAACGCGAGCGCGTCATGAGGAGGGAAGCGGAAGAGCGCTCCCGCATTTCTGTCGAGGAGATCGCGGCCGAGCTGCAGCGGTCGAAGATCTCTCTCGACGCGCTGCAGCAGAGCCACAAGGATCTGCTGTTGCTCCACGAAGGCCTGCAGCAGCGCCATGCCGCACTGCAGGGCGATGTCGAGCGATCCGAGGCAGGGGCGCGGGCGGCTGCGGAACGCGTGGCCGACTACGAGCGGTCGCACGAGCAGCTGCGGTCGATCGTGCGCGACGCCGAGGCTCTTCGCGATGCCGCGGAGGGACGCGCCTCGCAACTGGAGCGCTCCACGGAGGAGATGCGCGCGCTCCTCGAGCAGACGCAGACGCTGCACCAGAATTCGGAGGATCGCGCGGCCGAGCTGGAGCGCACCAGCGCTCAGCTCAGCTCGACCCTCGCCGACCTGACCGTTTCGCGCGACGCCGCTGCGGGCCGGGCCGTCGACGCCGAGTGGTCTCGCGATCAGCTCCTCGCCAGAATCGCGGATGTCGAAGCCGCCCGCAAGGCCGTCACGCAACGGACCTCCGATCTCGAGAGCGAGCTGGCGGAATCGCGCGCCGCTTCGGCCGCCGCGCGCCAGCAATACGAGGATCAGGCGGCCGCGCTCCACGCAGAGATGGAACGCCTGCGCGCCTCCCACGAGCAGCAGCGCTTCCGGCTGGAAAGCGAATGGAACGAAAGACTGGCCCGCAACGCCGTGGAGCTGACCGACCGCTTCAACGCCGCCCTGCTCGAATCAGATGCACGAGCTGATGCCGCCCGCACAGAAGCGCGACGGCACTCCGAGCGGATCGGGGAGCTCGAGCGCGAGATCGTAGCGCTGCGCAGTGCCACCGCCGCGAAGGGCGCGGAGATCGAGGCAGAGTGGCAGCAGCAGCTGCAAAGCCGGGTCAGCGAAGTGACCGACATCTACAACCAGGCCGTCATCGATGCCGAAGAGCGCCGCGATTCCGCAATCTCGGAATCGAAGAAGCTGGCTGCGCGCCTGGCCGAGCTCGAGGACGAGCATGACCTGCTGCGCGCCGGCACCGATCGAGCGGCCGCATTGCAGGCCGAGGCCCAGTCCCTCGCCGGGCGCACGGCCGAATTGCAGAGCGAAAACGAGCGGTTGCACGCGCAGGCCGATCGGGCTGAATTGCTCCAGGAGCAGGTGTCCTCGCTCGCCGGGCGCGTTCAGGAGCTGGAGTCCGTCAACGATCAGCTGCAGAGCCGGAAGAGCACGAATTCGACCGAGCTCGAGGATCAGTCGCGGACGCTGATGGCTCGCGTGGCGGAGCTCGAAGCGGAAGCCGAAATGCTGCGTAGAGTGGCCGACCAGCAGCGCGCGCGCAGCGAAGCCGAGTGGAGCGAAAAGTTCACGCGCAGCGCGATGGAGATCACGCAGAGATTCCAGAGCGAGCTCGCCAGTGCCAACGGTCGCGCCGGCGAAGCGGCCGCAGAAGCAACCCGGCTGACCCAGCGACTCCGGGAGCTCGAGCACGAACAGATGGAGCTGCGTTCCGCGTTCGACAGGGAGAAAGCAAGTCTGGAGGACGAGTGGAACGGAAAGCTCCAGACGATCGTCGCGCATCTGGCCAGCGATCACGAGTCGGACCTCGGTCAGGCCACGCTCGAACGCGAGGAAGCTCGCGCCGAAGCACGAAGGCTCGCCAAGAAACTCTCGCAGATCGAGTCTAGCGTCCACGAGATGTCGAGCGCCTATGAAGAGCTGCAGAAGCGCGACGAGGCCCTGCGACTCGAGGCCGAGGAACAGCGCCGGAACGCCGAAGAGCTGAAGCGGCACGCCGACAGCCGCGATGGCGAATGGAACGCCCGACTCGCGGCCAATGCGCTCGAGCTGACCCAGCGCTTCAACGGCGCCATGGCCGCCGCCGATTCGCGTCTCCAGCAGGCCAACCGCGAAGCAGAGAACCTCGCCTCACGCGTGCGCGAGCTCGAACAGATCATCGCCGGCTTGCGCTCCTCCGACGAAGAACGGCGCGCCGCCATCGACGCCGAATGGAGCGGGAAGCTGCAGACCATCGTCAACCATCTGGCCAGCGACCACGAGGCGGACATCGGTCAGACCCTCATGGAAAAAGAAGAGGCTCGAGCCGAGCTGCGCATGGCCTCCTCACGCCTGGCGGCGCTTCAGAAGACGGTCGAGAGCGAACGCGAAGCGCAGGGAAAATCCAACGCCGACTGGATGGCCGAACGCGCGCAATTGCTCGGCATCATCGACTCTTTCCGCCGCCGCCTCGGACTCTCCACCACCTCTGCCGGCACGACACCGCTGCCTCCACCGCCCGGCACGAGCCCAACGGTCCTGGTCGTCCATCGCGATTCCGCCGTGCGCGCCATCGTCAAGCACGCCCTCGAGACCAGCGGCTACGACGTCACCACCGCTGCGGACGGCCTGGAGGCATTTCGAGTGGCCACGGCCCAGAAGCCCGACGTCATTCTTGCCGAGGCGCTGATGCCGAAGATGGACGGGCGCGAGCTCGTGCAGATGCTCAAGTCACGCCCCGAAACGGCCGGCGTGAAGATCGTGCTGATGAACACGAACGCCGAGAACGGCGAGCGCTCTGCCGGCGGGTTCCACGCTGACGACTTCCTCCGCGATCCCGCCAACGTCGAGGCGCTCAAGACGACGCTGGCGAACGTGCTGGGACAGTCCTGAAGTCCTGAGTCCTGAGCAGGACTCATGAGTTTCTCGGGGCAGCTCATGCAGCATTCCTCTCAGCACTCAGGACTCAGCACTCAGGACTTCAGGAGCGCTTCGCCTAACTCGCGCGAGCGTCGCGTCGCGGCCTCCACGGCGTTCATCAGGGTCGTCCGCACGCCGCCCGCCTCCAGCGTATGCAGGCCGGTGATGGCCGTCCCTCCCGGCGAAGTAACCATGTCCTTCAGCCGGCCGGGGTGCTCGTTGGTCTCGAGCAGCAGCTTCGCCGAGCCGAGGACGGTCTGTGCGGCGAGTAACTGAGCCGTGCGCCGCGAGAGGCCGACCTTCACGCCGGCATCGCTCAATGCCTCGAGGATCAGGAAGACGTAGGCCGGGCCGGAGCCGGAGAGCCCCGTGACGGCGTCGAGCTGATTTTCGTCGAGGATGACGGTGATGCCGACCGAGTCGAAGATGCGCTTCGCGTCGGACAGATCGCTGTCGCGCGCATGCTCCCCGCCCGCGATTGCGGTGGCGCCGCAGTCGACCAGCGCCGGCGTGTTCGGCATGGCGCGCACCACGCGCGTTCCGCCGGCGAGCCTCGCCTGAATGGCCGCTACAGGCACTCCTGCCGCGATCGAGATCACCAGAGCCTCGGGATCGATGGCGTCGGCCAGCTCGTCGAGAACGCGGCTGAGGATCTGCGGCTTGACCGAAAGCACGACGATCTGCGCTCGAGCGGCCTCACGGTTGTCTGTCGTGCCGCGAATGCCGTATCGCTCGCGCAGCTCCGCGATGCGCTCCTCGCGGGGCCCGCTGATGCTGACCTGATCGGGCGCGAAGACCTTCCCCCTCAGAAGCCCGCGGATCATGGCCTCGGCCATGCTGCCGGCTCCGATGAATGCGATGGACTTGTCGATGGTCGTCATGATCGACCTCCTGGCGTGGACGAAGTGCTGAGTACTGAGTGCTGAGTACTGAGTGCTGAGTACTGAGTGTCGGTATCGCATCTTCCGACTCAGTACTCAGCACTCAGTACTCAGCACTAGTCAGTACTCAGCACTAGATAGTGCCCATAGGACCCGATTGGTAGTGTTGGTCCCGGGCTATGCCGCGGCGCCGTGGCACTTCTTGTACTTCTTGCCCGACCCGCACGGGCAGGGGTCGTTTCGCCCGACCTTGGCCTCCCGATGCTTGACGGTTTGGGTGGACGGGCCGCCCGATCCGCTGAAGAACATCGGCTGCTGTTTCGGCGCCTGGGGAAGGGAGCGCTGAACGCGCCGCGCTTCGCGCTGTTCGTCTTCGCGCTCGACGACGACTTCGATCTTCCAGAGGAACTTGACGACGCGATCCTGGATGCGCTCCATCATTTCCTGGAAGAGGTCGAAGGATTCCTTCTTGTACTCGATCAGCGGATCGCGCTGGCCGTAGCCGCGGAGGCCGATGCCTTCCTTGAGGTGGTCGATGTTGAGCAGGTGGTCCTTCCACTGCTGGTCGATGACCTGCAGGAGGAGGTATTTCTCGTGGAGGCGCATGGCCTCGGGGCCGACGGCGGCTTCCTTCTGCTCGTAACGGCGGTTGACGGTCTCCTTGAGCTTTTCGGTGACTTCCTCGCGGCGCATGGCGGCGAGGTCGACGCTCGCGGTCTTGAGGTCGACGCCGAAGAAGTCGTACAGCTCGGCGTTGAGCTCCACCTCGTTCGGATGCTCGCGCTGATCCTCGGGGTAATGCGTGTCGACGAGGTACTCGACGATGTCGTCGGCGGCGTTGAGGATGTACTCCTTCCCTTCCCGGCCGTCGAGGATGGAGCGGCGCAGCGAGTAGACCGCCTCGCGCTGCTTGTTCATGACGTCGTCGTACTCGAGCAGGTGCTTGCGGGCGTCGAAGTTGCGCCCTTCGACCTGCTTCTGGGCGCGCTCGATGGCGCGCGTGACCATGCCGTGCTCGATGGGCACGCCTTCTTCCATGCCCAGCCGCTGCATGAGGCCGGAGATGCGGTCGGAGCCGAAGATGCGCATCAGGTCGTCTTCGAGCGACAGGTAGAAGCGGGAGGAGCCGGGATCGCCCTGCCGGCCGGAGCGGCCTCGCAGCTGGTTGTCGATGCGCCGCGACTCGTGGCGCTCGGTGCCGAGGATGTGCAGGCCGCCTAACGCGACGACGTCCTCGTGGTCCTTCTGCCACTGCAGGCGGATGTCCTCTTCGATCCGCTTCCGCTCGGTCGCATCCTCCACTTCGCGCGTCTTCTGCGCTGCCAGGAACTCGGGGTTGCCGCCGAGGAGGATGTCCGTGCCACGGCCGGCCATGTTCGTGGCGATCGTGACCGCGCTCTTGCGGCCGGCCTGTGCCACGATCTCCGCTTCCTTCTCGTGGTACTTGGCGTTCAGCACCACGTGCGGCACGCCGGCCCGCTTCAGGGCCGCGGAGAGGTGCTCTGATTTCTCGATGGAGATCGTCCCGACCAGCGCCGGCTGCCCGACCTCGTGCTTTTCCTTAATCTCCTCGGCGATGGCGGCGAACTTCTCGCGCTCCGTCCGGTAGACCAGGTCCGGCATGTCCTCGCGGATCATCGGCCTGTTAGGCGGGACGACGACCACTTCCAGTTTGTAGATGCTGTCGAATTCCGCGGCTTCCGTGTCCGCGGTGCCGGTCATGCCGGCCAGCTTCTCGTACATGCGGAAGTAATTCTGGAAGGTGATCGTGGCCAGGGTCTGGTTCTCGGCCTCGATCTTCACGCCTTCCTTCGCCTCGACGGCCTGGTGCAGCCCGTCGCTCCAGCGCCGGCCCGGCATCAGGCGGCCGGTGAACTCGTCGACGATGATGACCTCACCGTCCTTGACCATGTACTCCACGTCGAGCTTGTACAGCGTGTGTGCGCGGAGCGCCTGCTGGACGGCGTGCAGTGTGTCCATGTTGTCGGGGTCGTAGAGGTTCTCGACGTTGAGCAGCTTCTCGGCGTGCGCCACGCCTTCCTCGGTCAGCACCGCCGTGTGCTGCTTCTCGTCGACCTGGAAGTCGGTCTCGGCGACCAGGCGCGGGATGATCCGGTCGACCTCGTAATACTTCCCGGGCGATTCCTCGGACGGGCCGCTGATGATCAACGGCGTGCGGGCTTCGTCGATGAGGATCGAGTCCACCTCGTCGACGATGGCGTAGACGTGCTCGCGCTGCACCATGGCCTCGAGCTCGAACTTCATGTTGTCGCGGAGGTAGTCGAAGCCGAACTCGTTGTTGGTGCCGTAGGTGACGTCGCAGCGATAGGCCTGCTGGCGCTCCTGGTCTCCGAAGTGGTTCTGAATGACACCGACCGTCAGGCCGAGGTGCTTGTAGAGACGGCCCATCCATTCGGAGTCGCGGCGGGCCAGGTAATCGTTGACGGTCACGAGGTGCACGCCGCGGCCGGTGAGCGCATTGAGATAGACCGGAAGCGTGGCTACGAGCGTCTTTCCTTCGCCGGTCTTCATCTCGGAGATCTTTCCGCGATGGAGGACGATGCCGCCGATCAGCTGCACGTCGAAGTGGCGCATGTTCAGGACGCGCTTGCCCGCCTCGCGGCAGACCGCAAACGCCTCCGGCAGGAGATCGTCCAGGGCCGCCTGAAGGTCGTCCTTGGCGGCCTTGACCTGATTGTCATCAAGCGGTACTTCCTTCTTCGCGGCGTCGAGGGCCTCGACCGCAGGACGCAGCCGCTCCCGGAACTCAGCGGTTTTCTCCCGCAGCTGGTCGTCGGTCAGGACGCTGATCTCGGGCTCGAGGTCGTTGATCTGCTGCACGATCGGGAGCATCCGCTTGACGTCCCGTTCGTGCTTCGAGCCGAAAATCGCTGTGAGTACTTTGTCGATCATGTGATTTCTTTCTGCCGGGACTCGCCCCAGCAACAAATGAACCGCGAACCTGGAGAGTTCAGCAGTTCGGGGCGGGGGCGCGCGGTGCAGAAGCGCCGGTGAGAGGGATCTCGGTTCTGATGCCGCTGCGGGCGGCTGACTGCGTGGCCTCGCAACCGGAACGGGTGCGATGGCTTTTCAGGACGACGGTCCGGCTGGCTCGCCGCTCGGCCGCCATGCTGCTTCGGGTCACCGAGCTCGCACAATGCGGCCGCAGGAGCGGCGTCTCCGCCGTTCCGGTAATCGCGCCGAGCGCGAGCGTGAGCAGGATCCAGACAGTCATGCGACGGTCAGTAAGCCTATCGGAACGAATGGCGATGCGGCAAGAATGCCCGAAGTTCCTCGGTTCCTCGGTTCCTCGGTTCCCTGATTTTGCTCGGTCTCCCATGTTTCATCGCCATTCGCCAATGCCGCGAGTTTCGACTCGAGGAACCCCGAGGAACCCCGAGGAACCCCGAGGAACCGAGGAACTCTCGTCTCAGTGCGCCAGTCCAGCCAGGCGGTCCAGGGCCAGATACGTCTGATGCCCGAGGAATACGACGAGGATGAAGTACGGCGCGGCGATGGCGGCGCGCTGCGCGAAGGTGACGTCGTAGAACGCCTTGTCCTCGCTCTCCCTCACGATCGACGCGTACACCTGGAACGCCGCCAGGATGAGGATCAGGATCATCAGCGGATTCGGCTGGTGGAAGGTCTTGTAGACCACGGCCGCTCCGCCAAACAGCCACATCCACTTCGTAATGGCAGCCGAGATGCGCCCGCCGTCGAGCGGCCCCAGTGGCAGCAGGTTCAGCAGATTCAGGATGAATCCGACGGAGGCGATCAGAAGGTAAAGCGGGTTGTCGGTCCACTTGAAGATCTGCAGCGAGACGAGCGAAGCCAGCGTCCCGGCGATCGGCCCGGCCAGCCCGATCTGGGCATCGTCGTACGCCGATCGCGGCTGGGCCTTCAGCGTGACTGCCCCGCCGATGAACGGGATGAAGACCATGAAGCCGGTCCGCAGTCCCTTGGCGCGGATCACGATCGCATGGCCGACTTCGTGGATCACGGTGATGAGCACGAATCCGATGACCAGACCGAGCCGGAACTTCGTCGCGTAGGCGGCGACGGTCACGACCATCGAGCCGCCGGCCACGGCGTACTGCATCGCGCCGAAGCCTTCGAACGGGTTGACGAAAAGCGCACGCGCCTGATCGATCGCCAGGATCAGCACCGCCTTCAGCTTCAGGGCGGCCACGCCAATCGCGATCAGGGCGCCGGAAAAAATGCGCGGGAACAGGCTGCGCTTCGACGGGGGCGGGGGCGCCGTCTCGACCACGCGCGGCGATGCCGGAGCGCCCTCGAGGGGCGCGTCCTGGCGCTGCTCGGCCACTGCGTCGCTGCCGATCGCGCTTTGTTCGGAAGCTGCAGGAGATGACATCGGAATGCAATCAGTAGAACGTCCGATGGCATGCGAAATTTCGGCCTACCCCCAACCAGGTGTTAGGTGTCGGGTGTTCGGTATCGGGGCGCACGGTGCGCTTCAACCGGTCGGCCGTGCGAGCCCGCGAGCCGACACCCGGGTGGGGGGTGGCCCGACACCTGAGAGCCGACGCCCGACACCCGGGTGGGCGGGGCGGTGGGCTACTATTCGCCCTCGTGCCTGACCAACCGGTCGACGAGTTACGCGAACAGCTCCGGCAGCGGGGGTATCTCACCCACGGCATCGAGCGCTGGTTCGCACTCGATCCCCTCGGCTCCCGTGCTTTCTGGGTCGAGCTGGCCGTGGTCGCCGCCAAGGCCGCGGCCCTGATCGCGGCTTTCGCCATCCTCCCGCTCGTGGCCATCGACGTCGCCCGCAATCACCCCCTCACCGCGACCGAGACGCTCATCATGGCGCTGCTTTACGGCATGGCCTGCTTCGCGGCGGCCTTCGTCTTCATCGTAGTGATCGCGCTCGTCCTGAAGCTGAGGCCCGAGGTCGCCATCGACACACCGGGGACCCTCCTCGGGCTCTCCTTCGTCGCGGCCGCGGTCATGGCCTCGCCCCTGGCCGTGTGGTGGCGCGGCTTCGAGCCCGGGCCATCAATGGTCGAGCTCGGCATCGGCATAGCGCTGATCGCCCTTTTCTTCCTGATCTCGACGACCGTCGTGTCGGCAGCCATGCTTTCGTTTTCGGTTTATGAGTTGCGCCGCGTTCCGGCAATTCACCGCAAGTCCAGGACGATCCCGATGGCCGCCGCCGGCGTCGTCCTGATCGCGCTGCTGTTTCTCCCGGCCTATGCGGCGAAGGAGAGCAGGACCGCCGCGGCGCCCCTGCAGATCTTGACGACTCCGACGGGGCGGTCGGTCGCGTTCGTCGCCGTGGATGGCCTGACTTACGACCTCTTTCGTTCGCGGGGTCCCGGCGGGGTCTGGTCGGCGGTGCCGATGAGCCGCATGCCGGGCCGGTCGACGACGGAGCGCTGGGCTTCGATCGGCACCGGCGTGCCCCCGTCGGCGCACGGCGTGCGTTCCGTCGAGGGGATTCGTTTTCGCGGCGGGCGTCACGTCATTCAGAGCGTGTCGCGGCGCGATTTCATCCTCCGCGATGTCGCGGAATGGGCGGGCCTGGCCCGGCGGCAACCGCTGCCTCCCACCATCCGCCGAAGGGATTTCGTGTGGGAGATCTTCGCCGCACGCGGCATCTCCAGCGTGGCCGTCGACTGGTGGACGACTGAGAGCGCCTACTCTGGTGCGCTCGACACCATCGGCCAGCAGACGATCTTCGAGGCCGCGCATGGCGATCCGATCAAGGTCGATCAGATCGCGGTTTGGCACCTGCTCGCGGCGATCGACCGCGACCACCCGCAGTTCGCTACCGTCTACCTGCCGGCGCTCGACGTCGTCCTCAACCGCCTCGATCTCGATTCCTCCGCGCGGCTGGCCGCATCGCTGCGCGCCATCGACGGGGTCGTCGCCGCGATTGCGGAACTTCGGAAACGAGGCTATGAAATCGTCCTGGCCGGCCTGCCGGGAGATCGCCAGGGCGGCCGCGGCGTCCTTGCCGCATCCTTCGGGCTTGGAGCCGGGAGTGCCTCGCCCTTCGACATCGCCCCGACCCTCTGCGCCGTCGAGGGCTTTCCGCTGTCCGCAGAAATGCCGGGCAAAGCGCTCACCGGCGTGCAAGGCACGCGCATCGCGACCTACGGCGCGCGCACCACGACCTCCGCTCCCGCCCAGGCCGATCAGGAGTACTACCGGAATCTGAAGTCCCTCGGGTATATCCGGTGAGAGACACGGATGGGACCGATGGGACAGATGGGACCTGCGTCCCATCCGTCCCATTCGTCCCATTCGTCCCATTTCGAAGGAGAGCCATGAAACGCATCGCAGTCGCAGTCGCAGTCACCGCCGCAGCCCTGCTGTTCGCCGTCGTTGCCTTCGCGCAACCTCATCCGTTCACCTTCGAGGACATGATGGCCATCCGGCGCATCGGTGCCCCGCAGGTTTCGCCGGACGGCAAGTGGATCGCTTACGACGCCAGCACGATCGACCTCAACGCGAACGTCCGGCGCAGTGCGATCTATCTCATTCCGTCGAGCGGAGGCATATCAAAGCAGATCTCCGACGGCACGAAACAGGACGAAGGGCCGGCCTGGTCGCCTGACGGAAAGACAATCGCCTACGTCTCGAACCGCGACGGCGGCGCGAAGCAGGTGTGGCTCTACGACGTGGCCACCGGCCAGTCGCGCAAGATCAGCGATCTCGAGGGCGGCGCCGGGACAATCAAATGGGCACCCGATGGATCGGCGGTTCTCCTCGTTTCGGACATCTATCCCGACTGCGGCGTCGATCCGGCGTGCATCAAGAACAAGACGGTGGCGGAGGCGGCGACACCAACGAAGATCCACGTCGCCACCAGCCTGCTTTATCGCCACTGGACAGCGTGGCAGTCGCCGACTCGGACGCATGTCCTCTACTACCCTCTCAGCGGTTCGAATGTGCGCGACCTGACGCCGGGGGTTTTCGATGCGCCTCCCTTCTCGCTGGGAGGCGGCGACGAATTCGACATCTCACCCGATGGCCGTGAGGTCGTTTACGCCCGCAATACCGACGCACATCCCGAGCTCTCGACGAATTCCGATCTCTTCCTCGTCCCGGTCACAGGCGGCGAGGCGAAGCGGGTCACGACTCGCCAGGGTGCCGACACCTCGCCGAAGTATTCGCCCGACGGGCGCTGGATCGCCTGGCGATCGCAGGCCACGCCCGCCTACGAATCGGACCTTTTTGAGCTCTGGCTCTACGACCGCACAAATGGCAAGACGACGAGGCTGATGCCGCAGTTCGACAACTGGGTCGACTCGTTCACCTGGGCTCCGGACAGCAAGTCGATCTACTTCCTGGCACCGCTCAAGGCTTCCGAGGCGATCTACCAGGTGCCGATCGGCGGCGGCGAGCCGCGGCTCCTCATGAAGAGCGGATCTGCAGACGCGCTCACCGTCAGCCGCGACGGAAAGACGGTCTATTACGACACGTCGTCACTGATGTCGCCCACCGACATCTTCGCGCTGACGAAAATCACCGGCGGCGCGCGCGGCGTCAAGCTCACCCACGACAACGACGCTCTCCTTTCGTCGATCGCGATGGGCGCCACTCAGGACCAGTGGTACACCGGAGCGGCAGGCGCTCAGATCCAGGCACTGATGGTTCTGCCTCCGGGCTTCGACCGTGCCAAGAAATATCCGGCCGTCGTCCTGATCCACGGCGGCCCGCAGGGCGCGTGGGAGGATGCCTGGTCGTATCGCTGGAACCCGCAGATGTATGCCGCCCGCGGCTACGTCGTCTTCATGCCCAATCCGCGCGGCTCGACGGGATATGGGCAGCAATTCGTACGCGAGATCTCCGGCGACTGGGGCGGCAAGGCCTACACCGACATCATGAACGGTGTCGACGTCCTCGCCGCGATGCCGTTCGTCGATGGCAACCGCCTCGGCGCAGCCGGCGCCTCCTATGGCGGCTACATGATCGACTGGATCCTCGGCCACACCGATCGCTTCAAGGTCCTGGTGTCGCATGCCGGCGTCTACGATCTGCGCTCCGAGTACGGCGTGACCGAGGAGCTCTGGTTCCCGGAGTTCGAGTTCGGCGGAGCCCCCTGGGAAAAGCCGGACGTCTACGCGAAATGGTCGCCGGACAATTACGTCATGAACTTCAAGACGCCGACACTCGTCTCGCAGGGAGAGATCGACTTCCGCGTTCCGGTCAACCAGGGACTCGAGCTGTTCACGGCCCTGCAGAGGCGAGGCGTACCGTCGAAGTTGATCGTCTTCCCCGACGAAGGCCACTTCATTCTCAAGCCTCAGAATGCGAAGTTCTTCTACAAGACCGTGCTCGACTGGATCGATCAGTGGCTGAAGCCGCAGGGGTGAGGTGCCTCGTCGTCTGAGCCCATCGGAGCCGCGCCCCCGTCACTCTGAGCCGGCGGAGACGCGGGGCGGGTGGGGGGGGTGGCGCGGCGGAGCGCGGCGAAGAGTCTCACACCTGCAGATCGTCCCGGTAAGAGACTCTTCGCCGCGCTCCACCGCTCCCGCCCATCCAGCACCCCCGCGGTTCCGCCGGCTCAGAATGACGGGTTTCGCGAAAACAAAAGTGCTGAGCCGAGCGGCGGGCACCGCTCAGGACTCAGCACTGATCCGCGAGAATCGAGATCGTCTATCGCGGAACGGCAGCCGCAGACGGAGTCGAGCTCGTGCTCCCGATCCCGCTGGTGCCCTCGCCGAGGGCGGGACGGGCTACCGTGCCGGTGATGCCGACCGCTTCGGCGTACTTCAGGTACGTGTCGATCGATGCGATCACGACGCGTGCCTCGACCGTGATCAGGTCGATGCCGACGAGCGAGATCCTGACCCACGCGTCGACCACGATGCCCTTGTCGAGGATTCGATCGAGGACATCGATCAGACTCGTTCCGCCTGGTGCGCGTTCAACAGCCATGCGTTACCTGCCTTTCCTCTCTCTCTGCCTGGAAGCGGGGATCTCCCGCCTGCTGAGCTGACTCTCCAGCTGTTCGATGCGCGCCTTGAGCGCCTCGTAATCGGCGGCCGGCACCGATTGCGCCGCTTCCGCCGAGTAAAACCGGTCCGCCCGCCACCAGTTCATCCCGATGGCTTCGGCCTTGTCGATCGAGCAAATGACCAGACGAAGCTGGATGGTCAACAGCTCGACGTTGGCCAGCGAGACCTTGATGTCGCCCGCGACGACGAGACCCTTGTCGAGAATCTTGTCGAGGATGTCGACGAGCCCCTGAGGCTGTCGCTGCAGCCCTCGATCATCGATCGCCACTCCGGCCTCCCTCGATTCAGTTGTGCGCGGGAACGATTAAACAAAACCGGGGAACAGTCAACCGGCGGAACTAAGCAAGTTTGCGGCCAGCTCAACCGAGAGAAACAACCGTCAGCGCCAGCTCCCGGCGGGCCTTCCACCGTCGCTCTGAGCCGGCGGAGCCGCGCGTGGAGGTCGGGTGGCGCGGCGAAGAGTCTCCAGATTGCACGATCGCGGTGAGCCCGCTGTCACATGCGATCCGCTCCAGCCTGCGAATCGTCCCGGTAAGAGACTCTTCGCCGCGCTCCACCGCTCCCGCCATCCACCCACCCCGCGGTTCCGCCGGCTCAGAGTGACGGCGACAGAGGCAGCTTCTGCCGCCCCAGGGGACGCGTTGCGCGTGAGACGGCGCGGGGATTCCGCACCTACTCCAGCGTCCGGATCGGCCCGAGGCTCAGATTCAAGTCGTCATCGGTCAGGCCGAACAGGCGCTTCATCTCGTCCATCTTTTCTTCGAGCTTCATCAGGGCCGTGCCGAGGCGCTCGATCTCTTCTTCGGTGAGATTGCCGGCGTCCATTCGCCTGAGGGCTTGCTTCTCGAGAAGCCGCCGCACGAGCTCGATGATCGACAGGACGAGCTTCGCCAGGCCGTTCTCCACGATCTCGGGATCGGCCGAGATACGCTCCGGGATCACGGAGTCGGTGAAGGTCAGCGCCTCGCGCAGCTCGTCTTCGTCATTCGTGATCAGCATCGGCGAACACCTCGAGCGGCCAGGGACCGGAGAGCAGAAATGGTACGCGCGGAAACGCCTGCTTGAGAGACTCGCCGGCCACGCGCAGCTCTTCGACCTTTTCCCGCGGCAGCAGAATGGCCAGCTCGATCGAAGAATTGTCGCGGTGAATCCAGCGCGAGGAGACCGCCAGCGGCCGCAGGGCTTCGTCGACTGCGGCCCGGAACAGCGGATCCGCTTCGGCCGATGTCGACGCGGCGTGAAGAGCCGTCAGATATTCCGTGCCCGAAGAGAAGTCGCCGCGCACCGGCCGGGCCATGGGATGAGCGGCTGCGATCTTCAAGGTCATCTCCACCTCTCCCCGATACGCCTCGAGCAGCTTCCGCCAGCGATCGACATGCGGCGCCGTCTTCGTCGCCACTTCGCGCTCCGAATGCGCAGCAAATCCGTAGCGAATGGCGATGAACGTGGCCCGCTCCAGCAGCGCAGCGCGCGCGGTGGCGGTCCGAATCAGAAGATCGCGATCGCTCAGCGGCTGGTCGTCCGGCACCTCGATTCCGCTGAGCCACAATCCCTCCGGATCGCTGCCGCGGCATGGCAATGGCACGGCCAGTGGCTCAACGTCCTCGCGTCGGAGGTGCACGCCGACGATGACGTACTTCATCGCCTGTTGGCCGTACGGATGATGGCGTCGACGTTCGCCAGGACGATGTTGAGGCCGAGGTAGAGAAGGTCGACGTCGCCGATGGAGATCACGGCTTCGCCGGAGATCACCACGCCGCGATCGAGGAGATGATCGAGCGTCTCCAGCAGCGAGAGGTCGTCGGTCGGTTCGGGCATGGTCATCTTGGAAATGAAAATATTGAATGCTGAGTGTTCAATGTTGAATGAAGCACCGAGGCGGGAACATTCAACATTCAACATTCAACATTCGTTCTCCCTACTCCTCTCCCAGCGCCGCAAACGTATACGGCGGCCACGGTCCCGTGACTGCCAGAGTCACTCCCTGCCCGGCATAGCGGCGGTTCAGCTCTTCGCGCAACTCGTGCAACCGCGATTCCTCATCGCGATTGATGAGGACGTCGATCTGAGGAAATGCCCCATCGCGCTGCTGGCGGCTCTCGGCGATCGTGTCGGATCCGACGCTCTCGAGCACCGCGCGCTCGATCTCGATGACGACCTGCTGCTCGGCCTCGCGTGAAGCGCGCTTCCTCTCGTCATCGAGCTTCTTCCGCAGCAGGAACGCCTTCCCCGCGCTGGCCGAATCGGCCTCGGCCGCCAGGGTCCGCAGCGACTCGACCCGTGACACGACCGAACGGCTCCACGCCTCCGGCTCGAACTCGATGCGCAGCGTCCACTCCTGCTTCCCATCCAGCCGCTGCAGCATGCGCTCGAGCGACTGGCGATGCGTGGCCAGATGGTTGAGCAGCGCTTCTTCGGTACTGAACAGAGTGAAGGCACGCAACGGCACGATGGCCGTGGCCTTCATCAGCTCGGAGACGACGTCCTGGTGGCGGTAACCGATCGCCCCGAGCCATTCGATGTCGCTGGCCCGCCGGTCGATGGCCTCCTGCCCGAATTCCTTTTCGTCGACCCTGGTGTAAACGGCGCAGACGCCGTCGTCGCGTACGGTGCCAAAGTCGTGCGTCCGGTTGACGGCCGTGCAGTCCGGGATGACCGGGTCGCGCGTGACGGCGTAAACGTAGAGGGCCACGGGCGGATTATGCGGCAATTCGCCGTCACCACCCCCTCGTGTGGGGCGGGCTTTCCGGCCCGCCAAGGAAGGCAGGCTGGAAAGCCTGCCCCACACCGACCGGTTCAGAGTGGCGGGGACAGCAGCGTCGCCAGCTCCTCGAGGCGCGTGATCGGCGCGTCCCGCCGCTCGACGATGACCACTGACCGATCGAGATCGTGGAGCGCAGTGACCTCGAAGGAACGCATTTGCCGATCGCACGCGCAGTCGTTCCCGGGGGTGACGTAGTTCGCGATGACCGTGCCGATCGACATCCCGCGACGCTCGACATCGGCGATCAGGCGCTTCGTCTCCGCGACCACGATGCGCTCCGGACGGGTCACGATGATGACGGAGCAGCGATCGGAGCGCAGGGTCTCCTCGAGCGAGGTCAGGGCGCGCGAGGCGCGGATCAGCTCTTCGCCCAGGGCGCCGGGCGGGATGACTTCGCGATAGCGGAGGAGGATGCGCATGAACTCGCGGACCCACTCGCCGGCGGTGCGCGGCAGGTCGAGAAGGCGCAGAAAGTGCCCCGTGGGCGCAGTGTCGACGACGATTCGATCGATGGTCCCGTCGGCCAGCAGGTCGGTAATCCGGGTGATGGCGAAGATCTCGTCGGCGCCGGGCGGCGCGATCTCGAGGAGTTTCTGCATGGCGTCGGAGTCGTAGGCGACCGAAAAACCGCGCGGCGTGATCGCGTCGACGGCGCGCTCGATCTCGCGGCCGATCGTCTCGCGGAACTCGCTCCACTTCTTCCGGGTGTCGACGATCTCGACGTCGAGGTTGCCGGGCGGCGGCTCGCTGGCGAAAACATCGCGCAGCGCATGTGCGGGATCGACGGAGAGGACGACCACCCGCCGCGACGGATTCGCGTTCGCCAGCTGCAGCGCGACCGACGCCGAGCACGTCGTCTTGCCCACGCCCCCCTTTCCCGCGAAAAACGTGAGATGCGGAAGGCGGAGTGCGGGCGTCCCGCCCGCACCGGCCGGGCGTCCTCGCCCGGACGCCTTCGCAGCCTTCACGAGTGAGCCGCGCCCACGCATCCAGTGGCCGATCCGCTCCGCGTCGTCGAGCGGCGCACACGATCGCGGAGCGTCGATCACGAGCATCGGCGCGAGCGCCTGCCGCGCCTCGGTCTGGCGTCGTTTTCGCCGCCGGTCGAGCGCGCAATCCGGCTCGGCCACGGCGCGGTTCAGAATCGCGAACGGGATCGCCAGACCATCGCCCCGCACCTCCGCCGCGAGCCTCTTCGTCTGCTCGACCACCCACGGCTCCGACAGCAGCACCGGGACGAATGCCGCGCGCTTCGCATCGGTGAGAAGCTCGCGCCTCCGTCGCGCCTGCGCGTCGAACTGATCGATGAAGGCATCCATGGCATCGCGAGCGCTCCGCCGCGTCAGCTGCCGCGCGATCTGCCGGTGCTTCTCCTGCATCGCATCCAGCGCCGCCACCAGCTGGCGGAAATGATCGGCGGCCGCCAGCATCCGCACGGTGTGGCCGGTCGGTGCCGTATCGACGACCACTACGGCATCGGCGTTCTCCTCCGCCAGCTCGCCGATGCGCGCCCACGCCATCAGCTCGTCGATTCCGGGCAGCGACAGCTCGAAAAAGCTGCGCAACTCCTCGCGATCGAGGTACGTGCCGCGATCGCCGAGCTCCAGAAACGAAGAAAGGTTCGCCTCGAGAAAGCGCCGGTAGAGCGCCTCCGCGTCGAGGGACTCGAGAGTCAGGCGCCCGGGAATCTGCGGCTGCCCGACGGGAAGAAGATCGCCGAGGTTCGACGCAGGATCGGTGGTGAAGAGGATGGTCTTCTTCGTTTCCGCGAACCGGAGAGCCGCCGCCACGGAAATCGTGGTCTTCCCGACGCCGCCCTTTCCGCCGATCAGGACGACGCGCAGGGCGCTCAGGGGGTCGAGTGATTCGAGGAACGAGGAAGCGGATGAACCGGCGCCACGCTTCCGTTCATCGCTCATCCTTCATCGCTTTCACATCAGGCCTCAGCGGTCGCCGTATCCGGTGTGGATGCCGATCCCGCTCTCCGGCTCTTCCTCGCCCCGATCGGCCGCCACCTGCCGGGCCATCTCTTCGCGGCGGGCGCGGATCTCCCGAAGAGCCTGGAACACCTGCGCCTCCTCGCGACCGTACTCCGCCTCCGTCAGCTCGCCGACCTCGAGCATCATCTGCAGCTCGATCAGGCGTTCCTTCCACGGCTGATCGTTGAGCAGCTCCTCGTTCGCCATGGTCTGGACCTGCCTGAGGATCCAGTTGAATCCGGAGACCGGAAGCCGGATGGGCAGAAGCAGGAGGTCGTCGATGAGGAACATGGTTGCGTGGTTACGCGGTTGCGCGGTTGCGGGGTTGCGAGTTCTCGAAAGCACGGATCACCACGTGACCTCGAAACCTCGCGACCTCGCGACCATTTCTCATCGCTCCGCTCTCTCCAGCTTCAGCCGGATATTCACGAAGTTGTACGGCGGCCACGGACCCGTGTAGAGAAACGAGAGCTTGTTCTCGTACTTCTTGGCGATGTCGGAGATCTGGTCGTCGAAGATCCTGGTCTTGTCCCGCTCGACGAGAAAAGCGGCGTTCATGATCATCTTGTCGCCGATCGGCTTGTTCGAGCGCGAAGCGATGGCGGCGTCCCGCAGCGCTTCGTAAATCTCGGTCACGTACGAATCCGCTTTCGCCTGCAGGGCGGACTCCACCACTCGCCCCAGCTGCATCCGGGAAAAATACGTCGAGGTCGAAGTATTGGACAGGATCTCTTCCTTGAGCCTGCGGATCTCTTCGTTGTCGCCTTCGATCTCGCGTACGACCTGGTCCTTGTCCCAGTTCACCTTCAGGCCGAACTCGATCTTCCCTTCCATCTTCTGGAGGACATCGCTGAGCGCTTCGTAGGTTCCCTTGAGGAACTCCTTGATGTCGTTCTCGGTCCGAAAGACGGTGCCGAAGCTCATCGGAAGGACGGTGAAATCCTTCATGACCACTTCGTTGACGTGCTCGTGGGCGAGGGCGTTCTCGCGGGTCGGGTCGAAAACGATCAGCGGACAGTTCGAGACGACCGCGGCGAATTCCTTGTAGTGAACGGTGTGGACGCGATCGCCGCGGCCGCCGATGCCGACCGCGCCGAAGTCGTGAGGCGAGTCGCTCTTGATGATGCAGTAGACGTATTTTCCCTGCTCGCTGTCGCTTTGCGGCTGGCCTTGATCGTCCATTGCCCCCTCTTCTGGATGAAGGCAAAGTTTACAATACAAGCCGATTGCCACTTCGCCCCGCCCCCCTCGCCCGAGCCGTCGAACGGTGGTTCGAGGCGCACCAGCGCCCGCTCCCCTGGCGCAGGACTTACCAGCCGTATCACGTGTGGGTCTCCGAGGTGATGGCGCAGCAGACCCGCATCGAGGTCGTGCTCCGCTACTTCGGCCCTTTCGTCGAACGATTCCCCGATCTCCAGGCGCTGGCTGGTGCATCGGCCGATGAGGTCGCCTCGCAGTGGTCGGGCCTCGGCTACTACCGGCGCGCGCGAATGCTCCGCGAGGGAGCGATCGACGTTGTGGAGCGGTTCGGCGGATCGCTGCCGAAAAATGTGGAGGAGCTGCAGTCGATCGCCGGAATCGGACGGTACACGGCCGGCGCGATCGCGTCGATCGCATTCGGCGAACGCGCACCGATCGTCGACGGCAACATCGCGCGCATCGTGGCGCGGCTGAAAGGGATCGACGAGCCGGTCGGATCGGCGGAGCTCATGCGCCAGGCCTGGAAGCACGCCGAGATCCTCGTCGGCACGTGCGGAATGCCGCGGGATTTCAATCAGGGGCTCATGGAAATCGGTGCGCTCATCTGCAAACCGGCGAACGCGCGCTGCGATGTCTGTCCGCTCGGGGCGATGTGCACGGCATTCCAACAGGGACGCGTCGGGCAGTTGCCGCGCCCGAGAGCGAAGGCCGCCACGCGATCGATGCGGATTCCGCTGTTCCTGATCGTCGACGGCCGCGGCAGGATCCTCATGCGCCGCGAATCAGGAAAGCTGATGGGCGATCTCTTCCACCTTCCTCATGGTGACTCGTCGCTGCTGTCGGGACCCGCCCTGAACGTGAAGAACGGCAACGCCCTCGGCACGTTCCGGCACACGGTGACCACGCGGCGCATCGAGTTCGAGCTGATCGCGGCGCAGCTGAACGACTCGATCGGCGATGAAGAGGCTTACCGGTGGGTGACCCGCGACGAGCTCGCGCGCCTGCCGCACCCTTCCTATGTTTCGAAAGCGTTGCGGCTGGCGGGCCGGCTGTCACCATCGTCGCCTTAGCGGCCTCAGATAGGCAGCAAGGAATGCCGCCCTGAGCTGGCGGAACGCGGCGAAGGAGACGGCGACTTCAGCCCGGCCCGGGCGGCGGAAAAAAATGACGAAACTGACGACGAGAACGCTCTCGCTCTTCCTCGCCTGCGTTTGCGCGGCAGCCGTTCAAGCTGCGCCGCGGAGCTACGCAATCGCCTCGGACGGGAAGAACCTCGCCGAGTTCCGGATCGACGACGCCATCGAGACGATCGTCGGCACGACCACGAAGGTCACCGGGAGCATCGTCGCTGATCCCGACAACGTCGGCGCCTCGTCGGTGGACGTTCGCGTCGAGCTGGCGAGCCTCGACAGCGGAATTGCCCTTCGCAACCGGCACATGCGCGAGCGCTTCCTCGAGACGGGCAAGTACCCGTACGCGACGTTCAAGAGCGTGAGCGTGAGCGGTCCGGCATCGATCGCTCCGAACAAGCCGACCGAGCTGAGTGTCACCGGCGACTACTCGATGCACGGCATCACGAAGCGGATCACGGTACCGGTCCGGGTGGTATTGATTCCGGAGAGCGAGATCACGAAATCCCAGCGCGGCCCCGGCGACTGGATTCATGCCACGGCGACGTTCTCGATCCGCATTGCCGATTACGAAGTCCACGTGCCCGACACCTTTCTGGTGAATACCTCCGATCCGATCCCGGTGAAGATCGACGTGTACGCAGTCAAGCCGTGACGTCAGTCACGCCTAATGGTTAACCAGATTGCCATCCGTAAATCCCTCGCTTACGTTGTCGTTCGGCACCGTATGGAGGATCTCATTCATCCGATAAAGCACCCGTAAGAGCCGCATAGGAGCGCCGGCTCGGTGCCGCCGGCGCTCCATCGCGAATCTGTCCTGCTCCTCCCGTACAATCTCCTTATGCGCGGGCGTGTGTCGGCGGTCCTCCTCTTTTCCCTCCTCGCAATCTCTCCCACTTTTCCTCAGTGCAACTACGCGAACCTGTACAGCGGCGAGTTTCGCGCCTCGTACCTCGACCTGGCCGTGAATGCCGGCGAGATCTGGGCGGCAACCGCTTACGGCCTGCAGATCTTGGATTCGGCCGGACGCTTCATCCAGTCGATCCCGCTGCCGGGAGCGACCCGCGTGATCCGCCTGGCAAGCGGGATCGGCGCGTATGCCGGCAGCGGCACGAGCATCGAGTTCATTTCAGGCTCGGCCGGTACAGCAAGAATCGGCGGCTCGGTCGACACCGGCGGCACGGTCAACGACATCGCGGTCTTCGGCAACTACCTCTACGCGGCGACGAGCGCCGGCCTGCAGCAATACGACCTTCTCGATCCGGCAGCGCCGAAGGTGACGGCCTCGACATTCGCTACAACGACCGGCAACGTCATGTCCCTGGCGGTCTCCGGATCGCTGCTCTACGCCACCGACGGCGACAACACCGTCGAGATCTTCGACATCACCGTTCCGCTGCTGCCTCAGAAGGCGGGACAGCTCACGTCGCTTCCCCGCTCGACGTCGGTCCACACGACAGCAACCCGCATCTACGTCAGCGACGGCCAGAACACGGACGTCTTCATCGGCAGCGGACCGACAGCGACGAAAGTGGCCACCGTACCGTACGGCACCACGGCGCTGGCAACGCTCACGGGAGATGTCGTGTTTGCCGCCGGCTCCGATCGCCGGATCCACGCGCTCGACTGGACCAACGCCGCCGCACCCGTGGAGATCTTCGCCACGGATGTCCTGCCAGACGGCGGAACGATCAACCGCGCGGCGGCGATGGCCGTCTCGGGCAATACGCTGCTCGTTGCCGCCGGTGATGCCGGACTCCAGAGCTGGGACGTGCACGCCTTCACCGCTCCATTTCCGATTCGAAACTACGCCACCGGCGCGACGGGGTCTGTGCTCTGGGCCGGCGGAAAGCTCTACGCGGCGCGCTCGGCGGGCGGCATCTCGGAGTTCACCGTGAGCTCGAGCGGCGCACTCACCGCGGCACGAGACTGGGACTCGCGCGTTCACACGCTTTACGACAGCAGCAACGGCTTCCTGCTCTCGTCGACCGGTTCGCTGCTCACCGACTGGACTCTGGATTCGCTGGGACTCGTCAGCTCGGCTTCGTTCCGGTCGAACATCGTGTCGGCGGTCGCGGTCGGTTTCACCGCATTCGTCGTTCTCGATGACCGGACGCTCTGGTCAGCTGACCTCACGCAGCAGAGTCCGGCGCCTCAGCAGATCACGATCAGCGGCACGAATCCCTCGTCCATTGCGCGATCCGGCAATGCTCTGGCGATTGCGGACCTGCGCGACGACGGCACGACGGTGGTTTCGTACTTCGCCTCGCCTGACTTCACGAGACCGCCGCAGACGGTGTCAGTGCCGGGTACGGCGACGGCGCCCGTGGCACTCACCGGCTCGACCGCCGCGGTGTTCACCTTCCGAGGAATCAACGTCATCGACTTCGCGAGCGGTGCCGTTTCCGTGCTGCCGCAGTCCAACACCAGCCTTGCGGAGGCGATCGCGTTCAACGGCTCGCAGGTCGCGGAGCTGACCGAGTCGGCGCTCCGGCTCTGGGACCCGGCCACCGGAAAAGTCGTTCGCGAATTCCCGCTGCCCGCGAGCGGAAGTGCGCTCGCCGTCGGCCAGATGGCCGCGATTGCAACGTCGACCGGCGTCACCGGTGTTGTGCTCGACTCCCCGTCCGTCGTGCCGCAGCTGGTTTCCACGCGCGCCGGGAATGTCTACTACAAGAAAATCGCGGCGGCGGGCGACCGCCTCTACCTCTTCGACGGCCGCAGCATCGACATCTTCTCGACGACCTCCGGCGCCGCGCCGCGATACATCTCCTCGGTCCGTCCCGCCGGCATCATCGATTTCGGAGTTGCAGCCAACGCTCTGTTTGCGATCTCCAGCTCGAACACAGTCAGCGCCTATTCGCGGGACGGCGTCCTGACCGCACAGGCCGTGCTGAGCGAAGGCTCCGACGTGCAGCCGCTGGCCCTGTCCGTGGCTGCCGGCACGCCGTGGATCTCGATCTCGAAGGGGTGCCTGGCGGGCTCGTGCCAGAAGCAGACGCTCGTGCTCGACCCGCATTCGCTGGTCCGGACCGACGTGCTCGACGGCGCGGCGGTCGACGCCACCGGTTCGGGCACCCGCACCTGGGCGATCTTCGATCTTCCCGCGACGGTCCGGGTATACGACACGACCGATCCGCTGCATCCGTCGCGGCTGGTTTCCGGTGCCGCGGAAGGATCGGCGACACCCGTTTCCATCGCCGAATCGAGCGGCACGGTGTACGTGCTGGGCGACAAGCTCTACGCGTACGACGCGAGCAACCTGACAAAAACGGGCGAGCAGTTCGCGGCGTATCAGCCCGATCTCTCGGGTGTGTTCGCCTACGTCGACCAGCGGATCCGCATCGACGGCGGCTGCGGCTTCATCAGCGGCCGGAGCGCCTCTCCGCAATTGTTCGCCCTTCCATCGTGGAGGGCGAGCACCGCACCGCCTGTCCCGGCGAGCGTGCGTGCCGTGGCCGCCGTACCAGGCCGGCTGTATCTGCTGACGGATGATTCGGTGGAGCTGTGGTCGACTCAGCCGGTCGTTCCGCCATCGCGATGGCACGCGATCCGGTAACAGGACAAATGGGACGAATGGGACCGATGAGGGCGGCAGGGGTCCCATCTGTCCCATTCGTCCCATTCATCGCTATCATCTCGCCCCATGTCCAAGATCACCTTCTCGTCCGATGACCGCATCTACCGCATCACGCTGAACGACCCGCCGCTGAACATCCTCGACATCGAGATGCTCGGCGAATTGCGCGACGCCATCGGGCGGGTCAGCAACGACAGGCATGCCCTCGTCATTGATGCGGCCGGAGAAAAGGCCTTCTCGGCCGGAGCGAGCGTCCCGGATCACCTCGGCGCTCGCGTTGGGTCGATGCTCCAGCGCTTTCACGATTGCTTCCGCGCGTTGGAGAAGATCGAGATGCCGACGATCGCGGTCGTCCGCGGCGCCGCTCTGGGCGGCGGCTGCGAGCTGGCCATGGGTTGCGATTTCGTCCTCGCCTCGGAACGTGCTCGCTTCGGCCAGCCGGAGATTCTCCTGGGCGTCTTCCCTCCGGTCGCCGCCTTCCAGCTCTCTCATCTCACGCCTGCAAGAAAGGGTCTGGAGCTCCTGCTCACCGGCGATCCGGTCGATGCCACGACTGCCGCGGCACTCGGGATGGTCAACGCCGTGTTTGCTCTCGACGGATTCGACGAGGCCGTCAATGGCTGGATCGCCCGGCTGTCGCGCCAGAGCGCGTCGTCGCTGCGCTTCGCGAAGAAGGCGTTCCGGATCGCCCAGGGCGGCGATTTCGAGCAGCGCCTGGCGCAGATCGAACGGCTCTATCTCGACGAGCTGATGAAGACCCTCGACGCCAACGAGGGGCTGGCCGCGTTCATGGAGAAACGCAAGCCCGTCTGGAAGAACGAATAGACGAACCGCCGGCTGCGGATCTCACTGCTGTTCGGTGAACTCAACAGGGCCGCTGCCCGCGAGTTTTACGAACATCTTCTTGCTGGGTGCGCGGACGCTCAGGAAAGTCGCAAGCATCACCACACCGGACGCCTTCCCGTCGCAGGCTACTGGCATCGGGCGGAGGGCCTTGACCTCCACGGATTCGGCAACTCTGTTCCCCTTCTCGTCGACCCACTCCACGGAGCTGCTCGAAAGAGCCCGGGCTTCCTGATAGGTCACCTTGCCGGTCAGGAGCGTGACCACCTGCCGCGGCCCGTCCGAGCGCGCCAGGAAGCGGTTCACGCAGACAGAGGCGGACAGCTGTGAAAACGAGAGCAGGATGATGACGGCGAGGGGAATCAAGCGACGAATGGACACCATGCCTCCGGGGCTGCTACGAAGATATTGCCACGAGAAAGGACAAACCGCACGACCGTTTGGCCAACAGTCCTTCGGAACAATTATCACGACCGCACACATCATGACGTGATGGATTGGCAGAACGGCTGACACTTAAGTCCGCCGGACGTTCACAAATGAGGAAACCGTTGCCTCGTTGATTCGTACACGAAAGCGGCGCCCTCTGGTGTGCCATTATTGTCGAAACCATGGAAACGACGGCAGATAGACGAAGACGCATTCCGGCCGCCTTCGTCGTATGGCTCTCCGGCGTCGCGCTGATTTTCGCGCTCAGCTGGACCCAACGTCTGCTGGCGAAAATCAACCTCCACTTGGGATTCCTGGTTTTCTTCTCGTTCCTGGCGTGGCTCGTCGTCATCACGCTGACGCTTTACGGGATCGCGGTGGCGATCCGCTTCATCCTTCGCAAGCTTTTCTGGACCGTCGGCCGGCGGCTGTTGCTCAGCTACGTGATGATCGGCCTGCTGCCGTTCTTCCTTTTCGCCGTGCTGCTGGCGGCCGTTCTCTACGTCATCGCCGGCGTGGCCAGCCAGGCCAGCTTCAAGCAGGAGCGGCAGGGAAGCATCGGGCAGCTCGAGACCTGGATTCCGGAGTACGCGGTGCAGGGGAAACGGCCCGCGGCGGCTGAAAAATCACTGGAGATCTACGACACCGCGAACAGCAGCGGCGACGCCATCCCGGAATGGCTGCGGAAGACGAATTTCAGCGGCATGGCTGCGCGAGGCGACTCGGCTCTGCTCGTGGTGGCTCGACAGTATCCGGGCAGCGACGACAAGGTCCGCAGCATCGTTTTTGCGCAACCTCTCAATACCGAATGGGCGCGGCGGCTGGAAGAGCGGACCGGAATGGTCGTCGCACAATCGCTCGCAAAGCGCACGTCGAAGGGAGGCAAGGCGAAGGTTCGGATCGAAAACGAAGGCGACTTCGAGCTCGGCGACGAGAACACGATCATCCACGACTTCGCCGAGCGCGGCTTCAGCTTCAACCGGGTCTACTTCTTCGACATCACCGAGGAAGGGGGGCTGGCCAACTGGGAGACGGGGCAGGCCGGGAAGGGACGGAGAGTCTTCACCCTGATGTACATCCCCTGGCCGAACCTGCTCCAGCTCTACTTCAGCGGCGCCACCTCGTCGAAGATCATGCGGGCGATTTTCGGGATCATCACCGGCCTGGCCACCATGCTGATGATCATCTACTTCTTCGCCTCGGCATTCGCGGCCATGCTGATCTTCTCCATCTCCCGCGCCGTGAACCGCATCGCGAAGGGAACGAAAGCCGTCGAACGGGGCGACTTCACGTACCGGATCAACATGCAGCCGCACAACCAGCTCGGCGAGATGGCTCGCTCATTCGACCGGATGACCGAGTCGATCGCTTCTCTTCTGGGCGGTGTAGCGGAAAAGGAGCGGCTGCAGAGCGAGATCGCCATCGCGGCGTCGATCCAGCGCAACCTTCTGCCGAAGGAGGGGCCGCAGTTCCGCGGCGTCTCCTTCGCCGCCCATTTCGAGCCGACCGCCTCGATCGGCGGCGACTACTACGACGTCTTCAATCTCGACAAGTCGCGGCTGGCGGTGACCATCGGCGACGTCTCGGGCCACGGCCTGTCGACCGGCCTGGTCATGGCCATGGTCAAGGCGGCCATCACCACACTCGTGGAGGAGGGAGCAGACGAGCGCTCGCTGTTCCACCGGCTCAACGAGCTCGTCTTCCGGTCGACGGAACGGCGCGCCTTCATGACGCTCGCCTTCACGATCTTCGACCTCGAGCGCGGGACGATCCGGCACACGAATGCCGGCCACCTCTATCCGTACCTGCTGCGCAACGGCGCGACCACCCCGATCGCCATCGAGTCGCCGTCATTGCCGCTCGGAGTCAGGCACGACATCGCCGCGAACACCGTCGAGATGGACCTCGAGGAAGGCGACACGATCGTCTACCTGTCGGACGGAATCGTCGAGGCGCAGGACGACGCCGCCGGTGACCCGCTCGGCTTCGACTACCTCGAACGGCTGCTGGCGGCGCAAAGCGATCACTCCGCGTCGGCCATCCGCGACGCCATCCTCAACGCCGTGGCACTCCACTCCGGCACCCGCCCGGCCGACGACGACCGCACAATCATGGTGCTGCGCTTCGAGAACTTCCGCACGACGGTGCGCGCCGACAGCGCGCTGCTGGCCGACGCAGCCGTTTGACGCTGCAGCAGTGGTAGGGACGCGCAGCAGCGCGTCCGCAGCCCCGGATTGTTGGCGAGACCACGAGAGTTGCGGACGCGCTGCTGCGCGTCCCTACGCCGGTAAGCCTGGTTCGCGATTCACCGGGTACCGCCGCGCGCGGCGTCGTCATCGGCGGCGAACTCGGCGATCTGCTTCGACTCGATGGCCCTGCGGATGTTCCGGGCGATCCGGTTGATGTAGTTGACCGTCTCGCGGAACGGCGGGACGCCGTTGTATTTCCAGACGTTGCCTTCGCCGGCGTTGTAGGCGGCCACGGCCAGATCGGCGTTGCCCCGGAACGTGTCCAGCAGCCAGTGCAGGTAGCGCGTTCCGGCGTAGATGTTCGCTTCGGCGTTGAAGGAATCGGTGACGCCGAATCGCTGCGCCGTCGCCGGCATGAGCTGCATCAGCCCTCGCGCGCCTTTGTTCGAGACCTCGCGCGGGTTGAAATCGCTCTCGGCCTTGATCACGGCCGACACGAGGGCGGCGTCGACGTCGAACTTCCGGGCCGCTTCGAGGATGGTCTTGTCGAACTTCGAGCGGAAGATCGGCCCGCTGCCGTCGTGGAAGCGCCACGACCGGCGCGGGAACACGCCTCCTTGGGCGACGGCCTTCTTCACCTCGGCTACGAGCTCGGGCACCACGACCTCGTCGTCGATGATGCGGTCGATCCGCGTGAGCGGGACGGTGACGGAGCCACCATTCCTCATGGTCAGCTTCATCGTTCCGTCTTGGTCCGCCTTGAAGGACGAGACCTTCATCGACCGGCCGTCGACAAACACGGCAATGCTCGCGCTCGCCGGCAGCGCGCCGGCAAAGAGCAGGGCGGTGATCATGAGCCGTTTCATCGGACCTTCGACGCTAACCGTATGACGCCACTCGATTATGCCAAGTTACGGCCGCGAGCGGCGAAGCCGCCTTGGAGTGCGGTCGCTTGTGACCGCTTTCGTGAAGGTTTCTCGCAAAAAGCGGCGGCCGGGCCGCCGCACTGCAAAGCGCTCACGCTCTTGGATGGAACTGGTCGTACAGCTTCTGCAGCCGCGCCCGCGAGACGTGCGTGTAGATCTGCGTCGTGGAGATGTCGGAATGGCCGAGCATCATCTGCACGCTGCGCAGATCGGCCCCGTTCTCCAGGAGATGCGTGGCAAAAGAGTGCCGCAGGACGTGCGGCGAGATCTGAGCCTTGATCCCTGCCTGCCGCGCGTACTTGACGATCTTCATCCAGAAGGATTGCCGCGACATCGGCCGGCCGCGGTTGGAGAGGAAGAGATGCGCGTCGCCGTGCTTGTCGAAATGCGGCCGGCCCTGCTCGCTGTACTCGACGATGGCCTTGCGGGCAGCATCGCCGAAGGGGACGATGCGCTCTTTCGACCCTTTTCCCATGGTGCGCAGGAATCCGGCGTCCATCACCAGGTCGTCGATGCGCACGCGAATGAGCTCGCTGACGCGCAGACCGGTGGCGTAGAGCAGCTCGAGCATGGCGCGGTCCCGCAGGCCGGCCGGCGAGTCGCGCTCTGGCGCCGTGAGCAGCGCCTCGACCTCGCTCGGCATGAGCGACTTGGGGAGCGTCGTCCAGAGCTTCGGATTCTCCAGGTTCTCGGTCGGGTCGAGCTCGAGATGCCGCTCGGCCACGAGGAAGCGGAACAGGCCGCGGATCGCCGCGAGCGCGCGCGCCACCGAACGCGCCGAAATCCCCGCGCTCCTCAACGACTGGAAGTACCGCACGATGTTGATCCGCCGCACCGAGTCGATCTCGACCTTCTGGTCGTTGAGCCAGCGGCCGAAATGCCGGAGGTCGATGCCGTAGGAAGACAGCGAGTTCTTCGCCAACCCTTTTTCGACCGCGAGGTAGTCGAGAAAGATCGGCAGGTAGGTGACGAAAAACGCGCCCTGGTCCTTCTTCTCCGGGTCACTCGATCGGGGATGCCTCACCAGGACAGTTTACGCGCCAAGGGAGTGCGGGCGTCTCGCCCGCGCCGGCGGGGCGTCTCGCCCCGCGGTGGTAGCGATCATCAGGCACCGACGGGCGGGACGCCCGTCGGGTGCGGGCGGGACGCCCGCACTCCTGCCACCACGTCGGCCATGTACGAGCTTCGGACGAACGGTCCGGAGAAGACCGCGCGAAAGCCCATCTCCTCGCCGAGGAGGCGGTACTCCTCGAAGACTTTCGGATCAACGTACTCGACCACTTCGAGCTTCTCGCGCTTCGGCTGCAGATATTGCCCGATCGTGACGATCTCGCAGCCGGCTTCGAACAGCCCCTTCAGGACGTCGAGCACCTCTTGCCGCGTCTCGCCGAGCCCGAGCATGAGGCCCGACTTTGTAACGATGGACGGCCCGAAGCGCCTCGCCGCCTTCAGCACAGTGAGCGAGCGCTCGAACCTGGCTCCGGGTCGGACGTGACGATAGAGCCGCGGCACAGTCTCCACGTTGTGGTTGAAGTAATCGGGAACGGCTTCGATCACCACACGCACTGCCTCTTCATCGCCACGGAAATCGGGAGTCAGGACCTCGACGACGACCTGCGGCAGCGCCTCGCGCAGAGCGTGAATCGTTTGGGCGAACTGGTCGGCCCCGCCGTCCTTCAGGTCGTCGCGCGTCACCGACGTGACCACGACGTGCCGCAGTCCCATCCGCTTCGCCGCCTCGGCCACTCCCCGCGGCTCGTCGGGCGAGGGCGGAGTGTAGGGAAGCCCAGTGGTCACGTTGCAGAAGCCGCAGGCCCGCGTGCAGATGTCGCCGAGGATCATGAAAGTCGCGGTGCGGCGGGAGAAGCACTCAGTGCGGTTCGGGCAGGCCAGCGACTCGCAGACCGAATGCAGCGCCTTCTCGCGGAGCAGCGTCTTGACCTCGTGCAGTCCGTGAAGGTTGATCTTCTTGTCGCGAATCCACTCCGGGAGGCGGGCGCTCATAGGAGGCTCAAGTTAACACGGGATGAGTGGAGGAATTGAGAATTGAAAAACGAGGACCTGTGCCCCGCGCTCGTCTTTTCAATTTTCAATTTCCCATTTTCAATTCCCAAAAAAAGGCCGCTCTCGCGAGCGGCCTGCGAACACGGTCAATGTTCAGCGCTTAATGGCTCAGGGCCTTGTCGATGGACTTCTCGATCAGTCTCTCCGCTTCCGGCTCCGGGATTCCTTTGACGATCGCGACTTCCGACACGATCAGGTATTTGGCCCGGTCATACATCTTCTTCTCGCGGAACGAGAGGCTCTTCTTCTTCGCAACTTCGGTGAGATTCTTCAGCACTTCGGCCACGTCTTCCAGGCGGCCGGTCTTCATTTTCTCGAGGTTGTCGCGATACCGACCCTTCCAATCGGTGTGCGCCTTTGGCTGTTTGGCCTCGAGGAGGCTGATCAAGCCCTTGATTTCTTTCTGCTGGTAGAGCCGGCGCAGGCCTACGCGCTCGGTATTCCGGATCGGCACCACCAGGCGCGAGTTATTCGCTAAAAGCCTGAGATGGTAGTAACTGTCGCCTGCACCCATGATTGGCGATTCGCCAATATGTTCCACGACTGTGACGCCGTGATTCGGGTAGACGAGCTTTTCCCCGATCTTGAATCCCATTCTTACTGACGACAAGTGAGGCTCCTTTCGGAAAAGAGTTGAGAACCGCAGAACCTCGCGGAACAACAGAGGGACGGCTATTTTACGGGCGCCTCTTCCCTCAGTCAAACCAGAGGAGGCTGAAGGTTGAGCATGACGGACTCAACTGTTCGTGTGACTTAACGCACCTATTCTCCGCCGATTCGGCCGCCCCTGCGGTGCCGATGGTCACCCCGTCCGGTGGTTCCGGAGCCCGCAAGGCGCGCGGGAAGAATCGTCCGAACCGCCCGGTCCTGGCTATCGCTCGCGCATCCGGCGGATCAGCTGGTGCAACCGATCCATCCCCTGGCGGCGCTCGGCGTCCGTTCCGGTGAGCAGGTCTTCGATCGTCTGGAGCTCCGAAAGCGATTCACCCGGGAGCAGCGCCTGGGCCACGGCAGGAGGTGGGACCGAAGGCGTGGCCGGCGCGGGAGGCGGAGGCGTTGTTGCGATCGCCTCGACCGGCGCCGGCGCACTCGCGCCGAGATTCGAAGCAATCCGCTGAGCCATCGAGCGCACCGAGGCGTTCTCTCCGTGATCGAGTGCACGCAGGATCGCCTTCTCGCTCTCGACGGCGTCCGCATACGGGCTGTCCAGATTGTCGATGACCCTCGCCTGCAGCAAGGCGACGCCGATGTTGCCGTAGCCCTTCGCCTTGTCGGCGCGCGCAAACACCCGCACGGTCGCCTGGCGCCCGATCTCATTGAGCTCTACGGTCCTCACGGTTCCGGGCTCGAGCCACGCGCCGATCTTCGCGGTCTGTGTCTTCATGACCGCGGCGCCCTGCGGCATGTACTCGATCTCGACGTGATCGACAAAAACGGGATTGTTGTGGCGCACGAGGAGGCGCCGCGTGGGCATGTCCAGGACCGCCCGATAGACGAAATCGCCCCGCACCTCGACTCTCTTCAGCTGATCCTCGGTTCCCGGCTGAATGGAGAACGATTCGGAGATCCGGCCCGCTTCGAGCCGCTCGAAACTCGCGTACTGGTAGGTGCCGTCTGCGCGCTTGCCACGAAGGAGATCGATGTCCGCATTGACGAGCCGCCGCAGCAGGTCTGCCGGCAGGTCGCCCTTGGCAACTTCCGTGACGCGGTCGATCACGCGCGCATCTTCGGCGACGCGGGTGACCGTCGGCTGAGGGAGCAATCCGGCTGCTGCAAGAAAAATCGCGAGAAAAGTCATTTCTTCACTCCAGCGTCGCCCAGCGCGCTCCGTCCGGGAAATCCCTCGCGGCTGATGCCTAGGTAATCGCAGATCGTCACGCCTAGGTCCGAGAACGTCGACCGCGTGCCGAGCGCGTGCAGGGACCGCACGGCCGGCCCGGCCATCAGGAGCGGCACGTACTCGCGGGTGTGGTCGGTGGAGACGTCCGTCGGGTCACAGCCGTGATCGGCGGTGATGAACAGCAGATCGTCCGCTCGCATCGACGGGAGCAGCGCGCCGAGCTCCTCGTCGAACGTCTCCAGAGCCTTCGCGTATCCCCGCGCGTCGTTGCGGTGGCCATACTTCGAATCGAAGTCGACGAGGTTGGTGAAAATGAAATCGGCGTCCGCCTGCCGCACCAGGTCGATGGTCTTGCGCATGCCGTCGGAATTCGATTCCGTCCGGATCTCGACGTCGATTCCGACGCGGTCGAAGATGTCGCCGATCTTTCCGAGGCCGACGACCTTCCGACCCGATTTCGACGCGCGCTCCACGACTGTCTCACCGGAGGGCCGCACCGAGAAATCCTTCCGGTTGGCGGTGCGCTTGAATTCTCCCTTGCCCGGCCCGACGAACGGCCGCGCAATGATTCGGCCGATGTTGTGCTCCCCTCGCATGAGCTCGCGAGCAACCGCGCAAATGCGCCAGAGCTCTTCCACCGGGATGACGCTCTCGTGCGCCGCTACCTGGAACACCGAGTCGGCCGACGTGTAGACGATCGGCTTTCCGGTTCGCATGTGCTCCTCGCCGAGCTCATCGAGGATCACGGTGCCGGAGGCGGCCTTGTTCCCGAGCGTCTTCCGGCCGATCCGTTTCTCGTACTCGTCGATCACCTCGGGAGGAAACCCGTTCGGATACGTTCGAAAAGGATCGACAACGACCAGGCCCATCATTTCCCAGTGACCCGTCGTCGTGTCCTTCCCCGCGCTCACCTCGGCCATACGACCGAAGGCGCTGACCGGCAGGTCCGACGTGGCCGGCTCCGGCAGAGTGTTGAGCAGCCCGAGCCGGGTCAGGTTCGGCAGCTTTGGGTGCTCAGCTGTCAGCACGTGACCGAGCGTGTTCGATCCCTGATCGCCGAATGCAGCGGCGTCGGGCATCGCGCCGACTCCGAGAGAATCACAGACGATGACGATTGCACGAGATCTGGACATGGGCCGCGATCATAGCGAAAAAAACAGCCGCGCTTTTCGCGCGGCTGTCGGTGCGGCCGGATCAATCGGCCTCCACGGATCGGAGCGGATGCCCCCCTGGCCTATTTCTTCTTCGCCTTCGCCGGGGCTTTCGCTTCCTTCACGTCGACCGAGGCCGCGATCATGCGGTATTCGATCGTGACCTTCGCGCCAACCTTCAGCTCACCTTTGATCTTGGTGGAGGCTTCGCGAGCGATCTCCCAGTTGTCTTTCCCCTTCTTCACGGTGATGCTGTCGTTGTTGAACGCAACGACGGGACCGGTCACCTGATAGGTCTTGACCGCAGCCAGCGCCATCGAGGACCAGAGTGCGAGTGCCGCTATGAGAAGTCCTGTTTTCCTCATCGAAAATCCTCCTGTTCTGTTCCGGCCTTTTCGGATCTGCGGAGTATAGCCCGACTGTCAGGGGTAATTACTTCAGGTGCTCGAACACGAGCGGCCGCCCGCTCGGCGGTGCGTCGCCAATGGTAACGAACGACAGGAAACGGGAGCGCAGCTCCTCCGCATCGCGAGAGGGCTCTCCGAGTTGGATGCGCGCGATGGTCTCGCCGCTCTTCACTTCGTCTCCGCTCTTGCGGTCAAACATGACGCCGGCGGCGTAGTCGATGACGTCGTCGGCCTTCTTGCGTCCGGCGCCGAGGTCGACGGTGAACATACCGGCGCGGTAGGTGTCCATTCCGGTGATGAACCCGCTGCGCGGCGCGCGCACGTCGATGGTCTGCTTCGGCTGCGGAAGGAGCGAGTAGTCGTCGATGAACGCAGGGTCGCCACCCTGTGCAGCGATCCACTTCCGCGCCTGGTCGAGCGCGCGGCCGGAGTGGAGGGCGTCGTCGAGCGCCGACAGAGCGGAACGCTCGTCGAAGCGCCCCGACATCACGAGCACGCGCTGAGCCTGGGCGCGGGTGATCTCTTCGACGTCTCCGGGGCCGTGGCCCTTCAGCACTTCGATGGTCTCGACCACCTCGTTGGCATTGCCCGCGGCGACGCCCAGCGGGCGGTCCATGTCGGTGATCAGCGCCTCCACGCGAGTGCCGGAGCCTGCGGCGGCGGCGATGAGGCTCTGCGCCAGCGCCTTCGAATCCTGGTAGCGACGCATGAATGCGCCGCTGCCGGTCTTCACGTCGAGGATGAGCGACGACGCGCCCATGGCCAGCTTCTTCGACATGATCGAAGCGGTGATCAGCGGCAGCGACTCGACCGTGCCGGTGACGTCGCGCAGCGCGTAGATCTTCTTGTCGGCCGGGGCGATTCCCTCGGTCGACGTGGAGATCACGCAGCCGGCTTCGGCGACGCAGCGCTCGAACTCGGCGCGCGAGAGCCGGGCATTGAACCGCGGAATGGCCTCGAGCTTGTCGAGCGTGCCGCCGGTATGCCCGAGCCCGCGGCCGGAGAGCATGCCGATCTTCACGCCGCAGGCCGCCACCCAGGGCGAGAGCACGAGCGAGACCTTGTCGCCCACGCCGCCGGTGGAGTGTTTGTCGGCGATGAAGTCGTAGTGGTTGCGAAGGTGCCATTGCTCGCCGGAACGCAGCATGGCCTGAGTCAGCGTGGCCATCTCATCGGCGGTCATGCCATTGATGGCCACGGCCATCAGCAGCGCCGACATCTGATAATCGGGAATCGAGCCTTTGGTGTAGCGGTCGATGAAGTCTTCGATCTCGCGAGGTTCCAGCGGCGCGCCGCGGCGCTTGCGATTCAGCAGTTCATAGACGTTGAGGTCAGCCATGAATCGCAGTTTATCCCGAGCGCCGCGAGGGATCAGCAATGCGCCTCACACCCTCGCAGTTAGGTCCATTCCGCTCCGCTGATCCGTCGCTGCGCTCGGGATAAACTTCAGCGATGCGCGCGGTCATCCTTCTTTCAGGCGGACTCGATTCAGCGACGGCTCTCGCCATCGCCAGGAGCGAATCACGCGAGTGCCTGGCGCTGTCGATCATCTACGGACAGCGACATGAGATCGAGCTCGCCGCGGCGAAGCGTGTAGCCGCGGCGATCGGCGTGGCCGAGCACGTGATCTACCCGCTCGACCTGCGCGTGTTCGGCGCCAGCGCGCTGACAGACGACATCGCGGTGCCGAAGGACGCCGTGGGCGCGGCAGGCATTCCGGTGACCTATGTCCCCGCGCGAAACACCATCTTCCTCTCCCTGGCCCTCGGGTACGCAGAAGCCCGCCGGGCCGAGGAGATCTGGCTGGGCGTCAACGCCGTCGACTACAGCGGCTATCCCGACTGCCGGCCGGAATTCATCGAAGCCTTCCAGCAGGTGATCCTCCGCGGAACGCGCAGCGGCGTGGAAGTGGGGCAGCCGCGCATCGTCGTGCCACTCATCCGGATGTCCAAGGCCGAGATCATCCGCCGTGGCACCGCGTTAGGCGTGGACTACGCCCTCACTCACTCCTGCTACGACCCCGATGCCGCGGGACGTGCCTGCGGCCATTGCGATTCGTGCCTGCTGCGGCGGAAAGGGTTCGAGGAGGCAGGGGTGGGGGATCCGACGGTGTATTCGAAACGATGAACGATGAACGATGAACAGGGATGAGGGATGAGGGATGAGACCAGTGGAATTCATCCCTCATCCCTCAGCCTTCATCCCTCAGTACATGTTGCGCATCACCGAGATCTTCCACTCCATCCAGGGCGAGTCGACCCATTCCGGCCGGCCGTGCGTCTTCGTGCGCCTTACGGGCTGCAATCTGCGCTGCCGCTGGTGCGATTCGGAATACACGTTCACCGGCGGCGAGCGAATACCGCTCGACGACGTGATCGCCAGAGTGAAGTCGTACGGATGCAACCTCGTCGAGGTGACCGGGGGCGAGCCGCTCGCCCAGGCCGAGTCCTTCGACCTGATCCGCCGCCTCTGCGAAGAAGGCTTCGAGGTGCTCATCGAAACCTCGGGATCGATCGACATCTCACCGGTCGACGACCGGGCCCGCATGATTCTCGACATCAAATGCCCCGGCTCCGGGGAGCCGGAGAAGAACCGATGGTCGAACCTCGACGAGCTCCGGCCACTTGACGAGATCAAGTTCGTGATCGCCGACCGCGCCGACTACGACTGGGCGCGCGGCATCATCGAAGAGAAGCAGCTGGCCGGCCGTGAGCTGCTGTTTTCGCCGGTGTGGGGCGAACTCGATCTCAAGACTCTCGCCGAGTGGATGCTCGCCGACCGCGTCCCGGCACGCCTCCAGACACAGCTGCACAAACACATCTGGGGCGCGGATGTGCACGGGGTGTGACGAGTGCTGAGTACTGAGTGCTGAGTACTGAGTACTGAGTGTGCTGTCCCGGCTTGCTGTCTTGTTCTGTCGGATGTCGTATCCTCCACAGACTCAGGATTCAGGACTCCGCGTACTCAGTACTCAGTACTCAGCACTCAGTACTCAGTACTCAGTACTCAGTACTCAGTACTCAGCACTCTGAATCACAGCAATGGTGAAAAGCGCCGCACATCCACCCACCCTCGACCACATCGGCATCGCGGTGAAATCGATCGACGCGGCCGGACTGTGGCGGGACCTCGGCCTGACCATCGATCACGTCGAGACGGTGGAAAGCCAGGGGGTCAGGACGGCTTTCCTTTCCGTCGGCGACGCGCATCTCGAGTTGCTCGAGCCGACCAGCCCCGATTCGCCGGTCGCAAAATTCATCGACAAGCGCGGCGAAGGCGTCCACCACATCTGCCTCCGGGTCACGAACATCGACGAGCAGCTCACGGCGCTCCGGGCAAAGGGGTACCGGTTGATCAACGAATCGCCCGTGCCGGGTGCGCACGGCTGCCGCGTGGCCTTTCTCCACCCCGCGGCGGGCAACGGCGTTCTCATCGAGCTGAGCGAGAAGGTCGAATGATCGAAGGGTTCGGCGACTCCGCACTGGTCATCGTCAATCTGGTCAATCCGAAGGAGAAGTTCTTCGGCGTGCTCTCGTCGCTCTCGGCCGCCGGGGTCACCGCGCGGGCGATCAATCTCGACTCCTTCGAGGACTGGGTACGGCAGATCGCGCGCGGCGAAGAGGTGGAGATCGAACTGCTGACGATGTTCTTTCCGCTCTTCCGCGTGGAGCGCATCTTTCTCGACGAGCCCGCCGGCGCGATCAAGTCGTATTCGCAGATCTTCGAGGACGTCGTGGGCCGGCCGATTCGCGAGTACCTGGGGATCTGACAGCCCGTCACTTTGAGCCACTCTGAGCCGGCGGAACCGCTCCCCCCGTCACTCTGAGCCGGCGGAACCGCGGGGGCGGTGGATGGGCGGGAGCGGTGGAGCGCGGCGAAGAGTCTCTTACCGGGACGATCAGCAGGCTGGAGACTCTTCGCCGCGCTACGCTCAGAGTGACGGGGGCGTTGCGACCGCGGACGGCTCGCCCCCAACGCTTGGCCCCGCATCCCCGTATGGTATTTTCGCGGCCGCATTCACCGCACCGGAGGCGCTTCACGACATGTCCAGGCCATCACGTTTCCTGATCATCCTCGCCGTCGTCGGCTCGATGGCGATCGCCGGTTGTCACAAGGAACAATCCGCCGGGGAAGACGCATTCAAGTTCGTCACCTACCCCGGTTCCCGCTACCTTCCTCAGCTGACCGAGCTGACCAAGCAGGCGCACAAGTTCATCAGACCGGGTGAACAGCCGCCGGCCACGATGATCTACGACACCGATGCCTCAGTCGACGAAGTGGCGACGTTCTATGCCAGGGCGTACGGCTATCCGGGCGTCGCTCCTGACGCCACGAACGACCTGAGCGCCGCCAAGCCATCCGCCTACTACCGCACCGGCGACCTCGCCACGGACACCAAGGCCATCGAGTCGCTGCTGCCGAAACTGAACCTGCATACCGACATCTCCCGCGCCGTGGGAACCTACAAGGCTGCGGAGATCGCGGGCAAGGCGAATCGGCCGCGCGTGACGGTGCAGAACCCGTACTTCGACGCCACCACTTCACAGGTCGTCCCGCGCACGCTGATCCTCATGGCGCACTGATGCGGCCGGCGCCGAGGAATGCCGCTTTACGGGCGCCCCGTTAGGTTTCCTCATGCGCGGATCGCACGGATGGGCAGAGGTGGCGCGCGAACGAAAGCGCGAGATCATCGGCGCCATCGTCGCCACCACCCCCACGTCCGGTCCCTCTCACATCGAGCTGGACCTGACGGACCGCTGCAACGTGGCCTGCTATTTCTGCAACCAGCAGGACCTGCGCACCAGGGAACAGCTGCCTCTGCAGCGCACGACGGACCTCATCGACGAGCTGGCTGCCACCGGGTTGAAATCGGTGCGGATGTCCGGCGGCGGTGATCCGCTCTTTCATCGCGAAGTCGGCGAGGTGCTGGATCACCTGGCCGCTCGCGGCGTTGTCGTCGACAACCTCACCACCAACGGCGTCGCCCTGACGCCGGAGATCGCGCGCTGTCTCATCGAGAACAGGGCCCGCGAGATCATCTTCTCGCTCGATGCCGTCGACGCCGCCGATTACGCGCGCATGCTGCAGGTCAAGCCCGCGCTGTTCGACAGAGTCCTCGCCAACATCCGCATGCTCGTGGCAGAGCGCGGCCCTTCGATTCATCCGTCGATCGTCGTGCAGTTCCTTCTCGACCGCCGGAACTTCACCCGTATGGTGGAGATGTACGACCTGGCCGGCTCGCTGGGCGCCGATCGCATCGCCTTCAACCTCGTCCAGGAGATCCCGCGGCAGCGGATCGATCGCGAATCGCTGCTGACGAAGAAGGACGCGGCCCTCGCCGAGCCTCATTTCGAAGAAGTGCTCCGCCGCGATCGCGAGCGGGGGCTGCTCCAGATCGACTTCAGCGTCGAGGGCTGGAACGAGATGGCCGCGCGGGTCAGGATGCGCACGGGCGGCCACCCGAGCAACAGCTACCCGACCGCTCCTTCGTTCCGCGACGCAAACGGCGGCTGCTTCTTCGCCTGGTACACCGCGGCGATTACCGGCAACGGCGACATCCGTCCCTGTTGCCTGCTGCTCAGTCCCGACGTCCCGCCCCTCGGCAACATCCACGATCGCTCGCTGTCCGAGCAGTGGCGCGGCGAGGTCTTCCAGACGATGCGCTGCGAAATGCGCGAGGTGCTCCTGCGCAAGGGCAAGGTCAGCTACTCGCGAAAGTCGTTCAAGGTCCTCGAGCCGGCGTGCGTCCGGGACGCTGCCTGCTGGCTCAAGAACATGTACTTCCGCGGCGACGAGGAGTTTTACGCGGAGCTGGGCGCGGCGCTCGACGAAGCGCGCCGCAAGGAGCTGCGCTGGTTCGGCAGCGCGGCGCAGTTCCGCCGCCGCACTGCCATGCTGCTGTACGACATCCTCAGCAAATCGGGCGCGTACCGGCTGTACGACCGTCTGCGCAATGCCTCCCGTCCGCTGCGCATCGCCTTGAAGAAACGGCTGCACGTCAACTTGACAGATGCCGCGTAGGCGCGTTTGAGTGGAGGTGCCCGCGCCTCTTCTCGAACCGTCGTTCTCGCTCGTATGAATCCAACGTGGCTTTACGTTCTCGCGGTCTACGCGATCGCCGTGTGGCTGGCCCGCCGTGCCGGCGTGGCACTGCCGTGGCGCGTGGCCGCCCTCTTCTACGCGCTGGTCCTGATCTTCCTGTTCCGGCCCATGACCCAGGCGTACGTCGACATTCCCGTCGATTACCTGCAGAGCCTTCCGCCGTGGTCGTACCTCGTCCGGCATCAGCACTCCTGGAACGGTCAGCTCAACGACGTTCCGCTGCAGATCGTGCCCTTTGCGCATCAGGTGCGCGAAGCGTGGCGCACGTTTCACGTCCCCCTCTGGAATCCGACGGCTGCCGCGGGCTATCCGTTGCTGGCCAACGGTCAGAGCGCCGCGCTGTTTCCCCTGCGACTGATCGCGCTGCCGCTCTCGCTCGGAAACAGCTTCACGGCGGAAGCGGCGATGAAGATCCTCATCGCTCTGACCTTCATGTACCTGCTGTGCCGACGACGCAAGTATTCGGAACTGGCCAGCATCGTCGGCGCGGTGTCGTTCGGTTTTTGCAGTTTTCTGATCGTCTGGCTTCATTTTCCGCTGGGCAGCGCGGCCGCGTTCGTGCCGGTGATCATGCTTGCGCTCGATCTGCTTGCCGAGCGCATTACCTACGCCCGATTCCTGTTCGCCGCCGCGGCGTGGGCCACTCTGCTGTTCAGCGGACATCCCGAGACCGCGGCGCATATTTTCGTGCTGGCACTGATGGCGGTCGTGTGGCTCGTGCTCGTCGAGCGGCCGTTCGCCCTCGCGCGGGATGCACTGCGCTTTCTGCTGGCACTTGGCGGCACTCTGGCAGTAGCGGCGCTGCTGGCCTCTCCCTTTCTTGCGCCTCTCGCTGAAGGGTTGACCAAGTCGCTGCGGTTTCAGCAGGTCAAACTCTATCCGCCTGATCCTCATCCCTTCTCCGACTTTCAATCGACGGTGATCCTGCTCGAACCGCATTTCTACGGCGACGTGCCATTCGAGTATCCCTGGGGTCCGGAGTGGGCCGAGTCCATCACTGGTTTTGCAGGAATTCTCGGCGTCGCCGGATGGCTGGCGCTGCTCCTGAATGCGATCGCGGAGCGGCGCTTCCGGACACGCGAGCTCTTCTTCGTGGTCGCCACACCGATCATTCTCGGCATCATTCTGGGCTGGCCGATCATCGGTTCGGCTTTCCACGCCGTGCTCTCGATCGCCGCGAACGCGCGCATGCGGCTCATGCTCTGTTTTCTCGTGGCCATTCAGTCGGCGGCCATGATCGACCTGCTGGAGCGCCGCCGCACGCGACCTGCGCTCTTCGGATTACTGGGCGTGGCGCTCGTCCTCCTGGGCCTGATGACACTGCTCCACTTCCCGGCAGAATGGCAGCGCGACGGTGCTCTTCTCGGCATCCTTCCCAGCATCGCCGTGATCGGGCTGGCCGCCCTGATGACATTGACGGCACCGCGTTGGCGCTCGCCGGCGCTGTTGATCCTGCTCGTGGCGATCCTCGGCGAGCTCTGGGCCATCGGCATTTCCTGGAATCCCGTGCTGCCGAATCGCCTGATGTATCCGCGCACACCAATGATCGCCGAGCTCGAGAAGCTCCGCGACGCCGCGCCGCCTGCTTCTTTCCGGATCGTCGGAACGGGGGCGATGCTGTTTCCGAACACGGCTTCGATATTCGGCCTCGATGACATTCGCGCCCACGATCCGATGGCCAACGGCCGCTACCTCGGAATGCTTCGCGTTTTGTCCGGCTACTCTGTCGACAACTACTTTGCCATGTGGAACAACGTCGACACGCGGATGCTCGATTTTCTCAACGTGCGCTATGTGATCGTCGGCCAGCGCGCCGAGCTGGCTGACCAGCAGCGCTTCCATCTCGTCTACGATGGCCACGACGGCCGCATCTTCGAGAACCACGACGTCCTTCCGCGTTTCTTCACCGTTCCCAACGTCGTTCTCGAGTTCAAGGGAGAGCAGTTCGTGCGTCGTCTGATGCAGCAGACGGACTGGTCGCATGTCGGAATCCTGAGAAGGCTGCCAGTCGAAAACGATCGCGAGCGCACCGACCTTCTGGCGCCGCGGCCGGCCGGGTCACCCGAAGCGAACCTGCGCATCAACAGCTCGGCCGAGACCGATTACCGGATGCGGGTCGACGCTCCGCGCTACACGCTCGTGGTCAGCAGCATTCCATGGTGGCCGGGCTGGAAGGTCGAAGGAAACGGCCGGCGCCTCCAGACCCTGGAGGTCAACGGCGCCTTTGTCGGGTTCGTGGTCAGGGCGGGAACGACGGACGTGCGGGTGCACTTCGACTCGACCGTCTTCGACGTCGCCGCCGCAGTCTCGTTGATCACCCTCGTTCTGCTCGTCGCGCTGTCGTCAGAATCGCTGCGACGCCGATTGCCAGGATTGCGGCGATCGGAATGAGCGAGCGGGCGTCGCCCGCCCCGAAGAACGGCTCGCCGAGGTTGAAGCTGGCCCATTCGGCGGGCAGACTGCCGGGCGGATGGCGGAAGAACACCACCGGCTCGTCGTGGGTGAAGCGGTTGACCGAGGTGTGGCCCGTGAACGTGGCAGCGCTCCATGGCGGCGTGATGGGGACGTCCGCCGGGAAATGCCCGCGGACCAGCAGTGGCACCAGATATTGCGTCAGCGGCCGTGGAATCGTTCCGGACGGCTGAGGATCGACGGCCGTCGCGGTCAGGTTGATGGCAAACGAGAGCGCTGCCAGGGCGACGAGGAGCGGCTTCTGCCATCCTCGGCAGCGGCCCATCGCCAGCCCCCACAGCGGAATGAGCGGCACGAGATAGCGGGCACCGACGCCGAAGCCTCCCTCCCAGTTGTTGAAGGCCGCGTTGGCGACGAAGAAGAGCGCGGAGATCGCGAGAATCGCGACGAGATCCGCGCGACTCTCGCCGCTGCGCCACCAGACGAGCATCCCTCCGATCGCCATGACTAGAACCGGCGCGAAGAAAAACAACCCGCGATACGGCGAGAGCGTGATGCCGTAGAGCGCGTCGAGCGTCGGCATCCGAAAGATCCCCAGAAACGCCCCCTTGGTGACGAAGCGCGGATCCATCGTCGAGATGGGCGTCGTGAAGAACCCGCCACAGCAGGTCTTCTGGTAGATGGCGAGCGCGATCGCGAACGGCGCGCCGCCGGCCGCGATCTCGAGAAACGCCCCGAGCCGCCAGCGCGACCTGACGCTGCCGAGAATTGCGATGATCACCGCCGCAGGCACGCACAGGTAATTCGTCATGCCCGCCATGCCTGCGGCGATCCCGGCCAGAAGACGCCAGCGCGTGTCGTCACGCTTTGCCGCGACGAACGCGAGGAACATCAGCGCGGCGCTCGGCACCTGCGCGACGAACATCGTCGCGTACGGCAGGAGCAGCGTCCCCAGTGCCGTGGCGAGGCTGACGACCACTGCCCATCGCGCCTCCAGGCCTTGCCGGCGGAGCTCCCGATAGAGAACGTACGGAACGAACGACGCGAGCAGGCCCACCGTCGCGAGCGTGCAGAGATAGCAGTTGATCGCGAGCATCATCGCGTCGGACGGATCGAACCGGCCGCGCTCCACAGCATGGAGCAACGCATACGGGACCGCGCCGAGGAGCGAGAGGCCGGGCGCCTTGTTGGCGTAGACGTGCCCCAAATGGCGCGAGATGTCGCCGGTGTTCGCGATGATCCGGTCGATCGCCATGGTGTGGCCCTCGACGATCGCCCGCGCCAGGTCGAACTGCGCGTTCTGATTCCATCCCGCCCCCGCGTAGAAATATGCGCAGGTGACGAACGTGAGGATCAGAAGCCAGTCGGAAATCTGTCGGTCCGCCCTGGACAGCTGCATTGCGTTCGAAATCAGCTTTACCACAGAGGCAGGGAGAACGCCGAGGAGTCACCGATGCTCTCCATGATCTCTGCGCCTCCCGTCTCCGTGTCTCCGCGGTGAAAAAACCATCACGTCGTGTGAGCTTGGGTGGATGAGGAAACCCGAAGAAAGCTGCAGCCGACCAGAATCGCGGCGACGGGAATCAACGGCACCCGATAACGCCACTGCTCGTGCTCAGGTCCCGAGAGGACGACGACGAAATAGATGAGCGTGACGGCGATCAGCGACGCGACCGCGGCGTCGACGCGCAGCAATCGCCGGAATCCCACCGCCATGAGGAAGAACGCCGCGACCGAGTTGACGAAGAACAACACGTCGAGAGCGTTGCGGGTCAGGCCGCCGTATAAGGCGTTCGGGTACTCCCACATCGCGTCGAAGATCAGATGCAGCGCACCGTTGATCGACATCAGAATCGCGCCCTGCATGTGCGACAGCAGGATCTTTCTCGCGATTCGCCCGTCGAGCTCCGACAGCTCGGCCTGCGTCGCGACCGGCGCGCGTGAGCCGAGCACTCTCGCATGAAAGGCTTGCGCATTGCGGACGAAGTCGTGCTGCTGGATGTGGAAGAACTGCCGCCGGAATTCCTCTTCGCCGTTGAACGGAAGCGGATGGAACTCGAAGCCGGTCCGCTGCATCGCCACGGCCCCGGCCGCGCGCCAGTAATAGAGGTCCTCGCCCACGATCGCCGAAACCGCCGGCACGCCGGCACGCTCGTAGTTGCGCCACATCCATAGCGCCGGCAGGGAGACTGCACAGAGGGCGAACACGGACGCTGCGAGCACCCGTTTACGATCGGCGATCAACAGGACCCAGACGGCCAGCGGAATCCACAAATAGATCGCCGCTGGTCGAACCATCACCGACACCGCGAGCAGCAGCCCGCCAACGATGAGGGGCGCCATCGACTGCCGATGTGCGAAGCGGGCGAGCGCGGCGATCAGAGCGATCAGCAGAACCGACATGGCCGTCTCGGTCATGACGTGGTTCGCCATGTAGACCTGTCCCGCATCGATGCCGACGAAGAGGCCCGCCGCAAGCGCGCTCAGCCGATCGCCGGCCAGTCTCAGCGTCAGGGCGTAGACGAGAAGCGCCAGCAACACGGCCGCGACATGCTGTGCGAATACGAGCGCAGTGATGCCGAGGCCGGCCTTCAGAAACGCAGCCACGACCAGGGGGTATCCGGGCGTTCGACGCGCCTCGACCGCTCCATGCAAGTCGCGAAAACCGTTTCCGGCGGCCAGGTTCCTGGCCGAGGCGAGGTACTCGTAACTATCCCAGCGAAAGCGAGCTCCGGGCGCTTCGAGGAAGAAGTGCGCGTGCAGGACTGCCGCTGCAACCACCACGGCCAGAGGGGCCGCCCATGAGTGAGTATCGAGAAAGGAGCGGAGGCGAGACATGCTCGAAGGAGAGTATAGGCGGGCAGCTCGCGTGTCCGGTGCTGAGTTGCAGGGTCACGCTGTGCAGCGAACCTGCACCACGACGCCGGTGATCCAGTCGCACCGCCGAGCGGTTCACCTCAGCGAAATCGTTTGTTGAGCCGCTCGCGGGCGATGCTGTCGACGCGAGCCAGCGACGCCGCCAGAATCTCGCGCTGCTTGCCGATCAGCTGAGCGATCCCGCTCTTCGCCAGCACCAGCATCGCCTGCATGTCCTCGTCGCCGAATGTGGCGCCCTCGGCGGTCCCCTGGATCTCGATGAAGCGACCCTTCTCCGTGGCCACGATGTTCATGTCCACGCCGGCCTTCGAGTCCTCTTCGTAATTGAGATCGAGAACCGGCACGCCGCCCATCATGCCGACCGAGACGGCGGCGATGGCGTCGACCACCGGCCAGCTCACCAGCGCTCCGTCGACGTACATGCGCGACAGTGCCAGCACCAGAGCGACGTACGCTCCGGTGATCGAGGCCGTGCGCGTTCCACCGTCTGCCTGGATGACGTCGCAGTCGATCCAGATGGTGCGCTCGCCGAGCATTTCCGGGTTCACTGCGGCGCGGAGCGAACGGCCGATCAGCCGCTGGATCTCCATGGTCCGGCCGCCCTGCTTGCCCTTCGCCGCCTCGCGTTCGGTGCGGTCGGTGGTAGCGCGGGGAAGCATCCCGTACTCGGCGGTGACCCAGCCGCGTCCGGTGCGATAGAGGAACGGCGGCACTTTCTCCTGAACCGAGGCCGTGCAGATCACGCGGGTGTCGCCAACTTCGATCAAAGCGGCGCCTTCGGCGTGCTTTACGAAATTCGGAGTGATGACGACCGGCCGCAGCTCGTGCGGGGCGCGGCCGTCGGGACGGGCTTTTGTCGTTGTCGTGCTGCTCATGAGGTCGTGGAGGATAACGCGAATTGAAAATTGAAAATTGAAAAGTTCAAGAGGTGTAGGGACGCGCAGCAGCGCGTCCGCAACTTTCGTTCTTCTGGCTCACACGAGAGCTGCGGACGCGCTGCAGCGCGTCCCTACAGGAGCCTTGGCTATGCGAGCACTCGTTCCTCGATCACCGCACCCTTGGGAACGACCACGATTCCGGAGTCCGTCACGGTAAAGCGCTGCCGGTCGAGCTCCAGGTCGTAACCGATGTTCGTGCCGGGCGGGATCTTCACGCCCTTGTCGATGATGGTGCGACGGATCTTCGAGTGCCGGCCGATGTCGACGCCGTCCATGAGGATCGATTCGTCGATGTCCGAATAGGAGTGGATGCGCACGCGCGGATGCAGCACACAGCGGTTGATCGTGCCGCCGGAGATGATCACGCCGTCGGAGACGAGCGAGTCGGTGGCGATCCCGATGCGCTGGGACTTCGAGTCTGCGAAGACGAACTTCGCCGGCGGCAGGTTCATCGGCGCCGACACCAGCGGCCACTGCGGGTTGTAGAGGTTGAAGGCCGGCGTGACCGATACCAGGTCGAGGCAGGCCGCGAAGTATGAGTCGATCGTCCCCACGTCGCGCCAGTATCCGCGGTTGTTCTCCGCCTCCCCGGGGACGAAGTTCCTGGCAAAGTCGTACGCGCGGACGTTCATCCGCGGGTACATGTCCGGGATGATTTCCTTGCCGAAGTCGTGGGCCGAATCGCGCAGGGCGTTGCGCTGCAGCACGTCGATCATCACGCTGGCCTTGAAGATGTAGTTGCCCATCGAGGCCAGAACCATGTCCGGCTGTCCGGGAATGGTCTTCGCGCCGCTCTTCGGCTTCTCCACGAAGCCCACCACGCGCCAGTCAGCGTCCACTTCCACGATCCCGAAGTGATGGGCCTCGCTCACCGGCACCGGGATCGTGGCCAGGGTCAGGTCGGCGTCGTTGGCCAGGTGTTCCTGCAGCATCTGCTGCACGTCCATCTTGTAGATGTGATCGCCGCCGAACACGCAGACGTACTCCGGCTCCTCGTCGAAGATCAGCTCGAGATTCTGGAACACGGCGTCGGCCGTGCCGCGGAACCAGAACGGGCCCTTGCGCATCTGCGCCGGCACCACATCGACGTACTGGCCGATCTCCGGCACCAGCCTCCACGTCCTGGTGATGTGCTCGATCAGGGAGTTCGACTTGAACTGCGTCAGGATCTTGATCTTGAAGAAACCGGAATTGACGAAGTTGTTGATGACGAAGTCGATGATCCGGTAGCGGCCGCCGAACGGAACGGCAGGCTTGGCTCGATCGCGGGTCAGCGGGTACAGCCGTTCCCCCATCCCGCCCGCCAGAATCATCGTCAGTACCGCGCGTCGCGCCAGTGATCCGTACATGGCCGGCCTTGATTCTTATGCTTGCGAGTCCTTTGAAGCAATTCGTCAGCCAGGACTGATGCACCACAGACCGCAGACGACAGACCGCAGACCGCAGACCGCAGACCGCAGACGGCAGACGGCAGACGGCAGACGAGGTCATGGTGTGCGATCTGCGTCCGTGGTCTGTCGTCTGTGGTCTGTGGTCTGTCGGCTGTGGTCTGTGGTCTGTGGTCTGTGGTCTGTCGTCTGTCGTCTGCCGTCTGCGGTCCGCGGTCTGCCGCCCGCGGTCCGCCGTCCTTGCCGGCCTGCCCCGTGCGTATACTTCCGCGCGAATGGCTGACAAGGATTACTACGACCTCCTCGGCGTCAAGAAATCGGCCTCCGACGCGGAGATCAAGAAGGCCTACCGCAACCTGGCCAAGAAGCACCACCCCGATCGGAACAAGGGGAACAAGGACGCGGAGAACAAGTTCAAGGAGATCTCCGAGGCTTACGCGGTGCTGAGCGACAAGGAAAAGCGCGCGCAGTACGACCGGCTGGGGCGGGAAGCGTTCAGTCCGGGTGCAGGAGGCGCGAATCCGTTCGCCGGTTTCGACTTCTCGCAATTCGCCGAGCAGTTCGGCGGTGCCCGCGGACGCCGTGCCGGTGGGCGGCGCACCGCGACCAGCGGCAACTTCACGGACATCTTCTCGGATCTGTTCGGCGGCGGCGGATTCACCGGCGGCTTCGAGCAGGGACCGCAGGCCGCGCCGGTCATGGAAGCGGAGATGACGATCGACTTCCGCGACGCGGTCCTCGGCGCCACCATGGACCTGACCGTGAACGGCGAGCACGTGAAGGTCAGGATCCCGGAGGGAGTCGGCGACGCCTCGAAGATCCGCGTGCGGCGGAAGGGTGAGCCCGATCTGCAGATCACCGTTCACGTGCGGCCGCATCCGTTTTTCGAGCGCCGCGGCGACGACATCCACATCGAGCTGCCGATCACGATTCCCGAGGCCCTTCGCGGCGCGGAAGTGGAAGTGCCGACCATCCACGGCCCCGTGCGCGCCAGGATTCCTGCTGCGACGCAGGGCGGACAGACGTTCCGCCTCAAGGGCAAGGGCGTGAAGAAGAAAGGAAAAGAAGCGGGCAACGGCGATCACTACTACAAGGTCCAGATCGTCGTGCCGCGCGAGGTGCCCGCCGAAACGGCGGAGAAACTCGAGGAGGCGTACCACGGCCTGAACCCGCGCGCCGGCCTCCCCACCTCGATCTGACATGGCCCCGACGCTCCCTACTTCGCGCCACGACGGCGACCCAGCACGGCAGCAGCCGGTGGTCCCGCCTGGCCAGATCGTCGTCATCGGCGATTCGCACATCGGCCTCGCCGACGGTCACGAAAAACCGGTCATCGCCTGGATCGACCGGCTCGAGGCTCTGGCGCCGCGCGCGCTCTACCTCAACGGCGATCTCTTTCACTACCTCATCACTCATTGGAAGTTCGTCACGCCGTCGGTCGAGAAGGTGTTCGGCCGTTTCCGCGCATTCCGCGACAGCGGCGTGCCGATCCACTACGTCGAAGGCAACCGCGATTTTTTCCTGAAGGGATCGTTCGTCGAGTCGAGCGTCACCGACATCGGGCTTCGTTACGACATCACGGCGGGCAGGCGGAAGTACCTCATCGTGCACGGCGACATGATCAACGAGCGCGACTGGCCCTATCGCTTCTGGCGCCGCGCATCGAAGAACCCGCTGTCGAAGGCAGCGATCAACCTCATCCCGAAGAAGAGCGCCCGCAACTTCGTCGATTCGGTGGAGCAACGGCTCTCCAAGTCGAACTTCAAGCACAAGTCGAAGCTGCCGCTCGAGCTGATGAAGCGCTACGCGAAAAAGCGGGCCGCCGAAGGCTACACGGACGTCGTATTCGGTCACTTCCACGAGAAGACGATCCTGCCCGCGGACGGCGTGACCGTGACCATCCTCCCGCCGTGGTACGAAACCGGCGAGGCCATGATCATCGACCCCCTGTCGGGCGAGTTCGGGTTTGCGGTGATATGAAGAAACAGATCGCAGATGACAGATCGCAGATCGCAGGCCATACCGCGGCCTTCACCTGCGCATTGCGCTCTCCACTCTGGGCTCTCGCCTTTGACGTCACCTGCGATCTGCGATCTGCCATCTGCGATCTATGAACGTCACTTTCCTCGGCACCGGCACTTCCACCGGCGTTCCGGTCGTCGGATGCCATTGCCGCGTCTGCACGTCGGACCATCCGAAGAACAAGCGCCTTCGGCAGTCGGTCAAGATCGAAGAAGGCGGGCGGACGTTCCTCATCGATACCACCCCCGACCTGAGGCTGCAGCTGCTGCGCGCGCCCATTCCACGGCTCGATTTCATTCTTTTCACGCATTCCCACGCCGACCACATGATGGGGCTGGATGACATCCGCCCGTTCAATTTCCGGCAGCGGGAGCCAATCCAGGCCTACGCGAACGCGGCGACGGCCAGGGCAATCCGGCGAGCCTTCGGTTACATCTGGGACGACCGCTCGCAGATCGGCGGCGGAAAACCGCAGCTGGAGATTCACGAGGTCGAAGGAGCGTTCTCCGCCGATGGAATCGACATCGTCCCCATCCCCGTCCTCCACGGCGACTGGACGATCCTCGGCTTCCGCATCGGAAAATTCGCGTACATCACCGACACCAACGGCATCCCGCCCTCGTCGATGCGACTGCTCGAAGGAGTGGACGTGCTCGCGTTAGACGGCCTGCGGCCGGCACCGCCACACCCCACCCACTTCACGATCGGCGAGGCTGTCGAGGCGGCCGAGCTCATCCGGCCCAGCCAGACGTGGTTGATTCACCTGACGCACGACATCGACCACGACGTGTTCGACGCCACGCTGCCCGAAGGCATCCGCCTCGCGTACGACGGACTGCGCCTGGAGCTGCCGTCACTCTGAATGGGGCTTGCATGTTCCCCGCTCATCCTTCATCGTTCCGCGTTCGATGAAGCCCATCCCCCGTGTCCAGAACGTCCGCGGCCGTGTCACCGTGCCGGCATCCAAGTCGTACTCCGTGCGCGCGCTGCTTCTCGGCGCCATGTCGAGCGGGCCGACGGCCATCGACAACTGCCTCGACGCGGACGACACCCGCTACGCGTTCGAGGCGCTCCGAACCATGGGCTTCGCGGTCTCGGGAACGATCCGCGAGGGCGTGGTCATCGGCGAGCGGGTGAGCATGTCGGCCAACGAGGTGCCGCTCTTCGTCGGCAACGCCGGGACGCTGATGCGATTCCTCACCGGGTGGCTGGCCTTCACGCCGGGACGCTTCCTCCTGCACGGTGAAGAGCGGATGCACCAGAGGCCCATCGGCGACCTGGTCGAGGTCCTCCTCAGCATCGGGGCCGAGGTGGAGTATGCCGAGAAGGAAGGCTATCCGCCGCTGCGCATTCGCGGGAAGAAGATGCGCGGCGGATTCGACGTGAGGATCTCCGCCGACACGTCGAGCCAGTTTGCGTCGGCGCTGATGCTCGGCGGGGCAACGCTCCCGAGCGGGATCACGCTGCACATCCAGTCCCTCGCCTCGGCGCCGTACATCGACATCACCGCCGACATCCTGCGCGCGTTCGGTGCGGGGGTGGCGAGGAACGGCAGCGACGTGACCGTCCGCGCGTCGCGCCTCCAGCGCGACCACTATCGGGTGGAGGGCGACTACTCGTCCGCTTCGTACTGGTTTGCGGCCGCGGCCGCCACCGGCGGCACGATGACCGTCGCCGGACTGACCGAGCAGAGTGCACAGGGCGACTCCCGATTTCTCGACATCCTCCGCTCCATCGGATGCGAAGTGACCTGGCAGCAAGGCGAGGTCACGGTGCGGGGACCGGCGAAGCCCGGTGGCGGCACGTTCGACTGCAATTCCACGCCCGACATCGTGCCCACGCTCGCCGCGATTGCCCCGCTCTGCGTTTCCGCAGTCGAGATCGTCAACGTCGCCAATCTCCGCGTGAAGGAATCCGACCGGCTGGCCACCGTCACGTCCGAGCTTCGCCGCCTCGGCGTCACCGTGGAGGAGCGCGCCGACTCGCTTCTGATTCATCCGGGCTGGGACGCGCAACCGGCCACCATCGACACGCACAACGACCACCGCATCGCCATGTCGTTCGCCGTCGCCGGGCTGGCGCGCGGGAACGTAACCATCGCCAACGAGCAGGTGGTCTCGAAGTCGTATCCCCGCTTCTGGAAGACGCTCGACGAGGTCATCGCGCAGAGTGCGTGATGTGCGCACAGCCGAGCTTGTCAGCCCGAATCGTCAGCGAGGGACCCGGGGAGAGGGCGGCGCACAAATTGAACATTCGTGCGAAGGCCTCGAGGCGGGGAACAGTCACGCACCACACACCCGCCCGGATCCCTCGCTGACGCTCGGGATGACGACGTTCGATAGAATCGCACGGCACATGAACATGCATTCCCTTACGAGCGCTCAGCCCCGACGCGCTCGCTGATATGCCCACCTGGTACCTGGTTCTGGCCCTGGGTTTCATTCTGGCCAACGGCTTCTTCGTCGCGGCCGAGTTCGCGATGGTCAAGGTGCGGCCCACGCAGCTCGACGAGCTCGCCACAACCGGCAGCTCGCGGGCGCGGATGGCGCGCCACGTCACCAGACACCTCGACGCCTATCTCTCGGCTACCCAGCTCGGTATCACGATCGCCTCGCTTGCCCTCGGCTGGATCGGCGAACCGGCGTTCGCGCGGCTGATCGAGCCCCTTTTCGTTCGCGCCGGGGCCGGCACTGCCGCCTCGACTTATGCACACTCCGTCGCTGCCAGTGTTGCCTTCGCGATCATCTCCACGATGCACATCGTGCTTGGAGAGCTTGCACCGAAGTCGCTGGCGATTCAGAAGGCCGTCGGTACCTCGCTGTGGACCGCCCATCTGCTCCACGCGTTCTACATCGTCACGTTTCCAGCGATCTGGGTGCTGAACGGCGTGTCCACTCTCGTCCTGCGGATGCTCGGAATGCACGCCGCCACCGAAGTCGAGAGCGCGCACTCGCCCGAGGAGATCCGTCTCATCCTCAGCAGCTCGGAAAAGGCAGGAATCCTCTCCGAGGAGAACCGCGAAATCATCGAAGGAGTCTTCCAGTTCTCCAAGCGCACCGCCCGTCAGATCATGGTGCCGCGTACGGACGTGGTGGTTCTCTCCACGACGAGGTCGATCGACGAGAACCTGGAGACGATCCGGACGGCGCGCCACACGCGGTATCCGCTCTGCGCGGGCACGCTCGACCAGACCATCGGATTGATCCACGTGAAAGACCTGCTGCTGGCACAGCTGCGCGGTCCCGGACGCTCGCTGCAGGAGCTGAAGCGCGAGATCCTCTTCGTCCCCGAGAACAGCACCGTGGAGGCGTTGCTCTCGCAATTCATCGAGCACAAGACACACATGGCCGTGGTCCTCGACGAATACGGCGGCGCATCGGGAATCGTGTCACTGGAGAACATCACCGAGGAATTGTTCGGACAGATTCAGGACGAGTTCGACCGTGAGCGCCCTGAGATCGAGCCCCTCGGCAACGGCCGCTACCGCGTCCGCGGCGACTACCTGATCGAGGACCTCGCCGACCGGCTGAAGGTCGACGTCGGAGAGCCGGCCGAGGAGACGATCGGCGGCTACGTGCAGGCGCGCATCGGCCGCGAGGTCGCACCAGGCGACACCTGCCGGTTAGGCGACCTCTTGATCACCGTGATCGACGCGGAGCGCTTCCGCGTCCGCTGGGTGATCCTGCAGGCACCGATGCCGGCGGCCGTGGCCGATGAAGGTCAGGAGCGTTCGGAGTAGGGCGTCCCCGTCGTCATGAGCGGCGCACCCTCGCCGTCACTCTGATCAGCGTGACGGAATCTCGAGCGCGCTTTATCAGGCCATGCCGGCGGGGCGGTCGAGCTCGTTGTTGTGCAGGGCCTTGGCGTGGTAGTCGAGGATGATGTCGCGAACCTTTTCCGGTTCATCCACGACGTGAATGTTCGTCACGTCTTCGTCGACGACGTTGTTCGCCTTCAGCACCACATCGCGCAACCACTGCACCATGCCCGACCAGTAGTCGCTGCCGAACAGGATCACGGGAAAATCGGAGATCTTCTTGGTCTGAATCAGGACCAGCGCGCCGAAGAGCTCGTCCAGTGTGCCGAAGCCGCCCGGGAACGTTACGAACGCTTCCGCGTACTTCACGAACATCAGCTTCCGTACGAAGAAGTACCGGAAGGTCATGGCCTTGTCGATGTAACGGTTGATCTCCTGCTCGAACGGCAGCTCGATGTTGCAGCCAATGGAGAGCGCGCCCGCCGTGCGTGCGCCCTTGTTGCAGGCCTCCATGATACCGGGCCCGCCGCCGGTGATGATCGCGAATCCGGCACGGCCGAGGAGCTCGGCGGTCTTCGCGGCGGCCTGGTAGTAGTTGTCGGCCAGTTTCGTGCGCGCAGAGCCGAACATGGCCACCGCGGGGTAGACGTCGGAAAGGTGCTGGAAGCCGTTGACGATCTCCGCGCTGATCCGAAGGACGCGCCACGACTCGCTCTGCATCATCTCCTCGCGGCTCGGCCAGTCGAGAAGCTTCCGGTCCTCGAGCGACTCGCGCGGCTTCGGAGGGATGTGGACTGCGGCCTGCTTCCTTCTGTCTTCACGCATGCGGCAATTGTATTGAGGAAGACCGCGGACCGCAGACTACGGACCGCGGACCGCGGACCACAGACCGCAGAGCGGAGACCGCAGACGCGCCGGCAAAGCCAGGTCAGCTGCTGGCGAGGGCGTTGGTCACGAGGGTGCGAGGTCACGAGGGGCTGTGCTTCCGGACGACGCTTCGCGTGACCTCGCAACCTCGTGACCTCGCAACCCGTCCAGGCTCATGCCGTCTCGTATATTCTTGATTCATGTCCTACTTCCTCGGCGTCGACGGCGGCGCGTCGAAGACAGCGGCTCTGGTCACGGATGAGAACGGCACGCCGCTCGGCACCGGCCTGGCCGGCGGATCGAATCACCTTCGCGTCGGAATCGAGGCAGCCACGCGGAACATCGAACGGGCCGTGAACATCGCCCTGGTCGATGCCGGCATGCCGATCCGCGAAGTGGAGTACGCCTACTGCGGCATCGCCGGATCCGATCACCCCGATCATCACGAACGCGTCGTGGAGGCATTGCGCGTTTTCTTTCCGCGGGGAAATTTCATCGTCGACACGGACGCCCGCATCGCTCTCACAGGCGCCGTCGGGTTCGGCAGCGGAGTGGTGATCATCGCCGGCACCGGCTCGGTCGCCTTCGGACGCAATCTCGAAAGTGCCGAGGCCCGGGCGGGTGGTTGGGGACCGATCATCGGAGACGAAGGCAGCGGCTACGCGATCGCCCGCGACGGGCTGTCTGCAATCGTGCGTGCCTACGACGGCCGCAACCCGAAGACGATCATGACGGACATGCTCTGCCGCGATTACGGGATGTGCGATCCGGCGGACCTGCCTCGCTTCGTGTATGCCGCGACCACGCGCACCGATGACATCGCCCGATACGGCAAGCTCGTGATCGAGGCGGCGAACGGGGGCGACGAGGTGGCGCTGCAGATCCTCGAACGCGCCGGACGCGAGCTCGGCCAGTGCGTTCTGGCATGCGCGCGGAGGCTTTCGATCCTCAACGAACCATTCCCCGTCGCCTACGTCGGCGGCGCCTTCCACGCCGGCGACCTGCTCCTCGATCCGATGACCAGGGTGATCACTGCCGACGCCCGCGGCGCGAAGGTCGGCCCTCCGCTGCACACACCTGTCGAGGGAGCGGCGATGATGGCGGTGAAGGCGGCGAGCGTGCCGCGCGCGGCCAGGCGTTAGGTCACGAGGTCACGGGCGGAACCGCGCCCCCGTCACTCTGAGCCGGCGGAACCGCGGGGCGGTGGATGGGCGGGAGCGGTGGAGCGCGGCGAAGAGTCTCTTACCGGGACGATTCCTGGGTGTGAAACTCTTCGCCGCGCTGCGCCGCTCCCCCCAACCGCCCTTCCCCGCGTCTCCGCCGGCGCAGAGTGACGGGGGCAATGACACAATTGCCGGCGTTTGCGGAGAATCACGCGGCATTTCGCGACGCTCGGCCGCTTCGCGCGCGAGCAGGTCCTCGTGGTCGGGGCCGGCGTTCTCGCCGGCGTGTTCCTTCTGACGGGCCGGGTCACGCCGCGCGCTGCCTGGCGCGCCATCGACGTTGATCTCCTCCTCGTCCTGTTCGCACTGCTGACTGCGGTGGAGATCCTTCGCGAATCGGGCTGGCTGGACTTCGCAGTGGCGAGGACGGTCGCTCGGTTCGACCACACGCGGCCGTTCGCGGTGATGATGCTGGGCATGACCGGCGTCCTGGCGGCGCTGGTCACGAATGACGTGACGCTGTTCATCGTCATCCCGTTCACCGTCGCGGCGAGCCGCATGTCGCCCTTCGACGTCGAGGATGCGATCGTGCTGGAGGTCGTGGCCGCCAATCTTCTAGGCTGCCTGACCCCGCTCGGAAATCCGCAGAACCTCTTCGTCTACCACCGCTCCGCGTGGAGTGCCGGGCGGTTCGTCGCCACGATGCTGCCGTTCGTCGGAATCAGCGCGGTCGGCCTTCTGCTGGCCGTTTTCTTTATCGGGCGCTCGCAACCGCTCGATCAGCGCGAGATCGAGTTGCCTCCGCGCGACAACCGTGCCGCCGTCGCCGGGGTCGTCACCTTCGCACTCGTGCTGCTCGAGATTGCGCGCGTCCTCGACGCCCGGCCGGCAGCGATCGCCGCGCTGGTGGCGGGCCTGTTCGTCCTGCGCCAGCGCTTTTTCGACGTCGACCTGTCGATCGTGCCGCTCTTCTTCTTCGCCTTCATCATCGTGGAGGGACTGCGAACGCTCCCCCTCGACCTCATTGCCCGCTCACAGACGTACGTCACCTCAATCGCCCTGTCGCAGGTCGTCTCGAACGTGCCCGCCACGGTGCTCCTGACGCCGTTCGCGCGTGGCGACTGGCGGGCGCTCCTCTACGGCGTCAACGCCGGCGGCTGCGGCACCATCATCGCCTCGCTCGCCAACCTCCTCGGCTGGCGCATCTACGCCCGCGAATCGGGCCGGGATCCGCGCTTCTTCTGGCGCCTGACTGCGATCAACTTCGGTTTTCTGGCGTGGATCGGACTGGGCGGGTGGGCGTTGCTGCGCTGGAGTTAGGCGCCACCGTCATCCTGGGCCGCCGGAAGCGCGTCGCCGTCACTCTGACTCTGAGCCGGCGCAACCGCGGGGGCGGTGGATGGGGTGGAGCGGCGTAGCGCGGCGAAGAGTCTCAAACCTA
>JAJXWV010000085.1 GCA_021781455.1 Acidobacteriota bacterium | reverse complement strand
GGAAACGCCACATCCAACACACCCAACCCTTCCAGGTCTCGTTCTTTCCTCTGGCCGCCCATCACACCCTCCCACTTCGGCCATAGTGTCGCTTAACTTAAGGCCATTGGCTTGTCATCCCGAGCGTGAGCGAGGGATCTGGGTGGAGGGCGGCGCACTGAATGTGCTGCAACCGCTCATGTGGTGCGCCCCGCCCTCCCAGATCCCTCGCTCACGCTCGGGATGACAAGGGCGCGTTTGCACCGTTTTTGATTTCTGCACAGCCTCTCAGAGTGACGGTCGCGCGGAGCATTCCACTACAATCGCAGGGCATGCACGTCTGGCGCGACAGGCTCGACCGGTGGCTCACACCGCTGGCGCGCCGCTGCCGGATGTCGCCGAACGCCATCACCTTCACCGCGCTCGCGCTCAGCCTGCTTGCCGCCCTGCTGTTTGCTGCCGCGTCCGCCCGCCCTCCCCTTTTTCTGGTGGCGATGGTGGTTGTGGTCGCCTCCGGCCTCGCCGACGCGTTCGACGGCATCGTGGCCCGCGTCCAGTCGAAGGAGAGCCGCTACGGCGATTTTCTCGACCATTTCGCGGACCGCGTCAGCGACGTGGCGCTGGCCATCGGCTGGATGGTCGGCAGCGGCGTACGGGCTTCCTTCGTCATCGCCGCGGTCGTGACGATCATGCTGAACGGCTACATCGGAACGCAGATCGAGGCGACCTGGCGCGAGCGGACGTACGACACGGTGGGCCGCGGCGAGTTCGTGCTCGCTCTGATCGTCTTTCCGATCGTCTCGTTCATCCTGGCATCGAACGGCTGGGCCTCCATCGCAGCCGGCAGCCTGACCATCGCCGAATGGCTGACTGCCGCGATGAGCGCCTTCGCACTCCTCGGCATCGCGCAGCGGCTGGCCCTGGCGGCTCGCCTCGAGAGAACGCGATGACCGTCCGCCGCCACCTCATCACCGGAGACCCGGTCGTCTTTGCTCCCGAGCGCGCCGGCCGTCCCCATGCATTCATCGACGACGAGCGCGAGGAGCTCTGTCCCTTCTGCCCGGGAAACGAGAGCCAGACGCCGCCGGAGATCCTGCGCGTGGGAGAGCCGTCGCGCTGGAGCGTGCGCGTCTTTCCGAACAAATACCCGGCCGTCGAGGGTCATGAGGTCATCGTCGAATCTCCTGACCACGACGCCTCATTCGACTCGATCGCCGATGCCGCCGCGGTGGTACGCGTCTACGTCGGCCGTTATCGAGCCCTTTCTTCGCGGCCGGGTGTGAAATACACCGCGCTGTTCAAGAACCACGGGCGTTTCGGCGGCGCGTCGATCCCCCACGTCCACTCGCAGATCGCGGCACTTCCCTTCGTGCCGCCGCGTGTGGAGCGGGAGGGCGACGCCTTTGCCCGCGCGCCGGACTGCCCGCTGTGCGCGGCCATCGGCGCGCATCGCCGTGACGGGCTGGTCATCCGGGAAGGCGCGTCGTTCGTCTGGCTGGCGCCATCGACTCCGACGTTCGCCTATCAGCAGTGGATCGTGCCGAAGCAACACCAGAACGAGATGGCGGCGTTCGGCGAGGACGAACAGCGCGACCTGACGGTGCTGCTGCAGGCCTCGGCGGCGGCCATGCGCGCCATCTCGCCCTCCCACAACTGGCTCTTCCTGAACTTCCCGGGCGAACCGTCGGCACACGCGTACGTCGATCTGTTTCCGCGTGTCACCAACGTGGCAGGATTCGAACTTGAGACCGGCACGTATATTGATGTGGTCGATCCCGCCGAGACCGTCCGCCTCATGCGCTGATGCTTCCGCTGAAAGACCTGAATCCGACCCGCACCACGCCGGTAGTCAACTACTTGATCATCGCCCTGAACGTGGTGGTCTTCTTCTGGGAGCTTACCCTCGGCCCCGACCTCCAGCCCGTCATGATGAATATCGCCTTCATCCCGGCGCGCTTCTGGATTCCCGGCTATCTGCTGCCCAATCTCGCCACGATCTTCATCTCCATGTTCCTGCACGGCGGTTTCCTGCACATCGCCGGCAACATGCTTTACCTCTGGATCTTCGGCGACAACATCGAGGACCGCCTCGGCCACGGGAAGTACCTGTTCTTCTACCTGATCTGCGGATTCGGGGCGACCCTGTCGCAAGCCTTCTTCAATGCTTCGTCCCAGGTCCCCACGATCGGTGCCTCAGGTGCCATCGCCGGCGTGCTCGGTGCCTACCTCGTGCTCTTTCCGACGGCACGCGTGCGAACGCTCATCCCCATCTTCGTGATCCTGATCATCCGGGACATCCCTGCGGTCTTCATCCTCGGTTTCTGGTTTGTGCTCCAGCTCATCTCCGGCGTCGGCTCGTTAGGCGTGCCGAATTCGTCGGACCTGGGCGGGGTGGCCTTCTTCGCCCACATCGGCGGCTTCGTCCTCGGCATGATCCTGATCGTGCTGATGGGCGGAACCGGCCGCCAGCCGCCGAAGCAGGTGCAGTCCTACGACTGGCCGGTGTGAGCCCCCCTTCACTCTGCCGCGCGGCCCCCCGTCACTCTGAGCCGGCGGAGCCGCGGGTGGCTGGGTGGTGCGCGGCGGAGCGCGGCGAAGAGTCTCCAGTTTGCACGATCGTGGAGTCTTGCCCTTGCTCCTCTGACAGACTACCAGCTCACCGCGATCCTGCAATTTGGAGACTCTTCGCCGCGCTTTGCCGCCCCGCCCGACCGCCCTCCACCCGACTCCGCCGGCTCAGAGTGACGGGGGCGTGGTTCCGCCGGCTCAGGATGACGGGGGGAGGGTTACGTGGCGGCGAAGAACTGATCGAGGTGCTCGTAGGCCTGACGCAGTCCTTCGCTTCCGCCTCTCACCTCGGCGAACGCGCTGCGGTAAATGTTCGCAATACGCTGCACGTTGTGCTCGCGGATTGCGTACAAGACCTCCCGCAACCCTTCCGCATCACGCGCGGAGAGATCAGGACGGGCCACTTCGCGCTCGATCAGCATCTGGGCTGCGCGGAGGTGATCGCCGGCATCGGTTCGCGGAGGCGGCGGCGCAACCGGCTGCGGCGGCGGTGGAGCGGGCGCCGGTGCGGCGATCGGCGTGAAGGGCGGCCGCGCATCCAGCGGCGTGTGCGAAGTGATGTCGGCCGCGCCCGGAAGCTCCCGAAGCTGTGCGGTGAACTTTCCCATCATCAGGAACAGCTCTTTCTCGTTCGCGAAATTACCGACCAGGCGGGCGCCGCGCGCGAGCTCCAGACTCTCCGACTCCTGCACCATGATGAACGCCTTGGCGCGGTCCTCGAGCGAGATCCGCTTGGCGCGGACCTTCCACGCCGTGAGCGTTCCCTGGATGAAGCAGGCCTGCCCGGCCCGGATGCTGACCGCTTCCACGGTCACGTTCTCGTCGATGCGAATGGACCCGTTCGTCGACTCGATCTCCGAGTAGTTGCCCGAGTTCTGGATCACCAGATTGCCCGGCGTGCGGATGGAGAGCTGTCCCTGGTTGTTCACCCGGATCTCCGTCCCACGCGGAATGATCATCGTTGGAAAATTGGATTGTTCGGCGCCAGCTCCACTCACGATGCCCTCCTACCCCCGACGAACGCCGTTGGCAACGGATCGAAATCCTTGTAGTCCTTCGTCGATCGCGCCCGCATCAGCAGGAGCGCTTCGTTGCTCCACTGGTAATTGAGGATATAGATGCGCGGGTCGATGGGAGCGAAGACACCGTTCTGCTCGAGATCGCTCCGCACTTCGTAGTGCAGATGCGAGTTCGTGCTCCAGCCCGTCGAGCCAACCGTGGCCACGACCTCTCCCTGCTTCACCTGCTGGCCGGCGCGGACGCGTACGGTGTCGCAATGGCCGTAGATCGTGATGAAACGGCCGGCGTGATTGATCACGACGACGTTGCCGAAGCGCCACCAGGCCACGCTTCGCGACAGCGGATAGCGGCCGGCGAAGGTCACCACGCCGTCGGCGGAGGCGAAAATCGGCGTGCCGATGGGCGCGGACAGGTCGAGACCCTTGTGAAAGTCGGACCTCTTGGTGAACGGCGAGATGCGCGTGCCGAACGGCGAGGTGAGCACGAACTGATCGGCAGGCAGCGGGAGAATCGATGGCGTGTGCCGGACGATGTCCGCGTTCGCCGATTCGTACCGCGCCAGCAGCTCGATCTGCTCCTGCAGCCTGCGCATGGCGCTCTTCAGCGACAGCTCGCGATTGCGGGCATCGTCGACCTCGCGGCGTGCGGCATCACGTGTGATGTGGTTCGGGATTGAGAAGCCGCCCTGCCCGAGACTGCGGTCGAGGCCGTACACGGTGACGAGCTTCGCGACCCGGATGCGCTGTTCTTCGAGGTTCCTCTCGAGGGTCGACATCTGCACCATGTTCTCGAGCAGCCGCTCGTGCTGGATGTCGCGCTCGTGGCGCATCGTATTGATGTAATTCTCTTTGTAGACGCGGCGGATGACGGTGGGAGCGGCGGCCATCGAACCGATCACGCCGGCCAGGGTGAACGACAATCCCAGCACAGCCACCACCACCCGGCGCTTGTCCAGGAAGAAGTAGCGAACGCGGCGACGGATGTCGCTCGGAACGATCTGAATCTCGATCATCGCCAGGCTTCCCGCGGGGACTGCGCGGGTCAGTCAATATAACACAGCGGATTGCACAGAAAGCTGGGCAGCGCGCAGGTCGTGCGCCAGTAGGGACGCGCCGCAGCGCGTCCGCAACTTTCGTCGTCTCGTTCAACCCGGGGCTGCGGACGCGCTGCTGCGCGTCCCTACTACGATGACCCCAGCGCCATCACACGATCTTCGCGCCGTTCCCATTCCCCAGCCGCTTCTTCAGCAGACCCGGAAGGACGACGATGGCGATCATCAGCACGGCCACCACGATCAGCCGCTTGAGAGCGTCCCCCTGGCTCATGGTGCCGTTGAAAAGCGAGTCCGCCGAATAGGCGAAGATCGCGTGGGCCGGAAGCGTGCCGAGGAGCGTGCCGAAGAAGTAGTCGCTGAAGCGAACTCCGGCCACTCCCGCCCCGTAGTTCCAGACGGCGAATGGAGGGCCCGGGATGAGGCGCACGATGAGCATGGTCTTGAAGCCGGCCGACGCCACCTGCCGCTCCACCATGCGCCCGGTGCGGCCGAACTTCTGCAGCAGCCCCTCGCCGAGAAAGCGGCCGACGACATAGGAGACGGACGCGCCCAGCATCCCGCCGCACATGGCGTAGAGCGTGCCGAATTTCCAGCCCCAGACCACGCCCGCGGCGATGATGAAGAGGCTGGCCGGAACCGCGAAGATGCACCCCAGTCCGTAGGAGAGGATCAGCACGAGGGGCCCGTACCAGAGCGCGCGCATGAAATCGATGCCGTCGCGGACGTGCTCGCGCGTCATGTACTGGCGCGCCGGCGTGAAGTACAGCCCCGCAAAGGCAGCGATCATCAGCACGAGAATCGCGACTTTGATCGCGTTGCGGACGGTCATGAGCGGCGCAGTCTACTTTCTTCCGTGGCTGACCGCTATGACCGAATTGTCGTAAACCGAGGACGACAACCCGAGCGATTGAAGGACGACGCCGAACGCGGACTGACACGGCACATCGCGGAACAGGAACGTGCCGCTCCCCTGCACTTCGGGATCGATCATGAGGTTCTTGATTCCGCATTGGCGCTGCATGGAGGTGAGGATCGTGCGCACGTCGGCATCTTTCACGTCGAGGGTCACCGACGGCTCTTTCCGGTCGCGAACCCACAGGCCGCTGTTGTCGTCGACGAGATCGAAATGAGCAGCCGTGACCAGCGCGCGGAGCGCGTCGAGCGGCGCGATCCGGTTCGCCCGGTACGTGACCGCGGGATCATTGCCGCCGAGAAGGAGGTCGACGGGCTGCGGGAGATAGGGCTCAATGGCGCGAATGGCGACCGAGAACGGCTCGCGCACGATCGAGACATCGATCGTCTTCGAAGACGTGCTGCGGATAGACACCGACGAAAAGGCCGGCAATGACACCAGGAGCATAAAGACTCCGAGGGACGATTTCACGGTTGGGGGTAACAGGGGACAGAGCTCAGCTCATCCCATGGTTACGAGGTCACGAGGTTGCGACCGCAGTACCTCGCAACCTCGTGACCGCACCACGTTTACGATGCCGCTTCCACGATCATGGCGATCCCCTGTCCACCGCCGATGCACGCGGTGGCGAGGCCGTAACGCTTCTTCCGGCGCCGCAGCTCGTACAGCAGCGTGATGAGCAACCGGGTTCCCGACGCGGCGAGCGGATGGCCGAGGGCGATCGCGCCGCCGTTCACGTTCAGCTTGTCCACATCGATCCCGAGCTCCTTCACGACCGCCAGGGTCTGCCCCGCGAATGCTTCGTTCACCTCGATGAGATCCATGTCCTTCAGCGACATCCCCGCCCGCTTCAGCGCTGCCTGCGACGACGGCACCGGACCGATGCCCATGATGTCGGGATCGCATCCGGTAATGCCCCAGGAGACGATTCGACCGAGCGGCTTCTTCCCCCGCTTCCGGGCGTTCTCGGCGCTCGTGACGACCACCATCGCCGCGCCGTCGACGATTCCGCTGGCGTTGCCGGCGGTCACGAAGCCGTCTTTGGCGAAGGCAGGCTTCAGCTTGGCCAGCCCTTCCATCGTGGTGTCTGCGCGCATGTGGTCGTCGGCCGTGAATGGCTCGCCCTTGCGACCGACGGGCACGGGGACGATCTCTTCCTGAAGCTTCCCGCTCTTCACGGCGGCCGCTGCGCACTGCTGGCTGCGAAGTGCGAAACGGTCCTGCTCTTCGCGAGAGATGTCGTACTTGCGCGCGAGGTTGTCCGAGGTCTGCGCCATGTAGAGGCCGGTGTAGCTGTCCAGCAGCGCCACCATGAGCGAGTCCTCGAGGTTTCCCTGCCCCAGCCGCAGGCCCTTGCGAGCGCCGCGGATGACGAACGGTGCCTGGGACATGTTCTCCATGCCGCCCGCCAGTACGGTCGTGGCCTCGCCGAGCTCGATCTGTTCGGCGGCGCTCACGACGGACTGGATGCCCGAGCCGCAGAGCCGGTTCAGCGTCAGAGCGGGGACCTGCTTCGGCACCCCCGACTTGAGGCCGACGTGGCGCGCGGCGTAGATGGCGTCGGCGGAGGTCTGCATGGCGTTGCCGACGATGACGTGGTCCATCTCGTCGGGCGCGAAACCGCTGCGCTCGAGCGCCGCCTTCGCCGCGACGACCGCCAGATCGGTGGCGCTGATGTCGCTGAATGCGCCGTTGTACTCCGCCATCGGCGTGCGCGCGCCGTCGACGATCACGATGTCTTTCATTCGACTGACTCCTTGGAAGTCCTGAGTCCTGAGTGCTGAGTCCTGAGTGGATTCTGCCGCTCAGGACGCAGGATTCAGGACTCAGGACTTGGTTTTACTTGCGCGCGAAGCTGGCCGGGACCTTCATTCCGAGGTTCTTCACCAGGAACGCGAACTCGTCCGCGGTCTCCTCGATGATCTTCGAGGTCGGCTTGCCGCCTCCGTGACCGGCCCGGGTCTCGATGCGGATCAGCACCGGCGCGGTTCCGGCCTGTGCTGCCTGCATGGCCGCCGCAAACTTGAAGCTGTGTCCGGGAACGACGCGGTCGTCCGTGTCCGCGGTGGTGATCAGCGTGGCCGGGTACTTCGTTCCCTTGTGGATGTTGTGGTACGGCGAGTAGGCGTAGAGCGCCTTGAACTCCTCGGCGTTATCAGATGAGCCGTAATCGTCGGTCCAGTAGCGGCCGGCGGTGAACTTCTGGAAGCGCAGCATGTCCATCACGCCGACCTGTGCGAGCGCTGCGCCGAACAGCTCCGGGTGCTCGGTGATGCTGGCGCCGACGAGCAGTCCGCCGTTGCTCGCGCCCTGCGCGGCGAGCTTGTCGGTCCGGGTGTACTTGTTGTCGATCAGGTAGTGCGCGGCCGCCGCAAAATCGTCGAAGACGTTCTGCTTGTGCAGCTTTGTCCCGGCCTTGTGCCACGCCTCGCCGTACTCGCCGCCGCCGCGCAGGTTGGCCACCGCGTAGACGCCGCCCATCTGCATCCACACCAGGCGCGCCGGCGAGAACGCCGGCGTGATGGAGATGTTGAATCCGCCGTAGCCGTAGAGCAGCGTCGGATTGCCGCCGTTCAGCTTGATGCCCTTGCGGTAGGTGATGAACATCGGCACCTTGGTGCCGTCCTTCGACGTGTAGAAGACCTGCTTGACGACGTAATCATCGGGATTGACGGCGATGTTCGATCGGAAGAGCAGCTTGCTCTCGCCCGTGTTGACGTCATAGCGATAGACAGAAGGCGGCGTGGCGAAGCTGGCAAAGGAATAGAACGTCTCCGGGTCGTCGGCACGGCCGCCGAAGCCCGAGGCGGTTCCGATTCCGCCGAGCTCGACGTCGCGAATCGGTTTGCCCTCGTGATCGAACACCTTCACTTCGCTCTTCGCGTCGTGCAGGTACTCCGCGACGAACTTGCCGCCGACGTAGCTGACGTCCGTCAGCGTGGCTTCGCTCTGCGGGATGATCTCCTTCCAGTTCTCTCGAGCCGGATTCCGGAAATCGATGGTGATCAGCCGGCCTTTCGGCGCGTTAAGATCGGACTTGAAATAGAACACCGGGCCGTCGTTGCCCACCAGCGAGTACTCGTTCTCGAACTTGTCGATGATGCTGACCGGTGCGGCGTACGGATCGGTCAGATCCTTGATCAGGATCTGATAGCGCGCATCGGTGCCCTTCGACACCGTAATGACCAGATACCGCCCGTCCTCGGTCACTTCCGGCGTGTAGTTCCACTCGGGCTGATCGGGACGGAAGTAGACGATGACGTCGTCCGCCTGCGGCGTTCCCAGGCGATGGTAGAGGAGCTTCTGATCGATGTTCAGGCTCTGGTAAGTCTTGCCGGCTGCGGGCTGCGGAAACCGAGAATAGAAGAAGCCCTTGCCGTCCTTCGTCCATGCGGCGTTGGAGAACTTGAGCCACTTCAGGTCTTCGGACGGAAGGACCTTCTCCGTCGCCAGGTCCATGACGTGCCAGGTGTGCCAGTCGGACCCCGCTTCGGCGACGCCGTAAACGAGGTGCTTGCCGTCATCGCTGGGCCACAGACCCGAGAGGGCGACCGTTCCGTCCTTCGACCATGTGTTCGGATCGAGCAGGACGTGCGGAGTCTCGGTGAGCGCGTTCATCGCGTAGAGGACGCTCTGATTCTGGAGACCGTTGTTCTTGGTGAGGAAGTAGTGGCCGCCGCGCTTGAAGGGGACGCTGAACTTCTCGTAGTTCCACACTTGCGTGAGGCGGTTCTTGATGGCCTCGCGTCCTGGAATGGCGTCGAGGTAGCCGAACGTGACTTTGTTCTCGGCCGCAACCCAGTCGGCGACCTCCTTCGAGGTGCGCGCGTCGGCCTCGAGCCAACGGTAGGGATCAGCGACCTTCGTGCCGTGGTAGTCGTCGACCTGGTCGACTTTCTTCGTCTGCGGGTACTGAATGGCCGGCGTCGTGGCGGCAAAGGCGCTCTGCAGCGCAAACGCAACGATGGCGCCGGCAAGGAGTTTCGGGAGTCTCATTCTTCTGGCCTCCGGTTGGATCGATTGGACGGAAGGCGATTCTATCGTAGGGCGCACCGGCGGTGCGCCGCGGGCGTACCTGCCGTGCGCCATAGGGCACACCTGCCGTGCGCTGCTGCAGCGTTTGGCGCGCGGCGCAGCGCAGCGCAGCTGCGCCCTACGGCGAGTGCTTGCGATTCGTTCTGACCAATATTGCCGCCGCGGCGATTTCCACGACCGTCATAATCACGCTCCCCTCCATGCCGAATGTGCCGCCGCTGAGCCACGTGGGAGCATCGCCGATCGTCCGCAGCAGCGAAGTGCTGGATGCGAACCCGCTGACGTCGTAGCCGAGCAGCGGCCCGGAGAGCACGTTCCAGCCGAGATGAATGCCGATCGGAAACCAGAGGCGCCGGTAACGTTCGTAGGCCAGCGCGAGGAGCACTCCCGCCAGCACCAGGTTCGTCAGGGCGATGGCGGTGATCCCTTCGTTGCGCGCGTGCAGCAGGGCGAAGACTGCCGAGGTGAGTCCTATGGCCACGCTGCGGTTCCACGACCGGATGCGCTGGAACAGATAGCCGCGGAAGACGATCTCCTCGTGGACTGCGGCCGGCACGAAGACGACAGCGAGCTCGAGCCAGGCGACGCCTGATCCCCGCTCATGTCGCAATGACGAGGCGAAGAGGATCAGCGCATCGCTTACGCCAACCACTGCTGCCGCGAAGGCCACACCGAGGATCAGCTCGCGTACCGCCCGCGCCGGCGGAACGAAGAACCCGATCGACCACTCTCCCCGCTCCATCACCCGAACCGTGAGCCAGGTAGCCACGCTGGCGCTGCCGAGCGCAATCCAGAAGTGGTTCCGTGCGCCGGCTGCGGCGGCGGCGAAGGCGAGCGGGAGGAAGGAGCCGAGGTAGACGGTGATGAAGAGGCTGACGGTGGCGAGGAGCCGCGCCGGCTCGTTCACCCAAAGCGATTCGCGATTGGCCGGGAGGTCGTTCATTGCGGAAGGCGTAGCCCGGGATCACGGGTCACGGGGTTGCGAGGTTGCGAGGTTGCGAGGTTGCGAGGGCCTTACACCGCGCAACCGCGCAACCCATGAAAAACAAAGCGGCGGCCGAAGCCGCCGCTGAGCTTGTTTCCATTGCGAAGCTACTAGGAGCTATTGCGCTCCCGGGTCCTCGACGATGATGCCGATGTTCTTGGCACCGGCCGCACGGGCCATATCGAGAAAGCGCATGGTCGTCTCGTAGTCGTTCTCGCGCGACCCCGAGAAGAACACCATCTTGCTCGTGTTCCCGTGGAGGAGCTCGCGGACGCGCTGCGGGAAGTTCTGTTCCGGCACGTCTTCCTTGTTGATCATGATCCGGTTGTTAGGTAGCAGCCGAAAAATAATCTGATCCTGCACCGCCGCGGGCATGTTGGGGGGGGCCTTGGGCGGAACCCGGACGAGATAACCCATCTGAACGACCGGCGTGATGACCATGAAGATGATCAACAGCACGAGGACGATATCAACGAACGGCGTGACGTTGATATTCGATTGGAGTGAGCCACTGCCACCGACTTGCATTGTTGGCTATGTTCCTTGCGTTGGTTGTTTCTTCGGCTGGGAGATCAGACCGAGGTTGTTGAATCCAACGTTGCGGCAGGCCTTCAGAACGTCGAGGACGGCGCCGTACTTGACGGCGCGGTCGCCCTTGACGGCGATCTCGCGATCGGGCGTGCGCTTGTAGATGTCCTGGAGCTCCGACTCGACCTGCTCTTTGCGCACCACGACCGATCCGAGATAGACGCTGCCGTCCGCCTTGACGGAGATCTGCAGCTGCTTCTCGGTGTCGGGAGTCCGCTCCGGTTGTTCGGTGACGGGAAGGTTGATCGGCACGCCTTTCTGCAGCATGGGCGTGACGACCATGAAGACGATCAGGAGCACGAGGCAGACGTCGACGAGCGGGGTGACGTTGATCTCGGCGTTGAGAGCCGTCTTCTGCAGCTTACCGACCGAGCTATGCCACCGATGACTTTTCATTCCCCGCTTCCTTCATGAAGTAAATCGCCATTTCGGAGCCGGAGTTCGACATCTCGACGGTGAAGCGGTCGACGCGGTTCTGGAAGTAGTTGTACGCCCAAACCGCGGGAATGGCGACGAACAGACCGAAGGCCGTGGTGATGAGCGCTTCGGCGATACCGGCCGACACCGAGGCGATGCCGCCGCCGGAGGTGGCCATCTTCTGGAAGGCGTGGACGATGCCCATGACCGTTCCGAACAGACCGACGAAGGGGGCGGTGGCGCCGATGGTGGCCAGAACACCGAGGTTTTCCTTCATTTCAGCGACCGTGATCATGGCCGTGCGGTCCATGCCCTGGCGCGCCGCTTCGATCGGGACTTCCGGATCGCTGTTGCGCTTGTCGCGGCGAATGGCCTCGAACTCGAGCAGTCCGGCGCCGATGACCTTGGCCAGATGGCTCTGCTTGTACTTCTTGGTGATGTCGATGGCCTGCTGGTAATCGCCCTTGGTCAGCACGTTCGAAAGCGCGCCGAGGAGCCTGAGCGACTGGTTCTTGGCCTGGGTGAAGGTGATGTAACGCTCGATCATGACCCAGATCGAATAGATCGACATGATGAGCAGCACGATGACGACCGCCTTGGCCGTAAGGCCCATCGAAGCCCATAGACCGGTGAGACTTGTATCCATTGTTCAGTTCCCTCCATGAACGCGCCGGAGCCGTTCAAATTGATTTAGTTCAGCTTGAAATTGACGGTGAGGTTGAAGATGACGTCGACGGGCTGTCCGTTGAGCGTCCCGGGCTTGAATCTCCACTTCTTGACGGCTTCGGCAGCCGCCTGATCGAGGCCGAACGGCAGCGGCTTGAGAATTTGGACATTCTGCACGGTACCGTTCTTGTCGATGATGCACTCGACGATCACGATGCCGGAGATGCGAGCCTTGCGGGCCACTTCCGGATAGGTCGGCTCCACGCGGCTGATGACCACTGGAGCCTTGACGTCGCCACCGACTCGCAGAGGCGCTTCCTGCCTGGGAGGCGGTGCGGAGGTCACGATGCCGCCGATGACGCCACCGACGACACCACCGACCACGCCGCCTTCGACGCCGCCTTCGACGCCGCCTTCAACACCGGCGTTCGACGCCGCTGTCGGAACCGCTTTGACTGTGTCCGGCACCGTGGTCGGGGCCAGCTCTTGAATGTTCTTGGGAACCTCGACCGGCTTGACTTCGGTGACCTGAGTGGCGGCGGCTTTGGGTGGCGGTGGAGGAGGTGGTGGTGGTGGTGGTGCAGCGGCCACCGAGTACTGCGCGACCTGCGCCGGAGAGTTCACCGGGAACGAGATGTTCCACACTGCTCCGAAGAGGATCGCGGCGATGACGACGACGTGGACGGCGATCGAAACGGGCAGCGTCATGAAACGCTGGATGCCGATCTTTCTCTTTTTTGATTCGATTACGGTGCTTTCAAACATGCTGGTCTAGTCCGTTAGCTCTTTGCGCCCGTGCCGGCCTGCGCCTGAGCTTCAGCCTTCTTCTTCTTGATGATCTCGACCGCCTGGTTGCGGATCTTGTCGGCCTCCGCGATCAACTGCTGCTGTTTCGCGGGATCGGTCTCGACCAGAGCCTGCTGGCGGTAGAGGAGGTTCAGATAGGCCATGGCCTCGAAGTAATCGGCGCGCATGCCGATTGCCTTCTGCATCGCCGCTTCGCCCTTCTGAATGATGGCCATCTTCTCGTTCGGGTCGGCCGGCGGATTCTTGGCCACCTTCTCGTAGCAGACCACGCCGTAGATGTAGAACGACTCCGGATTCTTCGAGTCGAGCAGCGTGATCTTCTCGTACCAGTTGAGCGACTCGTTGAAGTTGCCCTGCTTGGCGTAGAGAGTGGCAATCGACTTGACCGCGTCCAGGTCTCCCGGGTGGGTTGCGAGATACGCGCGGAAATAGTCGATGGCCTGCGAGGTGCGGTTGGCGTTGAGATACATGTTGATCAACGCGTCGCGGGCAATGCGGTCGTCCGGCCGCTTCTTGAGGTAGCGCGTCAATTCGGCGATGGCCGCATCGGCATGCTGCTCATTCTTCGGGGACTTGTCTTCGGGGATGTACAGGCCGATCTGCGAGTATCCGATCAGGCGATCGAGGTCCGGAAAGCTCGGATCGATCTGCCGCGCGCGGGTGTACTCGGAGAGCGCCTTGGCGTACTCCTCTTTTTCATAGGCCTGGTTCGCCTCGCGGATCGCGATGCGAGCCTCGATCTTCTGGCAGGCCAGGGACGAAAGGGAAAGAATGAGTGCCGCACAAAGGCACAACTTCTTTTTCATGCTTAGTTCGAGCTCCCTGAGTTGTGATCGCAGAACAGATTTTGCAGGGTGTCGCCGCCAGGTTGTTGGCCACCCGGGGCGGGCAATCGGCCAGCGAATATACAGATCGTCTTTTACACCGTCAAGCAATCCGTTAACAGCTGGCACCAAAAGTTTTAGTCCCGATCAATTCTTCAAAAATGAACCGTCGTCGACACACCTCCTCGTGCGGATTAGACACACGAGCATTTCCAAAAAAAACCAGCGAGCAATCGCTCTTTTTCGGCGCTCCAGCGGTTCAGTAACTCGGCTTGAACTCCGCCGTGAGCTGACTGATCGTCTCCCACAACTGTGGAAATAAGGGCTCACGTGTTCCTGTGTCCAACTGCGCCGCCGGCACTCCCTTCAACGATAGAACCCTCGAGCCGATGATGCGGAATGCCAGCCGCATGTGCGTAAAGCGCCAATTCAGGAACGCCTCGTCATAGTCCATCAAAGCCTGCACGAGGCGGAACAATTCGTAATGCGTGCGCGGCTCGCGTTCGATCTCCAGCAACGTCACGCCGCGCCTGGCCATCGCCGCTTCGAACGGCCGCCACAATTTCGGGCCGGCGGCGAGCAGCTTCTGAAACCCCGGCGATTCCTGCCCGCTTCCCCTCCCCAGCGAGCTCGTTCGAAAGACGTGATAGTCGACAGGAGCCATCGTCTCCAGGATCACGATCTGTTCCCGCAGCAGCCGGACGATGTCGCGGCAGCGATTGAGCAGATCGGCGGCCGCGTGCAGCTGGTCGGCCTCGATCGAGGAAACAGTCCGTTCGATTTCATAATCGACCTGATGCAGCCACAGCTCCGCGCTCTGATGCATCGTCTGGAACAACCGCTCGTCGGGATGCGCAAGCTGATCGGGCGACTTGAGCAGCTCGAGCAACTCCCGAACGCGTACGTAGCGCTCGTAATCGGTGTCTCCGCGGCCTTCGAGAATCGGCATTTGAGTCCTGAGTCCTGAGTGCTGAGTACTCGCCCTGACGCGCCATAGTCGCCGAGCCCCTCAGGACTCAGGACTCGGCACTCAGGACTCACACGAGCTCGAGGATGTGCCCGAGCTTTTTCTTTTTCGCCTCGAGGTACTTGCGCGAGGTCTGAGAGGGCGCGATCTCCAGCGGAAGGCGCTCGACGATCTCCAGGCCGAATCCCTCGATGGCCACGTACTTGGCCGGATTGTTCGTCAGAAGGCGGATCTTCCGGACGCCGAGGTCGCGGAGAATCTGCGAGCCGGTGCCGTAGTCGCGGATGTCGGGAGCGAAGCCGAGCTTCGCGTTCGCCTCGATGGTGTCGTGACCCTGATCCTGCAGCTCGTAAGCCTTGAGCTTGTTGATCAGGCCGATACCGCGGCCCTCCTGGAGCAGGTAGAGGATGATGCCCCTCCCCTCCTTGGCCACGAGCTCGAATGCGCGCACGAGCTGGTCGCCGCAGTCACATCGGTTCGATCCGAACACGTCGCCGGTCAGGCAGGACGAGTGAACGCGGACCAGCACCTCGTCTTCCGGTCCGACTTCGCCCATCACCAGGGCGACGTGCTCCTCGCTGGTGATGTCGCTCTTGTACGCATAGACGCGGAAGTCGCCGTACTCGGTCGGCAGGACGGGCGACGCCAGGCAATGCACGTGTTTCTCGTTCTGCATGCGGTACTGGATGAGGTCGGCGACGGAGATGATCTTGAGGCCGTGTTTCAGGGCGAAATCGCGAAGATCGCCGAGGCGGGCCATGGTGCCGTCCTCGTTCATGATCTCGCAGATCACCGCGGCGGGGACCATGCCGGCGATGTGGGCGAGATCGACCGACGCTTCGGTCTGGCCGGCACGCTTGAGCACTCCGCCCTTGCGGGCACGAAGAGGAAAGAGATGGCCCGGCCGCGCCAGGTCGTGAGGACGCGTCTTCGGGTCGATGGCCGCGCGTACGGTTTCGGCGCGGTCGAAGGCGGAGATTCCGGTGGTCACGCGGGCCCGCGCTTCGATCGAGACGGTGAAGGCGGTTCCGTAGGAGGACGTGTTGTGCTCGACCATCAGCGGCAGGTCGAGCTCGTTGCATCGCTCCTCGGTCAGCGCCAGGCAGATCAGACCGCGGCCGTTCTTGGCCATGAAGTTGATCTTCTCGGGCGTGATCTTCTCCGCGGCGATGCAGAGATCGCCCTCGTTCTCGCGATCCTCGTCGTCGACGATGATCACGAACTCGCCGCGGCGGTACAGCTCGGCGGCTTCATCAACACTGGCAAAAGGCATCGTCGTTCTCAGTCAGGCTTCGTGGGTTGCAAATTGTAGTGCTGAGTACTGAGTGCTGAGTATGTCGACCGGGTTGCTCTCAGGCGGCAGCGGCCGATGTTTCGACGGTCAGAACCACAACCGGCGGAAATTCATTCGGCTACTCGACGGTGAACCCCTTTTCGAGAGTGGTGGTCGTGCCGTCCGGCCCCTTCACGTTGACGAAAAAGCCGTACGAGCCGGGTTCCAGAGATTCGAGGGGGATGGCGCCGCGAACCAGGTAACAGCCGGGCAGCGCCGTGATCGGCTCGGCCACGACCTCGTCCTCCGGGGTGCTGACGCCGACGGGCTCGCCCTCGACCTTGCCGCTCATCGTGATCGACATCGTCAGGTTCGGCCGCGGGCTGTTCACGGTGGTGGTGCAGTACTGAAACGCAAAACCTAGGTCGTCGGCCTTGTGGAACGACCACTTCTTCTCGATGCGCGCAAACGGATCGCTGTCCTCGCCGACTTTGATCACCCGCACGTTCGCCAGGAGCATCAGGTCATGGGCTCCCGCGGCTCCGGCGACGACCGTCGGCGCGACCGGAGCCACGATCTTGCGTGTCACCACCGGCGGGGCTGTGGGCGTCACGACGCTCTCATCCGGCTGGACGGCAGGCCCTCGCGTGAACGCCGGCTTCGTCCTGCCCCACTCGGGCACCTCGGTCAGGCTGGGAGTGACGATCGCCTTTTGCACTGCGGTAGCGAGCGCTCCGGCGACATTTCCCTGCTGAGGGTCGATCACAAATTCGTGCGTCGTAAAGCTCTGCACGAAGACAACCGGGCCGGAAAGACCGAGCTCAAACGGCCTCGCGTAATCAAAGGTCGTCTTTGCTGCGAGCTGGTGCGCCATCGAACTGCCCGGCTCCGGGATTCCGCTCGCCCCTCTGCCCCCGCCGCTGGCGAGTGGCGCGCTGCCCGGCATAAACGGTCCGCTGCCCAGCCCGCCGAGATCCTTACTGACGAGCCCGGCGTTAGCCGGCGGCCCGAGGAGGATGAACACCCGGCCCTGGTCGGTCAGCGAGCCGGCTTTCCGAGCGACTTTGTAATTTTCATCGCAGAAGCGAACTCGCGCGTCGAACTGTTGTCGAAACTCGTTGAGCTCGGTTCCCGGCGTCGGATCGCGCCGGGCCCAGAACAGATCGACGAACGCGCGCGCCTGCTCGTCGGTCTTGACGTCGCGCCAGGCGCGCTGTTCCTCACGCGTCATGAGCCACTGTACGGCCGTGGACGGCCACTTCCCGTACTGCTGCGACAGGGCGGCGAAGCCGGCCATGCTCATCGATGCAGCAATCACCGCGAGGGCGAACGTGCGCATTCGAAACATGGCCGGCTCCTTTCCTCGGGCCACGGGGTGGCGAGGTTGCGAGGCGTGTCGCTGTTGCGGTTTGCCTCGTGACCTCCCAACCTCGTGACCCGTTACCTATTCTCTGTTGCTACTGGATCTTGAACGACCGCTCGAGGTTATAGGTCTGCTTGGTCAGCGTGTCGATGAGCCGCATCTTCAGGACATAGTCGCCCGGAGGCAGCGGCTTCGTCATCTCGCCGAGCGGGATCGAGCTGATGATCGCGTACTGCCCGGGACCGGGCGTGCCTGACAGCGGCAGCGCGGGCGCATCGCTCAGCGGCGCGGTGATCGGCTTGGTCAGCTTGCCCCCGCTCAGTTCCAGCTTCGCCTGCATCTTCGGGAGGTTCGTCGTGGCATCGATGCCCGGGTTGTGGAGCTCCACGAAGTACGACAGCTCGTCCTTCGGGCCGAAGACCAGATCGCCCTTCGGCACGATCTTCAATTTTCCGAAGGCGAAGGGCGACTTCACCGGTGCCGCTTCTGTTTTCTCGTAGATTTCATTCGACAGGACCATCTTCGACGTGCCGGTGGCCTCTTTCGAGACGCTGGTGAGATCGAGCTCCTTCGACGCGACGATGAGCGGCTGCCCGGCCTTGGCCACACCGACGATCGCGTTGTACTTCCCGGTCGGAAGATTCAGCGTCTTGTCCATGAAGAGGTCGTGCGGCTCCGGGGTCGGCGTCGCCGCTGCCTGGCGCGCGGAAGCGGGAGTGAGGCTGAGCTTCTGCGGATCCTCGAACGCGAACACCGGCGTGCCGTTGGCGTCTTCGACGACTCCGAAGAAGGTGTCCGCCGCGTCCGTGGTGAGGCCGGCCGACTTGGGGATGTACAGCGACAGCGGCACGTAGTAATCGCCGGTCGGCGAGACCATCTCGGCGTAGGAGATCGCGGAGCCCTTCGCCAGCTCGTTCTTGCCTGCCTTCACCTGATCGACGGCCGCCTGGAAAGCCGGCGTCTTCAGCTGAGTCATGACCGCGCCGGCAGCGGGCTTCGTGACTGTCGTGGTCTTCGTCGTGGTCGTGGTCGTGGTCTGCTGGGTGACCGCGGTCAGGTTCGGCTGCGTGAGGTAGACCTGCGCAACCTTGTCGAGGATTGCGTTGGACTCGCGGGCGCGATCGAAGCGGAAGTCGCCGACACCGCTCGGGTCGACGAACACGAAGGTGATCGTCGCGGTCCCGAGGGCGTTGCCAAGGAGTTTCGGCATCTTGGCAGGCTCGTACGTCCAGGTCTGCCTGAAGCCGGTGGCCACTGGTGGGGTGATCGGTCCTCCGGTCGAGGTTTGCTCGGACGAGGAAAGATCCTGTGCGGCTCCGGGAATCCTCTCCTGCTTGATCGTCTCGGTGGGCGTGGTGAGGATGATGAGGGTCTTGCCCCGATCGGTCATGGAGCCCGGCGTGCGGCGGAAACCGAACTTCTCGTCAGCCAGCTTCACGAGCTGGTCGAAGTTGCTCTTGAACTCATTGGCGGGCGTAGCGGGCGTCGGATCGCGGCGCATCCAGAAGAGATCGATGAAGGCCTTGGCGTCGGCATCGGTGCTGATCGTCTTCCACTTCGCCAGCTCATCCGGCGTCATGAAGTACTGCGCCGGACCCTTGCCGAATTGGACGTATTCCGGAGAAAGTGCGGCAAACGCGCTCGTGGCCAGGAGGACCACGGCGGCCGTCGCAAGGACATTGCGGATCGCTGATCTCATGATTTTCCTTTGATTTGAATTGCGGCTATCGGACGTTTCCCGACAGAGGAAGCGCCCTCGTCTACCGCGGATCATTGCTGGTCGAAGTTCTCCATCTCGTCGTAGAGGCGATCCATTTCCGCGTCGATTTCTTCCTGTTTGAGGATGCCTTTGCGGACCAGGAGCGAGGCCAGGGCATGCACGAGAACGCCGTTCTCGATCAACATCTGTTCGAACTGCTCGTCATCGTCGCCGTTGCCGTTGTGTTCGGTGTCGTCCATCGTCGTCTCCTTTGGATCGTGAGGAGCCTCGATTCGCCTGAGGTCAGGCGTCCGCCGCGGTCCACGCGGACCCCGCCGGGCCTCCCCTGCTGTCCTCACTCCGGCGGCACGGTGTATCACATTGAAGCGGAGATCAGGTAGCCGATCGAGAGCGGGAAACCGAGTGGGGGTTTTGATCATCCGATCCACCCCCGGCGCCCGGTAGAATCGCCGCATCATGAAGAGAAGCCGTGTGATCCTTGCGCTTGCGCTTGTCACCCTGAGTTCGTGCAGTCGGAGCACGGAACCGGCCGCGAAGAGCACTTCGCCCCGGCCGCAGCCGATGAAGGTCGGCCTCCTGACGCCCGGTTCGGTCAACGACAACGGCTGGAATGCCATCGCCTACGAAGGGCTGCAGCAGATCCATCGCCAGCTCGGCGCACAGATCTCGTACCAGGAGACGAAGACGCCGGCGGAGTTCGAGGAAGGGTTCCAGTCGTACGGCGCGAAGGGATTCGATCTCGCCTTCGGCCACGGCTTCGAGTTCCAGGACGCCGCACTGAAGGCCGGCGCGCAGTACCCGAAGACCGTCTTCATCACGACTTCCGGAAAATCGGTGGCGCCCAACGTCTCGCCGATGGTGTTCGAGCTCGAACAGGCCACGTATCTGTTGGGCATCATCGCCGCGCGTGAGTCGAAGAGCGGCAAGGCCGGGCTGGTCGGCGGCATCAAGCTCCCCTCGATCGATTCGACGTTCCTCGCCTTCAAGGCCGGGGCGCACTCCGTCAACCCCAGGTTCGAGGTCAAAGAGGTCTACACCGGCAACTTCGACGACCTGGGGGCGGCGCGGCTGGCCACGCTGTCGCTCATCAATGCCGGATGCGATTTCATCTTCCACCAGGCCAACGAAGCGGGCCGCGGCGTCTTCCAGGCCTGCACCGAGCGCAAGGTGCGCTGCTTCGGATCCAACAAGAACCAGAACGACCTCGCGCCCGACGTCATCGTCGCCTCGGCCGTGCTCGACGTGCCGAAGGCCTTCGTCTACATGGCGAAGCTCGTCCGCGACAAGCAGTTCAGGCCGCAGGTCTACTGGCTCGGCATGAAGGAAGGGATCGTCTCGCTGGCGTGGAACGACCGGCTCGAGCCGACGATCTCACCGGCCACGGTCGAAGAAGTGGCGGACGTGGAGAAGCAGATCCGCGACGGGAAGCTCGAGGTCCCGAGGGGCAAGTTCTGAGACCAAGTGCTGAGTACTGAGTACTGAGTACTGAGTACTGAGTCCGCCCTTCCCCACTCAGTACTCAGCACTCAGTACTCAGCACTCTGATGATGCTCACCCTCGCTCACATCTCGAAAACCTTCGGCGCCACGCGTGCCATCGATGACGTGTCGCTCGACCTCGATCGCGGCCAGGTGACCGGGATCGTCGGCGAGAACGGCGCGGGCAAGACGACGCTGATGCGGATCATCGCCGGCGAGATCGCGCCCGACACCGGCAACGTTCAACTCGATGGTCGCGCCGCGCTCGTGCACCAGCACTTCATGCTGGTCTCGAATTTTACGGTCGCGGAGAATCTCGCGCTGGTCGACGCGACCGATCCTTCCCGCCTCTTTCGCACGCACCGCACGCTCGAGCGCCGGGCGGAAGCGATCATCGGCCGGAGCGGCATCGACCTCCGCGGCGTCGCCCGCCGCGTCGATGAGCTCTCCGTCGGTGAGCGCTCGAAGCTCGAGCTGATCAAGGCGATCGCCAGCGACCCCGACATCCTCATCCTCGACGAGCCGACGTCGGTCCTCACGCCGAACGAATCCTCCGAGCTGTTCCGCGTCATCCAGCGCCTCGCCGCCGCCGGTACGGCCGTGCTGTTCATCAGCCACAAGCTGCGCGAGGTTCTGGAAGTGGCACCCCGCATCGTCGTCATGCGCGCCGGCCGGATCGTCGCCGACACGACTTCGCAAGGCATGAGCGCCGAAGATCTCGCAACGGCCATGGTGGGAGAGCACCAGGCCATTGCGTCGATCGTCGGCGTTCAGAACGACGAGAACCGGGCGACGGCGGAGCGCCGATCGCCGTCCGCCGAAAGACGCATCCATCCCCTGCGATGCGAGCACATCTCCGGCGAGCGCCTCGATGACGTGACCTTCGACGTCCCGTCGGGCCAGGTCGTGGCCATCCTCGGCGTGGCCGGCAACGGGCAGGTCGAGCTGGCCTCGATGCTTCGCGGACTCGAGGCGCCTCGATCGGGAGCCGTCCTCCTCGATGGAAAGCCCGCCACGCGGCGGCAGCTGCTCGGCAGCGGGGCCGTGGGCCACATCCCCGAGGATCGGACGCGCGACGGGATCGTGGCGCAGATGTCGATCGCCGAGAACATCGCCCTGACGTCGCGCACCCCCCTGCGGCACGCGCGCGGGTTTGCGCAACGGCTCATCGAGCTCTACTCGATCCGCGCGCAAAACGCCTCGCAGCCGGCCGGGTTGCTTTCCGGCGGAAATCAGCAGAAGGTCGTGCTGGCCCGCGAGCTCGACCGGCGACCGGCCGTCATCGTGGCTGCGGAGCCGACGCGGGGACTGGACATCGCTGCCACGAGGTTCGTCCACGAGCAGCTCCGCCTCGCCGCGGCCGCCGGCAGCGGAATCCTTCTCATGACTTCAGACCTCGACGAGGCCTTTGCGCTCGCCTCCGTCATGTACGTGATTTATCGCGGCCACCTCAGCGACCCCCTGACGCCCCGCGACGCGGCCATGCAGGTCGGTCCGCTGATGGCGGGTGTGGCGTGAGGCGGCTGGCCGTCGGCATCGGCGCAGCGGCGTTGTCGCTGCTGCTGCTGGCCTTGGCCGGTGCGGCCTTCGGCCACTCGCCTCGCGTTCTTCTCGAGATCCTCGTGAGCGGATCGATCGGCTCGCGCTTCGCTCTCGAGGGAACGCTCCTCAAGTCCGTGCCGCTGCTGCTGACCGGACTGGCCGTCGTGATCGCCTTTCGCGCCGGAGTCTGGAACATCGGCGGCGAGGGGCAGTTCATCGTCGGTGCGCTGGCGGCGTACCTGACCTCGCGCTTCGGCACGACGGCGGCGTTGCTGGCGGCGGCCGTCGCGGGCGCTCTCTGGGCGTCGATCGCCTCGCTGCTGCGCGTCTGGCGCAACGCCCCGGAAGTGCTCACCACGATTCTGCTGAACTTCATCGCCATTCACCTCCTGGGCTACTGCGTGAACGGACCGCTGCAGGAAGCGAGCGGCCAGTATCCCCAGAGCGACCCGGTCCCCCAGGCGGCGGCGTTGCCGTTGTTAGGCGGGTCGAGCCTGCACGCCGGGATCGTGGTGGCGCTCCTGGTCACGCTGGCTTCGTGGTGGCTTCTGTACCGGACGCGCGAAGGGCTGCGCCTGCGCGCCACCGGGTTCAATCCCTCCGCCGCGCAGTACGCCGGCGTCGACGTGAACGCCCAGATCGCGCGGGCCATGGCGCTCTCGGGCGCGGTTGCGGGCCTGGCCGGCGCCATCGAGCTCCTCGGCGTCACGCACAGGCTGTTCGAGCGCGTCGCTGCCGGATACGGCTACGCCGGCATCGCCGTGGCGCTCCTGGCACAGCTGCACCCCATCGCCACGATCGCCGCCGCCGCGTTCTTCGGCGCGCTGGCCACGGGAGCCGGCGAGCTGCAGCGCTCGGCGAGCATCTCCTCCAGCGTGGCCACCTTCGGCCAGGCGGTGGTGATCCTGGTGCTGATCCTCTTCGGGAGCATGCGCGCCTTCGCGCCGGGACGTGACGAATGATCGAGATGATCATCCAGTCCCTTCCCCTGGCGATCTTCGCCTCCGTTCCGCTGCTGCTGGCCGTGGAAGGCGAGCTCGTGGCCGAGCGCGCCGGCATGATCAACCTCGGCATCGAAGGGATGATGCTGACCGCCGCCATGACGGCCGTGTTCGCCGCCCAGATCAGCGGCAGCATCATCGCCGGTCTGTTCGGGGGCATCGCAGGCGCGCTGGCCGTGGCGGCGATCTTCGGCTTCTTCTCGATCCGGCTTAAGGCCGATCAGATCGTCACCGGCACCGCGATCAATCTGCTGGCGCTGGGCCTCACCGGGTTCGTCTATCGCGAGATGCAGCAGAGCGCGATCTTCGTGCGCTCCGTCCCCCATGTGGGCGCCGCGGCGGAGAACGCCATCGCCATCGTTTCGTGGATCGTCATTCCCATTCTGCTTTCGCTGATGCTGTGGATGACCGCGTTCGGCCTCCGCCTCCGCGCCTGCGGCGAGTATCCGCGGGCGGTCGCAGCGAGCGGTCCCTCCGTTGCAATGCATCGTTGGGCGGCGCTGGTCATCGAGGCGGTGCTCGTGGGCGCGGCAGGCGCCGACCTCTCCCTCGCACTGTCCAGCGGATTCGCGGAGAACATGACCTCCGGCCGCGGCTTCATCGCCCTTTCCATCGTGATCTTCGGCCGCTGGAAGACCAGGGGCATCCTCCTGGGGACCGCCGTCTTCGGCATCGCCGCCGCGCTGCAGTACGCCCTGCAGGCCATGAACCAGAGCCTGCAGTTCCATCTGCTGCTGGCGATTCCGTACGTGGTCACGCTGCTGATCCTCTGCGGCATCGCCGGAAAAGTGCGCGCGCCGGAGTCGCTGGGCAGAGATGCGTAGGGACGCGCAGCAGCGCGTCCGCAACTCGTGATCGTCGCATTTGCAGGAGAGCTGCGGACGCGCTGCTGCGCGTCCCTACAAGCGCGTCCCTACAAGGGCGTCCCTACAAAGGCCGCTACCGTCCCCAGGCGCCGATCGTTTCCCACACGCTCGGAACGCCGGCCGAAGCGTTTCCGGCGGCGGCACGCGGCGCCGTCTTTCGCGGGCTCGACGCCAGCGCCGCGGCGATCGACGGCACGACGTCGACCACCGGCGGCTGCAGATCCGCCTCGTGGTCGGCGAGAAATCGCGTCGACACCTGCCCGTCGCGAAACGCCGGGTGGCTGATGACGCGCCGCAGCCACGAGACGTTCGTCTTCGTGCCGAGGATGACGTAGTCGCGGAGCGCGCGATCGAGGCGGTCGATGCACGCGGCGCGATCGGCCGCGTAGCAGATCAGCTTCGAGAGCATCGGGTCGAACTTCACGCCGATGTCGCTTCCTTCGCTCACGCCCGCGTCGACGCGCACGCCCGGACCGGCCGGCTGCTGATAGAGAGCGATCGCCCCGCTCTGGGGAAGGAACCTGTTGTCGGGATCTTCCGCGTAGATCCGGACCTCGATGGCATGCCCGCGCTGCACGAGGCTTTCCTGAGTCCACGGCAGCGGCTTGCCGCCGGCGACCTCGATCTGCGCACGCACGAGGTCGACGCCGAGGACGAGCTCGGTGACCGGATGCTCGACCTGCAGCCGCGTGTTCATCTCCAGGAAGTAAAACTCGTTCTGCGGAGTGAGGATGAACTCGACGGTGCCGGCGTTGACGTAGCTCACGCCGCGTGCGGCGGCCACTGCGGCCTTCGCCATCCGCCTGCGCAGATCTTCGCCGTAGCGGGGCGCCGGCGATTCTTCGACGACTTTCTGATGCCGCCGCTGGATCGAGCAGTCGCGCTCGAACAGCTGCACGACGTTCCCGTGCGAATCGCCAAAGACCTGGAACTCGACGTGCCGCGGCTCTTCGATGTAGCGCTCCAGCAGGAGCCGCGCGTCACCGAACGCCTTGAGCGCCTCGCGCTGCGCCGACTCCACGTTCGTGCGCAACTCCTCGACGGCCCGGACGATCTTCATCCCTTTCCCGCCGCCGCCCGCGCTCGCCTTGACCAGCACGGGAAACCCGATCCGATGCGCCTCGGCCGTCAGCGTCTCGATGGACTGATCTTCGCCGTCGTAGCCCGGAACGACAGGGACGCCGAGCCTCTGCATGAGCCGTCGCGCCTCGGCCTTGGAGCCCATCGCCGCGATCGATTCCGCCGAAGGTCCGACGAAGACGATTCCGGCATCCCGGCAGGCCGCGGCCAGCTCCGGCCGCTCGGAGAGAAACCCGTAACCGGGATGCAGCGCGTCGGCGCCGCAGCGGCGTGCTGCGTCGATGACGTGCGGGATGTTGAGATAGGTCTCGCGGGCATCGCCGCTGCCCAGCGAGACCACTTCATCGAAGAAGCGCTGCACGAAGCGGACGTCGTCCGACTCGGAAAATGCGAGCGCGGAGGTGACGCCCATCTCGCGACAGGCCCGGGCGATGCGAACAGCGATCTCGCCGCGGTTGGGAACGATGACCTTCTGGATTTTCTTCATGGTTTGGCGCGGGTGGAAAATTGAAAATTGGAAATTGAGAGAAGCCTATCGATCTTTTCAATTTTCAATTTTTCATTTTCAATTTTCCTTCACCCACGGTGCCTTCTCTTTCTTCAGAAACGCGTTCATTCCCTGCTGCCCTTCTTCGCTGACGCGGCGGGTGGCGATGGCTTCGATCGTGTACGGGATCGACTCGGCAAGCTCGTTCGCGGAGACGAAGGCGATCAGTTTCTTGCACGCCTTCACGGCCGCGGGACCTGACGTCTGGAGTTGCCCAAGCGTCTCGTCGACAGCGGCGTCGAGGTCATCAGCCGTGGGCACGACCCGGTGGACGAGTCCGATGCGCAGCGCGCGCTCGGCATCGAAGCGCTCGCCCGTGAGGAAGAGGGCCCGGGCATGCGACTGGCCGATCCTGGCGATGACATACGGCGAGATGACCGCCGGCAGGATCCCGAGCTTCACCTCGGACAATCCGAATTTCGACTGGGCCGTGGCGATGGCGATGTCGCAGACGGCGACCAGGCCCACTCCTCCCCCGATGGCGGCGCCCTGGATCCGGCCGACCACCGGCAGCGGGCACTCGTTGATGACTGCATACATCTTTGCCAGGAGCGACGAGTCGCGGATGTTCTCGTCGCGCGTATACGAGACCATCTTCGACATCCACTTGAGATCAGCGCCGGCGCAGAAGTTCGGGCCGTCACTGCGGAGCACGACCGCGCGCGCGCCGTTGCGGCTCCCGATCGACGTGAACAGGTCAATGGCTTCGCCGATCAGCTCGTCGTTGAATGCGTTGTGGACGTCGGGGCGGTTGAGCCTCACCGTGATGACGCCGTTCGATTCGTCCACGAGGAGAGTGTTGTAGCCCATGAGGCGCGCAATTGTAGTGCGGAGCGCCGGCTGCCGGCCGGCGCGCCGCGCCGCGGCTTCTCGTCTTCGCGCGCGGGCTGGCAGCCCGCGCACCGGCCGGCAGGCTGCCGGCGCTCCTTCGCTCAGCGGCGCACGAGACCTCTTCGTCCGGTGCTGAACGGATAGCTCGCCGTCAAGGTGTACGCGCCGCTCGATCCCAATGCGCCGGCCGGTGCGACCTTCACGAGGAATTGAGTGCCTGCCGATGCGGACGCGCTCAGCGTTTGCGCGGTGCCGGCGGCGACAGTCACCACCACGTCGGTGGTGCTCGGGCTGCTCAGCGTGACGAGCAACGGCGTCTGCGTCGCCTTTACGGTGACATTCGAAGTCCCCACCATGTTCGTCGCGAAGCGGAAGAAATCGAGGTCATTGGACGCGCAGATGCTGGCCTGCACCGGAGAGTTGATCGGCAGCGGTCCGTAGGCCGTCGCGGCGGTGCTGTTCGGCTCTGTCGGATCGGTACACGGCGGTTGAGCCGCGCCAACGTTCGCATTCGCAATCAACGCAAACTGCTGCGGAGGGTTCGCCGTGACCGTCGTGCCGTTCACGATGGCGTGATAGACCCCGGCGGCCGCGCCCTTGATCTCCACCTCTTCCGTGTTGTCCACCGTGTTTACGCCATGCGTGGCGGGTGACGTCGGACTGTTCATGTCCAGCACGTACGGCAGCACCGTATTGCCATCCGGGTCGATCACCTCGAGGTCGAGATCGTTGATCAGGACCTTCAACGTCACTTCCTGGGCGTTCAGCGGCAGCGCCTCGGGATCGAACCAGCCCAGGACGACCCGCAAGTCCTGCGACTGCGTCAGCGTGATCGGGTAATCGAAGCGCGATCCGTTGTTGGCGGCGCCGAGCCGGACTCGATTGCCCTGTCCGTTGTCGGCGACGATCAGGTCGGCTGAGGCTTTGGTGTTCATGAATCCGAAGCCGTAGGTGAAGTCCGGACCGGGATTGCCGAGGTCGTCGGCGCCGGCGATGGCCAGCGTCTTCAGCACGAGCGGACCGGGTGACGCTCCGCCGTTGAGCCTCCGCCACTGCTCAGCGAGCAGGGCCATGCTGCCTGTCACGACGGGCGTGGCCATCGAGGTCCCCGCAGAGCAGCCGTAGCCAGAAGTGACGATTGCCGCGCATCCATGGCTTCTGATCCAGGTCTGGCCCACGTAAGCCGTCGAGAACAGGGACTGCCCTTTCGCGGTGAGTTCCGGTTTGACTCGCCCATCCTTGGTCGGTCCGCGCGAGCTGAACGACGCGATGTTCCGCAGCGAGTCCGTTGCGCCGACGGCAAGGACGTTCTTGGCCGAGGCCGTCCATCCGATCGAGCCCCATGGGTTATGCACGGGATGAGGCGCCTTCGGCGGCGTCTCGCAGAATGCGTCGCCCCACTTGTCGACCTTGCCGGGAGTCGTGCATGTCGGAACGGGGCAGTCGGTTCCGCTGCCGTCCGCCGAATAGCAGTAGACGTCGCTCGTTGCGGCGCCGTTCGGATCGTCCTGATCCACGTGATTGTGCGCGAACGGTGCGACCATCGGACCGGTAACGCCGCTCCCTTGATTTCCGGCGGCGTGATCCATCAGGACGCCATTGGTGAGAGCTGCGTGGTCGAGCACGGCCGAGATCGTCCCGTCGTATCCGCCGATCAGCTCATCGGCTCCTTCCCACGTCCACCCCGTTGAGCCATCTGAAGCCCATCCAAGGACGTATCCCCATGAGTTGTTGTCCGCCACGGCGCCGATGTTCTTGATCGTGGTGGCCTTGTCGTTGAGCCATGTGTCGTTGTTCGCGATGTACTCGTGGAGTGTGGCCTGGGGCGCCATTCCTTTTGCAGCAGGGTTCAGGCCGGCCGCGATCATGGTTCCCGCGACATGAGTGGCGTGGTTTTCGTTGTCGGAATCCTTGCAGCTGGTGTCGCTGGCGGCACATTGGAACTCCACCTTGAGACGGCCCTGGAACTCGGGATTTGTCGTGTCGGCTGGCCCAAGCTCGAAGTAAGAAAGAACGACGCCGCTGCCGGAGAGATCGTACGGTGCTGAATAGAGCGGCGTCACGCCTGAGAGCGCGGCCGCCGTGGCATTCCAGGTGGTGGTCCGGTAGGTTCGCAATCCGTAGACGCGCAGGACACGGTCGTCGGCAGCGAGATCGAGGAGCGTGCTTGAAGGAACGCGTGCGGTGAGGGAATGGAGCGGCCCGAAGTCGAAGCGCAGATCGGTCGAGCCGCCGGCGCTTTCGATCGCGTTGCGCGCCTGATCCATCGAGACATCGTCGTGAAAGAGGATCTTCAGGCGTGCGAAAGGCCGAGCCTCTGCGGCCAGCCTGTACGCCGACGTGTCGACCTTCTGATCGACCGTCAGCGGCACGAGGCGGCGTACGCGGAGATCGTTCTCGTCGACCGAAGAACCGGCGGCCACGCGGACGATGTACTGGCCGTTAGGAAGGGCCCGCTGCACCAGACACCCGGCAGCGGCCAGATCGGACTCCTCGGCTGCACTGAGAACATGCTGCGGCACGAGGATGAAATGACGCGCGGTCGAGCGTGCGCGCGGCGCACGATCGACGCGGTCGGGCCGCCGGTCGGCGGCAAACAGCGGAACAGAAATCGCGAGAAAGATGGAGATGAGAGCCGCCGGTCGCATGCGCATACGAATGCATTCTAGCGGGCCGGGGGCTGCTGTCATTCCCGACGGCCTCGCAGGAGGGCGCATCAGATGTGCCGGAACGGAACCAGACGCTGCTCGCTAAGCAATGGTGCCTGAGGTCGGACTCGAACCGACATGGAGGTTGACTCCGGCAGATTTTGAGTCTGCTGCGTATACCATTTCGCCACTCAGGCCCGGACGAGTGCTGAGTGCTGAGTGCTGAGTACTGAGTACTGAGTAAAAGCAACTCAGTACTCAGCACTCAGTACTCAGCACTCGTTTCTTCCCACTTTTTAACACAGCCGTGCAGTTCTTCGTCGGTCAAGACGCGATTCGTCGATTTGGCCAGCGCGAAGATCTGCTTGACCAGGCTCTCTTCCTGCGGCAGTCCGTTCGCGGCCAGCCAGTAAATCACGTTCGACAGCCCGCACATCGGACCGACTTCGATGACCTGCGCCAGGCCGAACATCCCCGCGGGAACGCCTGAGTAAACGCGGTCGGCGAGCCATTCGCTTCCCTTCTTCTTCGCCTTGATGATCGCCGCAGCGTGCACGCCCGTGCCGGTGCGGAACGCATCGCGTCCGAACACGGGATAGAGCACGTGCAGGGGAATGTGCACCACGTCCGCCACGAACTTCACGTACTCCCCGAGCTGCGAGAGGTCGTTGTCGATCCACCCCATCAGCTTGAGGTTCACCATGAGCAGATCCATGGGCGTGTTACCGACGCGCTCGCCGATGCCGCCCGCGGAGCCGTGCACGCGATCCGCGCCTGCTTCCAGCGCGGCGATGGAGTTGATCACGCCCAGGCCGCGGTCCTGATGGCCGTGCCAGTCGACCTTCACCTTCGGGTCGAGCCGGTCCACGAGCTGCCGGACGAAGCGGATCACGCTGCGCACACCCCACGGCGTGGCGTGACCGACCGTATCCGCCACGCAGACGCGCGCGGCTCCCGCCTCGATGGCCGCCGTGTACAGTTTCTCGATGTCCTCCGGCCTGGCGCGTGTCGTGTCTTCCGTGACGTACATGACCGGGATGCCATGGCTCACCGCGAAGCGCACCGCCTTCGCGGACTGCTCCACGATCCAGTCGAGGTTCCACTCCTCGGCGAACTGCCTGATCGGCGACGAGCCGATGAAGAGGTCGGCTTCGATGGCAATGCCCACGCGATTCGAGATCTCGATGATCGGCTTGATGTCGTTCTCGTGCGTGCGCCCCGCGGCGCTCGGATAGACGGAGAGCTTGTTCTCCACGATCTCGCGCGCCAGCCGCTCCACAGTCTTCTGGACGTGCGGTCCCGCGCCGGGCAGGCCGATGTCGGCGTTGTCGATGCCGACCGAGTTCATGAAGTGGAGGATGCGCAGCTTGTCGTCGATCGACGGATCAGTGACCGAGGGCGACTGCAGGCCGTCGCGCAGCGTCTCGTCGTCGAACTCGATCTTGCGAGGAGGACGCGCCGCCTTCTCGCCTGCGACATTCCAGTCGTAGATGAGCTGCTCGAGGTCTTCGTCCATGCCGTGTTGGGATTTCAGTGTAACGCGGCGCGGCATCGATCTCGTTGGTTGCGCGGTTCCGCGGTTACGCAGTTCCGCGGTGATCAGGCCCTCGAACACCGCGAAACCTCGAAACCGCGCAACCGCGTAACCGTTTTCGGTCACTTCCCCTTGAACTGCGCCGCCCGCTTCTCCAGGAACGCCTGCATCCCTTCGCGCATGTCCTCGGTCGAGCAGAGCAGGCCGAACAGGGTCGCCTCGAGGAACTGCCCCTCTTCGAACGGCATCTCGCTGCCGCTCATCACCGCTTCGATCGCGCAGCGAACGGCCACCGGGCCGCGAGAAGCGATCTTGCGGGCCATCTCTTCCGCCGTGCTCATCAGCCGATCGGCGGGGACGACTTTGTTGACCAGGCCGATTCTTTCGGCTTCGGCGGCGGGAACGCGGTCGGCGGTACAAATGATCTCCAGCGCTTTCCCCTTGCCGACGAGCCGTGCCAGTCGCTGTGTGCCGCCGTAGCCCGGAATGATTCCGAGCGTGGCTTCCGGCAGCCCGATCTGGGCCTTTTCTGAAGCGATGCGGATGTGACAGGCCAGCGCCACTTCGCAACCGCCGCCGAGGGCGAAGCCGTTGATTGCGGCAATGACCACCTTCGGGAAGCGCTCGATCTTCATCAGGGTGGCCTGGCCGATCTCGGAGGTGGCCTTGCCGCTGATCGGCGTCATCTTCGCGAGCTCGTTGATGTCGGCGCCGGCGACGAAGGCTTTCTCGCCGGCGCCCGTGATGATCACGGCGCGGACGGCGTCATCCTCGCGCGCTTCGTCGAAGACGCGGCCGATCTCGGCCACCGTCTGCGCGTTGAGTGCATTGAGGACTTTCGGACGGTCGATCGTAACGATCAGAACTCCGTCGCGGTTTTCGGTCTTAATGTTTTCGAGGTTGTCGTATGACATGCCTGCTCCATTGCGCAGGGACGCGCAGCAGCGCGTCCGCACCTTCGTTTTCATGAGCACCACGAGAGTTGCGGACGCGCTGCTGCGCGTCCCTGCGCCACACTATTTCCTGTCCATCGCTACCGGCTTCTCGCCGCTGTAGTCGTAGAAGCCTGCGCCGCTCTTCCGGCCGAAGCGCCCGGCCAGCACCAGCTTCCGCAGCAGCGCCGGCGCGGCG
>JAJXWV010000058.1 GCA_021781455.1 Acidobacteriota bacterium | reverse complement strand
TAGCGGGTAGCGGGTAGCGGGTAGCGGGTAGCGGGTAGCGGGTAGCGGGTAGCGGGTAGCGGGTAGCGGGTAGCGGGTAGCGGGTAGCGGGTAGCGGGTAGCGGGTAGCGGGTAGTGGGTGCGATCGGTCCGATCTCCTACCCGCTACCCGCTACCCGCTACTCGCTGCTACAGTCCCACACATGTCCGACGTGACCTTCGCCCACGTAGCGAAGCGCTACGGTTCCGTGGCCGTCATCGAGAATCTCAACCTCCACGTCGACGACCACGAGCTGATGGTCCTGGTCGGTCCCTCAGGATGCGGCAAGTCGACGGCGCTGCGGATGATCGCGGGACTCGAAGAGGTCAGCGACGGAACGATCTCGATCGGCGGCCGCGTGGTCAACAACCTCGCGCCGAAAGAACGTGACATCGCTATGGTCTTCCAGAGCTACGCGCTCTATCCCCACATGACCGTGCGCGAGAACCTGGAGTTCGGCCTGAAGATGCGGCACATCGAACGCGGAGACATGAACCGCCGCGTCTCCAACGCCGCCGAGATCCTCGGCATCGCTCACCTGCTCGACCGCAGGCCAAAAGACCTCTCCGGCGGACAGCGACAGCGCGTGGCCGTCGGCCGCGCCATCGTCCGCGAGCCGGCCGTCTTCCTCTTCGACGAGCCACTCTCCAATCTCGACGCCAAGCTCCGCGTGCAGATGCGCGCCGAGATCACGCGCCTTCAGCACACCCTCGGCACCACTTCCGTCTACGTCACACACGATCAGGTCGAGGCCATGACCATGGGCCACCGCATCGCCGTCATGCGCGATGGAAAGATCCAGCAGATCGGCGCACCGCTGGAGGTCTACGCGAAGCCGACGAACGTCTTCGTGGCCCAGTTCATCGGCACGCCGCCGATGAACCTCTTCCGCACCACGGCCGAGGATTCCGTGCTTCGCGGACCGGCATTCACGATTCCGCTTCCAGCCGCAGCGCGTCAGGCCGCGAGCGCCGGCCGTCAGGTCGTCGTGGGTGTCCGGCCGGAAAACGTGGGCGGCGAATCAAAGCCGATGAGGGGCCCGACCGCGTCGATCCTGGCCAGCGTCGACATCGTCGAGCCGATCGGCCACGAGTCGATCGTCTACGCCAGTGTCGGAGGCGAGCGCCTCGTGGCGATTTTCGATCCGCAGAGCGCACCGAAAGTCGGCGAAACCATCCCGATGAAGGTCGAGATCGACCGCCTGCACCTCTTCGACGCAACAACCGAAGAGCGGATCGGGTAGCTGTCGTCCCAAGGGCCTGTGCAGAAACCCCGGACCGTTCAAGCCTTCGTTCAAAGTTCACCACAGAGACGCAGAGGCACAGAAATTCGCAGAGAAGACTCTGTACTACCACTAAGCAGATGATTTTTCGCGCTGTGCGCGGATTTCCTTGCCACAAGTGACAGTGCGACCGGTCCCCTCGCCCCGTGCTCGCCGACGAACAACCTCGCGGAACTGATCCGCACGGGGCGAGGGGACCTATGAAGGCCATCTTCGGTGGCGGGCGAGCGGAGCGAGCCTGCGCTGTGTACCTCTGTGTCTCTGCGTCTCCGTGGTGAGAATTGTCCAGGATGACAGGCGCCACTCAGTACAACAGCTCGACGTTCGCCGGCAGTCGCGAGACCAGAACCTCGGAAGTGCCGTGGCCCACGACCACACCGTTCATTCGCGCCTCGCGAATCGGCCGGTCGTAGGGCGAACGAACCACGAAGCCGGCGAGCGGATGCGCAGTGCCGCCTAACTCGACCGTCACCTGTTGCGCGTCGCCTCGCATGCGCACATCGATCGTTCCGGTGTGCGTGGAGAGCGGCCCGACGTGGATCGACGAGCCGTTGACCCATTTCTCCGGGACGCCGGCGCCCACGACCAGCGCGCCGTCTTCGCGGTCGAAGGCGAAGAAATCGAGGACAGAGCGCATGAAGTCCGAGCCCACCCAGGAATGCGGCATGTCGCCGAGGAAGTGCGGTGCGCGCTTGTCGCGGGGCACGACCTCCGCCCACTCGTTCCACGCCGCAGGACGCCGGTCGCCCATGAAGAAATCGAGCAGCTCGTGCGCTTCGGCACGCCGCCCGAGGCGCACGAAGGCGCCCACGTTGCGAAGCTCGTACGGGGTGTAGACCTCACTCGCGCGGGAACCGGAGCCAGGCTGAGAGGTTGTGCTCCAGAGTTTTCGGCGGGCGCGGAACTCGGCGAGATAGCGGTCGAAGGTCGCCCGGAGCGCAGCCGGCGGAAGGAGCGAGGTCAGCTCGAGCGGCGAGACGGCGATGGCCGTGGAGGTGGCGTCGAAGTCGCCGAGCTCCGCGGATCCGGGGATGTAGTCGATGTGGTGCTCGCTCATGCTCCGCGCGATCGACGCGGCGAGGTCGTGACGGAAGGATGCGGCCTGCCCCTGAAGCTCCTTCTGCCGGTCGCTCAGGCCTGACACGCCGGCCAGCTCGGCAGCGTCTTCAAGGCCGCGCACGCCGAAGAAATCGTCCCAGTACGAGTGCATCGGTTTTGCCGAATACCCCTCGTGGCTGATGGACTCGGTGAGCAGTCCCTCGAACTGGCCGTGGTTCTCGCTGCGCAGTTTCTGGATGTAACGCGCCGCGGCGTCGACGTGCGGCCACATGCGGCGCACGAACGACTCATCGTGCGTCGTGCGCCAGATCTCGGCGACGAGGTCGATCAGCTCGCCGTGGCTGTCGTTCTCCGGAACCGGGTCGGCGCCGCGGCTGTCGACGCAGCACGGCACCTTCCCATCCGGGAACTGGTAAGGCGCGAACCACTCCGCGAACTCCTTCGCGTCGGCGGCATCACCGAGGCGGAGAAGCACGGAAGCGATGAGCGAGCCGTCGCGGATCCATGCGCGCTCGTAGGAACGCGAGCCGGGCTCCAACGCGGCGCCATCGCGGTTGATCAGGATGTAGGCAATGTTGGTGCGCAGCGTGTTCGCGATCGCGGGCTCCGCGGGAATGTCGACAGTGACGTGCCGGATCTTCGCCCGCCAGCTGGCAGCGATCGTTGCGATCGGCTCGGCCCGCGCACCGCGCTGCAGCGGCACGTTGAGCTCGACGTCCTTCGCGCCGGGATAGACGAGCGCGTTGGCGTCATCGAGCCCCAGCGTGCTGCCGCGGACGAACCGGGCGGGCCGTGTCAGCACGTTTACGAACTGCTTCCGATTGACCACGATCCGACCGTCGCGATAGTCGATGCTGTCGATGTGTGAGACACCGCCGGGCGTGTTCAGAAACTGCGTCGACGGATTCACCTGGAACGGCCTGACAGCCAGCAGCAGCGTCACGCGTTTCGAGCCCCGGATCCGATAGTGCAGCTGCAGCATCGACGAAGCGCTCACCGCGGCCGTGACCGTCATCGTCACGCCGCGCGCCCGCCATGTCACCGAGGGAATCGGCAGATCGCCCTCCTCGAGCGACTGCGCGATCGAGGCGTTCGCCCACGTGACCAGCTTTCTGTCGACGACCAGAAACGGCTCGATCGAAAACCCGCCCTTGAACGGCTCGACGTTCCCGTCCTCACCGATCAGCGCTTCCGGCTCTGCGCGGTCAGCCCCGACGATCGTCCAGTACGGCTGCTCGCCGATGAGGTAGCGCGGATAGCGACCGCGTGGAGCATCGCGCGCGACGATGGCGTAGAAGTCGTTCTCGGTAGGGGCCCACGTCGGCGGCTCGACGATGACCTCACGCACCTGGCCGCCCTCGATCGAGATCGTCCGCGCTTCCACGTCGGGCAGCCAGACGAATTTCGACGTTGCCCGCGTCTGCACCACTCCGTCGAGCGAGAGGCGGAACGCAGGAGGCCGCGCGCGCCAGTCGATGACCAGACCTCCGATCTCCCGGCGGACACCGAGGTCGATCACCGGTTTCGCGAATCGCAGCGGCTCGTTCGAGACCACGGGCATCGCCTCGAGCTGCGGATCGGTGAACCAGACCGTCCCGCGGCCACCACTTCCGGCGGTGACCACCACCTCCATCGACGCCACGCGGCGAATCTCGCCCCCTCCCAGCGGCCCCCACGCGAACGAGATCTGCCTCTTCTTCGTGTCGACCGTGGACCATTCACGCGGGAAAACGAAATTGCGGCGGTTGAGCCACCAGACGTTGTCGCCGGAGGCGTCGATGAGCTTGAGCTCGAGATTCTCCGCCGGCGCGTTCCCGCGGATGCGGAACGTGAACTTGTAATTCGGCGGCAGCTCGAGATCGACGCTGCGCCGTGCGATGGCGTAGCCGGCGTGCCCGTGGAAATCGAAGTCGAGGCGGTTGGCGTCGCCCTCGCGACTGAGGTGCATCTCCACTCCGTCGGCTGGATGCGCAGTCCATTCGGGGACTCGAGCCTGGAGCCTGACCGCGACGAAGATCGTCAGCAGCGCGACGATCGTGGCGGTGGTCCGTTGGTCCTTCTCGCTCTTCATCGGCCCGGCGCAGAAGCGAAATGTTGAATGTTCAATGTTGAATGAGACGCAGTTCCGGATTCACATTCAACATTCAGCATTCCGCATTCAACATTTCGGTTTCATCCCTTCACGCTCCCCATCATCAGCCCCGCGATGTAGTAACGCTGCAGGAAGAGGAACAGCGCCAGCACAGGGAGCACGGTCACGACCGAGCCCGCCATCATCAGCTCGACATCCTGGGCATGCTCGCCGACGAGGCTGGCGATCGTGACCGGGAGCGTGTAGTGAGACTGGTCGGTCAGCACGATGAGCGGCCACATGAAGTCGTTCCACGTGGACATGAAGGTGAAGATCGCCAGCGTAGCCAGGATCGGCCGCGCCAGCGGCATCACGATCGACCAGTAGATCCGCAGCTCCCCCGCGCCGTCGATGCGCGCCGCCTCGAGCAGTTCCTGCGGGATCGACAGCATGAACTGCCGGATCAGGAAGATCCCGAACACGCTGGCCAGCCCCGGGATGATCACGCCCCAGTAGGTGTTGACGAGGTGCATCTCCTTGAGCAGGAGGAACAGCGGCAGCATGCCGACCTGCGCCGGGATCACCAGTGCCGACAGAAGGATGCCGAAGATCCGCTCGCGCCCTCTGAATCGCAGCTTGGCGAAGGCGTAGCCGGCCATGGAGTTGAAGAGCAGCGACAGCACCGTCACCCCGACCGCCACCACGGTGCTGCTGAAGAAAGCGCGGCCGATGTTGAGCCGCGTGAACAGCTGCCGGTACTCGTCGAACGACGCCGCGTGCGGCACCAGGTGGGGCGGGTACGTGGTCGCCTCTCCGGAAGCCATGAACGACGCGGAGATCATCCACAGCAGCGGGAACAGCGTCAGCACGGCTCCCGAGACGAGTGCGACATGCAGCAGAATCGCGCGGCCGTGCACTCTGGTGTGGGACAGGCTTTCCAGCCTGTCCTCTGAGGGGACCGGTTGGAAAGCCGGTCCCACACGCGGAGATTCTCCGTTCATCGCTTCTCCTGGAAACGCATCTGGATGGCCGTGGCCGCGGCGATGACGAAGAACAGCATCAGGGCGATGGCCGCCGCGTATCCCATCCGCCACCATCGGAAGCCCTGCTCGTACATGAGCATGACCGCGGAGAGGGTGCGGTCGAGCGGCCCTCCGCGGGTCATGACATACGGCTCGGCGAACAGCTGCAGGTAGCCGATCGCCGTCACGATGCCGACGAACAGGAACGTCGGTCCGAGCATCGGCAGGGTGACGTGGCGAAATTGCTTCCACGCTCCCGCTCCGTCGATGCGCGCCGCCTCGTACAGCTCTTCCGGCACGGCCTGCAGCCCGGCGATGAAGATGATCATGTTGTAGCCGAAGTTCTTCCAGACCGCGAGGAGGATGATGGCCGGCATGGCGTACTTCGGATCGCCGAGCCAGTCGGGGCCGTGGATGCCGAGCCTCGCCAGCGCGAGATTGATCATGCCGAAACGCGGGTGGTAGAGGTACCGCCACACCACGGCCACGGCCACGAGCGTCGTCACCACCGGGGCGAAGTAGACGGTGCGGAAGATCGGCTTGTAGCGCGCCAGCCTGGCGTTGACGAGCAGCGCCGCGGCGAGCGAGACGGCCACGGTCAGCGGCCCTCCCACCACCGAGAAATAGAGCGTGTTCAGCAGCGCCGTCCAGAACGTGGCGTTGTGAAGCAGCTGCCCGTAATTCTGAAGAGCGATGAATCGGATGTTGTGGTAGTTGCCGAGCGAGTAGATGTCGAAGTCGGTGACGCTGAGCGCGAACCCCGCGATCACCGGCAGGAAGAAGAACACCGCGATCAGCGTCAGCGCGGGCGCGAGGAAGAGGAGGGCGGCGCGGGTCTCGGATCTCATGGGCGGTGCGCCAGAATCCAGCGGCGCTTTTCCAGGATGCGATCGGTGGTGCGGTCGAGGTCGGCGAGCGCCTGCGCCTCGGTGAACTTCCCGCGAACCGCCGCCTCTCCGTGCTCGTAGATGGTCGTGGCGATCTCCTCCCACTCCGGCACCTGCGGAAGCGGGGCCACGCGCTCGAGCTGCTCGCGGAAAGCGGGGAACAGCGGGTCGTTGGCCAGGAGCGGAGAGCGCCAGGCGGAGCGCCGTGCCGGAAGATCGCCGGTCACCTCATAGAAGCGCACCTGCACGGCCGGCTGCGACAGGTACTCGATCAGCTTCATCGCCGCTTCCTTGTTCTTCGACGACTTGAAGACGACGAAGCTCGACCCGCCGGCCATCGACACGCCGGTCGGGCCATGCTGCGCATCGCGCGCCGGCAACGGCATGGTCGACCACTTCCCGTCCATCGCCGGAGGAAGGCGGCGGCGGAACTCGCCGACATTCCACGGTCCGCTGATGTACATGGCGAAATCGCCCTGCGCGAATTGCTGATAGAGGTTGGCGATCTGGGTGTTGCTGATGGCCGGTGCGAATCCGCGGCGGAATATGTCCAGGTAGAAATGAAAGGCACCCGCGAAAGGCGGCTCCTCGAAGGCTCCCCGCGTTCCGGCCGGGTTGAGGATCGTCGAGCCGTTCGTCAGGGCGAGCTGCACGATCGGCTCCCATTCGTTCGTCGGCAGCAGGATGGCGAAGCGCGCCTTGTGCTGGCTTTGGATGCGCTGCATGGCATCGGCCCATTCCGCCCACGTCTTCGGCGGCGAGGAGTAGCCGACGGCGGCCAGCATGTCCTTGCGGTAGAAAACGACGCGCGTGTCGACGTACCACGGAATCCCGTAGAGCTTCCTGTCGACGATGTTCGTCGCCCAGATGCCGGAGAAATAGTCGTTCGGGTCGATGTTCGCCGCCTTGGCCGCCAGCGGCGTCAGGTCCTCCAGCGCGCCGATGGCCACCATCTCCGGGATCCAGGTGTTGCCCATCTGGGCGATGTCCGGGACCGCCTCGCCGACGTACGCCGTCAGCAGCTTCTCGTGCGCCGCCGTCCAGGGAATCTGCTGAACCGTGACCCGGATGCCCGGGTTCTGCCGCTCGAACTCCGGCATCATGTCCGCCACGACCTCGCCCTCACGGCCGAGACCCCAGAACTCGATGTGCGTGCCGGTTGATCTTGCGCGGCTGCACGACAGGAGTGATAAGCACGCCAGAAGAAGAATGGTGAATGCTGAATGTCGAAGGTTGAATGTTGAATGCAGGCGGCGCTTCATGGCTTTCTCATTCAACATTCGACATTTCTAGTTGTGTGCCCCGACCAGAGTTGCGGACGCGCTGCTGCGCGTCCCTGCGACATCCAGCCACCCGCCCGTGAACCCCGCGCGCTTCAGCCCCTGCACGATGTGCGGATTCTTGCGCATCGTGTTCCAGATCAATCCGCTGCGGTAGTTCTCGAGCATACAGACGATCGGCCCCTGGTCGATGCCGAGGTAGTCGCCGTCGAACCAGCCCACGCCGGGGACGACGTGGCCCATCTTCACCGGTGTGTCGAAATCGATCGTCTCGTTGAACGCGTCGACGAAACCGTACCGCTGATAGAGGTGATCGCCAAAGCGTCTCCGCATTTCCATGATCGCCGGACGCGCGATTTCCGGTGCGAAGGCGATCGACGCCGTGGCAGCCATCGGCGTGATCGTCCCGTCGTCGTTGGTCCAGGCCGGCGCGGTTCCCCGCGCGCCGTAGGTGATGAACTTCCGCGAGCGGCCGTCGATGGTGAGGGTCCCGTCCAGCGGCCCGTCGCACGCGCTGAGGCCCCACATGTTCTCGCCGTAGCCGCGCCAGCCTCCGGGATTGGCGATGGCGTAGGCATGCTGCGAGAGGGCCGCGCGCCGCGAGTTCTCGAAGTAGTCGATCCCGTGGGCGCGCATGAACGCGTCCTGGATGCCGCGGAAATCGACCCAGACCTCCGAGAACTGATGCCCGAACAACGGCGGGAACGTGACGTACTCCTGGCCGTACCACGACTCCCACTTGTACGTCGCGGTCCACGCGCTCCACGCCGCCGGATCGATGGGATGGGTGGGAGAACCGAGGGCGAGGATGTAGAGAATCATCCCCTCGTCGTAGCCGTGCCAGTCGTAGGTGTGCAGCCCGTTCTCGGGTGTCCAGCCCATGCTGACAAGCGGTGGCCGCGCCAGGAAGAACGTCCAGTCCGCACGCTGGTAGAGCGCTTCGGCGGCCTGCCGGATCGACAGCTCCGTCGGGTTGTCGCGGTCGAAATACGATTCGGAGAAAAGCACACCGGCGAGCAGGAGTGTCGTGTCGATCGTCGACAGCTCGACATCCTTGAAGCGGGTGCCCGTCTGCATGTCCAGGAAGTGGTAGTAGAAGCCCTTGTATCCCGTCATGCCCGTCGGGTCGGGCCCCATTGGCGCATCGAGGAAGAACTGCAGCGTGGCCAGCGTCCGCGCGGCCGCCTCTTCGCGCGTGACCCACCCCCGCTCCGCACCGATGCCGTACGCGGTGAGCCCGAATCCCACCGCAGCGATGCTGGAGAACGAGGGCGTCGGCCAGCGATCGGGAATCAGATGCGTTCCCGGATCGGCCGTGTCCCAGAAGAAGCGGAACGTCCGCTGTTGAAGGTCGGCGAGGACGGCGTCGTCCGGCACGGTGACGGCGCGGTGGCGTGCGGGATCGCTCGCGCACGAGAACAGCGCGAGGAAGATCAGCAGGACGGCGAGTTTGCGGGACATGAACAACCTGCAAAGAAGAAACGGGGCGGGCCGTGCGGCCCGCCCCTCGACGACTTCAGACTAAATGCCGAGCACGCGGTGCTTAGAAGTTGACCTTGAAGCCCACCTGTTCACGACGGCCGAGGCTGACGACACAGCCGGGCTGACCGAGGTTGGCCGGGTTGTCCCCAGGCCCGAGGAAGTTGCTCAGGCAACCGTAATTCTTGGCGTTGAACGCATTGAAGACTTCCAGCGACAGGCCGACGCTGGCCTTCCCATACGTCGGAAAGTCCTTGGCCAGGCGGAAATCGACGGTCCTGTAACCACCCGACGGATAGACCGCCCGGTTGATCACGCCGGTCTTTATGTGACCCGCAAGGTCAAATCCCTGCGAGAGGTCGAAGACGTCCACTGCCGGGCCGGTGCCCCACGTCACGGTCGTGCTGAACATGACCTCGAGTGGAAGCCCGACCATGCCCGTGCCGACGAAGTGATTCGGCTCCGACCCGTTCACCGGGTGCCTTGCATACGCGGCCGCGCTCGGCAGATCGAGGCTGAAGAGGTCATTGCCGTTCTGGAGCGCCTTGGAGTGCGTGTAAACGAGATGCACGCCCCAACGCGATTGGGACGTGTACGGACGGTCGAGCGTCAGGCTCTCACCGGTGTACCAGTAACTCTTGCCGACAGGATCGGACAGAATGACCGCTCCGTAGCCGGGCGCGAGCGCCGCACAGCAGGTGCCGGTTGCCGATACCCATGTAATGCCGCGATAGCCGCGCACCACGTTGTAGCTCGCCGAGGCCAGCCACGTGCTGATCGCCTGGCGGTAGCCAATGTTCCACTGGTTCGAGTACGGCGGCTTGGTGTTATTGCTCAGCAGATGGATTTCGGGGTGAGCCTGCCCCGACGCAATCAGGCTGTTCAGACCGGCGACGCTGAGATAAGAAGGATCCCACTTGATCGTGCCGGGACGGCCGTCGGGCGAGAACTGAATGTTATAGACCGGGTACTGAAGCCGGTACCGCTCATCGAGCGTGGAGTTCAGATAAAGACGGTCGTAATAACGGCCAAACCCGCCGAATGCGACGGACTTGCTGTCGCCGAAGATGTCATAGGAGAAACCGACGCGCGGCTGGAACTCGCTCTTATACGGCTTCCTCTGGCTGCCGTTGGAAAAATACGAGTCCGGAATGGTGATGTTCATTCCGTTCGCCTGGAACGTCTTCCCCTTCAATGCGGCAACGATGTCCGCGGGGGTGACGAAATTCTCGTCGAGCATGTGGCTCTCATAGTCCCACCGCAATCCGAGATTCAACTGCAGGCGATCGTTGACGCGCCAGTTGTCCTGTCCATAGATGCCGTATTCGTTGTTGGTGACCGCGAGGAACGGGTTGCCGAAACCGAACTGGGCCTGGTACGGCTCGCAGTCCACGCTTCCGACGTTCGAGGGCGTGCACCCCGTGTATGAGAACCCATTCGCCGCGTCGTTCCTGAAATCGAACTCGGGATTCCCGAAGAGACTCTTGTTCACGTTGTAGCGCATGAAATCGAGGTTGCCGCCCACCTGGAAGCTGTGCTGCCCGTGGAAGGTGATGGGCGCGAGACTGTAGTTGTCGCGGAGCTCGATGCGGCGCTGTGCGAATTCCTGGGTCGTGCTGTTACCGCCGAGCCGGCAGCAGCCTTCGAAGTTCAGGCCGAGCAGGTTTGGGTTGAGCGGCGTCGGATTCCAGGCGTACTTCGAGAAGGCCAGGGTTGCTTCGTTCAGGGCGCTGGCGTTGTTCCACTGATGGCGCAGGGTAGCGCCATAGACCCAGTTGCGAAGATCGGTCGCCGACTGGTAGGTCGTGCCGCCGCCGAAGTCGCGGGTCTCATGCTCGCGGCGGTAATTGCCGCTGAAGTCGATCAACTGGCTCTTCGATGGCTGCCAGCTCAGCTTTCCGAATGCGAGATTCGATTTGAAGGGACTGGCGAAGACGCCGGCGTTGGACCCGAACTGGCTGGCGTATTGCGACGGGATCGCCACTGGTGTCGTGGCATGCTCGTCGTCGCCCTCATAGGCGAAGAAGAAGTTCAGCTGGTCGCGGATGATGGGACCGCCGAAACTCAGTCCGGGTTGGATTCGGTGATAAGCGGCGTTGTTGGTCAGCGTCGAGTACTGAAAGCCCTTGGCCGTCGAGGTGACCCACTGTTTCGGCTGGTAGTAGCCGAAGGCCTGGCCGCTGAATTCGTTCGAGCCCGACTTGGTGACGGCGGTGATGATCGCGCTCGAGGCGTGGTCGTACTGCGCGCTGTAATTCTGGGTGATGACGCGGAACTCCTGCACGGCGTTCTGCGGGAAGGGATTGCCGCGGCTCGAGTCCTGACCCGACGTGCCGCCCAGAAGGACGTCGTTCTTGGTGCTGACGCCGTCGATGAAGACGTTCGTCATCTCCGGGTCCTGAGCGTCGCCGGCGATGACCTTCCGGGTGGGGTCATTCGACATGCGGATGCCCGGGGCCATGGTCGCGAAGTTGAGGAAGTTGCGATTGTCCTGGGGCAGGTTCTCGATCTGCTGCCTCGAGACGTTCGTGCCGATCTCCGAGCTCTTCGTCTCGATCAGCTGATTGCCGACCACCGTGATCGACTCGGTCACGAGTGCGGTCGGGCTGATGCTGAGGTTCGCGTCGAGGGTCTGGCCGACACTGACCGTGACGGTCTGCGACCTCGGCTCGTAACCCTGCGCGGCCACGACGATGTTGTACTCGCCGGGCGTGAGGCCGGCCAGCGTGTAGGTGCCGTCCGCGCGCGAGTGCACGGTGGTCACGAAGCCGCTGGAGGTGGAGACGGCGTTGATCTCCGCATTGGAAACGGTGTTTCCGCTCTGGTTGACGACTTTCCCGCGGATCGTCGCCGTCGTCGTCTGCGCGCACAGCGGCAGAGCGACCACGAAGGCGAGCAGCAGGAGGAACAGCACAAACAGCCGGGGGGCGGATCTTCCTCTCATGTGTCCTCCTCTTCTTCTAATGCGTTGCTTTCGCTTTTCCACTCGTTGGGTTCGTTCGTCGGGAGGCGCTCGGCATGCCGCACGATTGCCGCACGACGAGAGTAGTGGGAATGCACTCGTGTCGCGGGGTGTGGGCCGCACCGCCGCCGATCGACTCGAAGAGCAGCTCGAAGGCGCGCCGGCCTAACTCGGCCATGTCCACTTTCACCGTGGTCAGCGGAGGCGCGAGGTAACGGGCGATGGGGATGTCGTCGAACCCCACCACGGAGAAATCGCGCGGCACGCTGAAGCCGCTCTCGCTCAACGCTGAAAGCACGCCCACGGCCATGGCGTCGTTGGAGGCGAAAACGGCCGTGGGCCGCGGCGTCGCCGCGAGAATTTGCAGGCCCGCCGCAAATCCGGACTCCTCGCTGAAATCCCCGGCAAACTCCAGCTCGGCGGAACGGACCGCCCCGATCAGCCGCAGAGCGCGCCGATAGGCTCGCAGGCGCTCCGTGGCATCGGCATTCTCCTCCGGGCCCTTGACGAAGGCGATGCGCGTATGCCCGAGCTCCGCGAGGTGACGCATCATGGCCTGCGCGCCGCCGTGGTTGTCGATGGTGATGGCGTCGTGGCCGGCGGCCGGGGAGTTGAGCAGCACCAGCGGCTGAGCGGATACGAACTGCTCGCGCAGCGCCGTGACGGCCACGTCGGGCGACATCACCACCATCCCGTCCACGCGGCCGCGCATGGCCTCGAGCACCGCCAGCATCTCGTCGCGGTCGCTGTGCGAGCCGGAAACGAGGATGTGATAGCCGGCGCGGCGTGCCGCCAGGTCGATGCCCCGGATCACTTCCGAGAAGAACTGGCCGTGCACGTCGGGAAGGACGATGCCGATGGTGTGATTGCGGCGAATGCTGAGCGCACGCGCGGCGATGTTCGGAACGTAATGAAGGGAGCGAGCCACTTCCAGAACCTGACGCGAGGTCTCTTCGCGGACCAGAGCCTTGCGGTTCAGGACCCGGGAAACCGTGGCCACCGACACGCCGGCACGCGCGGCCACGTCATGGATCGTGACGGCGGTGGGGCGACGCCGGCGGCGGGGTGCGCGCAAACTCGAGGGCATCAAAATCACTCTCGATGTAACCGTTTACATTCCGGCCAACGCTACTGCACAATGAAGGGCGTGTCAACACGGTTTTCACCCGTCACGGGCGGCTCCTTTTCAACCGGGCGCGACCGCTGCAAGAACTTCACCCGCCGCGACCACCGCCGCCCGCAATGCGTCGCGCGCGAGACCGGAGTGAAGGGATGATCGAGTACCGCTTTCCCGCCGATTTCCTCTGGGGTGCAGCGACCGCGGCCTACCAGATCGAAGGCTCACCGCTGGCCGACGGCGCCGGCCCGAGCATCTGGCACCGCTTCAGCCACACGCCGGGCCGGGTCGCGAACGACGACACCGGCGACGTCGCCTGCGACCACTACCACCGCTATCTCGAAGACGTGGCGCTGATGCACGACCTCGGGCTCGACGCCTATCGCTTCAGCATCTCCTGGAGCCGCATCCTCCCCGATGGCACCGGGCGCGTGAACCAGGCCGGGCTCGATTACTACCGCCGCCTCACCGACGCGCTGCTCGAAAACGGCATCAAGCCGATGGCCACGCTCTACCACTGGGATCTTCCGGCTGCGCTCGACGATCGCGGCGGCTGGGTCAATCGCGACGTGGCCGACTGGTTCGCCGAGTACGCGGAGGTCGTGTTCCGCGCGCTCGACGACCGCGTGCAGTTCTGGGTTACGCTCAACGAGCCCTGGGTGGTCACCGATGGCGGATATCTGCACGGGGTGCTCGCACCGGGCCACCGCGATCTGTTCGAGACGCCGATCGCCTCGCACAATCTGCTTCGCGCGCACGGCCGCGCCGTGTCGGCCTACCGTGGCATGGGAGGCAAGCACGCCATCGGCATCGTCGTGAACCTCGAGCCGAAGTATCCGGCTTCGCAGAACGCCGAGGATCTCGAGGCGGTGCGCCGCGCCGACGCCTACATGAACCGGCAGTACCTCGATCCGATCTTCCTCGGCAGGTATCCGGAGGAGTTGGCCGGAATGTGGGGAGAGGCGTGGCCGCAGTTTCCGGCGGGCGATCTCGGTGCGATCCGGCAGCCTCTCGATTTCGTCGGCATCAATTACTACAAGCGCGGCGTGACCAGGGCGGACGCGAGCGTTCCCGTGGAGCGCGCCTCGCGCCTGCAGCCGCCGCACGCGATCTACACGGAGATGAAGTGGGAGGTCTTCCCGCAGGGGCTCACCGACATCCTTCTCTGGTTTCGCGACCGCTACGGCTCGACCCCGCTGTTCGTCACCGAGAACGGCGCGGCGTTCTACGATCCTCCTGCGGCCATCGACGGCGAGATCAGTGATCCGCTGCGCATCCACTACCTGCGCACGCACCTGATCGCGGTCGCCGAAGCGATGAAGCGCGGCGTGGACGTCCGCGGCTATTTCATCTGGTCGCTTCTCGACAACCTGGAGTGGAGCCACGGCTATTCGAAACGCTTCGGCATCGTCCACGTCGATTTCGCGACGCAGAGACGGACGCCGAAGAGCAGCGCGCGGTTCTACCGGGAAGTGATCCGCGACGGCGGGGTGTAAGTCCGGTGTAGGACAGGCTTTCCAGCCTGTCCCCCCTGACGGTTCGCCCCCTCTACTTCTTCACCCGCGACGCGACCATCTGGGCCATACGGTCGGGAGTGCCCTCGATGCGCACGAGGTGGGGATAGCGCGCGCCACCGTGATAGTCGATCGAGGTCACGGTCACGAAATCCTCCGACTCGTCGATGACCTGGATCGGCGAGGTGCTCTTGTTCGACTCCTTGATGGCCGCCCGGAACAGATCAGGCGTGAAACGCCGGCCATTCACGGCGAGGATCATCGCGCCGGGGACGAGCGCAGCTTTCGCCGCCGGACCGCCTGGAATGACGTCCTCGATCCGGCCGTCGTCGTGCACGACCAGACCCAGTGTCGCAGTGGCGTCGATGTTCTTGTTGCGCTTCTCGTGCGCCTCCAGCGCGGCATTCGGCAGGTCGTCGTAGGCGAGCTTCCATCCACTCGATTCCAGCCCGCCCGTCGGCGCGGATGACGTCGACTGCAGCCGCGCGTTGAGAAACGCCGCCCAGTCGTTCGGCGCGACGTCGTTGAGGGCGCGAACCACATCGTCGAACGTGTACGGCTTGACGACCGGGTCGCCGTCGGGTCCGCCGTAGAAATGCCTGAGGAAATCGTCGAGCGAACGCTTGTCGGCGGTCAGTTTGCGGATGGTCATGTCGACGTCGAGCCACAGCAGAAGACCCTCGTCGTAGAAGTCGACGCTGCGGCGATAAGACGCCCATGCGGACGGCGCGCCATAAAGGTCTTGCGCGTCCACGGCCGTATCGACGAGCGGACGCCAGGCGCGGCCCGGCCGGTTCGTGTAGGTCGACGCGATCTCCGCGACGCTCTCGCGGTAGTAGTCGATCGGATAGAGACCGGCGCGAGCCGGCATCAGGTAACCGAGGAACTCGGTGAGACCTTCGTAGACCCACAGCAGCTCGCCAGTCATCGGCACGTCGTAATTCGGAACGGCCAGCCCGGCCGGACGGCGATATTTCCCGTTCCACGAATGCGTGTACTCGTGGGCGAGCAGCTCCGCCAGGCCGTACCGCGTGGCCTGCCCGCCGAGCGTGTCTTCATCGGTGCGGTCATCGCTCGACTCGTGATGCTCGAGGCCGAAATGGGCCACGCTGTTGCTGAGCGTCAGCAGCCAGTCGTAATGGCGGAAGTGCTCGGCACCAAACGCGGCACGCTCCTCCTCCACGAGCCGGCCGTACTTCGCGGCAAAGTCGTCCGGCGTCACGGTGGCGGCGTCACTGTCCGCGGCGATGTCGATGTGATGCGGAAAGGGACTGGTGCTCGGGATGTCGGCCTTGCGCAGGTGCACGGCGGCGAGCACCGGCGAATCGATCAGGTGCGTCAGGGTAAGGGGCGCGAAATGGATCTCGCCTCCGCTCGCGGAGACTGTGGTCAACGCCGTCGCGTACCGCCAGCCGGCAGGCAGGCGAAGGGTCGCCTCGTAGGTCAGATCTTCGGAGCTCGCGGCCGCCGGATAAAGCAGGACCGTGTTCCAGCTGATGACGGCGAGCTGCGGCGTCATCGATCCACCCGCCGTGAATTGCCCCCCCGCGACCGGATCGAGAAAATCGAGATCGACGGCCAGCTCCGTTGCGCCCTTCGGCACGTCGACGTGGAACGCGTACATGTCGCGCAGATCGCGCGACCACGAAAGCGGCGCGCCGTTCGCCGTGATCTTCAGCCCCGCCACCTGCGTCAGCGGCCCGGTCGGCCCGTGCTCGCCCGGAATCCACTTTGGATACCAGAGCGTGGCCGGACCCGGTCGGACCGGGATGACCAAATGCGCGTGCAGGACCCGGTGAGGCGCATCGGTGGCATCGACGAGCAGACGGATCGAAGCAGCGGAGGCGATCTGCGCGAGAAAGAACGCGGCACAGAAGAAGAGGACCCGCAGTTTTCGCATGGGCGCAAAGTGTAGCGGGTTCGAGCGGCCCCCGGTCATGGGCGCTCAACGGCGCTCAACGGCGGAGCTCGGTTGGTCGCGGGACCCCGAGGTTGCGAGGAAGCGTTCCCCCCGCCTCACCCGTGACCTCGCAACCTCGTGGCCCCGCGATCGGCTACGAGACCATTTGGGCGGTGGCACGCCGGGCGTTGAGCGCCGACAGCGCCGTGGCGATCCGCGCAGCCGGCACCTCTTCGCCGTCGACCATCGAGAGCGCCCGTGCGTAGTAATCGATCGCCCGTTCGATGTCGCCGCTGGCCGCGTAGACCTCGCCGAGGCTGTCGTACACGTTCCACGAATCGGGATGGGCGGCCGCGTTCGTGTGCAGCAGCTCCAGTGACTCGTCGACCCGTCCCCGCCACAGGAGCTGGTAGGCGTAGCAGTTGAGGTCGACCTCGCGCGCGATGGCCATGGAGCGCTCCCGGAGCTCCGCGGCGGTGTCATGTTCGCCGCAGAGGTCGAGGAACTCGGCGCGGATGCGCAGGTCGATGAAGTCGGGCTGATGGTGCATGGCTTGGCTCATGTCGCTTGCGGGCGCAGCCGCCGCGTGCGTGGCCACGCCGGCATCGCCATCTCCATCCTGTTTTTTCGGACCCATTTGGCGGAGGATCCGCCGCACTCAAATTTCGGGCTGGCCGGCACTGCAGTCAAATGATTCATGTGAACAACAGGAAAATCCGACCAGGAAAAGAGTGACGCGACCTCGGGGAGCCGGTGCGTGACTCCAGGCCATCGCCGGAGGTGATTGTCGCCACCGCCGGGCTGGGTCGAATCCGCCAGCTCGTCGGGCGCCGCCCTTGGTAGCCTCGGCGCATGCGACAAACATCCGTGTTCCTGGCCATCTGTTTGTGTGCCTCTGCCGCCGCCGCGCAGCTCCGCGGTCCCACGAGCCAGATTCTGATCCCGGCCGCCGGAGCACTGGCTGGCGCGAACGGTACCTACTTCCGATCCGACATCACGCTCACGAATTTTCGCGGGACCGATCAGCGGGTGCAGCTGCAGTGGATTCCCAACACACCGAGCAGCACGACACCGATTCCCGCGCCGAAGTACGTGACCGTTCCGGCCTACAGCGAAATCGCTTCAGAAGATTTCGCGACGGAGGTCATGGAGCAGACCGGACTCGGCGCGATTCTGGTCAGCGGAGTGACGGGCACCAACGATCCGGACAGCGGCGCTCAGCTGTACCCGACCGTGCGAATCTGGACTTCTGCGCCAGGTTTCCAACCCTCGGGCTCCGTCTCGCAAACGCTTCCCGTGGTGGCCGTCGCAGAGCTCGATCCCGCACCCCACGTGCTCATTCTCGGTCAGCACATCGACTCCCGCTTTCGAACGAACGTCGGCATCGTGAATCTGGATAGCGGATACCCCCGCACGTTCGACATCGTGCAAAGCACCGACGATCCGACCTTCGCACCCGTCCAGACGACGCTGACGGTACCGCCGATGGCGATGCTGCAGGTGCCGCTTCAGAATTTTTCCTCGAAGGTCCTGCAGATCACGATCACGCCGCGGGTGCCGCCGCCGACCACGGCGCCGGGCCCGACAAACAAGTGGGCGGCCTACGGATCGACCGCCGACAACGTCACCGGCGACAGCTGGTCGACCCTCGCGGTGCCGCTGCTGCAGTAGGACTGATGGAGTGCCGGCATCCTGCCGGCCGGTCGCCGGGCTTCCAGCCCGGCGACTTTTCTCAAAGCGGCGACTGCAGGGCCGCACTCCAAAACAAAAACGCCGGGCAGGATGCCCGGCGGCCGGCCGGCTGGAAGCCGGCACTCCGAAGACTCAGTCCTATGGCGTCAGCGCTTCGGGCGCCTCGACGCGCGGGACGAGCAGCACTTCTTCGCCGTTCATGGTGAAGTCGATGTGCTCGGGCACGGGCGCCTCCTGACGGATCATGAATTCCGACAACTCGTCCTCGATATAGCGCTGAATGGCGCGGCGCAGCGGACGGGCACCGGAGTTCGCCTCGTCGGCGGCACGCTTGAGCAGCCAGTCCACCACCGAATCGTCGATGGTGATCTGGACGTTCTTGTGGATCAGGGCGTGGTTCACGTCCGCCACCAGCAGCTGGCAGATCTCGCGCAGCTCCGTCTCGGTGAGCGGGTTGAAGATGATGATGTCGTCGATGCGGTTGATGAACTCCGGCGAGAACTCCTTCTTCAGCTCCTGGTGAATCATCTGCTCGGCCGACTTCTGGTCCGCCTCGTTCGACTTCTCGCGGAAGCCCATGTGCCCCTTCGTGCTGAGGAAGCGGGTCCCGAGGTTCGAGGTCATGATGATGAGCGTATTGCGGAAGTCGACGGTGTTCCCGAGCGAGTCGGTGAGGATGCCGTCCTCCAGGATCTGCAGCAGGATGTTGGCGATGTCCGGATGGGCCTTCTCGATCTCGTCGAGCAGCACGACGGAGTAGGGATTCCGCCGCACGCGCTCGGTGAGCTGGCCGCCTTCTTCGTGCCCGACGTAGCCCGGTGGCGAGCCGATGAGCTTCGACACGGCGTGCTTCTCCATGTACTCCGACATGTCGAAGCGGATGAGGTGCTTCTGCGACCCGAAGAGGAACTCGGCCAGGCGCCGGGCCACTTCCGTCTTGCCCACGCCCGAAGAGCCGAGGAACACGAAGGAGCCCATGGGGCGGTTCGGCGAAGCGACGCCGAGACGTGAGCGGCGGATGGCGCGGGAGATGGCCTTGATGGCCTTGTCCTGGCCGACGATGCGCCGCATCAGGATCTCTTCCATGTTGATGAGCTTGGCCGCTTCGTCGGCTTCGATCGAGGTCACGGGGATGTCGGTCCAGGAAGAGATGATCTCTTCGACGTCCTTCTTCGTGACCTCCATCTGCTCTTCGCCGACCGACTCGCGCTCCTGCTTGATGCGCTCGATCTCTTCCTTGAGCTCGATCTCGCGCTCGCGGAGGAAGACCGCTTTCTCGAAATCCTTGTCCGAGATGGCTTTCTTCATCTCCTTGACGATGGAGCGGACCTCCGCCTCCAGCCGCCGCAGGTTCTGCGTGTCGGCGACGCGGCGCAGCTTCACCTTGGCGCCGGCCTCGTCGAGGATGTCGATGGCCTTGTCGGGGAAGAAGCGATCGGTGATGTAGCGGTTGGATTGATAGACCGCCGCGCGGATGGCCGTGTCGGAGTATTTGACCTTGTGGAAACCCTCGTAGCGCTCCTTCACGCCCTCGAGGATCTGCAGGGTCTCGTCTTCGTTGGGCGGGTTGACGTTGATGGCCTGGAAGCGGCGCAGCAGCGAGCGGTCCTTCTCGATGTAGCGGCGGTACTCGCGGATGGTGGTGGCGCCGATGCAGGAGATCTCACCGCGCGAGAGCGCCGGCTTGAGGATATTGGCCGCGTCGAGCGAGCCCTCGGCGGATCCGGCGCCGATCAGCGAATGGATCTCGTCGATGAAGATGATGATGTCCTGGTTTTCCTTCAGCTCCTTGATGATGCCCTTGAGCCGCTCCTCGAACTGGCCGCGGTACTTCGTGCCGGCCACGATCAGGGAGAGGTCGAGCGAGAGGATGCGCTTGTTGGCGATGAACAGGGGTACGTTGCCGTCCACAATGCGCTGGGCCAGCCCTTCCACGATGGCGGTCTTGCCGACGCCCGGCTCGCCTAACAGGATGGGGTTGTTCTTCGTGCGCCGCGACAGGATCTGGATGATGCGCTCCACTTCCTTCTCGCGCCCGATCAGCGGATCGAACTGGGACTGATGGGCCATGGCCGTGAGGTCGCGCGCGTACTCGGCCAGGAAGGGGAGCTCCTTCTTCTGCTTGTCGGCCTCGCGCTCCTTGAGGATGGAGATCGTCTCCTCGCGCACGCCGTAGACGTTGAGGCCCTTGGCCGTGAGGATGCGCGCGGCCGTGGACGACTCCACGCGCAGGATTCCGATCAGCAGGTGCTCGGTCCCGACGTACTGGTGGAGCATCGACTCCGCTTCGTGGGCGGCGTAGGCCAGGATCTTCTTCGACTCCTCGGAGAGAGGAAGCTCGGCCGAGGAGGAGATGCGGTCGACGAACAGACGGTCGCCTTCCACTTCGCGGCGGATCTGTTCGGGCTTCACGTTGAAGCGCGAAAAAATCTCCTTGATGATTTCTTCACCCTCGCGGAGAACGCCGAGCAGGATGTGCTCGGATTCGATCACGCGGGAGCCCAGCTTCGACGCTTCGTAGCGGGCAAAGAAGAGAGCGCGGCGAGCCTTCTCGTTGTATTTTTCGAACATAGTCAATTCTATCGCTGCTTCATTTCGAATACTCGATCGCAGCGACGTGCCAACTCCGGGTTGTGAGTCACGATGACCGAGGTCAGGTTGCGTTTGCGGTGGCACTCGCGCATCAGATCGAAGACCCGTTCGCTCGTCTCGAGGTCGAGGTTCCCGGTCGGCTCGTCCGCAAGAAACAGAAGCGGGTCGGTCAGGAGCGCTCGCGCGATGGCCACCCGTTGCTGTTCGCCGCCGGAGAGCTGATTGGGGAAGTGCTGTGTGCGCGCTTCCAGGCCCAGTTCTGTGAGCAGTGCCGCCGCTTTTTTCAACGCCTCGTCCTTGGGAATTCTTCCGATCCAGCCGGGCATGGCCACGTTCTCGACGGCCGTGAATTCGGGGAGGAGGTGGTGGAACTGAAAAACGAATCCGACATTTCGATTCCGGAAGCGCGCCAGCTCGTCGTTGGTCATCACCGTCAGCTCGCGCTGCTCGACGTGGACGGTCCCGCCGTCCGGCCGATCGAGCCCGCCCAGAAGATGCAGCAGCGTCGATTTGCCGATGCCCGAAGGCCCGACCACCGCGACCATTTCGCCTTCCTCGACGTTCAGCTCGAGCGACTCGAACACGTCGACCGGTACCTCCGCGTCGCGGTAGGTTTTCGAAAGGCTGTGTGCTTCGAGAAAGGCCATCGCCGCCGATTATAAGCACGCGGCGTGCTCAACCTCGTGGCTGCGACGCGTTGCTTCAGACGCAACGAAGTCACGATCTCACGTAACGCCGTGATTGCTGGACCTAAGACCCTCCTCAGCAAGCACATCACGGGGGTGCCGGCATCCTGCCGGCCGGTCGCCGGGCTTCCAGGCCGGCGACTTTTTTTGAGTCTTTGAAGTGCCCGGGCAGGATGCCCGGGCACCGGCCGGCAGGATGCCGGCACTCCTTCATCGTATCTGGTTCATTCGCTGCTGCAGCTCTGCAGCCGACCGCTCGTCGAGCGGCACGTGCCACGCCGTCCACTTCCCGCGCCTGCTCTCCAGGATCGCCACGGAAACCGGATAGTCGAAACGCCGCGGCCCTGCGCTGGCGGGGTTGAGATACCAGACGCCGCCCACGTGCTCGTCATGCGGCAGATGGCTGTGGCCAAACAGCACCACGTCGGCCTGTTCGCCCGCCAGCGACTGCAGCACCTCCGGCGACGGTTCAGCCGGACGCGGAAGGATGTGCGTCAGCAGGATCCTGAGATCGCCGAGCGTGACGCGCACGACGTCGTGGCCGCTCGCGCCGTCGACGTTGCCGGGAACTGCGGTCACCGGTGCCAGCTCGCGCAGCGAATCGAGGATGCGCTCGCCGCCGATGTCGCCGGCGTGCAGGATGTGGTCGACGCGCGCGAACGCTTCGCACACTTCCGGCCGCAGCAGCCCGTGCGTGTCCGAGATCAGTCCGATGCGCATGGGAGTGCGGACGAGGCAGTCACTGCTTCTCCGATGGCAGCCTGAAATTCAGAGTGACCTTCATGATCACCGGGACCGGTTTGCCAGCGACGGTTCCGGGTCGCGGATCGCAATGACTGCCAGCACAAGGGACAAGCGCATTCGAACATTCAACACTCTCGCCAGCCGCCCCGCAACCCATCTGCGCTCTGCCCTCCGCGCTCTCTCCCCGTCCAATCTGCGTCCCGCACTACTGCCTTGCCGCGGCCGTCGGAAGCTCGGACGTGTCGAAGCGGCTCCGATCAGTGGAGTGGCGCCATCGCGACGCGCTTGGGGCCACCCCCGCCACCTCCCTTCCCGGCGGAGAATTGGGCCGCTTCAGCGAGAAACGAATAAATTTCGTCGATCATCTCGCGTGTGTGTTGCATCTCATCCCGCCGCAGGCCGATGCTCGATGCGGCGATCTTGTCGAGCGTCGCGTCGATGAGGTGCAGATCGTCGGTCGGCTGCTGCAGGACGACCGGGTGTAGAGCCCACCGCGGAACCGAGGAACCCGAGGAACCCGCTCACCATGGCCCAAAATCCGCACACTCGAGTTCGATCACCATGTCTGACGAAAATTCGAATCCACCGGAAGGTGACCGCACTGACGACCAGCGCGGCGATTTCGAGTTCTTCAGCAACGAGTACGCGCAAGCGGTGCAGGCGCTCAAAGCTCTCCAGGACCAGTCCTCCACCATCCTGGCCCACGGCGCTTCCGACGATCTGCGGACCTACATCGACCAGTTCATCGACATGGCTGCGCGAACCAAAGCCATGGCCGACGATCGTGGCGAGCCGCACTTTGCGGAGTGGTTCGACGAGCTGATCGAAAAAGCGGAAGCGCTGCGCACGGAGATCGTGCAGAAGTAGCCCCGTGGGGGCTCAGAGTGCCGTGGATCGACTACACTCCCCGCCTGTGAAATTCGCCATCGCCGTTCTCGCAGGAGCACTCATGACGACAACTCTTTCCGCTGACACTACCCTCGACCGGCAGATTGACCAGGCCGCGGCAAAGGCCGAATCGACCGTGATCAGCTGCCGCCGCGACATTCACGAGCATCCGGAGCTCGGCAACCGCGAGTTCCGTACCTCCAAGCTCGTCGCAGACCGCCTCCACGAGCTCGGGATCGAAACGCGGACCGGAGTCGCACACACGGGCGTCGTCGGCGTGCTCCGCGGCGGCAAGCCAGGCCGCGTCGTCGCTCTTCGCGCCGACATGGACGCGCTGCCGGTCACCGAACAGGTCGACGTGCCCTTCAAGTCGAAGGTGCGCACGACCTACAACGGCCAGGAAGTCGGCGTCATGCACGCATGCGGACACGATGCGCACGTGGCCATCCTCCTCGGCGTCGCCGAAGTCCTCTCCGGGATTCGCAAGGAGATCCCCGGCACAGTCGTGTTCCTCTTTCAGCCCGCCGAAGAAGGTGCGCCCGAGGGAGAGGAAGGAGGCGCGGAGCTGATGGTGAAGGAGGGCGCGCTCGACAATCCCAGGGTCGACGCGGTCTTCGGCCTGCACGTCACCTCCCGCTATCCCGTGCAGACGATCGCGTTCACACCGGGCGCGGAGCTCGCGGCCGTCGATACGCTCAAGATCAAGGTCCACGGCAAACAGACGCACGGCGCCTACCCGTGGCTGGGAGTCGATCCGATCGTCGTCGCCGCCCAGATCATCCTCGGCCTGCAGACCATTCCCAGCCGGCAGGTGGATTCGTCGCTGGCTCCTTCGATCGTCACCATCGGCATCATCCGCGGCGGCGTGCGCAACAACATCATCCCGGACGAAGTCGACATGACCGGCACGATCCGCTCGCTCGACGCGAAGATGCGCGACGAGATCCACATGCGGATCAAACGGACGGCCGAGAACATCGCGAAGAGCGCCGGCGCGACCGCCGACGTCACGATCGAGCGCGGATATCCGATCACCTGGAACGATCCGGCACTGACGGAGAAGATGGCACCGACTCTGCGGCGCGTGGCCGGCGCGCAGAACGTCATGACCGCACACGCCAGCCTGGGCGCCGAGGACTTTGCGTTCTATCAGCAGAAAGTCCCGGGGCTGTTCTTCTGGCTGGGCACGAGGCCGGCGAACGAGACCGCGGAAGAGGCAGCGTCGAACCACTCGCCGCTGTTCTACGTGGACGAGAGCGGCCTCGCGTTAGGCGTAAGGGCCATGTCGCACGTGGCCATCGACTACCTGACGGCGAAATAGGTCGCTGGCTCGCCCCCTCATCCGCCTTCGGCACCTTCTCCCCCGCTCCGCTTGGGGCGGAGGCTCGCGCTGTGTGAATCGACGCGGGGGAGAAGGTTCTCGATTGTCGAGTCTCGCGAAACCGTTCAATCCGAAACCCTTCTCCCCCGCGTCGATCCTCGAAGAAGGTGCCACCGCCAACATCAAAGCGGGGGAGAAGGTGCCGAAGGCGGATGAGGGGGCGAGCTTGCGATCAAGTTCACCGTATTTCTGCACAGCCTCTTCAGAGTGACGGGAGGGGCACCTGCTCCGGGAGCGTCATCGCGATCAAGGTCGTCGGCCGGACCCACAGCCTCTCGCCGCGCTGCACGGCGGCTGCGGGATGATCGCGGGCGATCTCGAGGCGCAGGGGCTGGCCGGACTCGGTCTCGACTTCGAGCACGGCCGCCCCACCGAGGCGGTTCACCGTGCGCACCCGGACAGCGATGTGGCCCGCGAGCGGAATCGCGGAGAGCTCGACTTCGTACGGCCGGAATCCGATCCATCCGCGGGGCGCTGCGCCCGCCGGCAGGTCGAAACGCTCCCCTTCCGCGATGACGCCGCTGCCGTCGGCGAGGCCTTCCAGCAGGTTCACGCGGCCGATGAAGCGGTAGACGAAAGGCGTGCGGGGCGCCTCGCAGATCTCGGCGGGTGTGCCGACCTGCTCGATCTTTCCCTCGTTGAAAATCACCACTGAGTCGGCGAGCTCGAGGGCCTCTTCCTGGTCGTGTGTGACGAAGACGCTCGTCACGCGCAGCTCATCGTGCAGCCGCCGCAGCCATCGGCGCAGCTCGCGGCGCACGTTGGCGTCGAGCGCACCGAACGGCTCGTCGAGGAGCAGCACGCGCGGCTCGACCGCCAGGGCGCGCGCCAGGGCCACGCGCTGGCGCTGGCCGCCGGAGAGCTGCGAGGGATAGCGCGCGGCGTGGCCGCCCAGTCCGACGAGGTGGAGGAGCTCGTCCACTTTCCGGTCGATCACGCGTTTCGCGGGGCGCGTCGCGCGCGGCCTGGCCTCCAGGCCGAAGGCGACGTTCTCCGCGACGGTCATGTGCCGGAACAGCGCATAGTGCTGGAAGACGAAACCGACGCCGCGATCGCGGGCTTGGCGCTCGGTGGCATCGCCGTCGTCGAACAGGACCGAGCCGCTGTCTGGCGCCTCCAGGCCGGCGATCACGCGCAGAAGAGTCGTCTTGCCGGAGCCCGACGGACCTAACAGCGCCAGCAGCTGGCCGTCTTCGACCGTCAGGGACACGCCATCGAGAGCCTTGAACGTGCCGAAGGTCTTCGACACGTCGCGGAGAACGATGCTCACGGAGCCACCTCCCGGCCGGACCGCAGACCGCGGACCGGAGACCGCAGATGGGAACCGGGCGGGTGGGACTGCGGTCCGCGGTCTGCGGTCTGCGGTCCAGCCGCCGCGCGCTCGAAGTCGCGCGAAGCCAGGAATCGCTTCGCCACGACCGCGAACAGTGCAATCAGCGTCAGCAGAGCGGCCACGGCGAAGGCCTGCTGCGTCTGGTACTCGTCGTAGAGCACTTCGATGTGCAGCGTGGCGGTGTTGGTCAGGCCGCGGATATGGCCGGAGACGACCGACACTGCGCCGAACTCGCCCACTGCGCGCGCGGCGCAGAGAACGATCCCGTACAGCAGGCTCCAGCGGATCGACGGCAGCGTGATCCTGCGGAACGTCGTCCAGCCGCGCGCGCCCAGCGATACCGCCGCCTGCTCGCTCTCCGACCCTTCCGTCTGCATGAACGCGATCAGCTCGCGCGCCACGTATGGCAGGGTCACGAACGTCGTCACCAGGACGATTCCGGGTGTGGCAAAGATGATCTGCAATCCGAGCTTCGTCGCGAGCGGAGCGAAGACGCCACGCGATCCGAACAGCAGGATGAACAGCATTCCCGAGATCACCGGCGAGATCATCAGCGGCACGTCGAGAATCGTGATGAGCAGCTGACGGCCGGAAAATTCGAACCGCGTGACCAGCCAGGCGATGGCCAGCCCGAAGAGCGTGTTCAGGACGACCGCCCACGACGCCGCGACGACCGTCAAGCGCAATGCGGCAATCGCGTCCGGATCGGCTATGGCTTTCCACACCGCGCCGACGCCGTTCCCGAAGGCCTGCGAAAAGATCGTGACCAGCGGCAGCACAAGCACGAGGGTGAGGTAGACGAGGACGAGAACGAGCAGCGCTCGTGAGGCAATCGACGTCTCCTTCTGCGGTCTGCGGTCCGCGGTCTGCGGTCTGAACATCATCGCCGCCTCCACTGCATCGACTGCACGATGGTGAGCAGCAGCAGCGCCGCCACGAGATAGGCCAGGGCGATCGCGGTGGCGGTCGCGTAGTCGAACTGGTCGAGGTGAATCATGATTAGCAGCGGAATCGTCTCGGTGCGCATCGGCATGTTGCCGGCGATGAAGATCACCGAGCCGTACTCGCCGATGGCGCGGGCGAACGAAAGCGTGAACGCGGTCAGGATGGCCGGCCGCAGCTCCGGAAGCGTCACGCGCAGGAACGTGGTCAGGCGCGACGAGCCGAGCGACTCCGCCGCGTCCTCCACCTCCGGATCGAGGTCGCGGATGACCGGCTGCAGCGTCCGCACGGCGAACGGCACGGTCACGAAGATCAACGCCACCACGATGCCCGCCGGCGCGTAGGCGACCCTGATGCCGAGCGGCGCCAGAATGCGGCCGATCATCCCGTTAGGTCCGTAGAGCGTGGCCAGCGTGATGCCGGCCACGGAGGTGGGCAGCGCGAAGGGAACGTCGATCAGCATGTCCAGCAGGCCGCGGCCGGCGAAGCGATGGCGCTCCAGCACCCACGCCGTCGCCAGGCCGAGGGCGGTATTGATCGTCGCGGCCGCCGCAGAGGCCAGGAGGCTGACTCGAAACGCGGCCAGTGCGCGCGGCGATGAGATCGAGGCCCAGAACGCCGACACCGACTGCGAGCTGCCCTTGACCACGAGCGCGGCGACCGGAATCAGCAGCAGCAGCACGATGAACGTCAGCGACACGCCGAGGGTGAGACGGAATCCGGGAAGGACGCTGCGGCGGATCGTGAGCGTGGTCATCGGTGCGCCGCCATGATGCGGTCGAAGCTGCCACCGTTGGCGAAATGGGCGGCATGCGCTGCGCTCCAGCTGCCGAACATCTCCTCGAGCGTGAAGAGCTTCACTGGCGCGAAGGTCGGCGGAAGCCCGGCCGTCGCGCCCGAATCACGGGGCCGGAAGAAGTGCTTCGCGGCGATGCGCTGGCCCATCGGCGAGTAGAGAAACTCGACGTAGGCGCGGACGATCGCGCTCGTTCCGTGCTGCCTGACGACGCTGTCGACGATCGCCACCGGCGGTTCCGCCAGGATCGACTCGGACGGCATCACGATCTGGAATCTCCCAGGCGCGATCGTGCGCGTGACGAGCAGCGCCTCGTTCTCCCAGGCGATGTAGACGTCGCCGATGCCGCGCTCCACGAACGTCGTGGTCGCGCCGCGCGCTCCTGTGTCGAGCAGCGGCACGTTCCGGAACACGCGGGAGACGAACTCCATCGCCCTGGCGTCGGAGCCGTAGCGGCGCTTCGCCCAACCCCAGGCCGCGAGGTAGTTCCAGCGCGCGCCGCCGGACGTTTTCGGGTTCGGCGTAATGACGGAGAGGCCCGGCCGGCCGAGGTCGTCCCAGTCGCGGATGCCTTTCGGATTTCCTTTGCGGACGACGAAGACGATGGTCGAGGTGTACGGCGCGCTGTGGAACGGGAGGCGCGATTGCCAGGTCGCGGGAAGAAGTCCCGCTCTTGCGATGGCGTCGATGTCGTAGCCGAGAGCCAGGGTGACGACGTCGGCCGGGAGGCCGTCGATGACGCTGCGGGCCTGTTTGCCGGAGCCACCGTGGGACATCTTCACCACGACCGATTCGCGATGAGCGCGCATCCAGGCGCGTGCGAACTCGCTGTTGATCTCCTGGTAGAGCTCGCGCGTCGGATCGTAGGAGACGTTGAGAAGCTCGGCGGCGGAGAGAGCGGATGCAACGAGAACGAGCGCGCCTATGAGGAGAAGCCTACCAATTGAGTCGACAATTCGGGCAAAAAAAAGCTCTGCCCGGTTGCCGGGTCCCCGGGTCACCACGTCACCGGGTCGGGACACCGGGCGACCCGGCGACCCGGTGACCGGGCAACGGTTTACCGAGGTCCACATCACGACCTCCGCCCCGCAGCGCGGCGCTTCTTCGTCGTGCCGGCCGCGATCACGTCGGTGATGGCGGTGTTGTCGAGGATGTCGGCGATGCCGTCGCGCACCTGCTTCATCACGAAACGAACCCCGCAGGCCTGCTCGTCGGGGCAGTCCGGGCAGCGCTCATACGCGGTCTGGCTCACGCAGGCGATCGGCGCCAGCGGGCCGTCGAGGATGCGCACGACCTCGCCCATCGTGATCAGGTCGGCGGGCTTGCCGAGAATGTAGCCGCCGCCCACGCCCTTGCGGCTGGCGACGAGGCCGTGCCCCTTGAGCTCGAGGAGGATCAGCTCGAGGAACTTCTTCGGAATGTGCTCGTCGCGGGCGAGGTCGGAGATGCGAGTCGGCTCGTCGCCGCCGGTACGCGCCAGCGCCAGGAGCGCCTTCAGGCCGTATTTCGCGCGTCTCGAGAGCACGCGAATAGCCTAGTGAACTGGTAGGCTACTCGTCAAGTTTGCGCATACGGTCGCGTGTCTTTCACCACAGAGAGCACAGAGATCCCAGAGAAAGTTGCGCTCAAGTCTCCGTGATCTCTGTGCTCTCTGTGGTGAAAAACAATCCCGCGCCGAGCCCTAAACCCGCAAATCATTTGGCCATCTGGCGGATGCGCCCCCAGTAGTCGGCGCCGGAGAGCCACTGGCCGCCGTCGATGACCATCACTTCGCCGGTCACGTACGCCGCGTAATCCGACAGCAGGTACGAGGCGGCGTTCGCCACTTCCTCGAGCGTCGCGAAGCGCCGCAGCGGGATCGTCTTCCGGATTCCCTCCGCGATCGCCGGATCGGGGAACAGCCGTTCCGATGCTCCCGGCGTGTCGACCGGCCCAGGCGCGATGGCGTTGAGCCGGATCTTGTGCCGCGCCCACTCCACGGCCAGCGTGCGCGTCATCGCCAGCACGCCCGCCTTCGCGCTCGCCGAGTGCACCACCCCGGGCGCGCCGGTCCACGCGTAGTTGGCGATCACGTTCAGAATCGCGCCACCGGTCTTGTTCGCGATCATCCGTTTTCCGACCGCGCTCGTGCAGTAGAACGTGCCGTTGAGGACGATGCCGATGACCGTGTTCCAGCCGTTCGCCGACAGCTGATCCGACTGCACGATGAAGTTGCCCGCGGCGTTGTTGACCAGGAAGTCGATGCGCCCGCGCTCCTTCTCCACTCGCGCCACCATCGCCTCGACTCCCTCGGAATCGCGGACGTCGGCGATCTCGAAATACGCGGCGTCGGCGCGGCCGGTCTCGCTGCGCAGCTTCTCGACGGCCGGCCCGAGGTGCTCTTTCTTGCGGCTCGTCAGAACGACCGTGGCGCCCAGCCGTGCCAGCTCGCGCGCCATGGCGAAGCCGATTCCGGTGCCGCCGCCCGTGATGATGCCGATACGTCCGGCGAAGGTGTTGTCTGGAAGCATGTCCCCCCCCTCACGCTCGATCATATTCGACTGGGTGTCGGGTCTCGGGTGTCAGGTCTCGGGAAGCCCCCTGTCGGTTTGCTGGCTTGCGGCAAGCGCGAGATCTGACAGCTGACACCTGACACCCGGGCGGGCGGTGGCCCCGCCCTATAATCCGCGCGCTATGAAGCGCTCTGCGATCCTTGTCCTCATCGTCCTTTTCATCGTCGCCTGCGGCGATTCCGAAAAGCCGAAGCCGTTGAGCGTGAAAGGAGAGCAGCTCTACACGCTCGAAGGAAAAATCATCTCGCGCGACCAGGTCGACAACACGCTGCAGATCGACCACAAGGCCATTCCCGGCTTCATGGAAGCGATGACGATGGACTACAGCGTCCGCGGCGCGAAGGTCGCGCAACTGCCGCCGGATGGGAGCGCCATCACGGCGAAGCTGCACGTGGTCAGCGACGCCTATTGGGTCACCGACGTGAGGACATCGAAGTGAGCGAACGCCGGGAGTTCCAGCGCCTTCACCTGACGCGGGCGGCCGACGGATGGTTCGGCGACTTTGCGGTGCGGCTCCTCGACGTGAGCGCCAAAGGAGGGCTCGTCGAGCATGACGACGAAATCCCGAACGGCGCTCGTGGGCTGGTTCGTTTCTTCTGGAACGGGACCGAGGTCGAGATCATGGCCGAGATCATCCGCGCCGACGACGGCCGCTCCGGCCTGAAGTTCCTCGAAAAGAGCGAAGTTCTGATGGACCTCATCGCCGAGTCGGCAACCCAGGTCCTGCGGGCGCAGGAAGCGAATGCGCGAGGATTGCGCGAGGAGAACGTCGTCTCCGGCGACGAGACGCTCACGGCCGCGTCGGCCGGTGCGCGCGGTCTGATCAGCGGCTTCACCGTCTGGAGGCTCGGCGAGGACGGCCAGTGGAAGAAGTCGTCGTCGCTCCTCGCCGATCAACCCGAGGACGGCTTCACCGTTGCGGCGGGCGAGCCGGCCGAGCAGGTCGACCTGCTGCAGCGCAATTACGAATCGGGTGATGCCGAGGCGCGGCGAATGATCCGCCTGCTGGCCGAGCTCAGCGTCGCGAAGAGTCGCTGAGGCCCTTGCTCAATGCTGCCAGCCGGCTCAGGGGCGAGCGCAGGGGATGGACGAGGGCGGCCGTCGACTCGACCACGATCGAGACCGGCTCGAATGCATACGTGAACCACGGCACGACGCGGTGCACCGCGCGGACGGTGGCGTCGACGCCGAGGATGATTCGCGAGAGCACGGCCACCTTCATTCGGTGGGCCACGTCGCAGAAGACCACGAACCTCGAGATGCGCCCGAAGAGGTGCTCAGCGAGGTGGCGGCCGAAGACGAGGTTGTCGAGCGTCGTCATCGCGCGCTCCTCCAGCACGACCACGAGGTCGGGGATGTTCTCGGTGAGAACGCGCGCCATCAGCGCCGCTTCCGAGATGCCCGAGCGTGGGGACGTGAAGCCGCCGCTCACGACGACCGCGTCGACGCGCTCCCCGGCGAGCTGGGCCGCGACGTCCGCGGCATACTGATGCAGGTCGGAGAAGCGGTCATAGCCGCAGATGATGGCGACGTGCGTCATGGCAATGAGGATTGCGTGATCGTTGCCACGGATACGCCATCGAGCTCTGAACGTTGAACTCGTTCGTCGGAGTGCCGGCATATCGGAGTGCCGGCATCCTGCCGGCCGGGCTTAAGGCGGCGGAGCCGCCGACACAATTTCGCGGCTGCCGTGAGGCCGCCGTCCGATCGGCCCGACCCAGCATCCGAGCGCGCGCAGCGTGCGACAGATCCTCGGTCTGTTTCCCTAGCCTTCTGTCGGGCACTCCGCGCCCTTGTACGCTGATGCGATCGCTTGGTCCGGCGGCCTGACGGCCGCCCTGGAGTTTGGACAAATTATATGTAGGTAGGTTACAGGCGTTGCCAGACCTACGCAGATCTGCTACCCTCGTCCACGGAGGTGGCCCTTGGACGAGAAAGAACGAACC
>JAJXWV010000016.1 GCA_021781455.1 Acidobacteriota bacterium | reverse complement strand
CGTATCTTTTTCGTGGGTTACACCCGAAAGGCGCAGAGCCACATACAGGAGGAACGGGTCATGACGATTATTCACTGGATCGGGATCGACGACCACGCAGATAAATGGACCATCGCGGAATACGCCGGCGAGGCACAGCAAGCAGGGCACGAGTTCGAGCTGGTACCGGGAGAGGGTGGGTACCGGAAACTGATCGGGTTCTGCAAAGGGCTCGAGGGGGAGGTGCGGATCATCTACGAGGCAGGTCCGTGCGGATACGAGCTTTGCCGGCGGCTGAGGAAGTCGGGGCTGAGCTGCGAGGTGGCGGCACCGTCGTTGACTCCTCGGAAGCCAGGAGATCGAGTCAAGACGAACCGGCGCGATGCGAACAAGCTGGCGCGGTACTACCGGTCGGGCGATCTGACGCTGATCACGGTTCCGGACCAGAGGCGCGAAGCGCTGCGCGACCTGGTCCGGGCTCGACAGTCGACGCGAACTGACGTCGGAAGCCTCAAGCACCAGATCACGAAGCTGATCCTGCGCTACGGCCATCGCTACCGCGAGGGCGAGGCGTGGACGCAAAAGTTCTGGCGCTGGCTTCGGACGATCAAGCTCGAGCAGGACAGCCAGTTCGCGCTCGAAGAGCTGATCGTGGCACTCAAGGCACGTTCGGAACAGCTGGCGCGGTTCGACGACGCGATCGAGGCCGCGGCCAAGCGGCCCGAATACGAGCCCTACATCTCGGCGCTGCGGGTCGCGCGTGGCATCGACACGCTGGCCGCAATGGTGCTGCTCAGCGAGCTCGGGGACCTACGGCGGTTCGCAACGGCGCCTCAACTGATGGCCGCCATTGGGCTCGTCCCCTCCGAATCGAGCACCGGAGACAAGACCACACGGCTGTCGATCACGAAGATGGGCAATGCCCACGTCCGGCACGTGGTCATCGAGGCGGCCTGGCAGTACCAGCGCCGCGTGGACGAAGGACCGAGGATTCGAGCTCGACGCAAAGGCAAGCCACAAGCCATTGTCGACATCGCCCGAAAATGCGATCTGCGTCTACACCGCAGGTTCCACCGCTTGACCAGCAAAGGAAAACGATCGACGGTCGCAGCAGTCGCCGTGGGGCGCGAACTGCTCGGCTTCATCTGGGCCATCGGACAACTGATTCATCCGTAAACGAAGCCACCGGCTCGTGCAGCAGTGCGGCCGGCCGAGGTTCCGGTATACGAAAGGAGAACCCTCGACCGCGGCTATTTCGTGACACCACGCCGTCATTGGTGACTCACGCGGCGGAGACAGAGGCAGCTCCCGACGGATCATGCTCATGCGAGAACCCGCGAATATCAGAATGATCATCGTCGCTGCTTTCCCTCGGCCGACTGTACTGCTGCAACCCTAAATAGAACGACGCGAAAGAGAGGACGGCAGCAAAGAAAAGAAACCAGCCTGCTGACACGATCAGCGCACCTTTGACAGGTCACTCCATATCAGCCGCGGGGACGGTCGGGTGGGTGGAGCGGCGTAGCGCGGCGAAGAGTCTCCAGATTGCACGATCGCGGTGAGCCTGCGGTCGCGCGCGATCCGCTCCAAACGAGCAATCGTCCCGGTAAGAGACTCTTCGCCGCGCTCCACCGCTCCCGCCCGCCCATCGCCCCCGCGGTTGCGCCGGCTCAGAGTGAGGGGACTGCGGCTCCGCCGGCTCTGGAGTTACGGCGCGCGGTTGCGCCGGCTCAGAGTGAGGGGGCGCGGCTCCGCCGGCTCGTCGTGACGGGGGCGCGGGCCCGCTTACTTCGCGCGCAGCGGCTCGGTCGAATCGGCGATCTCCCAGGTCAGCGCGGCCAGGGCGGCTGTGTCGGCGGCGAAATCCTTCGGGTCGATCTTGTCGAGCGTGTCTGACGGGCTGTGGTGATAGTCGAAGTAGTGCAGCGGGTCGGAGATCAGGCCGAAGCTCGGCACGCCGGCGTCGGTGAGCGGCGAGATGTCCGCGCCGGCCTCGCTCGACTGCTCGAACCGCGCAGCATTCACGCGCGCCAGCAGCGGATGAACGCGTGATTCGAGCGAGGTCAGCGCCTCTCCGCTCACGTTGGTGCTGAAGCCGGTGGGCGCGGCCGCGCCGGCATCGGTCTCGATCGCGGCGGCGTGCCTGCCGATCTCGTCCTTGTGCGCCGCGGCATAACCACGGCCGCCGCGCAGACCGTTCTCCTCGTTCATGAAGAGCACGCAGCGGATGGTGCGGCGTGGATGAAGACCGAGATCCTTGATGAGCCGCAGCACTTCCATCGACATGGCCACGCCGGAGCCGTCGTCGATCGCGCCGGTGGCGAGATCCCACGAGTCGAGGTGAGCGCCCACGAGGACGATCTCGTCGGGCCGTTCGCTGCCGCGAATCTCGGCGACGACGTTCGCCGAGTCCGCATCGGGCAGCGTCTTCGGCGTGAGCACGAGGTGCATCCGCACGCGCTCGCCCTTCCTGATGAGGCGGTCGACGAGCATGGCGTCTTCGATGGTCATGGCCGCGGCGGGGATCTTCGGAAGCTTCGGGTCGTAGCGCATGGCGCCCGTGTGCGGATCGCGCAGGGAAGCCGAGGCGACCGAGCGGATCAGCGAGGCGACAGCGCCGTACTTCGCGGCGCGGCTCGCCCCCGCGCCGCGGTAACGGACCGCTTCCTCATACGCCTCGAATGAATGCCCGGAGCGCACCAGGTCCATGTTCATGGGGTTGTTGTAATAGACGATCTTGCCGCGCACTTTGTTGCCGAGGCGGTCGAGCTCATCGAAATTCGAGACCTCGATCACGTCCGCCGTGATTCCCCGCACTGGAGTGGCCACGCTCCCGCCTAATGCAGTGAGGACGATCTTCTGGCCATTGTGCGAGACCAGCGAGGCCCGCTCCTCGCCGCGCACCCAGTGCGGCACCATCACCTTCTCGTCGCGGACGGCGATGCCCCACGACCGGAAGCGCGCCGTCGTCCACTGCACGGCCAGGGCCGCTCCCTTCGAGCCGCTGAGGCGGGGCCCGATGTCGTCAGTCAGGTACTGCAGCGTCTCCCACGCGCCACTCGACTCGAGGGCGTGGGCCATGAGCCGCTCGCCATTCGAGGGTGGCGCGGTCTGCGCGGCGGCGGTGATTGCGGTGAGGAGGATTGTGAGCGCGGCGATCGTAGATTTCATAGCGGACCGGTTGCGCGGTTCCGCGGTTGCGCGGTTCCGCGGTGAGGTGGACGGCAGACTCTCACAGCCACGTCTCACCGCGCAACCGCGGAACCGCGCAACCAGGAAAGGACGGGCGAGTAGCCCGTCCTCTCCAAACGCGTTCTAACACGATGCCTAAACGGTTTCCGTATCGATCTGCGCACGCTGCAGCGACCCGGAGTAGTCGATGTACACCGACTTCCACTCGCTGAACACGTCGATTCCGGCCACGCCCGCTTCGCGGTGTCCGTTGCCGGTCTCCTTCGTCCCGCCGAAGGGCAGGTGCACCTCGGCACCGATGGTGGGGGCGTTGACGTAGAAGAGGCCGGTGTACATGTCGCGCATGGCCGTGAAAGCGTTGCGGACGTCGTTCGTGTAGATCGACGACGACAGGCCGTACTTCACGCCGTTGCCGATGCTGATGGCCTCTTCCAGCGAGTCGCACGGGATCACGGTCGTGACCGGCCCGAAGATCTCTTCCTGGGAGATGCGCATTCCCGGCTTCGCGTCGGCGAAGACGGTCGGCTCGTGGAAATGCCCCTTCGCGTACGCGCCGTCCTTCAGCTCGTTTCCGCCGCAGACGAGCTTCGCGCCTTCGTCCGTGCCGATCTTCACGTACTTCCTGACCGTGTCGATCTGGCCCTTGGAGATGTTCGGCCCCATGTCGATCTTGGCATCGAGCCCGAAGCCGACGCGCAACTTCTTCGCCCGGGCGGCGAGCTTGTCGACGAACTCCTGGTAGACGCCGCGCTGGACCACCAGCCGCGAAGAAGCGGTACAGCGCTGCCCGGCGGTACCGAAGGCGCCCCACAGGGCGCCGTCCACGGCCAGGTCGACGTTGGCGTCGTTCATGACCATGATCACGTTCTTGCCGCCCATCTCCAGGTGCAGGTGCTTGAAATTCGGCGCGCAGGCGATGGAGATGTCGCGGCCGACGTCGGTCGAGCCGGTGAAGGAGATCACGCGCACCTTGGGGTTCTCGATCAGCGGATTGCCGACCGCCCCCCCGCTGCCGGTGACGACGTTGAAGACGCCCTTCGGCAGCCTGGCCTCTTCGAAAGCTTCCGCCAGCATGACCACGGACAGCGGCGTGAACGAGGCCGGCTTGATGACCACGGTGTTCCCGCAGATCAGCGCGGCCATCGACTTCCATCCCGGGATGGCGATCGGGAAGTTCCACGGCGTGATCATTCCAGCCACGCCCAGCGGCATGCGCACGGCCATGTTGAATTTGTTAGGCAGCTCGGAGGGAGTGGTGACGCCGAACAGGCGCCGTCCCTCGCCGGCCATGAGGAAGGCCATGTCGATGCATTCCTGCACGTCGCCCTTGGTCTCCTCGAGGACCTTGCCCATCTCCCGGGTCATTTCCCGGGCGATCTTCTCCTTGTCGCGGCGGAGAATCTCGCCGACGTGGTAGAGGAACTCGGCGCGTTTCGGCGCCGGCGTCAGGCGCCATTTGGCGAAGGCGCGGTCGGCGGCGTCGACCGCCGCAGACACGTCCTGAGCGTTCGAGTTCTGGAACGTGCCAACCAGGTCGTCCTCGTTGGCAGGGTTGCGGTTCTCGAAGGTTTTCCCTGTCGTCGAGCGAACCCATTCGCCGTCGATGTAGTTGCGGTATTCGCGCGGGGCGCGAAGCGAGTACGCCTCGTGGAGCGGTTTCGTTGTGGTCGTTGCGGACATTGATGTTGCCTCCTGAGATGAGCGGGTAGCGGGTAGCGGGTAGCGAGTAGCGGGTAGCGGGTAGCGAGTAGCGAGTAGCGGGTAGCGGGTAGCGGGTAGCGGGTAGCGGGTAGCGGGTAGCGGACCGTTTCCCTACCCGCTACCCGCTACGCGCTACCCGCTATTTCTTCGGTTCGCCGTGTTCTTTCGGCCGGGCCGAGCCCATGTCGACGGCGCCGCGGAAACGGGCGCCTTCGGCCACGACGATCTTCGGGGCCTTGATGTTGCCGTCGACTGAGCAACTGGCCACCAGCTCGACCTTGTCATCGGCCGACACGTCGCCGACGAGTTTCCCCTCCACGATCACGTTGCGTGCGTGCACGCTGGCCTCGACGCGTGCCTGTGTGCCGATGCGGAGGTCGGCGCCGAGGCGGATGTTTCCCTTGACTGTTCCTTCGATGACGATCGGCTCGGATCCGGTGACGGTCCCTTCGATCGTCACTTCGCGTCCGAAAAATGTTCCACCCTGGACTGCGGACGGCAAGTCGGGCCGCGGCTGCGGTCGCGGCGGAGCCGCTGCTTCTTTGGAGAAAAGCGCCATGCACACTCCCCTACGAAAATCGGGCCCGAAGCATAACAGCAGCGCGCAAGGCGGCGCGAGTAGCGGCAGACACAGGCTTTGGAGTGCGGTCGCTTGCGACCGCTTTGAGACGGCCTGCAGACAACAGCGGCAAGTCGCCGCCCTCCAGGGCGCGGCTGCACCGCGCTCAGGGGCCCGCTCATCGAAACAGCAATGTAACGACGACCCCACGGTCGGACCCTCAGAATGTCGCACGCGGCGCCCCCCGCCCACTGCCGCGTGAACCTCCGCTCTGCATTAGACTTCGCCGCGTTCAACGTTCCGACCCAATGCTCGTATTCAGAAGGGGTCTTTCAATCGTGCGACGTATATCAGCAGCACTCCTTGCCATGGCTGTGCTCGCGTGCAGCCGTGGGAACAAGGCTCAGCAGTACAAGACCGAGAAGGTGGACCGCGGCGACATCACCATGACGGTGACGGCGACCGGGACCCTCTCCGCCGTCACCACCGTGCAGGTCGGCAGCCAGGTTTCGGGCGTGATCGCCCGCCTCTATGCGGACTTCAACAGCCGCGTGAAGAAGGGCCAGCTCCTGGCCGAGCTCGACCCGACGCCTTTCCAGCAGCAGGTCGAGCAGCGGCAGGCCGACGTGTCGAAATCGAAAATCGACGCCGCGAACTACAAGATCAGCTTCGATCGGCAGTCCCGCCTCCTCCAGGCCGGCCTCGCATCCCAGGCCGACTATGACGCGGCCAAGGCCCAGTACGAGGGCGCGGTGGCCCTGGTCCAGCAGTCCGTGGCCTCCCTCAAGCAGGCCCAGACGAACCTCACCTACACCAAGATCATTTCCCCCATCGACGGCATCGTCGTCGATCGCCAGTACGACGTCGGGCAGACCGTGGCCGCCTCATTCCAGGCGCCGACGCTGTTCTCGATCGCCCAGGACCTCACCAAGATGCAGGTGCAGGCGGACGTCGACCAGTCCGACATCGGAAGTGTCAAAGTGGGCCAGGTGGCTCGCTTCACAGTGGACTCGTATCCCGACCAGGAGTTCCGCGGGCAGATCGCACAGATCCGCCTCAACGCCACCGTCTCGCAGAACGTGGTCACGTACCCGGTGATCATCATCGTGTCGAATCCCGACGAGAAGCTGCGGCCGAAGATGACCGCCAACGTCACCATCGAAGTCGCCAAGGTGGAGAACGTGCTGCGCGTTGCCAACGCCGCGCTGCGGTTCAAGCCACAGACCGGTGTTGCAGGCGCGGGCGGACGGCAGGGCGGCCAACGTGCTCAGGGCGGCGGCCAGCGCGGCGCGAATCCCGAGCGCGCCGTGGCCCAGATGGGGCAACGCGGTGCCGGAGTCACCGGTGCCGCGGCACCCTGGATGCGCGGCGGAGGCGGCAGCAACAAGCAGCGCGGCGGCCAGAACGTCTACATCCTCGATGCGAACAACAAGGTCAAACCGGTCTGGATCCGCACCGGCATCACCGACGGCCACTACACGGAGGTGGTCGGCGGCGATCTCAAGCCCAGCGACAACGTCATCGTCGGCCTGTCGACGTCGAAGGTCGAGGGTCCTCCGCCTCCGGGCGCCCGCCGCGGCCCGATGGGACGGTAACCGTGGCCAACGTCATCGAGCTCAGCGGCCTGACGAAAGTCTACGAGATGGGTGAGGTCGAAGTCCGCGCACTGGCGGGCGTCGACCTCGCCGTCGACGAGGGGGAGTTCCTCGCGGTCATGGGGCCATCCGGTTCCGGCAAGTCGACGCTGATGAACATCCTCGGCTGCCTCGACCGGCCGACCGAGGGAACGTACCTGCTCGACGGGATCGACGTCTCTTCTCTCGACCGCGATGAGCGGGCGGTGATCCGCAACGCCAAGATCGGCTTCGTGTTCCAGAGCTTCAACCTGCTGGCGAGAACTTCGGCAATCGAAAACGTCGAGCTCCCCCTGCTCTATGGCGATCTCGGCTGGACGAACCATCAGCGTCACGAGGCCGCCAAGAGATCGATCGAGAAGGTGGGTCTGGCAGGCCGCGAGGGTCACTACCCGTCACAGTTGTCGGGCGGCCAGCAGCAGCGCGTGGCGATCGCCCGCGCACTGGTTACGAATCCGGCCATGCTTCTGGCCGACGAGCCCACCGGTAACCTCGACTCGCACACGTCGGAAGAAATCATCGGCATCTTCCAGCAGTTGAATGATGACGGAAAGACCGTTGTCCTGATCACTCACGAGCCCGACATCGCGCAGTACGCGAAGCGCATCGTGCACGTCCGCGACGGCCGCATCCAGGAAGACGAGCGCATTCAGCAGAAGAGAGTCGAGGTGCGGGGAATCGGCGCTCCGGTCGCGCCGGCTGCGGTGAAATCGTGAGACTGATGGGACCGATGGGGCGAATGAGACTGATGGGACTCCCATCGGTCCCATCCGTCCCATAAGTCCCATTCCAAGGAAATCATGCGAACTTCCGTGCAGCGCCTCTGGAACATCACCATCGTCGGGCTCAAGGCGATCTCGCGCAACAAGCTCCGCTCGTTCCTGACCATG
>JAJXWV010000084.1 GCA_021781455.1 Acidobacteriota bacterium | reverse complement strand
GTCTCCACGTTGCCGTCGTTAGTCTTGACCGACTGGGTCTGCTTCGCGAACGGACTGAAACCGGCCGGAAGCGTGATCGTGAACGGATCAGCTTGGGCTGCAGCAGCAGCCGGTGCCGGCACGGTGGCTGGAGCAGGAGCAGTGGCCGGAGCAGGGGCAGAAGCCGGGGCCGGAGTCTGCGCCATCGCGGCGGTGGTCATTGCTGTGGCCATGAGCAGCGAAGCCGCCGTGACCATGGTCTTTTGAAAAGGAATCTTCATCTTTCTCCCCTTTTTCATTGGTTGTGATCGGAACGTAACACAGAGGGGAGGACATTCCGGCACAGCAATAGTTACGGAAAAGCCTGCTGGCGGATCCCGGGTGCGTTCCGCGGTTGCAGGGTTGCTCGGTCCCGCGGTATTGCGGCTTCCCGGCGGTCGGCGCGAACCTCCAGGGGTTCACTTCCGGTCGCGCGTCTTCCAGTCCTTGTCGAGATCGGTCAGGAACTTCGAAAGATCGTCGGCGTGCTCTTCCTCGACCGCCAGGATGGATTCCAGGACCCTGCGTGTGGTGATGTCCTTGGTGCCGAGGTAATGGATCATCTCGGTGTACGACTCGATGGCGATGCGCTCCGCCACCAGGTCCTCGCGGATCATGTCGATCAGGGTCGTCCCCTCCTGGTATTCGGAGTGGGAGCGAAGCAGCAGCCCCTCGGGGTTGAAGTTCGGCGAGCCGCCGAGCTGCGTGATGCGCGTCGCGATCTGGTCGGCGTGCTGCTGTTCCTCCGTGGCGTGCTGCGCGAACTCCTGCGCGATCGGCTCGGCGTTGATCCCCTGGGCCATGAAGAAATGGCGCTTGTAGCGGAGAACGCAAACGAGCTCGGTGGCCAGCGCCTCGTTGAGAATCTTGATGACCGTGTCGCGATCGGCTTGATAGCCCTCCGTCACGGCTCCTTCCTGAATGTGCTGACGCGCGCGGCGCCGGATCTCCTTGACGTCGGTGAGGAACGGCTTGTCGGGCATGGTGGTCTTACTCCTTCTCGTTCTCGAGTGCTGAGTGCTGAGTCCTGAGTGCTGAGTTTGTGAAACTCAGGACTCAGCACTCAGGACTTCCGGTGCTTGCAAGAACGCCACCGGTCTCGGCCTCAGGCCCGTGGTGTGCTCACCTTGGGCCGCCGAAGCGGGTCCAGTTCCGGCCGTAAGTCCTTCCGCGCCACTCGACGCGCCTGCGCACGCCGGTCAGCCACATCGAGCGAAGGAGGATCCACGCCCAGAGAAGAACGGAGAAGGGAAATCCAAACAGAGCGTTGTCGAGGCGGTAGTGCAACCGGGCGAAGAGCACCAAGCGCGACGTCGAGATGAGCACGACCGCAACGATGGCGAGAATGTCGCCGCGGATCGCGAGGACATAGGGCAGCAGGCCGAAGAACAGCATCAGGAGCAGCGCCAGGACTCCGAAAACATAGCTGCCGCCGAAGATGGGGAAGAGGTTCTTCGTGAATCCGTCGATGATCTCGCTCGCGCCGCTGTACATGCGGACGGAGGCGAGCGTGTCGCCCAGAACGAATTCAGTCCGCCGCCCTGAAGCCCGGATCTGGCGCGCCATGCCGATGTCATCGATCACGGCATCCTTGAGAGACTCGTAGCCACCCATCTCCTCGAACGCTTCGCGCCGGACCATTGTGCCGGGTCCGCCTCCGAGACCAAGGCCGACGATGCAGGTCATGTTGCCGAGCCATGTCGGCAGCAGCATGAAGGCGGCGACAGCGAGCTGCGTCATGCCGACGTGTTCCCAGAATCCGTGCATCTCGAAACGGGGGGCAATCGAAACCATGGCCATGCCGCGCGTCATGAGGCGTTCTGCCAGCGTGGCCACCGTCTGCGGCGCGTAGTGGATGTCGGCATCGACGAACAGCAACAACTCGCCGCGGGCGCGGCGGATGCCCTGATGGAGCGCCCAGGGCTTGCCCAGCCATCCATCCGGCAGATCTTCCCCGTGAATGACGACGAGGCGTGGGTCGTCAGCAGCGAGGCGATCGGCGATGGCACCCGTCGAATCGGTCGAGCCGTCGTTCACCACGATCACTTCCAGCGGTTCGTACGTCTGGGCGAGCAAAGCGCGAAGGGTCCGCTCCAGGGTTCGCTCCTCGTTGCGCGCCGGCACGACGATCGACACTGCAGGGAGAGGCTGTGCGGCCCTGATCCCCTCCTGGCCAGGTCTGGCCGGCCTCGTCCATTCGACCGGCAGCAGGCGCGGGATGGACACCACGTTCAGAAGCGTGGTCACCAGCGTGAGGGCCCACGCGACGACGAGGACGACTTCGAGCGCGAACACGCAGAGTCCTGGAGTCCTGAGTCCTGAGTCCTGAGTCCTGAGTCCTGAGAGCGGAGACCTGCCTCCTGTGGATGGGGACCGATCGAGCGAAACTCAGGACTGCGCCGAGGATCCGACCCGGCGCTGTGCGTCCACTGCGTACGGCGAGTCGGGGTACTCCGTGATGATGCGGCGGTAGGTCTCCTTCGTCTTCTCCGCGTTCCCCTCGACCTCGTAGGCGTGGGCCAGGAGCATCAGCATGGTGTCCCCCGGAAGGACCTGGTTCTCCGTCTTGGAAAGCTCCTGGGTGAGCTCGCTGGCGACCTGAGCAGCCTCGCCGTTGTTGATCCGCAGCTCGTACAAGCTGTAGCGGGCAGCCCCCACGAGCAGGTGTTCGGGATGCTCGGCGATGAAGTCCTGCAGCAACTTACGCGCGGTGGCAGTGTCGTTTTTCGAGGCCGCAATACGAGCCAGGTAGAGATTGGCGACATCCGACGCATCGGTGCCTGAATACTTCTTCTGGACGTCGCGAAACATCGCCTCGGCGGCGGCGGCGCGTTCCGGCTCGGTCCGGAATTTCGCGTCGGGATTCGGCTGGCCGGGCTGGATCAGCGGCGAGTCGATCGCGCTGATGGCCTTCGCCAGCGCGCTCTGAGCCTGCTTTTCGCGATTGCTTCGATAAAAGTAGATGCCATAACCGATCAGTGCGACGGCCACGACGGCCGCCGTGATGGCGATGATGAGCTTCTGGTTTTCTCGAGCACTGGTGGTCAGGCTGCCGACTTCGTCGACGAACCTGTCGTGCTTAAGGTCTCTGCGGTGTTGACGATCCATGAAAGAGATGGCCTCCGTGGGTAGAAACCGGGAGACTCTAATGCAGAGGGGGCGAAGGGTCAACGAAGGCGATTGAGGAGGAGGGATGAGGGCTGAGGGATTGAACACTGGGAGCCTCATCCCTCCGCCCTCCGCCCCTCATCCCTCAAATCCCACGGCCAGCCGTTCTAGAAAATCCAAAAAGCAGAATGAGACGCAGCTACAATCTCGTTCGTATCTCCAGAGACGCGAATTTCCCCGGGGCACCCGGTTTGCAGTCGGCGAGTCGCGTTCGATGACATCCGATTCCAGGAGCAACATGACCGCGCGGGCGCTGCTGGCAACCAGCCTCGTCGTTTGCCTCTCCGCGCCGCTGATGGCTGCCAAGGCGCACCTCCATCCCTTCGGGCCGGCGGCGACGATCCTCTGCTACCACATCGTGGAATCGCCGCAGGATCCAAGGATGGAAGTCAGCCGGGAGACCTTCCACCAGCAGATTCGTTATCTGGCGCTGACCGGTTACAACGTGATTCCGCTGCGATGGGCGTACGAGTACGCAAAGGGTGAACGCGAGTCTCTGCCGAAGAACGCCGTCGTGGTTACGATCGACGACGGCTGGCGGAGCACCTATACCGAGGTGTTTCCGGAGATGCAGAAGCGGAAGTTCCCGTTCACGGTCTTCATCTATCCGAAGATCATCGGCCAGACAACGCACGCTTTGACGTGGAAACAGGTCAAGGAGATGGCGGCGGCCGGCGTCGACATCGAGAGCCATTCCCTGTCGCACCCCTTCCTCACGCAACGGCGACACGCCAGCCTGGGCGACAAGCAGTACCAGGCCTGGTTGGATCATGAGCTCGTCGACAGCAAACGGATTCTCGAGCGCGAGACCGGTCGAACGGTTTCCTTCCTCGCCTACCCCTACGGCGACTATGACCATCACCTGGCCGCCGCGGTGGCCAAAGCGGGTTATTCCGCGGCACTGACCTGCGATTACGGTCACGTAGGCCGGGGCAGCGACCTTCTGCGCATGAAGCGGTTCGTGGTCGACAAGCGCATGGACTTTGCCGAATTCCGGCACTACCTCGGCGCCGGCCAGATGCGGATCGAAGAAGCGACCCCGATCCCCGGACAGGTGGTCGAACCCGAGCATCAGCCCCTCATCGTCTCTGCGCGAATCCCGAGCTATCGGCAGCTCGATCCCGATTCGGTCGGCATGACCATCCTGGGCGCGTCTGCGATGACGCCGTTCGCCTACGACGCACGCGACGGCTTGATCAGCATGGTCGTGCGCGATGCGGTGAACGCGCTCAAGGGACAGTACCAGCGCGCCCTGGTCTGGGGCATCGATACCAAAACAGGGAAGCGCGTCGAAGCCAGCTGGACCTTCCGCATCCCTGATCCCGCTTCCATCCTGCCGGAGATTCCCGGCGAGATTGAGCCGTCGGTCGTCGCTCCCGGATCATCCGAGCCCGCGCAACCGAAAGTTGGCCGACAAGCCAGACAGACGGCCGTGGCCGCAGCCGCCGCCAGCAACGATCCCCCACGCGTCAGGCTTCAGCCGCGCGCTCCGAAGTAGGCCTCGGCTCTCGGCTCCCAGGCCTCAGGCCCCGGCGGTTCCGTTCATCACGACAGCCGACAGTGAGTCAGCGAATTGATATCAATACATTTACGGGCATGGTCGCAGAAAGCGTCCGCGAGCCGCGGTCGTAGCCGCAAGCAGACCTACGCCGGCAGTTTGATCGTCGGCTTCTCGTCGCGTGGACGGTAGAGGATCGCCACCTTCCCCACCGTACCGGCCACTTCGGCGTCCGATGCCGCCGCCAGCCTTTCCGCCAGGGCGGTGCGCTCCGCGCTGTCATCGACCTCGATGCGCACCTTGATCAGTTCGTGAGCGAGCAGCGACTTTTTCGTTTCGCCGACGACCGAGTCGCTCACCCCTCCCTTGCCCACGCGCACGACGGGCGCCAGAGGATGGGCGAGCCCCTTCAGAAACTGCCGCTGCTTTGCCGTGAGCGCCATCGGAACGCGGAGAGTAACAGAACGCGCCGCTGCTATCGCCTACCGAACCTGCTTCAGGCGTTCCACGAACTTCCCCGGATCCTCGAATCCGGTGAGGCGCAGCGCGTTCAGCTCCTGTCCGGTCGAGTCGAGAAAGACGATCGTGGGCACGCCGATGATCCGGTACTGCTTCGTCAGTTGCTGCGTCTTTGGATCGTCCGGCAGGGTCAGATCGGCCTTGACGCGCTGGAAGCGCTTCAGCTCCGATGCCACGGCGGGATTGCGGAAGGTCTTGGCGTCGAGCTCCTTACACGGGATACACCAGTCGGCGTAGAAGTCGATGATCACCGGCTGGCGCGCGCTGGAGGCTGTCGACAGGATGCTGGCCTCGTAATGCTGCCACGCCACATCGACCCCGCCCCGGTTCCACGGGATCAGGAACGCCACTCCGCCCGCCAGCAGCAGCGTGGCACACGCTACGCGCAGCGCCCGCGCCTGCTGGCCCCTGGCGGACATGAAGAACAGGAACGCCGCACCCACGAGCAGGCTGGCCGCCAGGCCGTACCGGAACCAGGTGTCCCCGATCAGCGGCCGCAGGAAGTAGAAGGCCATGCCGACGAGCACGAAGCCCATCGCCTTCTTGACGTGAACCATCCATTCGCCCGGCCGCGGCAGGGCGTTGAGCATGATCAGGTACGGGAATCCGAGGCCCAGGGCCAGCGCGCCGAACATCGCGAAGCCGGTGGCCGGTTTCCCGATGTTCGCCACCAGCGTGATCAGCGAGACCACCACCGGCCCGACACAGGGAGCGGCCACGATCCCGACCAGCAGTCCCATCGTCATCGCGCCCACCATCCCGGCGCGACCCATGGCCCGGTTGGCGATGAATTGCGGCACGGTGATGTCGTAGGCCCCGAACATGGAAGCGGCCAGGACCAGCATCAGCAGTGCGAATCCGACCTGCACGGAGGGCTGCTGCAGCCAGGCGCCGAACATCTTTCCGCTCAGCGAGGCCACCACTCCGAGGCTCGAGTACATGATCACGATGCCGAGGACGTAGAGCGCCGACAGGGCGAAGCGCCTCGAACGGCGGCCGTCACTCTGCATGGCGAAGAAGCCCATCGTGATGGGGATCATCGGGAAGACGCACGGCGTGAGATTCAGGGCCATGCCCAGGACGAACAGGACCGCCAGCGTCAAAGGAAGACCACTCGACGCGAACGTCGACGCCAGACGGTCGCTCGAAGCGGGCGGAACGCTCTGCGAGGCTCGAGGTGCGGCAGCCAGCGGCGTGAATCCCGCGGCCGGCGTGCCCTGCACGGCCGCTGTACCGCCGCCCGTTGCGGTGGTCGGGAACGAAGTCTCGACGTCCTTCGGCGGCAGGCATACTCGATCGTTGCAGGACTGATATCGCAGGGATGCGCGGATGTCGGCCGCGCCCGCCTTCAGCTTCGCCGTGAACGGAATCCGGATCGTCCCCTCGTACACGGCCACCTGGTTGCCGCCGCTGAAGGCGAAGTTCTTGAGCTCGTGGGGCGGGTACTGCGCCGTGACCAGCTCGGCCGTAGCAGGATCGAGCTCGAGGACCGTCGGGATGGCGAACTCATCGAGCGGCTTTGCCGAGTTGATGTGCCACGTCGGCGGGATGGTCACCACCACCGTACCCTGGACCGTGTCGCCGCTCCGGCTCTGCACTGAGCCGCTGATGCGGATGTCAGGCGGAGTCACGGCGCCGCCACTCAGGTCATTGCCGAGCTGCGCCATCGCGGCCGGCGCGCAGAGAAGCAGCGCAACGAGGAAAAACCGTAATCGCAAGATTGGACTCCCCGACCTCACCTGTGGCACCGCCATCATTTCCGCGGCCCGAGCCGCCGCTCGATGTCCGGAAGGGTCGCGTCCACCCAGCGGTTCAACGGCGAGTTCGGAAAGCTCGACTTGAAATTGCGCAATGCGCTCGCAGCGGCGGCGAGGTTCCCCTGTTCGAGATAGATCTGGCCCTGCAGGAAGCGAGCGCGCTCGTACGACTCACCCTTGTTCTGCACCTTCGAGAACGCGGTGACGGTCTTCGAGGCATCGTCGTACTTGTTCTGCAGCGCCTGCGAGACGGCCAGCTCGTAATAGGCCTGGTCGCGGATGTTCACCGGTACGCCCTTTTCGGTGATGAGCTTCTTGAAGCGCATTTCACTTTGCGTCAACGCGTAGTGCTTCGTGAACGCGCGGGCCAGATCGAGCCGCTTCTGGTAATCGGTCGCGAATGTCGGCTCCGACTTGACGAGCTTTTCGAACTCGCGAAAAGAGCTCTCGGTGTCATTCAGCGTCTTCACGAACTCGTTCGGTGGGGCGTAGCCGTGGATCACACCCGCCACCATGCCGTCCGGGGTCAAAAGCAGAAAGGTGGGCAGCGTGGTCACCGCCAGCTTCTGCGCCAGCTGCGTCCCCTCGCCGTTGTCTTCCGTGTTGAGCCGGAGAAGGACCATGTCGTCGGTGGCCTTCTGGAAGACCTCCGACGGAAAAACGTCCTTCTCCATCTGGTGGCACCAGCCGCACCAGTCGGCGAACATGTCGACGAAGATCAGCTCATGGGACTCTTTCGCCTTCTTCTGCGCAACGGCGAGTGACTTGTTCCAGGTGCGGGCGCCGTACGCCTGCGAGGCCAGCAGGACTGCAGCGGCAATGACAAACGCGTTACGCTTCAAGAGAGTCCTCCGTCGTGGGTCGGAAACGGCCGTGATTTAGAAGGTTATTCCGATTTTGTGGCCAGGCGAGTCACAGTTCCGTCGACGCTTGTCAGTCAGTCCCCTCGTGTAGGACAGGCTTTCAAGCCTGTCCCCTCGTGTCCTGAATCCAGAGTCCAGAGTCCTGAGGGCCTCATCGACTCGGACTCAGGACTCGGCACTCAGCACTCGGTTCCGCTCCTCGGCGTGTTTCCGGGCCGCCTCGACGAACGCCCGGAAGATGATCGAGGCGGACTCTTCGCCCGGCATGTCCTCCGGGTGCCATTGCACTCCGAGGTAGAACGGATGGCGCGGGTCTTCGAGACCTTCGATCACCCCGTCGGGCGCATGGGCAGTGACGCGCAGACCCTGGCCGATGCTGCGGATGGCCTGGTGATGGGAGGAGTTCACGTTCCAGGTGCGGGCGCCGAGAATCGCCGCGAGGCGGGTGCCCGGTTCGACCATGACGTCGTGGCGGACGCGATGCTCGGGCGCGCTGTCGTGCCGGATCTCCGTGGCCACTTCCGAATCGATATCCTGGACGATCTTCCCGCCCGCGGCCACGTTCATGACCTGCACACCCAGACAGATGCCGAGGGTGGGGATGCCCCGCTCGCGCGCCATGCGCGCCAGAGTGAGGTCGTTCTCCTGCCGGCGCGGGTCCATCGGCTCCACGCTGGGATGGCGCTCCTCGCCGTAGAGGGCGGGGTCACAATCGTAGCCGCCGGCGAGCACGATGCCGTCGAGGCTGTCCACGACGTCGGCGGCATTCTCGGGCTGCGGCGGAATGACGACGGGAATCGCACCGGCGCGGCGCAGCGAATCGATGTAGGTCGTGTACGCGAAGGCGCAGTCGCGTTTGCCAAGCGCGGCGGCGCCGATGTCGGATCCGATTCCGATGACGGGCTTCATGGGGCGGGAACTCTACACGAATCGCGCCGGGGAGCGGCAGAGGGCGGGGGGAGCTCTACCGTCACTCTGAGCCGGCGTAACCGCGGGGGCGGTGGATGGGTGGGAGGGGTGGAGCGCGGCGAAGAGTCTCTTACCGGGACGATTAGCCGGCTCGAGCGGAGTGACGGCAGGCTCTTCACGATCGTGCAATCTGGAGACTCTTCGCCGCGCTCCGCCGCACACCCACCCAGCCACCCCGTGGCTTCGCCGGCTCAGAGTGACGGGGATGCGGTTCCTGGCTCAGGATGACGGTTGCTTCTCGGGTTCATACGTTCCCGGTACGGCTCGCGTGGCGATGGCCAGCCTGTTCCAGCCGTTGATCGTGATGATGGCCATGGTCAGGTTGACGATCTCCTGATCGTTGAACTGACCCTTCACTTCCTCGTAGACACTGTCCGGGACGTGCCCGCTGTGCACGAGCGTCACGGCCTCGGTCCAGGCCAGCGCGGCGCGTTCGCGATCGCTGTAGAACGGCGTCTCCCGCCAGGCATCCAGCGAATAGATGCGCTGCTCGGTCTCGCCGATGGCGCGGGAATCCTTCGTGTGCATGTCCAGGCAGTAGGCGCATCCGTTGATCTGGGAGGCGCGGATCTTGATCAGCTCGAGCAGCTTCTTGTCGAGTCCGGATTCGTTGCGCACGAAGCGCTCCAGAGCGAGCATGGCGTGATAGGCCGCGGGAGACGCGGCGGCGTAGTCGAAGCGCGGTTTCATGGACGTGCATTCTAGACGCACGCCGAACGGTCCGGAACGACGCCCTCCCAGGCCTGCTTAGCTCGCCGGATCGGTTCTTGCTTTGGGGCAGGCGGAGCGAATCCGCATGATCTCAGAACGCATCCAGCAGCTCGCCGACCTCGCGCGCCGCGCCCTGCACACCCACAGCGACGGGGCACCGCGCGTGCTCTGCGCCGATGACGACGAAGCCGTGCGCACTCTCTGTGCCGCCGCGCTCACGCGTTCCGGGTTCGAGGTGGACATGGCGGCCAACGGGCGCGACGTCGTCGACCAGATCGAGAAGCGCCACTACGCCGCGGTCCTGCTCGACCTGGGGCTGCCGCACATCCACGGTGCCACCGTGCTGTCGATGATCCGCCGGTCGAAACCCGACCTGCTGCGGCGTGTGGTGGTGATCACGGGCGCGTCCGACGCGGCCCTCGCCGGGACGGAGGGCGTGTACGTGGTTCTGAAGAAGCCCCTGGCCGCGGAGCGCCTCCTGCAAGCCGTTCACGACTGCTGCGGCTTCGACGAGACGGTGCGACTGCGCAGCGCGCGCTGATCGGCGCGATCCGCCTCTGGTAGAAATCGTCGAAGGCGTGAGCCGCAATCAGAAAATCCTGCGGCGCACCCCGGCGTCCGCTGCGTCAGCGCGCGCGGCGCGCGCGCGCCCTCGCCACGGGACGCTTGGCGGCGCGCTTCGCGGCAGGCTTCCGCAATTTCGCCCGAAGCTCGCGCATGTAGCCGCGCATGTAGTCGCGTTTGCACTCGCGGCATTCCGGTCCTTTTGACGGATGCTCGTACGTATTGCCCGGATCGAGCCGGTGAAGTCCTTTTTTACAGAGCGGGTAAGTGCGCTTCACGGTTCATCCTCCAGCCGGCATGAATGACACCGCCGGCGACCCTTACTGATCGTAACGCAAAAGCAACGATCGCGCCTCAGTTAGGCGCACCGCGCACGGCTAAGTCTTGCCCTACCACCTGAGCGTCGCCGCCTGTTGCATCCGGCGCAAATGGTCCAGCCGGCCGGTGCGCCTCAAAAGTAAGGCGCCCGTTTCGGGCGCCTTACTCATTGAGCGTCGATCAGAGGCTGCGCTTCTTGCCGCGTATGTTGCGACGGCTGCCTTTCGGCTTGCCTCCACCATCACGACCGCCGCCGTAGCCGCCGCCACCACCGCCGTAATCTCCGCCGCCGCCACCGTAGCCACCGCCACCGTAGCCGCCGCCACCGCTGCCGAAGGAAGGCCGCGGACCGCGTCCGCCGCCACCGCCGCGGGGCCGCTCTTCGGCCGCGTTGACGCGAAGGGCCCGGCCGTTCAGCTCATGGCCGTTGAACTTCTCGATGGCCTTGGCGGCGTCCTCGTCGGACGTGAACTCGACGAACGCGAAGCCACGAGGCCGGCCGCTCTCACGATCCATCGGCAGGAAGACGTCACGAATCTCGCCGACCTGCGAGAACAGCGTCTGTACTTCAGTCTTGGTCGTGTTGAAATCAAGGTTCCCTACAAAAACTTTCGAAGGCATCTCTCCATCACTTTCTGCTTAGATCGTGCAGCGATCTCACGGTGCAATAGTCGCAAGCGTCGCGCCGCACGTCCACCGAAAGTTTTGCGCGCGCCCACTCGTATGGCGGACCGTAATTCTAACCGTACCTGCCGATGAGTTAGCAAACAGCATCCCAGCCCAGCGATTCCCGGGGCCACACAGGCACCATTTCGCCGGGGCCGCTGCGGCGCCGAGTTCGTCTTTTCAAGGGTTTGTGGTGCCGTGCCGCCTGCTCTCCTTCGCGACACGAAAATGAAAATCCAACGACTCTCCGGTGGTCTCGGCTGACTCAGCCTGTCCCTGGCCCGGCCGACCTGGACGGGTCCTCCCAGCCCTGGTCCCTTTCGCGTTCACCCGATCACGTAGTCGACCTCGCGCCGGAATCGGTCGCGGTCGGCTTCGTACACGGACTTGATCACCAGCGAATTCCCCGGCAGCGCCCGGTCGACCGCCAGGACTCCGTCCAGATGGTCGATCTCGTGCTGCAGAAGCTCGCTCGCAGCGAGATCCATCCGCTCCCAGACCACCGGCACTCCCCGCTCGTCCTGGTAACGGAGCGAGATCATGCGATGCCGCTCCACCTTCACCAGGAGGTCGGGAAAACTCATGCAGTCGTCCCACATCGTGAACGTCTCCTCGCTGCGGGAGGTGATCACCGGGTTCACGACGAAGAACGGACCATCGCCCAGATTGACGGCAATCAATCGCCGAGCCGCCCCGATCTGCGGCGCCGAGATCGCGCGCCCGAAACCGTGCTTCCTCCGGAACGCGACGAGCGTTGCCGCCAGGGTTTCGCCGGCCGCCGTGAACGCAGCATCGTCGAAATCGCGCACCTCGGCCGACCGGACGCGCAGCCGCGGATCGCCGAGGAGAAGAACGGGAGCTTCGATGGAAGGCATTTTCGAGGTGCAACGCCCAGGATTCCTCTTGTCATCCCGAGCACTCGAATCGCGCAGGCACGATGCCGGAGAGAAGAAACGTCCGATTGTTACCCTTTCCCCGCCGCAGCGGGAAGAGAGCCCGGGTGAGGGGGTCTCGTTCTGGTTCAAAAGGAGACCCCTTGTACGCCTTCGGCACCTTCTCCCCGCTGCGGCGGGGAGAAGGGACGAACGCCAGAGCCCGCATAAACACTGGGAGTTTCTTCGAAGCGTCAGCGGGGAATCTGGGTGCGCGGGTGACGCGCGAATTTCAGTCCCCTCATCGTCACTCCTGCCCGCGCGGCTCGGGATGGCAAGGACGCTCGGGATGGCAAGCGCCTACTTCACGAAGATCCGGACCGAGCTGCGGTTCCCCTGCTCGTCGACGGCGGTGATGGTGTGCTTCCCCGGTGCGAGCGGCCACTCGACCACTCCGTCGCGTCTGGTCCTTCCGATCGCCAGCCGGTCGACGTTCCAGGCCACGGCACCCGCGCTGATGGCGCGAAGCCGGAGCGTCTGATAGCGCATCCGCAGCGTCGGGTCGATCAGGTAGGTGGCGCCGTCCGGCGGGTTGATCACCCGGACCGCATGCGGTCGGCCGACACCTCGCGTCCGCACGGAGGGCCCTGCGGCGATGGCCGGTTCTCTGGCCAGCAACCCGTTCGCGTTCGCCCAGGCGCGGTACACGTCGGGCCAGGTCACGCCGTTCGCGTGATGCCAGGAGCAGAAGCGCACCGGGGCATCGGTGGCGACCCATTCGGTCGTGATCGTCGGACAGGAGGTCGACGGCCGCAGCCCCGAAAGCGCGCAGATCGGAGCGCGCATCACGTTAGGCGGAGGATCGACGATCGCCGCGTTCTCCGACAGGAACAGCGGTCCCAACAGCCGGCGCTCCGACGCGAGCATCACGTCGTGGAAGATCGGTCCGGCGCCCGTCACGCCGGTCGAGCCGCGGAGCTGTTCTCGCCCGAAATTGCCGACCCAGACACCCACCGTGACTTCACGCGTGTAGCCGATGGTCCAGTTGTCGTGGTAGGCCTGAGACGTGCCGGTCTTCACGGCGACCGGAAACGGGAAGTCGAGGCTGCCGCCGCTGCCGAAGATGAACTCGCGCGCTGCCGGGTCGGAGAGGATATCGGTGATCCAGAACGCGGTGCGCTGCGAGACGATGCGGCGGGACGGGAGGGCGCTCCGTGACCGATCGCCTGCGGTCTCCGGCCGGAGGATCATCGTCGGATCGATCCACATTCCGCCCCGCGCAAAGATCGAGTAGGCGGCCACGAGCTGCTGGAGGCGGACTTCCGCGTCACCTAACGTGAGACCCAGACCGTAGTAGTCGGCGGTGCGCGTGAAATCCGAGAAGCCGGAATCGTGCAGCAGGCGCAGGAGCGCCGCCGGCCCGAGGTGCGACAGCAGCGCCACCGCCGGAACGTTTTCGGAGCCCGCCAGCGCCGCCCGGGCTCGCATCGGACCGCGATACCGGCCATCGTAGTTCCGGGGCGAGTAGACGACGCCTTCCTCGGCCGTGCGGAAGCTCGAGACCACGTCAGGAAGAACCGTGGCCGGCGACTCTCCGCGCTCGAACGCCAGCGCGTAGGTGAAAGGCTTCAGCGCCGATCCCGGCTGGCGGAGGGCGATGACACCGTCGATGGCACCGCCGAAATTCGTCCCGAAATAGTCGCCCGAGCCTTCCCACGCCAGCCACTGGCCCGAGGCATTGTCGAGGACGGCCACGGCCACGCTGTGAGCGCCGTGGCTCAGGAGCTCTTCACGATGTGCGGCGATGATGCCGGCCACCTCGCGCTGCAGCCGCGAATCGAGTGTGGTCACGATCGCGCGGCGAGTATTGTCGACGCACGGCCGCTGCGCGCATGCCTCCATGACGCGCTCGAGGAAATGCTGGGCGATCACCGGCTGCTCTCCGCGATCGAACCGCAGGCGCTCCCGCCTTGCCACCTCCAGCTCGCTCCGCGAAATGAAGCCGAGATCGCGCATGCGGCGGAGGATCTCCTGCTGCCGCCTCGCCGCCCGCAGCGGATCGCGCAGCGGATTGAATGCGCTCGGCCGTTGCGGCAGTGAAGCGAGGAACGCCGCCTGTGCCGCCGTCAGCTCTTCCAGCCCGCAGCCGAAATAGCGCCGGCTGGCGCGGGCGATGCCATGGATCTGGTTGCCGTAAGGCGCGAGATTCACGTATGCCGCGAGGATCGCCCGCTTGCTGTAGCGGCGCTCCAGGCGCAGCGCCAGAACGGCCTCGCGCACCTTCTGAGCAATGGTCCTGCCCTGTCCGGCGCGCCGGCCGAGCATCAGCTTTGCGACCTGCTGCGTGATCGTGGAGCCGCCCTCGACCAGAGCACCGCGGCGGACGTCGTGCATTGCGGCACGCGCGACCGCCAGGGGGTCGATGCCGATGTGCCTCTCGAACCTGCGGTCTTCGGCGGCAATCGTCGCCGCCGCGACGCGCTTCGGAACCTGGTGCGACTCGAGCCATTCGCCGCGCAGTCCCGAAGGGGAAAGCGGCTCGTAGAGCGGGATGCCGTTGCGGTCGAGGATCGGCGTGGAAATGAAGCGGGCGCTGTCGAGCAGGGGAATCGGGCCGTAGAAGATCCACAGCACAGCGGCAGCGAACGCAGCCGCGGCGATGACCGCCAGCAGTTTCAGCACAATTCGTGCGCCGCCCCGCCGCCCGGATCCCTCGCTCACGCTCGGGATGACAATCGGATCATCCACGTCTTACCTCGCAACCTCGCAACCCCCTACGGTTTCACCTCCACGACATCCGTCGCCGTCCTTCCGAACACCTCCGGCTCATACATCTCCTCGGCGTGCATCGGCGCGGTGATGAACGTGCCGGCCGTCGTGGCGCGCAGCAGATAGGTGAACTCGTGCGGCCCTTCGCTGAGTCGCGTGGCGAAAAGGTTCACCCGATCGTCATGGCGCTCCACGTGATCGAAGCCGCCGTACTGCCACCACGACATCCAGTCGTTACCGCCGCGATCGGACTTCGATTGCTGCTCGGCCAGGTCCATGGCCGTCGTGGCAAACCACGATTCCACCGGCTCGGTACCGGCGGGAATGGGATCGGTGACGGCCACGAAACGACGCTCCTTGGTGTTCCTCACGCGCAGGGTGACGGTGATCAGATCACCGGCCTTGAACGTCGTCGCGTCGACCTTGGAATTCTGCAGCGCGTAGTGCCGCTCGAGAGCGAAGCCCTGATCCATGCGATCGTGCAGGATGATGTTCCGCGCGTACCGCAGCCGCAGCGCGTAGAACAGCGTGCCCGCCCCCTCGCGCGTGAACGTGACCGGAACCCGAGTCTCCGGCGGCGCGATCTTCAGCACGTCCGCCATCGACCAGTCGCGGCTCTTCGCTTCAGCCGACCGGCCATGGAACTGCTCGGTGGCAACGGTCTCCCTGCCGATTGCGACGACGGCGCTGAAGTCGGGCGTGACGGACTCGTACTTGCGGTAGTAGTCGATCAGCGCCTCCATGGCCCAGGCGTTTTCCTGGGTGTTGCCCCAGCGGCCGTTTCGACGCACCTTCATCATCCAGCGCACCATTCGAGTGACCAGCTCACGGTCGGCACCGTTGCGGACCAGGGTGTCGAGCGCGATCGCCGTCGTGCGCACGTTCGAGTTCCAGAACCACATCAGATAGGGATCGGTGAGCTCCTCGACGTGCGCCGTTCCTCCCTCCGGCAGGATGGCGTTGGAGATCCGACGATGCAGATCGTCGAGCCGCGGCCCATGCTCACCCTTTGCCATGAGAGCGTCCGCCAGGTATGACAATCCGAACACCGGCATGCGATCGACGTACGTCGACAGCCGCGTGATGTGGCTGTCCTCATTGCGGCCGCCTTCGACGAGAGTCTTGACCGCGAAGGCCTGCCAGGCCGTGTACGCGGGCCACCACGATTCGTTGTCCGGCCGCGGTTTGGCGAGCTCGCGCTCGAGGAACTCGTAAGCGCGGTCGAGAACCTTCTGGTCGACCGGATAGCCGTCGCCCTTGGCGATCTGCAGGACGTGAACGACGTAGCTGGTCAGGTACGCCGACTGACCTGTGCACTCCCCCGGCCAGAAGGAGAATCCGCCCCCTTCGCACTGGAACTTCGGAAGCTCGTTGACGGTGGCCCCGGCGATTCTCTTCGCGTTCGCCGCGTCCACTCCCGGCAACTTGAACGTGTCGCCGAGCTCCGAAACGTAGACCAGCGCCAGCGCTGCCGACGCGCGCTGTTCCGCGCAGCCGTACGGGTAATCGACCAGATAGCGCGCACCTTCGCCGAGGCCCACCATGGCCGTCGACGCCAGATCCATGTGCAGCCCGCCGAATCCGGGAGCGACGCCCGACGGGATCTCGAGCATCTCTTTCCCCTGCGCGGTGCCGGCAGCCTCCCCAACGGTTCCGTAGGCCGCGAAGGTCTCCGGAGAGAGCAGCACGCGAACCGGGATGTTGTCCTCGAAGGCGTCGCTCTCCCCGAGCATCGAGACACTCATCTGGATTCGGGCCGAGCCGACCGATTTCGCCACTCCGTTGAATCGCACTTCCGCCGAGCCTTTGGCATCGACTTCCGCCGTGGCCGACGGCTCGCCAGTGACTTCGAGAATGTCCGGGTCGAGGCTGCGAATCGTGACCTTGGCCGTTCCTCTCCTGGTCAGCTGGCTGTGAACGACCGCGCCGAAAAACGCCTTGTCGCCCACCGCCAGGAAACGCGGGAAGGTCTGCGTCAGCAGCACCGGCTTGTTGATGCGGATCTCGTTCTGACCCCAGCCGAATCGCGACTGCTTGTCCGCGGCCACGGCCATGATGCGGTACGTCGTCAGCGACTCCGGCAAGGTCACGGTGGTTCGCGCACGGCCGCGGTTGTCGGTCGTGATCGATCCCAGCCAGAAGGCGAGCACGCGAAAATCCTTGCGGATCGTGCCCGGCCCTTCTTCGCGCCCGCCTCCGCCGCCCTCGCTGGCGCCCTTCGGTGTGAGCACGCGCCGGCTGATGATCTTCTGCCGCGAGTCTTCGTTGACGACCTGCAGCGCCTTTTCGAGGTAGACGGTTCCGAGGATGTCGGGCGTCCTGTAGTCGGTCAGCGAGAGCACGCCGTAGTCGACGGCCCATAGGGTGACCTCGGAGCGCGTGCCGGCGCCCTTCTGGTCGTGCACTTCCACTGCGATCTTCGCCCTGGAAGCCGGGCGGTACTCGTCGCGATTGGCCTTGACGCTGACCTTCAGGCGTTTCGCCGTGTCTTCGACTTTCAGCTCGACGTATCCGAGGCGGAAGGTCGGCTTGCCGGGATCGCTGTCGTCCTCGGTGGTGGTGTCTTTCGTGCGCCCCTTCACCAGGAGAACCGAGACGAACACGTTCGGGATGTCGGCTTCCGTGATCGGGACGGAGATGGTCTGCTGCGTGGAAGTGAGCTCGAACTCCTTCCAGCTGCGCACTCCTTCGCGCTCCGTCGTGAGGAGTGCGGTGGCGTGCTCCCACGGCGACTTGATCATGATCCGCGCGGTCTGGCCGGGCTTGAGAGTCTTCCGTTCCGGCACCAGGTCGATGCGGTTGTGGTCGTACCGTTCCCAGGCCGTGTAGCCGGCGCCGACGACGTAGAACTGCGCTTCCGTCGTCGTGCTGTGGCCGGCGGCATCGCGGGCTGTGGCGCTGAGCGTGTACAAGCCGCCGCTCTTCAGCGGAACGTGCAGCGGCACGGGCGAGGCTTGCGTGGTGATCTCGAAGCTCCCCGCCCGGGCCTCCTTCCTTTCCGTCTCCCAGGTGTAAAAGCCGTTCCCCTCGGCGCGGCGGACACTGTTCCAGTAGATCTGCTTGAGATTGACGCTCACCTTCACGCCGGGCGCGAGTTTTCCATCGAGACCGACGGCGATGATCTCCGTGTCCGCGCCTTTGGCGACATCGACGAAGAACGGCAGGTTACGCATGCCGATGTACCAGGGCGCGGGATCGGCGGCGAACGTGGCGCGACCGGCGATGTGCTGGCGCGAGACGTCGGTGACGTCGCCCTCGAGCGTGTAGCCGTATGGCGACCCATCGTCGACGCCCGTCGGAAGCTGGAGCTTCAGCTCACCGTTTGTATCGAGTTTCTGTTCCTTTGAAGAGATGCTGATGCGGCTCGGCGGCGGATACGGCGGCTCCGAGAGGAAGGTGTAGAGCTCCGGCGGGAAGCGGTCGGCGACGATCTGCGGGACCTCGAAGCGCTCCAGCTTCGTGTACTTCCACGACACCGGGCGCTGCGACATCGGCGCGCCGAACAGATAACGACCCACGATCTTGCCGTCGAGCATCGTTCCGGAGATCGAGCTCGTACCGGTCAGGGTCGCGTCAACGCGGAACTCGGGACGCCGGTACGCGGCGACGAGGAACTGGCCCGACGCGCCTAACCGCTGACCTTTCACGTCCGCCGTGAAACGGTAGCCGCCCAGCGGCGAGTCGACCGGAATGGTCAGCGTCCATTCGGCGCTGCTCCACTCCGAAAGGTCGACGGTGCGCTTGTCCACCTGCTGGTTGTGGCTGTCGTAGAGAACGACGTCGGCCTTTGTGCCCGCGGGCAGAAGCTGCATGCCGGAGGGGGTGTCGCTGCGCAGGATCATCTTGGCGTGCACTTCTTCGCCGAGCTTGTAGACGCCGCGATCGGTGAAGATGGTGCCGCGGAGCAGCGGTGCCGATTCGCTGAGGTTGAACGGCAGCTCGAAGTCATAGGGCGAGATGCCCTCGGTCCAGTCGCTGACTGCGTAGGCGACGTCGTCGTCTTTCTCGGCCAGGATCACGAAATGAACGCCGCTCAGGGCCTGCCAGGTGTTCTCCCATTCGTTCTCGTCGGTCTCGCTCTTCGCTTCACCTTTGACCACGCGCAGGTTCGTCCGCGGCGCCACGGCGATGCCGGTGGCGTCGGTCGGGCCGCTCCAGAAGACCTTGTTATCCGGCGTGCGGATGGTGACGTTCGCTCCCGCAACGGGCGCGCCGTTGTCGAGGCGCGTGACGAGGACGAGCGTGTTCTGCGGGCTGTCCTTGACGCTGATGCCGAGGTTCGTCACCTGGACCAGCGTGCCGTGGACACCGTTGGTGCAGCGCGAATCGGCAGGATTCGTCTTCGGGGTCGTCTGCCCGTCGGACACCGCCACCCACACGATTCCATGGCCGCCCGCATTGAGCGATTGGCGGACGTCGACACCGTAGGACTGGATCTTGTCGGCAACCGGCGTGAGCTTTCGCAGATGCGGATCGCCTTCCGGCGCCGCGCAGTCGCTCGCCGAGATCTTCACGATCGTCGGCACGAGATCGTCCACGGTCACCGGCGCGAGCCACTGCTTCACGTCCTGGAAATTGCGCGCCCAGAACGGCAGCACCGAGCCGCCCGTCGACTCCCACACGCCGTGGCCTTCACCGAAGCTCGTGAACGCGGTGCGATGCCAGTTCTCGATGACCCCGCCGAACGCGTAGCCGAGCGGCTCGCCATTCGATGCCTTCAGCTCCGCGTCGACGCGAACGGCGTACGTACGCGCAGGACGAAACGAGAAACCAAGCTCGTCGATGCTGAACCCCAGGGCAGTCGACTCGTGATCGATCCCTTCCGGCGGAGCGGCCTTCAGCTCCTGGGGATGCTGCGGATCGGTGACGTCGGTGACCGTCAGCGCGGCCTGCAGCGCGTCGTAGTCGACCGGGGTGGTGAAGCCCAGCCAGTTGGCGCGCTCGGGATCGCACGCCTTCTGGCAATCGATGGAGCCGACGAAGAACGGCGGCCTCAGCTCGATCGTGAACGCCTGCGAGCGCCCCGTGCGCACGTTCTTCTGGCTCTGGGCCAGCTCGCTGTCGAGGTAGACCTGAATGTGCGTGCCCTGCGGAATGCCCGGCTTCGTCTCCAGCACCACCAGGTCGGGACTGGGCGGAAACCTGGCCTCGTGCCAGTCCTCGGCCAGGAAGGCGAGCACCAGGGCGCCGTCCGAGGCGGCCGTCTGTTCCGCCTTCGCGCGTTTCGCTTCGAAGGCCTGCCACTCCTCCGGCTTCAGCTGATCCTGCGCCGGCGCCAGCGGCTCCTGGAATTTGTACGACTTCGTCCGCAGCTGCAGGTGCTGGATGATGACCTTCGGATCGACCGGCTGGTTGAACCTCAGAAAAATGTGGACAGGCTCGTTGAAGCCTTCGCTCTTCCGCTGCCAACTCGTCCGAAGCAGCTGGATCGTCGGCGTGATGAACGAGAAGGTGTAGGGCTGTCCCAGCGTGTCGCCGGAGACCGACTGCGCATTGCCGTCGATGGTCACGTCGTACTTCGTGGCGAACGGCAGCGGCGGCTTCTCGTCAGGCGTGAAGATCAGCGTGGTCGTGCCCGACCAGCGGAACGTGCCTTTCACCTCCGGGGCGATATGAAACCACGGCACGGCGAGGTTAGGCGGGATCTTCCCCACCGCGACCATCGGCTGCGAGAAGACCACGCGGATCTCGTTCGCCTCGGCCAGGTTCGCCACCTCGCCGATCGGACCCGCTTTCACGATGGTGAGTTTCTGCGCCTGTGCGGCGACAGCCAGGGAAAGGAGCGCCAGGACCACGACGGCTCGCTTCATTGCAACCTCACTTCAATCCAACGATTCCGGATCGGACGGTGCGCCCATTGTCGCGGAATGCGCTGTTTTGCGCGAGCGGCGGGGTGGAGTGCGGGCTTCCCGCCGGTCGCCGGCCAGGCCGCAGGCGAAGCCGACGCGCGCACCCACCGCGTGTCAACGTGCGCAGGGGCGCAGCCTCTGGCGTTCTGTCTGAAAGATCGAGTCAGTCCGCAATCTCGACGCTGAGGCAGATCAGAACAAGCTCTCACCATTCAACTACCGCTACGAGCCTCTCAATAAGAGTGGCGTCGGTGAATCCGTGATCCAAACCGAGTTATCCAGCGATCCGTTCAAGGAGTATCGGCTCGCGACCGCGTCCGGATTATCAAAGGGAGCGTTACTCTTAGACCTCAGCTGGCCACAACTGACGTACGCCGCTGTGGACGATGTGCAGCCGCGTCACATTTTCAAGATACCGCGAGGCCCGCAACAGTCGCTTATTAACATTCGCCCTGTCGACGAGTGCCCGAGCTTGTGCGTTTCTGCCGCTGACATCGTGCACTACAATGACGGCAAATATAACTGGACCGACACGGCCGACTTCGACGCCAATGATCCTGCCGACCTTGCGACGATCAGCTTTGCGGCACAGACGCCACTTGCCGCGAGCTACGGCCTCATGCAAGAAATGTATCAGGTGGCGGCAGAACTTCACTGGCGCACGACCGATGGACGCGACAACCCTTCGCTTCTGTTCGATACGCCGCAAAACCTCGCGGTCGGCGGTGGCAGCATGGCCGTCGGCACGCTCGAGTTTTATAAACGTTATCGACAGTGCAGGCCAGGCGACTGGGCCGCCGATCCGAACTTCGTTAGCTCCACGGCGTACCACGACATGATCATAGCGGCGCTCAACTACTACAACCACGGTCCGAAAAACGCAAACACGAACTACGGTGCTGACGCGTGGAACTTTTCGCAGCAGTTTTCGCCGACGCACCCGCTCAGCAAGATCTTCCCATAAGGAGAAGTCCGAATGAAGACCATTATCGTCGCGCTCGCACTGCGGCACGTGTACGAAGTCCCTGTCCAACTGCAGGCGACGAACACGATTCAGGTTCGTTTGGAGGGTAAGCCAGGAGGTCACGTGTTCGTGCTGATTGACGATCCCTCAGCGTCCACGCAGACTGCGGTTTCGCCGCACACGAAGTAAATATAAAAGTATGAACTACCAACGGATCACGGTCGAGCCGGAGAAAATGGGAGGCGTCCCCTGCATCCGCGGCTTGCGGATCCCTGTGGCCACGGTTGTGGGGCTCTTCGCTGAGGGAGCGAGCGAGAGCGAGATCCTCGCCGACTATCCCGACCTGCAATCCGAAGATCTGCGCGAGGCTTTGCGCTACGCGGCAGAGGCGGTCACGGAACGGCAGTTGCCGCTGATTGAGCCGAAGTAAAGTTCCTCGTGGACAACGCGCTCTCAGCGGCGCTTGCTCGCTTCCTGGTCACACAGGCGAATCGAGTCTGCGCCACAACTGCGTGGGCCGGGTCGGATACCCGCGCTCTACAGCGCGTGTGATGCGATCGGAGCGCTGAAGAGGAACCCCTGCGCTTCCTCGCAACCGCAGCTGCGCAGGAACTCCAGCTGCGCCTCGGTCTCCACGCCCTCGGCCGTCACCCGCAGGTTCAGTCCCCGGGCCATGGCGATCACGGCAGAAATGATGGCCCGGTCACTGGCGCGAATCTCGATGCCCCGCACGAAGGCCTGATCGATCTTCACCCCGTCGATCGGGAAGTTGTGCAGGTAATTGAGCGACGATTGCCCTGTCCCGAAATCGTCGATGGCCAGGCGGATGCCGAGCTCGCGAAGGCGGCGCATGGTCGTCACGGTGCGCTCGTTGTTCATCATGGCCGTTCCTTCCGTGATCTCGAGCTCCAGCAGAGAAGGGTCGAGCCCCGAAGCGTCGAGAGCCGAAAGAATCATGCGCGGAAGATCGTTGTGCTGGAACTGGCGCGGCGACAGATTCACGCTGACGCGCACCTTGGGGTATTTCTCCGACTGCCATTCCTTCGCCCTGATGCAGGCCTGGCGCAGCACCCATTCACCGAGCGGCACGATCATGCGCGTTTCCTCGGCGATGGCGATGAAGTCCGCCGGCTCGATCAGACCGTGATCCGGCCGGTTCCACCGCAGCAGCGCTTCCATCCCCACCACCCGCGCGCCGTCAATACGGACCAGAGGCTGGTAATGGAGGACGAACTCCTCGCGGTCGATGGCCCGGCGCAAGGCGTTTTCGACCGACAGCCGCTCCAGCGCGCGGCGGTTCATGGCCGGAGTGCAGAGCTTGTACGAATTGCGGCCCGTCTCCTTGGCGCGGTACATGGCGTTGTCCGCATTCTTGAGGAGAGCCTCGACGGTCTCGCCATCCTCCGGGTAGATGGCGATCCCGATGCTGGAGGTCACGAACAGCTCGTGGCCCTCGATCTGGATCGGCTGGGCAATGGTGTCGAGCAGTTTCTGCGCGACGAGTGAGGCGTCGTCGATGGAGCTCAGGTTCGAAGCCACGACGGTGAACTCGTCGCCTCCCATGCGGGCGATGGTGTCTTCGGCCCGGATGATCGAGCCGAGGCGGCCGGCCAGGACTTTCAGCAACTCGTCGCCGAGGCTGTGGCCGAGGGTGTCGTTGACGACCTTGAAGCTGTCGAGGTCGATGAACATGACCGCCAGGTGGCAGCGCAGGCGCCTGGCCTGGGCCAGGGCGATGGTGAGGCGGTCGCGGAAGAGCGTGCGGTTCGGCAGTGCGGTGAGCTCGTCGTGATAGGCCTGGAACTCGACATGCTCTTCGACGCGTTTCCGCTCGCTGACGTCGCGCGAGACCGCCACGATCTCGGTCAATTTTCTGGTGACGGGATCCTTGATGCCGCGGCACGTGGTCTCGAACCAGATCTCCCTGCCGTCGCGACGCTTGACCCTGTAGCTGAAGGTGATCGTTCCTCTTCGGGCCAGAGTCTTCGTGGCCAGGCGGACCACTTCGTGATCGATCGGCTCGACGAGATCGAAGATGCTGTGACCCGTCATCTCGGCGGGATCGATGAACAGGAGCGACCGCATGGCCGGCGAGGCGTAGAGGATCGCGCCACGCGCTGAAAGTCGGGAGATGAGATCAGTCGAATTCTCAGCCATCAGCCGGTAACGCGACTCGCTCTCGCGCAGCGCTTCCGCGGTGGCCCGCCGTTCCGTCACGTCGTTGTGGATGCCGACCGAGCCGACGACCTTGCCGTTGGCGTCGTAAACCGGCGCGCCGCTGATCTCGACCCAGACCTCGACGCCGTCCTTGCGCCGCATGCGGATCTGGTAGTGGTCCGAGATGCCGTCCTGGCGCTGCGCAGCCTTGAGCGCGAGCAGGTCGCGGTCGGCTTCGGTCGCCAGGAGCAGCTCGCCGGCGTTCCTGCCGACCAGCTCCTCGCGGCTGAAGCCGACCATCTGGCAGAAGCGGTCGTTCACGAACTGGAAGACGGAGCCGTTGTCCAGCTGGGCCACCCCTTCGTGCATGCGCTCGATGAGCGTCCGGTAGCGGCTCTCGCTCTCGAGCAGAGCCGTCTCGGCGAGCTTGTGGCTGGTGATGTCGATCGCCGTTCCTTCGATGACATCCACGCTTCCCTCGACCAGATGGACGCTCTCCAGGAGCCACAGCGGCCGGCCGTCGCGCCGCCGGAGGGCGACTTCCGCTGCAGTGACAGACCGCTCCCGAAGCACCCGCTCTACGAACCGGGTCCGGTCGGTCGGATTTGCGTACGACTCCTTGGCGTTGTGTGCGAGCACTTCTTCACGCGAGTCGTAACCGAGCATGCGTGCCAGAGCGTCGTTGCAATCGAGCATGCGACCGTCGAGGGTGTTCCGGTAAACGCCTGCGAGGTTCCGTTCGAAGAGAGCGCGGTAACGCTGCTCGCTGTCGCGCAGGGCCTGTTCGGTTCTGACCCGATTCAGCGTTCCGGCGAAACTGTTGCCGAGGATTCGAAGAAGGTCGAGGGCGTCATCCGGCCACGGCTGTGAATCGCTGGCGCTCACTCCGAGAACGCCGATGAACCGCCGCCCCACGTACATCGAGACCGCGAGCAGTTTATGCACTGCCAGGCGTCGCAGGAGCTCCTGCTCGGAGGCCGCTTCTCCGGCGAGATCGTTCACGGAGTCGATCCGGATCGATCGGCGCCGGTTGAGGATGTCGTTGATCCACGGATAAGCCGCCAGGACCAGACCGCTCACCGATTCACGAGCGGAGTCCACCCCGTCGGCACACCATTCCGACGTCATCGACGCGGCGCCGGCCTCGTCGACGGACACCACGAAGCCGCGATCAGCGCGCGCAAAGATGGCCACATCGCGCAGCGCGGTGCTGCTCGCCTGCTCGAGATCCGCAATGCCGACTTCGACGAACCGCGTCGAGATCCGGGAGACGAGCTGCTCGAATTCGAGACGTCGCCGGAGCGACTCCTCGGCCACACGCTGCTCGGCAGCGTCCGAGACGATGGCCACCAGATCGGCGATGGAGGCGGCGAAGTTTTCGTCCTCGATCGTCCACTGCCGGTTCTTGCCGACGTTGGTGTGCCGCACGAGGCCCGTGACCCGCCCCATCCGCCGGATCGGAGCGTCGATCGTCGAGCGCATGCCGGACGACCGCACCGTCTCGTCAGTGAAGGCCGCCGTGCGGTCATCCCGCGCCACGTCATGCACCGCCACCGCGCGCGACCGCTCCAGCTCCTCGAAATACCGCGGATTCGTCGAGATCTCGACTTCGGCCCCGCTGCTGTGCTGCCGCGTCTTGCGCGCGAACTGCTCGCAGCAGCGGATGAGCGTTCGCTTCTCGTCGTAGAGCCACACGCTCACGCGGTCGACGTGGAGCGTCTCGGCCGCCGCCTCGGTGATCTCCCGCAGCGCTTCGTCGAAATGGCCCTGCTGAACCGACGGCCGCCGCGCCAGATCCACAACCACCTGGTTCTGGTGCTGCAGTTTCCGTTCGGTTTCGCGCAGCAAGTCACGAATGCGCGCATCCGTGTGGCGATTGACAGAAACGCTGTCGGACAAGTTGGACCCCGGACCCGGTGAGCCTTGATGTTAGCGCAATCGCCGCCCATCTGTGGCCCTGGGCTACGCTTACACCCTTTCGAACAATTGACGGTGACGTCCACGCCGCGTTCGCAATGACGGAGATGCCGCTCACTACCGCGGCGGAGCCGGGCGGCCAGAGGCCAGGGGCTCCTCCAATTGCATGAGGTTCGCCCGCTGCAGCCGATTCGACTGCTGTTGGCCGAGGCAGGCCTGACCTCGAACGCGAGACCGGGCCGCGGCTGCAGCGGTCAAAGCGAGCGTCTGAACGCTCAGGAAAGAAGCAATCGCGGAGCCACGTTATGCGACTCATGAAGCAAGCATGGGCACTTCTCCTGATCCTCGGCGCCGTGGGCTGCGCCACCGGTTCAAAAGGCGGGGCCGTTCAGCCGCGTCCGCAGATCGACTTCGTGCAGCTCGTCGGCGCCTCGGAGGTGCAGTCGGTCGGACCGTTCGACGTCAAGTACGGAATGCGCATCACGAATCCATCGACCCAGCCGATCACCCTGCGCCGCATCGAGCTGCGCCAGATCGGCACCGGGACCTACATGCTGACGCGCAACGCGCCGATCCTGAGGCAGGACGCGATCGAGCCCGGCGGCTCGATCGAGGTGTCGTTCTGGCAGCACGCCTACTCGCGCGTTCTGCCCGGCAGCTTCGGCTCCAGCGAGCCCGTGACCCTGCGCGTCGTCACGTTCTTCGCCTCGCCCCACGGCAGCTTCCAGCAGATCAAGCAGGTGGTTCTGGGGCAGTTCGACTGAGGCGGGCACCTCGATCGATTTCTGCATGGCTCTGAACCCGGAGCGAGGGATGACAAGGACCTGACGCGCTTCAGGACCTTCGTCTCGAGATCCCACCGCTGAGCTCTGCGGCCAGTCTTCCGGCGTCCTGAAGTCGGGTCTCGAGGCTCGCGCAGACGGCGTCACAGAGGTCGAACACGGTCGGATCGGCGATGTAGCAGTAGACCGCCGTGCCGGCCTGCCGCCGACCGATGAGGCCCGACTCCTGAAGGATCCGCAGGTGCTTGCTGATGTTCGGCTGTGTCGAGCCGATGGACTCGACCAGCTGCGTCACGTTCTTCTCACCGCTCTGCAGCTCTTGAAGAATGCGGATCCGAATCGGCTCGCCGAGAACCTTGAAGCGGTTGGCCACGAGATCGACGGCTTCGGCAGAGAGCGACGGATGTTTGCGCCCACGGGTCATGCGCGAATGATACATGACTATGTGGTTATACTCTCGTGCAGGACAGGCTTTCCTGCCTCTCCCCCGTGTAGGACAGGCTTTCCAGCCTGTCCCCCGTGTAGGACAGGCTTTCCAGCCTGTCCTCCTGGGGAGCCTGCCACACTCAAGGACAGGCTGGAAAGCCTGTCCTACACCGGGGGCTGCTTCTTCCAAGGACAGGCTGGAAAGCCTGTCCTACACCGGGGGCTACTTCTTCAGTTTCGCGCCCTCGACGATCACCGGATAGGTGTAACCGGCGCCGAAATCCTTATCCAGCCGCAGCGTGCCGCTGGCAACGACGACGTCGCCGACCTTGGCAAACTCTTTGGTCGTCACGGTGATGTCGTTGTCGTGCTTGTCCGCCGAGCCGGAACCGTCGCGCAGATGGATCCAGTTCACGCCGAGTGTCTGGGGCGTGAACTTCACGACCTTGCCGCGGATCGTCACGTTCTTGTCTTTCAGCGATCCCTTGCCCGCCCACACTTCCGCGACCGTTTTCGCGTCCGCTCCTTCGGCTCTGGCCACTTTGACGTTCGTCTCCGTCGCCGGTCCCTGTGAGAACATCGCGTGCTGGGCCATGGTCGTCGCCGGATCGCCGCTCTTCTCACCGGCGGCCGGAGCCGCGGCACCTGCCGGAGTGGCGAAGACGATCTTCGGGAACGTCCTCTTCAGCGTCTTCGACTCGAAGTTCTGCATCTCCATCTGCGCGTTGAGCGCGATCGTCGAACCGACCTTCGCCGTCGTCTTGGGCGTCGCCGCCCACACTTCGCCCGAGCTGGTGCGGAGCCTCACATAGGTATAGCCGCCGCCGTTCATCGTTTCGAGGACTTCACCGACCAGGTTTGCGGCCGGCTGCTGAGCGGCGGGCATGGCCGACGCGGCTTCGCGCTGCGCGGCGATCGCCGGGTGGTCGGGCGGGAGGTTCGGCACCGCAGGCGGCGCAACTTTCTTCTCCGCCGCAAGCGCCGGCGCTGCGTTTTTCGGACCGCACGCCAGGCAGAGCGCGGCGAGCATCGAGATGGCTACGATTCTTTTCACGTGGTTCTCCTCACCTTGATATCTGGGCATCGTGACGAACGATCCCAGCGCGAAGGGTACCGGCAGCGCGCCCGCCATCCCGCAGAAAACATCACTCCGCAACGTGTCCAGTGTCACGTCACGCAAAGTTCCCTGATCGCAGGGACTTGGACGAGTCCTGAGTGCTGAGTCCTGGGTCCTGAGTGCTGAGTCCTGGGTCCTGAGTGGTGAGTCGCTATTGTCCAAGTTCGGTTGTTGCGAGATCCCGAGCGCGACAGGCGGCGTAGCTGCCGCAAGAATTTAGCGGCGGCCGTCAGGCCGCCGGAGCAGACGATCGCAGCAGCATACAAGGGCACGAAGTGCCCGACAGAACCGTCAGGAACCGACAAAAGGATCTGTCGCGCGCTCCGCGTGCTCGGACGCTGGGATGGGTCATCGAACGGTGGCCTGACGGCCGCCAAATTGTGTCGGCGGCTCCGCCGCCTCAAAGGCGATTCGCGACAGGGACACGAGATAGCGGATGACATCTGGCGACTCGACTCAGCACTCAGCACTCAGCACTGCTACGCAGCACGCTTCCGTGCGGTGACACTCCCCGCGAATGCCCCGGCGGCTTGTGCCAGAATGTTTCTTCATGTCTGCGCTGGCGCCGCTCGGGTTATCCGCTCTCGTGGCCCGAGCTTTCGAAGAGCTCGAGCGCTGCGCGAGCGTGTTCGATCTGCCGGCCCGCAAGTTCTTTCTCGGCGATCCACGACACGACACCTCGGTGGAGTTTCACGGCCATCGCGCATCGACGCCGCTCGGCCCGGCCGCCGGCCCGCACACGCAGATGGCGCAGAACATCGTCCTGTCGTGGCTCGCCGGCGCACGCATCCTGGAGCTGAAGACCGTCCAGGTGCTCGACGAGCTGACCATCCCGCGTCCCTGCATCGACGCGCGCACGGTGGGCTACAACATCGAATGGTCGCAGGAGCTCAAGCTCGAGCAGTCGCTCGAGGAGTACGTGAAGGCCGCGATGCTGATCGAGATGCTCACGGCGTCGGGCGCCCTCCCCATCCAGCCGCCGTTCAGACGGACGATTTACGACATGAGCGTCGGCTACGACCTGGCCGGCATCCGCAGTGAGCGCGTGGTGGCGTTCATGCGGGGGATGCTCGATGCGCGGCCGATGATCGACAAGCTCCGCCGCGAGGTTCCGGCGCGCTGGCGCCGTCTCGCGGAGGCGGAGTTCGCGCCACAGGTGGCGGACACGGTCACGCTGAGCACGTTTCACGGTTGCCCTGTCGCGGAGATCGAGCGCATCGTCGAGTTCCTGATGAGCGAAGCCGGCGTGAACTGCACGGTCAAGCTCAATCCGATGCTGCTCGGCTACGACGAGGTCCACGAGATCCTTCACGACCGTCTCGGCTTCACGGAGATCGAGGCGCCGGCCAGCGCCTTCGACAACGACGCGAAGTGGGATGAAGCCGTGACCATCGTCGAGCGCCTGCAGCGGCGCGCCAAAGAGCTCGGACGCACGTTCGGCGTGAAGCTGACGAACACGCTGATCGTGAACAACCGCGGCGATTTTCTCCCGCCGTCCGAGAAAGTGTCGTACCTCTCCGGCCCGCCCCTGCACGTCCTGGCCATGTACCTCGTGCGGCGCTTCAGGCAGACCTTCGGCGACTCGATCCCGATCTCGTTCTCCGCGGGCATCGACCGCTCGAACTATCCCGACGCGGTGAGCCTCGGGCTCGTGCCGGTGACCGTCTGCACGGACCTCCTCAAGCAGGGCGGCTACGGCCGTCTGCAGAGCTACGCGACCGAGCTCTCTCATGGGATGGACCGCGTTCACGCGAGCTCGATCGGCGATTTCATCATCCGCGGCTGCAGCGAAGCGGAGATTGCACTCGACTCGCTCTCCCTCCCGGACGAGGATGCGCGTCTCTGCCGCGCCGCCCTTGCGGACAACGAGAGGATCGATCGCGCGATCCCACCCGAGATTTACCGGCACTGGGTGGCACAGGCGACGATCGCCAACACCGAGAAGTACGTCGAGTCGCTCGACTCCGATCCGCGCTATCACAGCGAGCGAAGCGCCCACGCACCCGGCAAGACCACCCATCCGCTGACGCTTTTCGACTGCGCGACGTGCGACCTCTGCATCCCGGCCTGTCCGAATGACGCCATCAGCCGTTTCGACGCCGGTGAGAACAGCATTCCCCGCGCTCACCTCGTCCGCAGCGGAGATCGCTGGGAGCGCGTCGAAGGCGGGCAGACGTCGTTGTCGCGCAACCATCAGATCGCGATCTACGTCGAGCTCTGCAACGAGTGTGGCAACTGCGAAGTCTTCTGTCCCGACGACGGTAAGCCCAACCAGGCCAAATTCCGCCTCTTCGGCGACGAAGCGGGCTGGCGCCTCGATCCGCTGGACGGCTTCTTCCTCGCACAGGGCGATGCCAAAGCCCGGGTGTTAGGCCGAATCGACGGCCGCGAATACGGCCTGACTGTCGATGCGCAGGGCGTCGTCTACTGCGGACCGGAATTCGAAGTCCTCATCGAGCGCGTAGGGACGCGCAGCAGCGCGTCCGCAGCCCTGGAGGGGGACGCACTGCTGCGCGCCCCTGCGGACTCTCGATCAATTCGGGTCACCGCGAGCGGGGACCGGATCGACCTCTGGCCGTTCGCCCTCATGGATTTCGTGCGCCGCACCACTCTCGACCCGCGCCATCCCAATTTCATCAACTGCCGTTCTCCGGAGGTAATGCAAGCACCATGAGTCTTCGCCAGAAAACCGCTCCCTTCCTCGAGACGATCGAGGACGCCGTTCTCGACGGGCTTCACGGCCGCAGCATGCTGCTGACCGACGACTGGAGCCGCGCCGAGGTCGAAGCGGTCGCCAACGTCGCCGCCACTCTCGAGTTGCTCGACCGCCGCGGCGTGCCGACGCAGTTCCTCGCCAACGAGCTCCTGTACGCGCTCTTCTTCGACAACTCCACCCGCACCAAGTCCAGCTGGGCCGGCGCGGCCGTCCGCCTCGGTGGCCATCCCATGGTCGTCGACGGATCGTCGACGCAGGTCGCCCACGGCGAGACTGCCGAGGAGACCGGGGCCATGCTGGGAATGAACTCCCACGCCCTCGGCATCCGCCACGACCTGATCCTCGGCGAGGGAAACAAGTTCATGCGCTCCGTCAAGGCGGGAATCGACGACTATCTGCGCCAGGGCGGCGAAACGCGCACGGTGCCCATCGTCAACCTGCAGTGCGACATCGACCATCCCACGCAGACCCTGGCCGACCTCTGCTGGCTTCGCGAGCGATTTCCCGACGGCCTCTCCGGCAAGACCATCGCCGTGAGCTGGGCCTACTCGCCGAGTTATGCCAAGCCGCTCTCCGTACCGCAGGGCTTGATCATGCTGATGACGCGCTTCGGGATGAACGTCCGTCTTGCGCATCCGCCGGGATACGAGCTGATGCCGCAGTGCATGGAGAGCGCGACCAAGCACGCCGCCGAGTCAGGCGGCACCTTCACGGTCATGAAGAACATGGACGAAGCGTTCGCCGGCGCAGACGTCGTCTATCCGAAGAGCTGGGGTCCGTACGACCTGATGCTGGAGCGCGTGGACGCGAACCGCCAGAAGGACACGGAACGGATGAAGGACATCGAGCGGCGCGCGCTGGAGCGCAACCGCGCCCATACCGACTGGATCTGCGACGAGCGGCGCATGAAGCTCACCGGCCGCGGCGGCGCGCTGTACATGCACTGCCTGCCCGCGGACATCGGCGCCGAAGTCAGTGCGGGCGTGCTCGAGCAGTTCCGCTTTTCCCTGGCTCGCGAGGCCAACAAGAAGGTGTACGTGATCATGGCGCTGCTGGCCGCGGCCAAGACGACCGGGCTGCGCTCGAAGCTGTTCGGACTGGCAGCATCGGCACGATAGATTGCTGAGGAGACAAACCTGATGACCACGACCGTCGACCCCAACACCAAAACCGCCCTGGACGAGAAGATCTCGCGTCTGGCCGTGCAGTACCGCGGCCTGGCCGTGAAGATCCTCAGGGAAGCCATCCGCATTCCTGCCGATTACGTCGACCGCTCGCCGGACGACGGCGGCGATCCGCGCTGCGGCCTGTCCAATCACGAACAGCCGCGCCTCGAATACCTGAAGCGCACCATCATCGAGGAGCGCGCCGTCGAGAAGCCGCAAGACGTCTGGTTCGACGGCTTCGGCAATCTCCGCTGGATCGTGCAGGACGCGAACGACGGCGTGCCGGCCGCGAAGAAATCGGTCGTCCTCTTCGACGGCCACACCGACACCGTCAACGCGTTGCGAACTCGCTGGCGCGAGGCCATCGGCGGAGGCATCGACCCGTACAACGGATGGGTCGACGGATCGAAGGTCGACCGCAGCTTCCTGGAGAAAGAGCTCGGGTACCTGCCGCCCCAGGACGAATGGGACTTCCTGGTGTGGGGCCGCGGCGCCGCCGATCAGCTGGCGGGGGTGGTCAGCGAGATCGTGGCCACCAAGATCATGCTGGAGTGCAAGGCCGAGGGCGCGCTCAAGGGCGTGATCGTGCAAGGCGTCGGAACCGTTGCCGAAGAGGACAACGACGGCGGCGGACCGATGTACATCTTCCGCGAAGAGCTGCCCGGCGCCCCGGTCGAGAAGTTCCCCGACGTGGTGATCCTCACCGAAGGAACGGGCTGCGCGAATCTCGGCGCGGTGGGCGTCTACCGTGGCCAGCGCGGACGCATGCAGATCGAGGTCGAGGTCACGGGCAAGAGCTGCCATGGCTCGATGCCGTGGGAAGGGCGCAATCCGCTCGAGTACGGCGCCTCGATCATCGTCGAGGCCAACGACCGCTATCGCAAGGGCGAGGGCTTCGCCAAGGACGAGTTCCTCGGCGGCGGAACCAGAACCGCCAGCTGGGCGTCGCTGGCCACGCCGAGCGACTGCGCCGTCCCGGAGCGCTTCGTCTTCCGCTTTGACCGCCGCCTCACCGCGGGCGAAGACCCGGAGCGGGCGCTCGAAGACGTGCGCTCTCTTCCGTCGGTGAAGAGAGCGATCGCCGACGGGCTGCGCGTCGACGTGCGGGCGCCGCTCTACGAAGAAGCGACCTGGAAGGGATACCGCCTCAACAACCCGCAGGTTTATCCCGGCTGGGTCACGCCGGAAGAGCACCCCTCGGTCACCTCCGCCGTCGAGGCGTACAAGCGCGTGGCCTCGCCGATCATCAAACCGGGCGGCACTCGCGGACAGATGCGCCACGACCCGCGCGTGGCGCGCTGGATCTTCTCGACCGACGGCGTCGGCATCCCGACGCGCCTGAACGGCCCGCTGAAAGTCCCGCAGTCGAAGCGCTGGGTGCGCGATGGCGCATTCCACTACCCGGCCATGCTCGGCATCGGCCCGGGAATCGAGCAGAACACGCACAAGATCGGCGAGTGCATGGACTCCCGCGAGTTCCCGCCGGTGGTCGCCTTCCTGGCGAGATTCCCGAGCGTGTACCAAACGCAGACGAACGGGTAAGCAAGGAGCGCCGGAGCGCCGGCTGCCAGCCGATTCGGAGCGCCGGCTGCCAGCCGGCCGGTGCGGCGGCTGCCAGCCGCCGCACCTTGACGCCCGCGCCGCTGTTCGGTAGCCTCGGTTTCCCCACACGCTTCTTTCCTTTCGGTCGTTCTCTGCGCCATATGCGACGCAGCAGACCGATCACATTTCCAAACAGCCACGACTTGCGAATCCACTGCCGCGGCCGGTTGCCTCACTGGGAGCTCGCGAACGCGCCGTACTTCGTCACGTACAGGCTCGAAGACGCATTACCGCACGACGTCATCGTTCGGCTTGAAGTCGAGCGCCAAGCGGTGGAACGGAGCTTGACCGGCGGCGGCCGTGCTCCAAGCGCTACGGAATCCGCTCAGATCTCGCGAATGTACGGGAGAAGGCTCGATTCCTGTCTCGATGCGGGATACGGAGCCTGTCATCTGCGAAGGAGAGAGATCGCGCAGATCGTCGTCGATAACTGGTCGTTCTTCGACGGTAGAAGATATGACCTGTTCGCCTGGTGCGTGATGCCAAATCACGTGCATCTCATCTTTCGCTTGTTCGAGGGAGTGACGCTCGGACAACTCTTTCATTCGTGGAAGTCGTACACCGCCAATCGCGCGAATTCGTTGCTGGACGAGGAGGGGCCGTTCTGGCAACGCGAGTACTTCGATCGCATCATTCGCGATCAGCGCGAATTCGCGGAGGACGTCGAGTACGTCCTCTACAACCCGCGAAAGATAGGAATGAAGAATTGGCCGTATGTCGGGTCGAAGTTCTGGTGAGGCGGCGGCGCGGGCCGCCGCCGCACCGGCCGGCTGGCAGCCGGCGCTCCGGTTCCTCGTGGCAGCCGGCGCTCCGGTTCCTCGTGGCAGCCGACGCTCCGGTTCCGGCTGGCAGCCGGCGCTGCCGTAGCCGGACGCACCTCCGTCACTCTGAGCCGGCGTAGCCGCGGGGCCGGCGGGTGGGTGGTGCGGCGTAGCACGGCGAAGAGTCTCCAGCCGACAAATCGTCCCGGTAAGAGACTCTTCGCCGCGCTCCACCGCTCCCACCGTCCCCCGCCCACGCGGTTCCGCCGGCTCAGAGTGACGGGAGCCTCACCGCTTTCGTCCCGTGAACAGCACCCCAATCGACTCGTCCGATTCGATCAGACCGGCGCCCTGCAGCTCCAGCAGGCCTGCGAATCCCGACGAGCCGGTGTGGTCGACCGCAATGCCGGTCGATTCCACCGCCATCGTGTTCGCCCGCGTCAACTGCTCCTCCGAGACGACGATCGGGTAGCCGCCGGACAGCAGCATCCCGCGAACGACCGCCGCCCAGTCGTAGGTCTCGTCGTCGAGGATTCCGTGCGCGATGCTCTCCGGCACCGTTTCCCACGGCCACATGAACTGTGCCCGATGCGCGACCGCGAAGCGCATGGCCGCTTCGGCCTCACCCGGCTCGATGCGCGACGCGATCTCGTCCATGGCCTGGTAATCCTCGGCCGGCTCGCAGGCACGGCCTGGAAAGCCGACTGCCGCAAGCGCGGCTTCCGACGGCGAGGCATCGCCGGAGATCCTCGCCACCACATGATCCCAGGCGCGCCTCAGCGGAAATGCCGACGCGGTCTGGACGGCGTGAATGCGCGGCAGCCGCGGCAACAGCCCGAGCTTCACTGCGTCCTCGAGGGCCGCGATGACCGCGCTCGCCAGTGCCCCTCCGCCAACCTGCACGAAGATCCGATCGAGCTTTCCTTCTGCGGCGATGAGCTGCGAAGCGATCTCGTATCCGAGTGTCTGGCAGCCTTCGATGACGAGGCCGTTCTCGTTGCCCTGGCAGGTGAACGGCAGCTCGCCAGCGGCCACGGCCTCTCGGAACCGCAGATATGACGGGTCGCCCGCCTCGTGCGGTTTGCGCGGGCAGTGCGTGACGCGCGCGCCGAGCTCCTGCAGCTTGGCGACCACCGCAGTCGAAGCATCCACCGGCACGAAGACGTCCAGCGGCCGGCCTGCGGCACGTGCCACGACGGCCGCAGCGAGCGCGGCGTTGCCGCAGCTGGCGATGGCCAGCGGAATCCGCGCCAGCTCCGGGTCGGAGTGTTCCATCGCCAGCAGCCAGAGCATCAGCCCCATGAAATGTCGAGCCTTGTGCGATCCGGAGACGTTCGCGGTCTCGTCCTTGACCATCAGCACGGCATCGAGACCGGAGGCCGCGGCGAGTGCGGGCTGCCGGCCGAAAGGGGTGACGCTGAACCAGCGGCCGTCGACGCTGGCTACGTTGCGCTCGAAGCGGCGCACCAGGTCGATGTACTCGGCGTCGGTCATGCCACGCTCGATGGCCGCATTCCAGGTGTGCATGAGGCGGCGATAGCGGATGAACGGGTCCGGCTCGCCATCGATGAACGCCGCGCGCAGCTCGTCGTGCCGCCGCTCGAGATCGATGGTGCGTCTGAGGACGTGATCGGCCTTGCCGTTCGCATTCGGACAGCGGAAAGGCCGTGCCGAGCCCGCCGGAGCGGTATAGCCGCAGCCGGAGCAGACCATCGAGGTCAGCATGGCGCTCATTTCACAGCCGTCGCCGCGACGCCGGCCTCGGCATTCGCTTCGTCGATCATCGCGTCCCACGCCGGCAGCAGGTCGTGCAGGCCGCGCCAGAACGACTGGTCGCGACGGCGCTGGAACTCCTCGAGGGTGCAGCCCTGCTGCTCGACCCAGGTGAAGTAGCCGAGGTTGAAGATGCGCTCGCGGTCGCGCGTGGTGAGCTCGAGGAGGTGATCGGTGGTCGCGCCCAGCATGTACTGCCCGAACGCGCCCGCGGCGTCGACGGTGTCGAAGTGTCCGTCGAACCGGGACCTCAGCGTCTTCTCGGCCTCGCTCGCGTACATCTCGGCGCCGTCGGTGGCGACCGTGGCCACGACGTCGTTCGGCCCCAGGCGGTAGTGCTTGGCGGTCTTGATGGCCGCGAGAACGTTGCAGATCGAGGAGATGCCGAAGTTGGCCAGCTGTTCGACCACGGCTTCACTGACGCGGCGCCGCCTGGTGAGGAACTCGCGACCGGCCGCGGAGTTGAACAGGAGGTTGAGGCCGTCCGTGCTGCGGTCCGACACCGCAGTGACGATGTCGGTGTTCATCACGTTGTGAATCAGCGGCAGGTGCTTGTCGCCGATGCCCTGGATGTTGTGCTCGCCGAATCCGTTGTAGAGGAGCGTCGGGCATTCCAGCGCCTCGACGGCCACCGTGGCGCTGCCGTAGCGCTCCTTGAGGAAGTCGCCGGCGCCGAGTGTGCCGGCCGAGCCGGAGGCTGCGACGAACGCGCGCAGCTTCAGCTCCGGCTGGCGCTCGGCGATGCTGTCGAACGTGCGGCCGATCGCCGAGCCGGTGCAGCGATAGTGCACGAGGTAATTGGCGAACTCTGAAAACTGGTTGAAGATCACGAACTCGGGATCGCGTGCCATCACATTGCAGGCGTCGTAGATCTCCTTGACGTTGCTCTCGGTGCCGGGCGTGCGCACGATGTCGGTCGGATCGCTGACCCATTTCTCCAGCCAGTGGAACCGCTCCACGCTCATTCCCGCGGGAAGAACGGCCACGCCGCGGCAGCCGATGATGCGGGAGATGGCCACGCCGCCGCGGCAGTAGTTGCCGGTCGACGGCCACACGGCGCGCTGGCTCTCGATGTCGAACTGACCGCTGAGCAGACGCGGCGCGAGACAGGCATAGGCGGCGAGCACCTTGTGCGCCCGGATCATCGGGAATCGGTTCCCGAAGAGCACCACGATCTTCGCGTCGACGCCCGTCAACGAGCTCGGAAGGACGATGTGCTCGGGCACGCGGGTAAAGGCGCGGTCGTGGCGCGAGTTGTACCAGTGCACGCGGAACAGGTTCAGCGGGTGCGCGGCATCGGGATCGACCGCGGTTAGCTCTTCCTGCACCCACTTCGGAATCGCGGCGGCGTCGGCAAGCTGCGAGAACTTCGGCAGCGCCACTCCTCCCTTCCGCAGGCGCTCGATGTTCCGCTTCCGCACCTTCGGGTCGATGATGTCGCTCGTCAGTTCGTTCGGTCTCATCTCTCTCCTCTACCGAGTACTGAGTACTGAGTGCTGAGTACTGAGTGGGGAACGCGCGCCCGATCGCGGACCGCCCACTCAGTACTCAGCACTCAGTACTCAGTACTCGTTATAGCAATCTCATCCCGCTTCCACGGCGCACCGCCGTAGAGCGCATGCGCTCCCACAGCTGCGCTGCTTCGCGGGCCGCCTCTTCTCGAATTTTCGCAATGTCTGCCGTGAGCAGCTGCCCGTCACAAACGACCAGATGGCCGGCCACGATGACGTGGCGCACGCGACCTGCGGCGATGACGACCGCATCGGCCGCCCCGCCCGCTGCCAGTGGCGCCAGGTCGATTCCCAGGATCTCGCCGGCCAGCCGGTGGCCGCAGGAAATGCGGTCGGCCATGACGGCGCTGCGCTCACCGTTCCGGGCACCGTCTTCCCGCAGCGCTTCCGCTTCGGCGTGCATGTCCGCCGGATAGCCGTCGGTGCCGAGGGCCACGTGTGACGACGCCCGCAGGGACGACGGATAGCCGACGCGATTCGCGCGATTCGAACGCGGGTTCTGCACGAGCCACAACCGCAGCTGCTCGGCGAATCGGACCTCGTCTTCGCTGAGGTGGACACCGTGCGCGAGGATGCTCCGCGGCTCCAGCGCGCGCAGCCGATGCAGCCGCTGCAGCGGCCCTTCGTATCCGCGGCGGCGCGCGTCCTCGACGTCCGCAGCGTCTTCCGCCACGTGTACGTGCAGCGGCGCACCGGAAGCGCGGCAAAGCTCGCCGGCCTCGCGGATGGTCTCATCCGAAACCGTGAAGGAAGCGTGCAGACCGACTGCGCCGCGCACGAGCGTCCTCCGGTTCGTGACGATGAACCGGCGGCACTCGGCGAGGCCGCTCTGTGCCTCCGGGAGGCCGTGGTTTCGCTCGGTGGCGCCGTAGCAGACCACGGCGCGGATGCCGATCTCTTCGCACGCATCGGCCACCACGTCGAGCGCCCCTTCGATCAGGTTCGGCGATTCGTGATGGTCGACGAGCACCGTCGTCCCACTCAGCAGCGCTTCGGCGGCATAGAGGCGGGCGGAAGCCCGGAGCGAATCAGCATCGATGGAGCGATCGAGACGCCACCAGACCTGCTCGAGAATCTCGACGAAATTCCGCGGCTCGCGCTGCGGCGCAGGCATGCCCAGCGGCGCCAGCGCCGAATAGATATGCGTGTGGGCATTGACGGCTCCGGGAATGATCACGCCATCGCTGCAGTCGACTCGTCCCGCACCAGCATCCGGCGGATGCGGGCCGAAATGCCCGACGCTGCCGTTGCGCACCACGAGCACCGCGCCGGTGGAATCGGGACCGAGCGCGAGGGCGGTCATCGGCGGCTTCCCGATTCCCTGTAGGGACGCGCAGCAGCGCGTCCGCAGCCTTCGCCCGACCAGTTGGACGCGGCGCGAGGCTGACGAAAGTTGCGGGCGCACTGCTGTGCGCCCCTACGCCTCATGTCCGCGCTCCCGCCGGTGCGAGCTTCGACGCCGGAATGCGTCCTGCGCGCATGGCCCGCGCGGCGGCGGAGTCCTTCATCGGCAGGGTCATGCGGCGGATGCCGTCGAATGCTTCCAGCGCGGAGGCCACAGCCGGCGCGGTCGGCACGAGGCCGATCTCGCCGAGGCCTTTGGCGCCGAACGGGCCCTCCGGCTCCGGATCCTCGATGAGCATCACTTCCACCGGCGGCATGTCGGTGGCGCGCAGAACGCCGATCTCCAGCATCTTGAACGTCGCCGGCATGCCGTCGGGACAGGGCAGCTCCTCGGTCAGCGCATAGCCGAGGCCCATGTGCAGTGCGCCTTCGATCTGCCCTTCGCAGAACGCGGGATTGATGGCGCGTCCCACGTCGTGCGCGGCGATCATCTTTTCCACGCGCCCGTTCTCGTCGAGGATGCACAGCTGCGTGGCGAAGCCGAAGGAGGTGTGGGTCTTGGTTCTCTCGGGCGAGATCTCGCCGGCGCGTTCGGGAGGAGGGAGCTCGGTCGTGTCGTTGATGATCACCTCGCCCTCGTACTCGCGGCCGATCAGCGAGTGCAGGGCGATCAGCAGCTCCGGGGGGGTGCGCTTCGCCGGCACGCCATTGCCGTCCGTCATGACGGTGGCGAAGACGACGCGATGCAGATCGGCGTGCAGCTTCTGCGCGGCATCGACGACGGCGCGGCCGCCTAACAACGTGGCCCGCGAGCCGGTGGTCTGGCCGCAGTCGAGCGCGTAGCGGGTGTCGACCTTCGGGTGGAACGTCGAGGCCGGGAGCCCCGTCACCTCGACCGCCATCTGGATCAGCACCGTGAGCAGGCCCTGGCCGATCTCCGAGTATCCGTTGTAGATCGAGACCGTGCCGTCGTTCTCGACGACCAGCCGCGCCCGCCCGTACTCCTTCACGCCGTTGCCGATCCCGGAGTTCTTGACGCCGCAGGCGATGCCCACGGCGCGGCCGGTGGCCCTGGCCTCGTGGTACTTCGCCCTGACCGCGGCGAGGGTCTTCTTCAGCCCGACGGACTTGTCGAGGATCTGGCCGGTGGTGAAGGTGCTGCCGATGTCGAGTGCGTTTCGCCAGCGCATTTCCCAGGCGTCGATGCCCGCTTCTTTGGCGAGCAGGTCGAGGCAGCCTTCCATGGCGAACTGCGCCTGATTGGCGCCGAAGCCGCGCATGGCGCCCGAGGGAGGGTTGTTCGTGTACATCGCCCAGGCGTCGACGTCGACGTTGGGAACGTGGTAGGCGCCGCAGGCGTGGCCGGCTGCGCGCTCCAGCACTTTCCCCCCGACCGAGGCGTACGCGCCGCTGTCGCCGACGATGCGCGCCTTCACGGCGGTGAGCTTCCCGCTGGCGTCGCAGCCCGCGGTGTATTCGAGCGTCACCGGATGCCTCTTCGGGTGCATGCGGATCGACTGCTCGCGCGTGAGCGTCATCTTCACCGGCCGCTTCGTGAGCATGGCCAGCAGCGCCGTCTGGGCCTGGTTCGACATGTCCTCTTTGCCGCCGAACGCGCCGCCGCTGGAGACCTGCTCCACGAGCACGCTCTCGATGGGAAGAGCGAGAAAATTCGCGATCTGCCGGCGGTCGTCGAAGATGCCCTGGCCACCGCTGTAGACGCGGATGCGCCCGTCCTGGAGCGGCTCGGCGACCGTGCTCTCCGGCTCCAGGAACAGCTGCTCGATCCGCTGCGTGCGCCAGGTGCCGCTGACCACGTGAACGCTCGCCGCCAGGGCGGCATCAGCGTCGCCGCGGACGATGCGCGTGCGCGAAAGGACGTTCGGATGCTGCGGATTGACCTGCGGCGCCTCCGCGGCCATGGCTGCCTCGGCTGAAAGCACCGCCGGAAGCACTTCGTAGTCGACGTCGACGAGCGCCGCCGCCTCACGCGCCGTTGCAGCGTCGACGGCGGCCACGGCGGCAACCATGTCGCCGACATAGCGGGCCTCTTCCCCTTCGGCCACGAACCCTGCCCAGTCGTCGTACAGCATCCCGTACCAGCGCCGGCCCGGCACGTCCGCGGCCGTGGCCACGGCGATGACGCCGGGATGGGCGCGGGCGCGCTCCGTCGAGATCCGCAGAACGCGGGCTCGCGCATGCGGCGAGAGCACCAGAGCTCCATGGAGCATTCCGGGCAGCTGCATGTCGTCGATGAACTTCTCCTGGCCGAGAACGTACTCGGCGCCCTTGTAGCGGCCCAGCCGCGCCCCCACGCCGCCGTTCTCGCACAACGGGACCGCCGGTTGCCATCCGCTGGCGCCCCTGTGCATCTGCCTTTTCGTCTGCGCCAGCAGCTCGATGGCGTCGACGATCTTCACGTATCCCGTGCAGCGGCAGAGGTGGCCGTCAATGGCCCGAGCGATCTCGGCGCGTGTCGGCGAGGGATTCTTCTGCGTGAGGTGATGGGCGCGCAGCGCGATGCCAGGGATGCAGAAGCCACACTGCAGCCCGGCCGTGGCCACGAAACAGCGGGCGATCAGCCGCTTCTCCTCCTCCGGAATTCCTTCGAGCGTCGTGATCTCATGCCCCGCGGCCGCTTCGGCCGGCATGGCGCACGAGACTTTCGGATTGCCGTTGATGAGGATGAGACAGCACCCGCACTGCCCCTGCGGCTGGCATCCGTCCTTGGTCGAGAGGATGCCGCAGCGGTTGCGGAGAGCTTCGAGCAGGGTCTCTCCCGGTCGCGTCTCGACGCGGTGTGACGTGCCATTCAGCACAAATTCGACAGGCGCCAAAACCTCCCCCTTCAAGAGAGCCCGGGCTCTCGCCACGGATGCCAGTTTGCACGACTTGATGCCCAGCAATGCTGTGCGGCAGGAGGATACGCCTTACACCGGGAGGTGACCAAAAACAGGCGTCACGCTGATGTGTAAGGGCTGTTGGCTCATGGTTCCTCGGTTCCTGGTTCCTCGGTTCCTGGTTCCTCGGTTCCTGGTTCCTCGGTTCCTGGTTCCTCGGTTCCTGGTACCCGTCGACCCCGTGCTAGCATCCGGCATATGGGACACCGCACCACGCGTCGACGGACAAGGCAGAATCAGACGAACCGTCCGTCGACGTTCTTCCTCGTTGCGCTCGCGATCGGGCTGATCCTCTTCGTCATCATGGCCGTGATGCTGATCAGGCGGCCGGCCGTGAAGCAGGGTGCGATCGAGCGATCGACCGCGGTGATGGCGTTCGTGCCGAGCGCGCCGTCCGCGACCGCCCGCTGAGCCGCGGAGCGGCGAAATCTAGGTAGCCCAACGCGTCAGCGTGGGACTGATCGGTGCGCCATCCAGCGTATGAGCTGTGCCTTGCCTACTCCCCCAAGGCTGACGCCTTGGGCTACTTAGATTTCGCCGCTCCGCGGCTGGAGTGCTCTTATCGGATATTCCCGTGGACCCACTGAAAATCCTGGAGAGCCTCAATTCTCAATTCTCAATTCTCAATTCTCAATTCGTACTCCACCTACGGCGCCAGCTCGAGAACGTGGAAGCTTCCCGGCAGGATCGTCGGCCACGGGTGCGGACGCTCTGCCGTGGCGGCCGGAGGCGGGCCGAATTTCGCGGTCACCACGAAGACATGGTGCGTCTTCTCGTCGAGGGCCATCGTGCGCGCGCCGCGCTCGGTGGTGGCGTTCTCGACGACTTCGTATTTGTCCGGTGACACTTCGCGGATGACGGTCAGGGATCCATCGCCGCCATTGGAGCTGAAGACGAGCTTCTCGGCTGGATCGAAGGCATTTGCGTCGACTCCCGGGCCGATCGGAACCATCGTGACGACGCGCCCGGCATCGAGATCGCTGACCGCCACGACCTTGTTCCGGCAGCCGCTGAAGAGCCGGTGGTTCTTCCGGTCGATGGCCAGCCCGGACGGCTCCTCGCATCCCTCGAGCTTCCAGCGCTTCACGACCTGGAGCGTCTTCGCGTCGAAGCCGGCGATCTCGCTCGTGTCCTCGATGTTGACGTAGACCCTGCCTGCGCCGTCGGCGACGGCGAACTCCGGCTTGCCGCCGAGAGGAACGCTGCCGACGACCTTGCCCGTCCCGGCGTCTATGGCGCTGCTGTTCTTGCCGCCGGCGTTGAACGTGAAGACACGGGCGGTGACGGGCTCGAACATGATGGCGTCCGGACGGTCGTCTGTCTTCGCCTCTCCGATCACTTTCAGTGAGTCGAGATCGAAGATCGTGACGGTCGAGGTGCGGCCGCAGCTGACGAATCCGCGCTTCAGACCGCGTGCGATGGCGATCCCGTGGACGCCTTCGGTCTTGGGAATCTCGCCGGCGGCCTTGCCGTCCTTGAGGTTGACGACGGTAACGTGATCGCCGCGAGAGACGAAGAGCCGGTCGGTCGCCGAGTCGGCGGTCAGGTAGTCCCAGCCGCCCTCGTCCGTCAGCGGAATTGTGCGGACGACGTGATAGCGGACCGCGGCCTGTAAATTGGCAACGAACGTGAGCGCCGTGATCATCGCGGCGAATAGCGCGAGCTTCTTCATGCTGGCCTCCGGCGGTGCATGATTGCACAGGACACGGTGTCGGGTGTCGGGTGCCAGGTGCCGGGTGTCGGGAGAGAAACGCATTCAGCCAGGAAACAAATCGAGACCCGAGACCCGCCCCCCCGACACCCGACACCCAATTTGCAGTTCCGCCTCATTACACTGTGGCCCCATCGCGCGACAATCGTCGGGAGGAACACACAATGACCGAGCACTACTACAAGCCGGAGCACCTGGCGCGCTTCGGCGACATCAGCGAGGGCTCGCCCGAGCTCGCCAGGAAATTCTTCGACTACTACGCCGCGGTCTTCGCTCCCGGCGCCCTCACCGAGCGCGAAAAGTCGCTCATCGCGCTCGCCGTTGCGCACACCGTGCAGTGCCCGTACTGCATCGACGCCTATACGACCGCCAGCCTGGAAAAGGGAGCGGACCTCGAGCAGATGACCGAGGCCGTGCACGTGGCCTGCGCGATCCGCGGGGGTGCATCGCTCGTGCATGGAATGCAGATGAAGGAGCACGAGCAGAAGGCGGGAATGTGACGACGTTTCCTTCGAAGGCGCCTGAAGCGGATGGCGATGAGCGCGACCCGTCGCTGGCTGGACCGAGGTCGGCGAAGACGCTCCGGTCGCGTCATGCTCCGCTCTCCTCGCCAGCCGCGCAGCTGGCGAAGCTCGAGTCGGTGAGCATCGAAGGAAGCGCTCTCGATTTCGAGGCTGTGCTCGCCGCTGCCGGGACCGCGGGCCTTCATCCCGCTCCGCTCGAGGTCTTCCAGATCAATCTCGGCAAGCTCTGCAATATGACCTGCCGCCACTGTCACGTGGATGCCGGACCGGATCGCTGGGACGCCATGATGACCCGCGACACGATCGAGGCCTGCCTCCGCGCGCTCGCTCAGACGACGGCGCACACGGTCGACCTGACCGGCGGCGCGCCGGAGTTGCACCCCGACTTCCGCTACGTCGTCGAGCAGGCCGTGGCGCGCGGGAAACACGTCATCGACCGCTGCAACCTCTCGGTCCTCCTCTTGCCGCGCAACACCGGCCTGGTGGAATGGCTCGGAGAACGCGGTGTGGAGATCGTGGCCTCGCTGCCGCACTATCGCAAGCGAAACACCGACGCCCAGCGCGGCGACGGCGCATTCGAGAAATCGATCGAAGCGCTGCGGCTCCTGAACGCCGGCGGATACGGCCAGGGCAATCCGAAACGGATGCTCACGCTGATGAGCAATCCCGCCGGAGCATTTCTCGCCGCGGCACAGCACTCCGTGGAAAGCGAATGGAAGACGGCCCTTCAGCGCGAGTGGGGCCTCTCCTTCGACCGGTTGTTCGCGCTGAACAACATGCCGATCTCGCGCTTCCTGGAGTGGCTCGTCGACAGCGACAACCTGGAGCCCTACATGGCGCGGCTGGCACAGTCGTTCAATCCGGCGGCCGTGGCGGGGCTAATGTGCCGCAACACGATCTCGATCTCGTGGGACGGACGCCTGTTCGACTGCGACTTCAACCAGATGCTGGAGCTCGATGCCGCTCCCGACGGCCGTGCCATGCGCGTGGAATCCTTCGATTTCGCGGCCTGGCAGAGCCGGCGCGTCGTGACCCGGCGCCACTGCTTCGGCTGCACCGCCGGCGCGGGGAGCTCCTGCGGCGGCGCGACCACCTGACCCGCGCCCTACAGCTTCCGCGGCGGCCTGCTCAGCGTCTCCGCGCCGGGCATGCGCTCGGCCAGCTGACTCGGATCGTGAATGAGCACCGGCAGGTGCTCCGAGCAGATGCGCAGGGTCGACCCGCGATACTCGATGGTCAGCAGCGGGACGAGGTCGGACGAGCGTTCGCAGAGCACACAGGCTTTCGGTTCCATCCGCGCATGCTGCAGGAAGAATGGCGCCGGCGCAATGACTGGACCGCGATGGGACCGATAGGACTGCGCCACATTTGTCCCAAAGGTCCCATCAGTCCCATCAGTCCCTCTTGACCCCGTCCCCTGCATTCGATGGAATTCCCCCGCTGAACGGAAACGGTGGCTCGAATCACGCAGAGCTTCCACTGCTTCGGAACCGCAGCTCAGGTAAATGGAGGGAAATCAGATGAAATCCGCACGAATCCTCGGCTCCCTGTTGTCGCTCTCGCTCTTGATCGTTCCGACGGTCATGGCGGCACAAAAGGACTCCCCCGCCAAAGAGGCCAAGGAAGGGAGCTCGATCTTCGAATCCAAGTGCTTCGCCTGCCACGGCAAGGACGCCAAGGGGCAGACCGCGATGGGCAAGACCCTGAAGATTCGCGATCTTCACTCCGCCGAGGTGCAGAAGCAGACCAAGGAAGAGCTCACCAAGATCATCGAGGACGGCAAGGGGAAGATGCCGGCGTACAAGGGCAAGCTGTCGAAGGATCAGATCAACGACCTGGTCGATTACATCAAGTCGTTGAAATGAACGCGACCGACTGGGAGTCGGTGCTCCGGGATCTTCAGGGGGGGCGGCTTCGGCCGCCCTTTTTTGTGAATCCACGACTGCTCCAGCTTCCCCGGTCAAAGCCGGCGAAGCCGGCGACATCATTTAGCGGCGGCCGTCAGGCCGCCGTCCGATCGGCCCGACCCAGCGTCCGAGCGCGCGCAGCGCGCGACAGATCCCAGGTCTGTTTCCCCGGTCTTCGGGCGGGCACTTCGTGCCTCGTACGCTGATGCGATCACTTGCTCCGGCGGCCTGACGGCCGCCGCTAAATTCTTACGGCGGCTACGCCGCCTTCATGTCGCTGCTTCGCGGCGGGTCTGCCCTCTTCGAAATTTCGCCGGACCCACTGAAGATCCTGAAGAGCCTCAATTCTTGGTACGATGACCTCCCCTTCACGGGAGATCAAACGATGGACGCGGGACCGGCATGCATGCGCGCGAAGGAGTCTGGGGCGAGGCGACCGCTTTCCTGGAGCGCTTCCGGCGTATCGGCTGGTTCGACTTCGTTCTGCTGGCCGCGTTCATCGGGCTGGTCTTCGGCCTCTTCTCGCTAGCCGGCGAGTGGCGCACTCTCCGCCCCGCCGTTCACATCGACCTCTCCCCCACGGCGTTGCCCGTCTACGTCTTCTACTCGCTTTCGCGCGGGCTCCTTGCGTACATGCTCTCGCTGCTGTTCACTCTCGGCTATGGCTACTGGGCCGCCAAGGACCCGATCGCCGAGAGAATCCTGCTGCCGCTGCTCGACATCCTGCAGAGCATTCCCGTCCTCGGCTTCATGCCCGGAGTGGTCCTGGTGCTGGTCTCGATCTTCCCTCGCAGCAACATCGGCCTCGAGCTGGCCTCCGTGCTGATGATCTTCAGCGGCCAGGCCTGGAACATGACCTTCAGCTTCTACCACTCGCTGCGCTCCATTCCGAAGGACCAGCTGGAGGCGGCCACGATCTACCGCTTCGACTGGTGGGAGAAGCTGCGCTGGGTCGAGCTGCCGTTCTCCACGATCGGCCTGGTGTGGAACAGCATGATGTCGATGGCCGGCGGCTGGTTCTTCCTGATGATCACCGAGTCGTTCGTCCTGGGGAGCAAGGATTTCCGCCTGCCGGGCATCGGCTCGTACATGAGCGTGGCCGTGGCGAAGGGCAACGTGCCGGCCATGATCTGGGCCATCGTGGCCATGGTGCTGATGATCGTCGTGCTCGACCAGCTGCTGTGGCGACCGGTGGTGGTGTGGTCGCAGAAGTTTCGGGTCGAGGAAGGGGCGAACGAGCAGACCCAGTCGTCGTGGTTCTACGACTGGCTGCGGAAGTCGAGCCTCGTGGAGTGGCTCAACGAAGCCATGGAGAACCTCTTCGCGCGCAAGCCCAGTCTGCGCCACGAACCCCGCGAAGAGGCGCGGCCGGATGTGAGGCCGCGCTGGTCCGGCCTCCTCTCGATGATCCTCTTCGCGCTGCTGATCGCCGGCTTGCTGTTCGGCTCGTGGCGGTTGATCACGATTCTCCGGCAACTCTCGTGGCGCGACTTCCTTCCGATCCTGCGCGCAGGCGGCTGGACCCTCGGCCGCGTCCTGCTCTCCACCGCGCTCGGCACGCTGTGGGCACTGCCGGCCGGATTGGCCATCGGCCTCTCGCCGCGGTTGTCGCGCATCTTTCAGCCGATCGTGCAGATCGCCGCGTCGTTCCCGGCACCGATGCTCTTCCCTCTGGTCATCGCCCTGCTCAAGGCCGCGGGCGTCGGCCTCGACTGGGGCAGCGTCGTGCTGATGCTCCTCGGCACGCAGTGGTACATCCTCTTCAACGTCATCGCCGGATCGATGGCCATTCCCGCCGATCTTCGCGAAGCTGGACGGAGCTACCGGTTGGGACTGCGCCTTCGTTTCACGTCTCTCTACCTGCCGTCGATCTTCCCGTATCTCGTGACCGGCTGGGTCACCGCCGCCGGCGGCGCGTGGAACGCCAGCATCGTCGCGGAGTACGTGACGTTCAAGGGGCACGTAATGACGGCCGATGGCCTCGGCGCGCAGATCAGCCTCGCGGCCGAGCATGCCGATTTCCCGCACCTCGCCGCCAGCGTCATGGTCATGGCGGCCGTGGTGGTGCTGTTCAACCGCACGATCTGGCGATGGTGCTACCGCATCGCCGAGGAACGTTTTTCGCTGAGCAAATGAGAAGAGAGCGCAGAAGACAGGGCGTAGGGACGCGCAGCAGCGCGTCCGCAACTCCCGCCGTGACGAAGGCACGAGAGCTGCGGACGCGCTGCTGCGCGTCCCTACCTGCGACCAGCGATCTCATTCCGGAGGCAACGTGACCATCGCCAACACAACGGAAACCACGACCGAGACGCTCTGCGAGGCGCGGAACATCTCCCACGATTTCACCATGCCGAATGGCTCGAAGCTGCGCGTGCTCGAGGACGTCAGCGTGGCCGTGAAACCGTCCGAAGTGGTGGCGCTCCTCGGTCCTTCCGGCAGCGGCAAGTCGACGATCCTTCGCATCCTGGCGGGGCTGATCAAGCCGACCGAAGGCGAAGTGCTCTATCGAGGACAACGGGTCCACGGTCTGACGCCAGGCGTGGGCATCGTCTTCCAGAGCTTCGCCCTCTATCCATGGATGACCGTCACGGAAAACGTGAACGTCGTCCTGCAGGCGGCGGGGCTGGCGCCCGAAGAAATCCGCGAGCGGACCGAGAAGTCCATCCGCACGGTCGGTCTGGCGGGGTTCGAAGAGGCCTACCCCCGCGAGCTTTCCGGCGGGATGAAGCAGCGGCTCGGCATCGCGCGCGCGCTCTCGGTCAATCCCGAGATCCTGTTCATGGACGAGCCCTTCAGCCACGTTGACGCGCTGACGGCCGAGGGGCTTCGGGCCGAGGTGATCGACCTCTGGCAGCCCCAGGACCAGAACCCCTCCTCGGTTCTCATGGTCAGCCACGACATCAAGGAAGTCGTGTACATGGCCGACCGCATCATCGTGCTGAGCAGCCATCCCGGCCGCGTGCGGACGGTCGTCCAGAACACGATCGCACGCCCACGCGACTACCGCTCTCGCGAGTCCGAGCAGCTCGTCGACTACCTGCACGAGATCATCACCGGGAGCGAGCTTCCCGATGTGCCGGTCACGACGACGCGGCGGCCGGGCATGGTCGAGCCGCTGCCGCACGCGACGACGTCGGCGATCACCGGCCTTCTCGAATACCTCGACGCACACAACGGCATGGACGAGATCTTCGAGATCGCCGCGGCCACGGACCAGGAATTCGGAACCATGATCTCGACGGTGAAGGCCGCGGAAATGCTGAGCTTCGTCGAAACGCCTCAGCAGGATGTCGTGCTCGCTCCGTTAGGGCGGCGGTTCGTGCGAGCCGACACGGACGAGCGCAAGATGATCTGGCGCGAGCAGCTGCTGAAGCTGCGTTTCTTCCGCGAGATCTACGACCTGCTGCGCAGCGAGGAGGGCGAGGTCGACGCCGAGGTCGTCCACGAGCGGATCACCGCGATGATGCCTCAGGAGAAGTACGAAAGCATCTTTGACACCATGGTGCGCTGGGCGCGCTTCGGGAACCTCTTCGCGTATGACGAAGACACCGACCGGGTGTCGCTGCAGTGAGGGGTGCCGAGGACCGAATGCCGAGTACTGAGGGGGCAGGACCGCCGCAGGACTCAGCACTCAGGACTCAGGCACTCGGTACGGTCACTCGTGCGTGTCCTCGACTGGAGTCTCGGTAACGACGACCTCATCGATGTCACTGTCGATGCCCTGGGCCTTGTCAACCTTGCGCTGAGCTCGCCTGGCGGCCTTTTCAGCCTGCCGTTCCCGCTTGAGCTGTTCCCGCTGTCGCTTCACGACTGATACTTGTGGTCTGCCCAATCGACACCTCCACTAGAACATTTGATCACGATCCCGTCCCCGGCCGTGCGTGACCGCCGACGCATATCGTCGGTCGGCCAGGGCCGGTCCAGGACAACACGAAAAGGGCAGGATTGCTCCTGCCCGATTTGGAAGGATTGAGCTGTTAGCTCAGACCGTTGTGACGTTTGCCGCCTGCAGGCCCTTGGGGCCCTGGACGACATCGAGCTCGACGGCCGCGCCTTCGGGAAGCGAGCGGAAGCCGCCACCCTGAATGGCCGAGTAGTGAACGAAGACGTCTTCGCCGTTCTCGGTCGTGATGAAGCCGAAGCCCTTGGCGTCGTTAAACCACTTCACGTTTCCAGATGTTCTCATTTGAATCTCCTTTCCGTGCTGCCTTCGGAGATCCAAACGTGTGGCGTCTCGAGCTGGCAAATCACTGATGCTGCGGACAACGCGTCATCGGCACTGCGAATTCCGCGCCCGTGAAATGACCCGCAGGGACGCGCAGCAGCGCGTCCGCAGCTCCTGGGGCGTGGCGGAGAAGACGAAAGTTGCGGACGCGCTGCTGCGCGTCCCTGCGGGGAGGACATTCGCTCTTCCAACCGGCCCAGCTCCGCCTCTACGGCAGCGAGGGCGGTCTATGCGGACTCTGGCGTTCGTTGCCCTTCTCCCCGCCGCAGCGGGGAGAAGGTGCCGAAGGCGGATGAGGGGCCTCCTTTTGAACCAGAACAAGACCCCTCACCCCGGCCCGTCCCACACCAGTTTACGCGAGGACCTCGTTCCACTCACGGACCGTCGACTTCGCCACCACTCCATTGAGGATGAACGGGTCTTCGCGCATGAACTCCTCGCGTTGAACCACCCGCGTGAGTGGCTGTTATCGGCTCGCCTCCAACTCGTCCGGCGCTCGTCGCTGCCGAGCGCGGCCGCACAACCCACCTCCATTGCCAGTTAAGGAGCGACGACAACCTGCTGTGCGGCGGGCACTTCGCTGTTAGTCCAGACTTAAAGCTCTGTTTCCTTGACCCCGCGCGCCGCGTTGCTCAGATTGGCCGAGTCAGTGAGGAACAACGATGCCGACTCGGGCAAAGGTCGCATTCCTGGTCCGAGTCGATGCAATCGCAACGACTCGGGATCGCGAACGCCCGGCTGACATTGAGGAGTTGGAGATGAATCGATTCGAGACTCGAAACACTATCCGCTCACGAAAGATCGCCAGGAGCAGACCCAAAAATCGTACGTCACTGGCTGTCGCGTTCGTCATCGCTGCCGCCTGCACCACAGCCTTTGCGGGTCGTGCGAACGCCGCACCTCCCGTGCCTTTCTACACAGCCCACGTGACTCACATCGACAAGCAGAGCGCAGGCGCGGTGGTCATCACAACGAAGGATTCCGTCAATGTGGTGTGCGTCTGGTATCGCAAGAACCTGCGTGATCAGAATGGGGAACACACCACCCCGGACGGCGCACATATCTTCTACACGCACAATGGCGCGACCGTGGATGTCGAGCCGGGCAATCGCTTCTCGCCGGGCACCAACATCGGCCTGGTGTGGGATGCGAAGAAATTCGGACCCTATACGGGCAAATAGCGGGATCTCGCCGAACCGCCGCCTTTCCACGCTGACGTTCAACGGCGCTGCCCTTCCCCTCGACAGTTAAGGAGCCTCCACAACCTGCTGTGCAATTGACACTTCGCGGTTAGTCCACGCTTAAGGCGCTGTTTCATTGACCGCCCGCGCAGGGATGCCGACATTGGCGCTCATCAATCGATAAGGCGGATCGCGCATGGCAAGCTTCTGCAGTTCCTGTGGATCACCGTTGAGTGGAGGAGCGTTCTGCCCCGGCTGTGGCGCGAACGTGCAACAGGCACAACCCGCCGCGCAGCAGGCACAGCAGCCTGCATCCCAGTCACCAGCGGCAGCGGCGGGTGGAGGTCGTAAACGAACGATGGCCTGGCTGATCGCCGTCACCGTGGCTTTCGTCCTTGGCTTCCTGCTGGCGTCTTGGAGGTCACGTCATCATCCCGTCACGCCGTGTTCCCAGGCGGGCCTTGCCGCCGAACCCGACCCCGGGACCGGACCCGCCGCTGGAGGCGGCACGGGCCTCGAGAAGACCCCGGGCACGGGCAGCCCCGTCAAGCTCGGCGCCAAAGGCGGCGGCGATGGCAGCGTCAGCGGCACAGGCGCGAATGTGAACGGCAGCGGCGCCCCGGCATCGCTGGGAGGCGGAGGCACGGGCAGCGGCGATCTCGCGAGCGGTGGACTGAACGATGCCAGTGGCAAGACCGTCTCGAAGGGCACTGCGGCAACGGTCAACGGCGGCGGCGGCCAGATCGACGACGGGGGCGGCGGCGGCAGCGGCACGATGCAGCCCGGCGCAGTCCAGAGCCAGCCGGAAATCGCGACCGCGTCCGCCGGTAGCACCGGCACCGCGCCCGTACCGGCCGGCTCAGGTGCATCGTCGCAGCTCGGTCCCGGCGATCCCGACCTGCCGATCAAGCCGGATGCACCGGGCGACCGCGTGGTCGGCGCGCGCGATCTCAGTTACGACAGAAGCGGGCTGCCGCGCTATCCAAACGAGGACAGGGTCGCGAGCGCGATCGTCGTGCCTCCCGGCGGCGGCGTCTCGGACAGCAACTCCACCGTCGCAACGATCCTCACCAGGGACGATCCCGACAGGGTGGCCGCGTGGTACCGGGCCCATCTGCCGGCAAACTGGACGGCGATGGCGCTGCCTTCCGCGGAAGAAACGGACAAGGCTGCGAAACAGGCCAGCACGTCGGCGTCGCCGGATTCACCCCTGGCCGGCATGCTCAAGGCGTTGTCGGGCGGGCAGCAGCAGCAGGCGTTGCCCGGGGTGGCGAAGGCCCGCGCCGCGCACCTGACTCTCTTCCTGCCTCCCGATGGCACGAAGGACACGCGCAGCGTGATGGTCCTCATCGACAAGAAGACCGGCGAGACCGCGGTGGTGTTGAGTAAGAAGGCGGCCAAGCCATGAGCAAATATCGGTTCATGGCCACGTCGTGCTCGCTCGGTTGCATCCTGATACTCGCCATCGCTCTGCCCGCTTTCGCCCAGGATACCAGCGGGCCGAGCGTAACGCTGGAGGTCTCGCCGCGAACGATATCGGTCAACGGCGCCGTCACGCTTTCCGGCCTTGGCTATTCGCAACCCGGAGCTCCTGTGATCATCACCGTCGCGCCACCGGCCGGCGCGAGGGTCACGCTGAACGCGATGCCCAGTACCGCCGGTCAATACTCGCTCCACTTCAGGCAGACCAGGCTTCCGGGAAGCTATGCCGTCAGCGCGCGACTCGGGCCCAAGGGGAACCCGGCTCAGGCGACGTTCATCGTTCGCCAAGTCGCGCAAACAAGCCAGGACATCATCACCAACCAGAAGGCTCTCGCGACCGACATCGTCAGGCTGACGGACGACATCAAGCGCGCAGTCGACAGCATTCCGGATTCGCCGGCCAGGACGCAGACCCAAAGCAAGCTCGACTCGCTTGCGACAAGAATGCAGCAAGTGCCACAGCAGTCGGCATATCTGAGCAAGGCGCTGGCGTTATTCGCGGACCTGCAGGCTCGGCACCCGGAAACGACTCCGGTGCTGCAACCCACCTATGACAAGCTCGATATCTGGAACGAGCAAGCCAGGCAACACAAGGAAGCGCTCGACAAGGAAATCGCCGACAGCACGAGGAAGCTGGGCCATTGTGACTCGATCGACCAGACGATCGAGCGCCTCAATGCGGTGTCGGGAGCGCTCAACTTCGCCGCGATGCCATTGCAGATCTTCGACGCCTTCGCCAATGATCTGGCGGCGCCGAGAATCGCATCGAAAATTCCGGGCCTGGATCAGACCGGCGCGAACACGCAATTCGCGGTTACCGAGGTGATCAAGCTCGGCCCCGCCGTGACCTCGGTGGTCGAGGGGCCGTTTGGCTTGATGACCACCTTGGCCAGCATGGTGGTCGACGTCGCGACGCAAGCACAGCAGAACCTGTTCAGCCAGTACTGTCAGAAATTCGAAGGGCCGTTCAGCGCGACGATGGTTGCGCACTTCCTCACCAGCGACAAACAGGAAGAGTGGTGGGGATTCAGCGTCTCGATCGCGGGCAAATTGACCCTACGTTACCCGAAGGACGCCGCTGGCCGCGCCGTCGCGTTGAGCGGACAGTTCGTCGGCGCCGCCACCCACTTCGGCTACCGCCAAAATTTCTGGCACACGAGCGGTGCCAAGCTCATACGCGGCGGCACGGTGAAGACCATTGACATCGCGCCGGTTGCGACGCCTAACGTGAGTTGGGAAGGTCGCGGCTGGTCCAACCTGACCTCGCCCACCTCGTTCGACATTCCGGTCAGCGGCCAGCTGGCCGACGGCAGGATCAGTTTCAAGCTCGAGGACGCGCGTTCGGATTTCAACGACACATACACGACCGCCCACACCGTTTACGTGGTGATGACGCCGCTGACCCTTGGTCTCCCCGTGTGGGGTCATTTCACGCTGCCCTACAAGAACGCGCATTTCGTGCTGCAACACTTCGTCTTCGACTATCCGGTGAAGCAGTCCGGCAAGTCGATGGTGATCGAGAAGAACGATGTCCAAGATCGCCCGGCCGCAGGCAACAAGGCGCATTACACGCTGACGCTCAAGGCCTGCAACCCGGGTTGCGGCTGATCATGGAGCTCGACGCCATGACCGTGCGGGAAGTGCATCGCGTCATAACCACGGCTGCGGACTGTACGTGAGCAACGACGACCACGCGATCGCGGCGATCACGGACGGCAAGTTCGACCTTCCGTACGCGTCACGCCGGAGCAAGTAGGGAGAAGGAATGACAAACCGCCATCCCAACGCGATGCTGCACCCGCGTTCCGTTTCAAGGAAGAGCCAGGTCATACACACCACAACGCGCTTTGTCCCTGCCCTCATCGCCTCGCTCGCCGTGCCGTGCGCACTCGCTGCGTGCTCAAAGGGCGGCTCCACCACACAACCGGGCGCTGCCGCGCAGTCCGCGTCCGCTGCTTCGCAGGCCGCCGCCGCATCTGTCGGTGACACGGCCATCGGCGGGAACCTCTGATGAGCGCCGTGGTCACTCGATCGCCGGCGAGCGGCGATCGCACGCTGGCGATCGTCGGGGGCGCGATCGTCGCGGTGTCGGTCGGCGCGGTGCTCGCGCGGTTCGCGGGCGTGCTGCCGGATGGGCCGGCGACGCTGATCGTGCTCGTCTGCGCCGGGATCGGTCTCAAGGTGGCGATGTCGTATGCCGCGCGCTCGGCATCGTCCGCCGCGCGTATGCGTACGATGACCCTCGTGTCGACGGTGGCGCTCGCGATCTCGGGGCTGACGGTGCTCGCGTCGCTCCCGCGCATTACGAAGGCGGCGGGATTGCATCCGTTCGCGATGGATTTCGCCGCGCAGCTCTGGACGCTCGGGCTGTTGATATTCGTCGCCGGCCCGGTGCGCACGATCGGCTGGCGTGCACTCGTCGGCGTCGGACTCACCGGTTTGCTCGGCATCACGGCGCTGGCGCGACTGGTAGGCACGCCGCTGGTGGAGAAGCTCGGAACGTCGAGCATCCTCGCGACGGCAGTGTGGGTGCCGATCACCGAGGAGGCTCTCAAGGTTCTTCCTGTTGCGATCGTGCTCAGGATGGCGATGCGGCGCACGGAGACGCGACCATCCGTGCTCGACCTTACGTTGATCGGCGCCTGGACCGGAGCGGGCTTCAGTCTCTTCGAGGACGCGGCGCTCGGGCGCGGAGGCTTTTCACTCACCGCGAATCCGCTGCTCTCGCTTCTTTTCCCAAGCGAAGGAAAGGGCGTGGTCTACGGATGGACGGTGGCGCAGAGTGGCCACTTGGTGCACACGGCACTGATCGTCCTCGGTGTCTCGTTCGGGCTGATGTATCGACGGCCGCAGTCGCGTGCGTGGATTGCGCCGGTGGCTGCGATCGCCGCGGTGCTCATGGAGCATTGCTCGCAGAACGCGATCCTCACCGGTCGTCTCAACGGGGTCGTCGCAAAGATCTCGATCGTGCTCACGCTCGGCGGACGATTGACCTCACTGATGTTGATTGGCGGTATCGCCTACGCGATCGCGCTCGAGTGGCGCGTGGTGGGTGGTGTGGTCGCGCCGAAGTCGTGGTTTCCCTTGTCGCCGATTGAGGCGCAGCGGCGGTCGATGCTGCTTGCGGCCGCTCAGGCACCGGGAAGGGTCTCGATGTCGCGCGCGAGCGCGGGAGGTACGGCATGATCGACATCTTCGCGATCGTGATGCACTGGTGCGCGAGCTGCGCGAGCAGTGGCAACGTGATTCCGGGCGCGGCGGGAATGGCGGGCGGTGCAGCAGGGGCGGTGGGAGCGCTTGGCGGACTCACACCGATGTCAGAGCTGTATCCTCCCGGCACGACCGCCGGTCCAGATGGCAGCCTTACATGGCCCAATCCGGATGGGACGACGTCGACCAAAGCTCCGGACGGAACGGTGACGACGACCAGCGCCACGGGACCCACTACGACGACTTATCCGGACGGGACGAAGGTGACTCAGGGGACGGACGGCACGAGGACCGTCCAGGATCCCGACGGGTTCACGGCGACGACTCGGCCGGATGGAACCCAGACCACCCAGGGACCTGATGGGACCACGACTACAGGTCAAGTAGACGCACCCCAGTCACCCGACCCGCCTCTGGAGGACGACCCGGTCGGCAACGCGATTGCCGGTGGTCTGGCCACCGGGGGTCTGGAGGGAGTAGCCGAGGGTGTCGGCAACCCGCTGTGGACGGCCGCCAAGGAAGGTGTAGAGGAAGGCTTGAAGGACGCCGCAAAGGACACCGTCAAAGAGACGTTCAACACCGGCAGCCCGGAGGATTACCCGCAGGACGATCCACCCGATGCGTCGGTGCCAGATGCGACCGTTGGCAATACAAACCCCTCGGAGCCACCCGACGGTGGTGGCTAGGCGCTCACCCGTAACGATGAGCAAATCCTGATCAGACAGCCATGAGTTTCTTTGCGACGTGTGGCGAGCCTTCGAACGCCACCGGCCTCACAAGCTGGAGAGGGGAGACGATCATGAACATCCCACGGGTCCGAAGCATCGTTTTGACTGGCATTCTTGTCGCGATCACAGCATGTTCGCGAGAAGCAGGGAGCTCGAGCGGCACGGATGCAGCAACCAGCGCCGGATCTCCGGCGACGAGCTCCGCATCGCGCGGAGCATCCAGTGGCGACGTCTTGAAGACCAGCTTCTCGTTCGTCTTCAACGGCAAGCCGGCGTCAGGCTCGGACACGGACATGCTCCAGATCGTCAACGTGGCCAGGCACAAGGGCGATGGGCTCATCACGTTCGAATTGAACGACATCAGTCACTATCCCGGCGCGTGGCCTCACCTGCATTTCACGGTTGCCGATCACGGCACGACGACAATCCGCGGCACGAGCGATCCGAAATACTCGCTCGCGGTGACGGGCGGCGGGGACGACCAGTACCGCAACGACGAAATGACGGTCTCGATCGACAGCAACAGCGCGACCCGGGTCACCGGGACCTTCTCCGGGCGCGTGATTCACGTGAGCGATGAGGACCATGAGACCGCGGCGATCACGGACGGCAAATTCGACCTGCCGTATGCAACGCGACCGGGCAAGTAGGGAGACGGAACGACAAAGCGCCATCCCAACGCGATCCCGAATCAACTTCCCGGCGTCCTGGCTGCTCCTGTTCCAGGGCGCATCGCCGAAGGAGGCGTCCGCGTGCTCTCCTGGACAGTTAATGAGCCTCCACAACCTGCTGTGCAATTGACACTTCGCTGTTAGTCCACGCTTAAAGCGCTGTTTCATTGACCGCCCGCGCCGCGATGCCCACATTGGTCCTCACAAATCAATCAAAGGAGGGTCGAGCATGGCGAGCTTCTGCAGTTCCTGTGGATCACCGTTGAGTGGAGGGGCGTTCTGTCCCGGCTGCGGCGCGAACGTACAGCAGGCACAACCGAGCGCGCAGCAGGCACAACCCGCCGCGCAGCAGGCACAGCAGCAGCCCGCATACCAGCCGGCGGCGGCCACGGCCGCGAAGAGCAGTCCGCTCGCCAAGCTCGCCATCGCCCTGGTCGTCATTCTCTTCGTCGGCGCCGCGCTGGCTGCGGGAGGCATCTACTACGTGGCGCATCGCGTCAGCCAGAAAGTACACGAAGTGAAAGAGAGTCTGTTGAACACGACCGGTTCCGGCACGACCGGTTCGAGTACGAGTGTTTCCAACACGAGCGACTCGAGCGCGAGCGATCACGCCGCCAGCGCGGACAGCTCCGCCACGACGAGCGCGCACATCGACTACTGCAGGATGCTCAGCACGGACGAGGTGGGTCAGGCCATCGGCGTGCCCATCATCGGCATCCAGCCCACCGACGACGGCTGCTCCTACCTCGCCGCCGGAACGCAGGCCGACATGACCGCGAAGCACATGTCGGCCATGGCCGCGCAAAAAGGAGCCGACGGGAACCAGCAGCAGATGCTCCAGACGATCGCCGGCGGATTCTTCAAGTCCTATCAGGCCGAACACCCTCGTGACAGCGACCTGCAGAGCAACGGAAAGGTCCCCGTTCTCGCCTTCTCCGTCGACAACAACGCGGCGGATTTCCAGCTGAAGCTGAACCAGAACGTGCTGGGCAACATCGGCCCGAAGGAAGCACCCATTGAGGGCATCGGTGACCAGGCCTTCGACACGGCCGGCTCGATCCTGATGTTCCGCAAGGGCGACAAGCTGGTGCGCATCCTTTACATGACCTGCCCCTGCAGCGTCGAAGCGATCAAGCCTCTGGCGCGGACGCTCGCCGGCCGGATTTGAAACCGCTCGCGCGGTGACGTCAGCTGGTGCGCGCGGCCGAAGCCTTGCGAGCGATGAGGCCGAAGCCCTTCGCACGCGCCGCGTTCTCCAGGGACTCGAGTTGCTTGCGCGCCGCCGCGGTCTGGCCGCCCGCCTTCGACAGCTCCGCCAATGCCAGGCGAGCCTCGAATTCAAGACCCGCGAATCGGTGCGCGCGTGCATCCTGAACGATCTGCTCCAACCGCCGCTTCGCGGATTCGGGCTGCCCCGACGCGAGCGTCGCCCGCGCCGCGGCCAGCGCGAATTCGAGGCCGATACGATGGTTTTGGCACTCCGTCGAAAGCGGGAGCGCCGCCTCGACCTCCGCCTGTGCCGCCGCGATCTTTCCCTCCGTGCAGAGCGCCTGAATCAGGACGGTGATCGCGGCCAGTTCATCATCGGACTGACGCTCCTGATGAAATTGGCGCATGGATTCGCGCATGGCTGTCTCGGCCTGAGAAGCGTTCCCCTCCTCGATGGCAAGTCGTGCCAGTGCAACATTGGTCTCCGCAGCGGTCTGCTTTTCTCCAGCTTGCTTTCGCAATGCCAGCGATTCCAGGTAAGACTTCCGCGCCGCCGCCAGATCGCCCTGATCGGCGAGCACATCTCCGCGCCCGTCCAGCACGTCGGCGATCACGCTCTTGTCGTTGATCTCATCGGCGGTGGCCCTGGCCTGCTGGTACGTCGTCAACGCCGCCTCGAGATCACCCTTCTGGCGCGACACGTCGCCGAGATCGTTGAGGGCGCGCGCGATGCCGTCCTTGTCCTCGATGGCCTGATAGTCCGGAATCGATAGCTCCAGAGATCTCTTCGCCTCGTCCAGATTTCCCTGGAGCAGGAAGACATCGCCCAGGTTGTTGGAAGCGGCCGCGAGCCCCTCGGTGTCGCCGACCTCACGAAACTTGGGGATGGCCTCGCGCCACATCGCTTCCGCCCGCGCGAGGTCGCCCTGCTCGAAGTAGACGCCGGCAAGGTCGTTCGACGTGCGCGCCTCGTTGTTACGATCTCCGGCGGCGGCGTAGCTCTCCCGGGCGTTCTCGCAGGCGCTGATGGCCTCTGTCGAGGATGTCCCGCCGTCGGTTCCCTGCTGGCAGAGGATTCCGTATGCACGAGCCACCAGAAGATGCGAGCCCTGCGCGTTTCCTTTGACCACGGCGCGTTCCGCGGCGGCATGCGCCTTGGCGAGATCGTGGTTGATCCAGGCCGAGGCCTCCTCCATATCGATACGGGGATCGGCGCCGGCGGGATAACGAAGGTGGCGCAGAGTCTCCAACGTACGCAGGCAGTCCGCGGGGTTCACCCGGCGTTGAGCCGAAGCCAGCCGCAGTCCATCGTCGAGGTCGTCATGAAAGAGGTTGAACAGATCTTGATAGCTGGCAACCGCGCCGGGCCAGTCGTTGATCTCCTCGCGGTATCGGCCCTCGACGAGCAGGCGCTCCTCACGCGAGAGCTTGTCGGAGAGCTGCATCGCGCGCCGGGTCTCGGCCAGAGCGTTGGCATTGTAGCCAAGGTGATCCCAGGCATCGGCCAGCGCCGAGTGGGCCAGCGGATAGTCGGGGTCGGCGGCGATAGCCTTGATCAGCACGTCGCGGGCGCCTAGAAAATCGAATGCCCTTGAGCGAGCCAGGCCTTCCGTGAAGAACTGCAGCGCCGGCTGATTCGAAGGAAGTGCGGCACGGGCCGCCGCCGCGATCTGCGGAGTAAGAGGCCTCACACCGAGGCTCTCTCGAAGACGGGCGCCCGCCTGGTTGACCAGGTCGAACAGATTCTCCTGCCTGCCAGTAAAGGCCTGTTCGAAGATGGTCGCACCCGTGCCGGTGTCCTGCACACGAAGATCGAGACGGATGCGATTCGGCTCCTCGCCCGTTAGGCGCGTATACGAGCCGAGCACGACTACGTCCGCGCCCGGATTGGCCCGCAAACGCGCCAGCGTGGAGCGGGCCAGGCTGTCCTCGTCGGCGAGAGGAAGCTCGCTCTTGGCGCGGGACACATCCTCGCCGGAAATGAGGCGCAGTTCGCCACCGGCCGCGAGCTCCGTGCTGACCATCTCGGAGAAGGCTGCAGACAGCCAGTTGTCGCCAGGGTCCCCCGGCAGATTGCGAAAGCCAAGAACGGCGACAGAGCGGCGAACGGGGGTCTGCGGCGCCGCCGGCGCACGAAAATAGAGAATGCCCCAGTAAACGAGCAACAGCGCGAGCGCCACGAGCGACACGAGAACGATCGCGCTCGACGGGCGGGCGTGAGGGCGGGCGGGTGTGGTGGGGGCCGTGCCGCTCTCCGTGACCGGCGCCAGAAACCGATAGCCGCGGCGAGGGATGGTCTCGACATATCGCGGACTCTCGGCATCGTCGTGCAGAGCCTCCCGGACCTTCCGAATCGCCACGCCCAGACTGTTGTCGAACTCGACGAACGTGTTCTCGGGCCAGAGGCGCTGGCGGGTTTCCTCGCGCGTCACGATCTCGCCCTGCCTTTCCACGAGAAGGACGAGCAGGCGAAACGGCAGGTCCTGTAACCGCACGCGGGTTCCATTGCGCGTGAGGCTCCCCTCGACGGGGTCCAGCTCAAAGGGACCGAAGCGCTGGCGAAGCTTTGGCTGGGAACCACCCATGATGATCGTGGGAAACAGGGGCCGCGATGACTTTTGGAAAATCGTACCACGCTCAAATCGGGACCCGATTGAGACATCTCTCCAAGTCGTTGACTGTGCAGGAAGTTTTCGGTTAACGCGGACTTAATGGCGGGCCGCTTACTTCGGCCGCAGGTTTTCCCCCATGCATCGATCGATTCGGTCTATCGCCGCGATTCTGCTGTTCTCCGCGCCATGGCTCACCGCTCCTGCTCGCGCATCGAACGCCGCATGCCAGCCGATATTCGACGCCATGATACGAAGACATGGATCTCGAAAACCACGGGGCTCATGCTGCGCCAGGACATCGACGTCGACGTTGGCGGCAGCCTCGGCACGAGCCATCGCTCGAGCCGCTACGAGTACGGCAACGTGCGGCCGCCCGTGTGAAACCCGGCGGCAGGGACGCGCAGCAGCGCGTCCGCAACTCCGGGCGGTGGGAAGGCACGAGAGCTGCGGACGCGCTGCAGCGCGTCCCTAGCGCGCTCCCTGCTGGTTCCAGCCGCCGCCTAACGCGCGGTACAACTGGGTCAGCGCCACCAGCCGGTCGCGGCGCGTCCGGGCCAGCTCGTTTTCGGCGGACAGGAGCTGCTGCATGGCATCGAGGACCTCGAAGTAGGCGGACAGGCCGGACTCGTACCGAAGCGTGGCCAGCCTCACCGCCTCGCGATCGGCGGCAACGGCGCGCGCGCGCTGCTGCTCTTCTTCGCCGAACTTCTGCAGCGCCACGATCGACGTCGACGCTTCACCGAGGGCGTTCGTCACGTCCTGCTCGTAGGCGAGCTTCGCCTCCTCGAACTGGGCGAGTGCGACCTGCTTCTGGGCGCGGAGCCGTCCGCCCTGGAAAATCGGGCCGAGCAGGCTCGCACCGATCGTCCAGGCCCGGCCGCTGTTGAGCAGCGTCGACAGCTCCGGGCTCTGCCCGCCTAACACCCCGGTCAGGCTCAGCGTCGGATAGAACGCCGCCTCGGCCACTCCGATGTTGGCGTTGGCCGCGATGAGGAGCTCCTCGGACTGCCGGACGTCCGGCCGCCTCAACAGAAGCGAGGCCGGCAGTCCCGCCGGCACGTCCGGCGGGACCGGCTGGTCCCCGAGCGACGCGCCGCGCGGGATCGGTCCCGGCATGCGGCCGAGAAGAAAGTTCAGCTGGTTTTCCTTCGCGGCGATCTGCTGCTCGAGGAACGGGATCTGGCCGGACTCGTTGGCCAGGGCCGCTTCCGCGCGGGACGTTTCCAGCGCCGAGGCGGTCCCGCCCACCAGTTGGCGGTGAAAGAGGTCGTAGGTGTCCTGGAATGACGCGCGTGTGCGGCGGGCGATATCCAGCTCCTCGTCGAGCTCGCGCAGATCGAAATAGGCCGACGCCACTTCGGAGACGAGCGACAGGATCACGCCTCTTCTGCCCTCCTCCGTCGCGAGGTACTGCGCCCGCGCCGCTTCGTCGAGCCGCCGGATGCGACCCCACAGGTCGGCTTCCCACGACACGTTGACGTTGGCGATGATCAGGCTTCCCGTGACATCGCTCGGATTCGCGTACGTCGATGTGTGGCCGCGATCGACGCTGGCCCCGTAGCCGACGGCTGGAACTCGGGCCGCGCCGGCGATGCCGTACCGCGCCCGCGCCTCCTCGACCCGCGCCGCTGCAATGCGCACGTCGTATCCGTTCTTCAGCGCCTCGTCGATCAACGACCGCAGAGTCGGGTCGCGAAAGACGTCCCACCACCGCTGGTCGGCAATGGAAGCCGCCGACGCGCCGCTCGCACCATAGAACTGATCGGGTACGGCGACGGCCGGCTTGTGATAGTTCGGACCGACGGTGCAGGCAGCAAGAATCACGGTCACAAGGAGCGCGAGAGGTCGAAACATCCACGCGCAGTGGCGGCTCAGGTCCTCTCGCCCCGCGGCGCGATGGGACCACGCGCACGAATCGAACGTCCGCGGGGCGAGGGGACCTTCTCGTCGGAAACCTTCGTCGAGAACGCGCTCTTTCGGCGTCCTGCCAACCGTCCCCTTCATTAATGCGTCTCCCCTGGCGCCGCCTCCGGCTCGTTCCCCCTGTCCGCCAGCTTCGCCTCGAGCCGTCGCTCGGCACCGGCGAAGCGCTCCACGACCACGAACAGCACCGGAATCAGGAACACCGCCAGGCACGTCGCGGCGAGCATGCCCGCCACCACGACCGTTCCCAGGATCTGGCGCGACGAGGCTCCCGCGCCGCGGGCGAACCACAGCGGCACGCATCCGAGAATGAATGCGAACGAGGTCATCAGAATCGGCCGCAGTCGCAAGCGCGCTCCGTGCAGCGCGGCGGAGGCCAGGTCTTTCCCCTGCTCGAACTCGGCCTTCGCGAACTCCACGATGAGGATGGCGTTCTTCGCCGCCAGCCCGATCAGCACGACCAGCCCGATCTGTCCATACACGTCGAAGTCGAACTTGCGCAGCAGCAGCCCGGTGAACGCTCCGAAGACCGCCACCGGAACCGAGAGCAGGACGCTCAGCGGAAGCGACCAGCTCTCGTACAGCGCGGCCAGGATCAGGAAGACGAAGACGATCGACAGCGCGAACACGCGCGTCGTCGTCCCGGCCGCCTTCTTCTCCTGGTACGACAGGTCGGACCAGTCGTATCCCATCTCGCGCGGCAGCGTCCGCGCCGCAACCTGCTCCAGCGCGTCCATGGCCTGCCCCGAGCTGTAACCGGGCGCGGCGCTTCCGGTGATCTGGGCCGCGCGGAAGAGATTGAAGCGCTGCGTGTACTCGGGACCAGACGTCTGCCGAACCGTCGTCAGCGCCGAGAGGGGGACCATGTTTCCGTCGTTGTTCCGGACGTAGAAGCGGCCGATGTCGTCCGGCGTCATGCGGTCGGCGGCATCGGCCTGCATGAATACACGCCACTGCCGGCCGAAGCGGTTGAACTGGTTGATGAACGTCCCGCCGAGAAACGTCTGCAGCGACGCGTAGACGTCGCCGATCGGCACTCCCTGCTTCAGGGCCTTGTCGCGGTCGACGTCGACGTACACCTGCGGCACCGCTGCCCGGAACGTGCTCGTGACGTTCTGCAGCTCGGGACGCTTCCTCGCCGCTTCGAGGAAGCGCTGCAGGTTCTCGTTGAGGAACTGCACGGAGCCGCCGCTGCGGTCCTGCAGCCAGAACGAGAATCCGCCGGCGGCCCCCAGACCGGGAATCGACGGCGGCATGAATCCGAAGATGGTCGCTTCCGGGATCTCGGCCCTGAACCGCTGATTCAGTTTCGCGATCAGCGACTTGGCGTCCTCGCCGCGGGCTGTGCGCTCACCCCACGGCTCGAGGGAGACGAAGAAGAATCCGTTGTACGTTGCCGAGACGAACGACAGCAGGCTGAAGCCGACCACCGTGTTGTACGAGGCGACGCCGGGCGTGTGATCGAGAATCTTTTCGATCTTCCGCGCCACGGCATCGGTGCGCTGCAGCGAGGCCGCATCCGGCAGCTGCACATTGAGGAAGAAGTAACCCTGGTCCTCGTCCGGCACGAAGCTGGTCGGGACTTTTCTTCCGATCAGTCCGGAGAACGCCGCGAAGCCGACCAGGATCACCAGCGCGATGACCGCCTTGCGGATCAGCAGGTCGGAGAGCCGAACGTAGCCGCGCGTGGCACGCTCGAACCAGCGGTTGAACCCGCCGAATATCCGCGCCAGCGAACCGTGACCTCGCTTGCGCGGCCGAAGCAACATCGCCGACAGCGCCGGCGAGAGGCTCAGGGCGTTGAACGCCGAGATCAGAACCGAGATCGCGATCGTGACCGCGAACTGCTCGTTGAGCCGCCCCTGGATCCCGCCCATGAACGCCACCGGCAGGAAGACCGACGAGAGGATCAGCGCGATCGCCACCACGGGACCCGACACTTCTTTCATGGCCTGCAGCGTGGCCGCGCGCGGCGTCATCCCCTCTTCGATGTGATGCTCGACCGCCTCCACGACGACAATCGCATCGTCGACCACCAGTCCGATCGCCAGCACGAGGCCGAACAACGACAGCGTGTTGATCGAGAATCCGAGAAGAGGAAACGCGGCGAACGTGCCGATCAGCGAGACCGGAACCGCAACCAGCGGGATCATCGTGGCGCGCCAGTTCTGGAGGAACAGGAATACCACCAGGATCACCAGCACCATCGCCTCGAGGAACGTCAGCACGATTTCCCGGATCCCCTCGGTCACCGGCGCGGTGGTGTCGACCGACACCTGATAGTCCATGTCCTGGGGAAAGCGCTGCTTCACCTCGGCCATGGCCTTGCGCACGCCCTTGGCGACCGCCAGGGCGTTCGAGCCCGGAGCCTGGAAGATGGCGATGATGGCCGACTGCTTGCCTTTGAAGCGGCCGATCTGTTTGTACGAAAGGGCGCCGAGCTCCACGCGCGCGACGTCCCTGAGGCGGACCACCGAGCCGTCAGAATTCTCGCGGACGACGATGTTGCCGAATTGCTCCGGCGTGACCAGACGCCCCTGCGCACGGACGGTGTACGTGAACTCCTGGTTCTTCTCGGCGGGCTCTGCGCCGACCTGTCCGGCAGGGTTGACCGTGCTCTGCGACTGGACCGCTCGGGTCAGATCGCTCACCGCCAGTCCGAGCTTCGCCAGCTGATCGGGTTTGACCCAGATGCGCATCGCGTACTCGGACGCGCCGAAGTTGAGGACCTGACCGACTCCCGGCACGCGGTAGAGCGCGTCGTTGACGTTGATCAGCGCGTAATTGCCGAGGAAGAGCGCGTCGTACGTGCCTTTCGGCGAGAAGAGCGAGATCAGCATCATCGGCACGCCCTGCGTCTTGCGGTACGTGAGTCCGAACTGGTTGACCTCGGGGGGAAGGCTGGCCTGCGCCTGCGCAACGCGGTTCTGCGCCTCGACCTGATCGGCGTTCCGGTCCGTGCCGACGTCGAACGTGACGCGCTCGGTCATCGTGCCGTCGCTGGCGTTGATCGACTGCAGGTAGAGCATGTCTTCGGCGCCATTCATCTGCTGCTCGATCGGCGTGGCCACCGCCTGCTCGACCGTCAGTGCGTCGGCGCCGGGATAAGAAGTCTGGATCTGGATCATCGGCGGCACGAGGTCGGGAAACTGGGCGACCGGAAGCCCGACCATGGCCACGACACCGACGAGCACCGTGACGATGGCGATGACGATGGCGACGATGGGACGATTGATGAAGAACCGGGCCATCGGTTACCTCACCGTCGCGGCGGCCACACCGGCCGCAGTGTCTTCGACAGGCGCGACGGTCATGCCGGGCTTCACGCGCGAAAAGCCCTCGGTGATCACACGCTCGCCGGGACGGAGGCCGTCCTCGATGATCCACAGACTGCCGACACGGTCGCCCGTCTTCACGGTGCGAACTTCGACCTTGCCGTCGGGTCCGACGACGCCGATCTGATAGACGCTCTGCAGCTCGTTCACGGCACGTTGCGGCACGACCACGGCTCCGCGAACCACGTGCGTGACGGCGCGGATCTTCGCGTACTGGCCGGGACGGAGCACGTTCCCGGGATTGGGGAAGAGGCCGATCGTCGCGATCGTACCGGTCTTGACGTCGACCTCGCGCCCGGACAGCAGGATCCGCCCGGGGCGTGGATAGACGCTGCCGTCGGAAAGGATGAGCTGCAGCTGCGCGTTGTGCATCTGCGGATCTCTCTGGTACTGCAGGTACTCCTGCTCGCTCATCTCGTAGCGGACGCGGATGGGATCGACCTTGGAGACCGTGGTCAGCACGGCCTGGGGATTGACGAGATCGCCGACCTGCTGCTGGGCGATGCCGGCGATGCCGCTGATGGGCGAGGTGACGCGGGTCCAGGCGCGATTCAGGCGCGCCTGCTCGACGGAGGCCTTGGCTGCGTCGACGGTGGCCAGGGCGGCGCGCTCCGCGGAGCGGGCGTTGTCGAGCTCCTGCTGGCTGATTGCCTTCTGCGCCGCCAGCGGCTCGAAACGGGCCACGTCCCGCTGGGCCTTGGCCAGGCCGGCGTTGGCCTGCTCGAGATTGGCCTCGGCCTGCGCCATCTGGGCGTCGAACTGCCGCGGGTCGATCTCGAACAGCAGTTGCCCTTCCCGGACGAAGCTTCCTTCCGGGTAGTCGCGGCGCAGAAGATAGCCGTCGATCTTCGGGCGGATCTCGGCATTGACGTCGCCTTCCGTCGTGCCGATCCACTCGCGATAGATGGGCTCATCCTGCTGCCGTGCGGCCACGACCACCACCTTCGGCGGCGGCGCCGGCTTCGCCACGGGTGCCTTCGTGCACGCCGTGAGAGTCAACGCCAGCGCTACCAGGCCGGCTCCCATGTGACGATTCATCGTCCTCGTTCTCCCCGCACCATTTTCCAATACGCCGTCCCGACGTGCATTCGTGGGCCGCGAAGCATGCCGGATAAGCGAATCTGATTGCGGCGAAACGCCGCGCTGCAGGCGTGATCGGAAAGCCGCGAACCCTGTCCCCCGACCGCGTCCGCTGACCGAGTGGTCACACTACAGCACCCACAGGTCAAGGAAAAGGCCCGATCGTTGCGAATCGGAAACGGGTTCAGGTGACCGCCCTCCTCACGACTGCCCGCACAAGGCGGCAGGCGCTTCGTGTCCTCACGAGTGCCTGCACAAGGCGGCGGAGCCGCCGACACAATTTAGCGGCGGCCCGTCAGGCCGCCGTTCGGTTCGCCCAGCCCAGCGTCCGAGCGCGCGAAGCGCGCGATAGATCATCATCTGTTTACGCCTTCTGTCGGGCACTTCGTGCCCTCGTACGCTGATGCGATCGACTGTTTCGGCGGCCTGACGGCCGCCGCTAAATTCTTACGGCGGCTGCGCCGCCTGGCGGTTCGTGACTTCGCGATCTGGTTTCGCGATTTGTTGAGGAGATCGCGACGCGAACCTCAGAGCCTTCTCCCGACGGGAGAAGGCGGCCAAAGGCCGGATGAGGGGCGCGCGAACGATGAACCCGAGATCCACGCCCCTCACCCCTTCGGCGCGGCTGATCAGAACTACGCCGTCGCCATCACCTTCGGATGCGCCAGGCGCTCGAAGTCGGTGTAGGCCATCTGCACGAGCTCCGTGTGCGAGCCGGCGTTGAATGCGATCCGCTTGTCGTGCGTCAGCTCCTCGTGAACGTACACGTCCAGCCCGTACAACTGCCCGAAAGGCGGCATTGCTCCGGGCTCGCAGTCGGCGAAGAGGTTGTCGAACTCCTGCTCGTGGGCGAGACGCACGTTCGCGATTCCAACGATCTTCTGCAACTCGTCGATGGAGACGCGTTTCGAGGCCGGGAGCACCACCATGGCCATCTTGTCGGCGATCCTGACGATGACGGTCTTGGCCAGCTCTTTCCCGGCGATGTGTGCCGAAGCCGCAATCTCGTGAGCCGTGAAGGCCGGCGAATGCTGGATCACGGCGTACTTGATCGCGTTCTTGTCGAGAAGCGACCGGACCCGTTCGGTGATCATGACGACCTCCTTCAATTGAGGCCAACATAGGTCCGATCAAAAACAGCGAAACCGGCGTGCGTCACAGGAGAACTTGCGCTCGGCCGGGGCCAATGGGACGGATGGGACCGATGACTCTCCCGGTGTGGGGCGGCCTTTCCAGCCCGCCCGGGAAGGCAGACTGGAAAGCCTGCCCCACACCGACAGGGGGACCGATGGGAACTGCCGCCGCAGCATCCGTCCCATCGTCTCCCCCTCCCGGCACCGCCACCATTAATTACTGCTCACCGCCCGTGCGACAAAACGGCGCACCCCGACCGGTCGTATGCTTCGCGGGCCAGGAGGAGGTTCCAGAATGGCGGACTTGACCGGCAAGGTCGTGGTGATCACCGGCGGCAGCTCCGGGATCGGGGCGGCCGCGGCGAGCGCTCTGCGGGAGATGGGGGCGACGGTTGCCATCACCGGCCGCTCGGCCGAGACCGCACGGATCGCGCAGGCGATCGGCTGCGATTCCTTCCTGGCCGACTTCACCAGGTTCCGCGATGTTCGCTCGCTGGCCGCGCAGCTCATCGCGAAGTACCCGCGCATCGACGTCCTGGCGAACAACGTCGGCGGCATCGTCGCGAAACGGCAGCTGACCGAGGACGGGCACGAGAAAACGCTGCAGGTCAACCACCTCTCGCCGTTTCTCCTCACCCTGCTCCTGCGCGAGCGGCTGGAGGCGTCCGGAGCGACCGTGATCAACACGTCGAGCGGCGCGCACTACATGGGGCACGTCGATCTCGACGATCTCGAGAGCTCCCGCCGCTACGGCGGTTGGCGCGCATACGGAACGGCCAAGCTGATGAACATCCTCCACGCCTCCGAGATCAATGGCCGCTTGCGCGGAGTCCGCGCGGCATCGTTCCATCCGGGCGTGGTGGCCACGGGATTCGCCCGGGAAGGGAGCGCCGCCATCCGCTTCTGGTATTCGAGCTCGATCGGCAGGCTCTTCATGATCGCACCCGAAAAGGGAGCGCAAACCCTGGTCTGGCTCGCCAGCACGCAGCCGGGCGTCGACTGGCAGCCAGGCGGGTACTACATGAAGAAAAAACCTGCGCACACGAAGCAGGAGGCGCGGGACGCGGAGCTCGCAGCGAAGCTTTGGGATGCGTCGGAGAGGCTCGTGGCGAAGAGCTGAATGTCGCGTGAGGAGACGAGCTGAACGGTCTAACATTGCAGATTCAGGCTCTTCCGGCTTCGGAGTGGGTCAAAGGATGGACGTTGAGCCGCGGAGCGGCGAAATCCAAGTAGCCCAAGGCGTGAGCCTTGGGGGATGAGGCAAGGCACAGCGTAGAGCCGCGGAGCGGCGACATTGGTCTCTCGGAGATGTCGCCGCTCCGCGGCTGGATGCTCTCTTCGAAATTTCGCCGGACCCGCTGAATATCCTGAAAAGCCTTCTCTTGTTGAGTTGCGCAACCGCCTCCGGCGCCATATCCATGGAACCGCAACGAAAGGGGATGAAGAACCGATGAAACTCACAAGCAGCGCCTTCCAGGACCATGCCTCGATTCCACCGCGCTACACGTGCGACGGAAGGGACATCAACCCGCCCCTGACCATCGCCGACGTTCCGAAAGAAGCGAAGTCGCTGGCCCTCATCCTCGACGATCCCGACGTGCCGCCCGAAGTGCGCGCCGATCGAAACTGGGATCACTGGATCGTCTGGAACATCCCGCCGAACACGGCCCAGATCGCCGAAGGTCAGGCGCCCAAAGGAGTCGTGGGGCGGAACAGCTGGGGCAAGAGCGCGTATGGCGGCCCCGCTCCTCCCGACCGCGAGCATCGCTATTTCTTCAAGCTCTTCGCCCTCGACAGCAAGCTCGACCTCCCGCCCTCGGCCGGAAAGCTGGAGCTCGAGAAGGCCATGGAGGGCCACGTCGTGGCCAAGACGGAGCTGGTCGGCTGCTACGACCGGAAGCGTTGATGCTCGTAGGGCGCAGCTGCGCTGCGCCGTGCGCTGAACGGCGTCGCCGCGTCGACGTCGATTTTGCGCGGCGCAGCGCGGCTGCGCCCTGGAGTTTGGCGCTCTTCGATCAACGAGTGACGAATGCTGTGGTGAGGCGGCGAAGCCGCCGCAAGAATTTAGCGGCGGCCGTCAGGCCGCCGGACCAAGCGATCGCATCAGCGTACAAGGGCGCGGAGTGCCCGACAGAAGGCGAACAAACAGACCGATCTGTCGCGCGCTGCGCGCGCTCGGGCGCTGGGTCGGGCGATCGGACGGCGGCCTCACGGCCGCCGCTAAATTGTATCGGCGGCTTCGCCGCCTACGGCGCAGTGCGGCTGCGCCCTACATCTTTGAAGGCAGTCCGTAGGCGTCCCTCAGGATCTCGATCGGATGCTGCGGTGCGCGGCCTGTGCCTTCGATCATGTTCAGGCCGGCCAGCATACAGTCGGAGACGAGGTGGTCGGCGCCGGAGCGGGTGATCGCGGCGCAGAGCTTGCCGGCGCATTTGCGCGAAGTCTCGTAGTACTCCGTCTTCATCCCCCACGTGCCGTCGAACGCCGAGCACTGCTCGATCGGCTCGACCGTGGTCTGGGGGATGCTCTCCAGCAGACCGCGGAACGGCAGGCCGACGTTCTGCGCCCGAAGGTGACAAGGCACGTGGTAGGCGATGCTCCCCTGCGCGTTCGGGAAGGAGGTGTCGAGCTTGCCGGCCGCCTTCTGCTTCGCCAGGTACTCGCCGATGTCCATCGTCGCTTTCGCCACCTCGCGGCATTCGTCGGTCGGCACGAGCTCCGGCCACTCCGTCTTCATCATGTAGCCGCAGCTCGGCGCGAGCACGACCACCGGCATCCCGGCGCGGACGAGCGGAAGAAGCGTGCGGACGTTCTGCTCGATCTTCTTCACTGCGGCGTCGACGTCGCCACCGTCGATCGCGGGCAGGCCGCAGCAGACCACGTCCGGACTGACGACCGACTTCCCGTTGTGCTCGAGCACCTGCACGGCCGCGCTGCCGACCTGCGGGTAGTTGTAGTCGATCGAGCAGGTGGCGAAGAGCGCCACGCGCTCCGGCGGTGTGGCAGGTGGTTGCGCGGTTGCGCGGTTGCGCGGTTGCGTGGAACCATCGGTCTTCCGGCTTCTCATCCACTTCCCGAACGTCTTCTTCGCGTACGACGGCAGAAGGCGCTTGCGATGAATGCCCAGGACCTTCTCGAGCGCGACGCGCAGCAGCGGCCGCCGGTTCGCCCAGTTCGCCATGCCGGCAAATGGGCCTGACGACAGCTTGCCGAGCCTGTCGGGATCGCCGAGGATCCGTTCGCGGAAGTGAACGCCGCACTTGCGCACCTTTGCCAGCTTCGCGCGCATGAGGAGGCGAGGGAAATCGACGGCGAACTTGTGCGGCGGCGTGTAGGGGCACTTCACGTAACAGAGCTTGCACTGCCAGCAGAGGTCGACGACCTGCTCCATCTCCGCGGTGGTCAGCGCGGCCACCTCCCCTTCGCCGGCCTCCTCGTGCCGGTCGATGGCGTCGAACAGCGACGGAAACGACGGGCAGTAGCTGAAGCACATGCGGCAGGTGTGGCAGACGTCGAAGACTCGGCGCAGCTCCTTGTCGATGGCCGCTTCGTCGAAGTAGAGCGGGTCGCGAAGGTCAACCATGCAAAGCCTCCCGGAGGTCCGCGGCCAGCGCCCGTACGGTCGATTCCGGCACGTCGGCAGCGTGCCGGTAACGCGGATGATCGGCGACGACGCGCAGCCGCCGCCCCGCGGCCAGCGCGCGCAGCTGCTCGCCGCTGAGAGGAAAGCGGACGAACTGCACCGCGCTGATCTTCTCCTCGTCCATCTGACGCTGGTCGAAATAGGCAGCGGACTTTCCGGCGCCCTCGATCTCCAGGTGGAGGTGATCCTCGAATCCGACGAGCTCCGAGAGGCGGACGCTGCGCTCGTCCACGGCGGGAAACTCGAGCATCAGCGTCGCCGAGAGCTCGCTCGGCGACGGCAGGAGATCGGTGTAGGTGTCGATCTCGTGGCGGACCTCTTCCTCTCTGGCGATGCGCTCGGCGCGCAGCATCTCCTGGATCTGGTAGACGACCGTCTCGCGGTTCTCGAAGGCGAGCGTGGCGTTGGGACCGACCTCGACGCGGCGGATGCCGCGTGCGGCGATCGCTCGCGGCCGGATCTCGTCGCGTTGCCGCTCGTAGTCGCCGAGGTCGAGGATCTGGTCACGGGAGAGGTGGTTCTTGTGGCGTTCGGATGTCTGCATACTCGCTCACATGGTTGCGCGGTTTCGCGGTTGCGCGGTTTCGCGGTGTAAGGACGAACGAGCCGCTCTGCCACCGCGCAACCGCGCAACCCATCGGTGTGGCACAGACAAGAAGTCTGTGCCACACGAATCGGGTCACTTCAACGAATCGAGTCCCTTCTGGAACCGACCGGCATGCGACTTCTCGGCGCGGGCCAGGGTCTCGAACCAGTCGGCGATCTCCGCGAAGCCTTCCTCGCGGGCGGTCTTGGCCATGCCCGGGTACATGTCGGTGTACTCGTGGGTCTCGCCGTGGATGGCGGCCTTGAGGTTGAGCTTGGTGTCGCCGATGGGGAGTCCGGTGGCGGGATCGCCGACCTTCTTCAGGTAGTCGAGGTGGCCGTGGGCGTGGCCGGTCTCGCCTTCGGCGGTGTCGCGGAACAGGCCGGCCACGTCGGGCTGCCCCTCCACGTCGGCCAGTTTGGCGAAGTAGAGGTAACGGCGGTTGGCCATCGACTCGCCGGCGAAGGCATCCTTGAGGTTGTTGAACGTTTTGCTCGTCTTGAAATCAGCCATGGGGGCTTCTCCTTCCTTTCATTGACCTTGTCGGCAATTAGACATCGTCTAAGTCCGGCAAAAAAGACTTCACGATCGTTTCCGCGCCTTTCTCCTCCCGTGCATGACCACCTGGTAGTCGCGGATCTCGAAGTCGTTGATGGTGCCGATGTTGCGCACCTGGACCTGGTCCCAGGGCAGGTCGTAGATGCGCCCGCTCTCGTCGTCGATGACGTGGTGATGGCGGCCCATGTTCGGGTCGAAGACCACCGAGTCGGGGGCCAGGTGCAGCTCGCAGAGGAGGTTCTTCTCCACGAAGAGGTTCAAAGCGTTGTAGACGGTGGCCCGGGAGATCATGGGGAAGCGCTCCCGGACGCGGCTCCAGACGCGGTCGGCCGAGGGATGCTCGTCGGTGGTGAGGACGTACTGGGCGACCGCGACGCGGTGTGCCGACGGCTGGATGCCGTGGCTGGCCAGGAGCTCGACGACTTTCCGGGTCATGGGCGACCATTAAACTATGTCATGATTTAGACGATGTCAAGGGCATCGCGCATGGGACGCTTGTCATCCCGAGCGTCAGCGAGGGATCTGGCTGGCCGGGTGGCGCGCAACACGAGCGGCGGTGCCGGGAGGGGCGGTCGAAATCTCGACCCTCGCGCCCCGCCCGCCCAGATCCCTCGCTCACGCTTCCAAGAAACTCCCAGTGTTTATGCAGGCTCTGGCGTTCCTTGCCCTTCTCCCCGCCGCTGCGGGGAGAAGGTGCCGAAGGCGGATGAGGGGTCTGCTTTAGAACCAGAACGAGACCTCTCACCCCGGCCCTCTCCCCGCTGCGGCGGGGAGAGGGAGAACGATCGAACGTTTCTTCTCTCCGGTGTCGCGCCTCCGCGATTCCAGCGCTCGGGATGACAATCCGCAATCCACAACGCCCTCACCGGTCCACCATCGCCGCGCTCGCTGCCGTGTAGCGCGGGCCGGCCACGTTCTTCAGGGCGTGATCGAGCTCGGCCATATCCGCCCCCGTGAGCCGGACCTCCGCGGCGCCTGCGTTCTCCTCGAGGTATTTCCGCCGTTTCGTCCCCGGAATCGGCACGATGTCCTCGCCCCTGTGGAGCAGCCAGGCCAGCGCGATCTGCCCCGGCGTGGCCCCTTTCCGCTTCGCGAACTGCCGCACGCTCTCCGCCGCAGCCATGTTCCGGTCGAAGTTCTCCCCCTGCAGCCGCGGGTCGTTCGTCTTCCGGAAATCCCCTTCCGGATACTCCTCCGCGCGCCTCGCCACCCCCGTGAGAAATCCTCGGCCTAACGGTGCGAAGGGAACCAGGCCGATGCCGAGCTCGCGCAGGGCCGGGATGATCCGCTCCTCGAGATTCCTCTCCCACAGCGAGTACTCGCTCTGCAGCGCTGAGATCGGATGCACGGCGTGCGCGCGGCGGATGCTCTTCTCCCCCGCCTCCGACAATCCCAGGAATCGCACCTTGCCCTGCTTGACGAAGTCGGCCATCACGCCGACCACCTCTTCGATCGGCACCTTCGGGTCGACGCGGTGCTGGTAGAGCAGGTCGATGCGGTCGGTGCCGAGGCGCCGGAGCGAGGCCTCCACCACCTCGCGGACGTGCTGCGGCCGGCTGTCGGGGCCGGCCATCTTCCCGTTCTCGATGTGGAATCCGAATTTCGTGGCGATGACGGCCTTGTCGCGCCGGCCCTTCAGCGCCCGCCCTAACAGCTCCTCGTTCTTGTACGGCCCGTACGCCTCGGCCGTGTCGAAGAAGGTGACCCCGAGGTCGAGGGCGCGGTGGATGGTGGCGATGGACTCTTCGTCGTTCGGCGTACCGTACGCCCAGCTCATGCTCATGCAGCCGAGCCCGAGCTCCGAGACTTCCAGCCCCTGCGTACCGAGTTTGCGTTTCTTCATGGTTCGTCCCTTTCGTGGCTGCGATTCTATTCACCACAGAGACAGAGAGAGCACAGAGGAAGCCAGAAGCCTCTGTGTTCTCTGTGCTGGCCAGATTTCCGCGAACTCCCCCTCATCCTTCCCGGTTGCGGCCCTCGGCCCGTGTGGCCCTACAGCGCGCCGCGGACCCAGTCGAGGTTCGTGGTGGCGACGCGGTAGTCGCGGCGGGCGCGGGCGAGGTTGCCCTCGGCGGCCCGGAGGTTGAGCTCCGCGTCCTGCACGTCGATGTGCGTCTTCACGCCGAGCTCGTATCCCTGCTCGGCCATCTTCAGGACGCGGCGGGCCTGGTCGACCGTGCCGGAGAGCGCGCGAACGATCTCGACGGACTCGCGAACGGCATCGACGGCGGTCCGCGCCTCGAGCGTGACGTTGTCGACGGCGCGATCGGTGTCGATGCGCTGCCGCGCGAGGTCGCTCTTCGCCTCGGCGACGCGGCCCCGCGTGGCCATCCCGTCGAAGAACGGGAAGGAGAGAAACAGGCCGGCGTTCCAGTTGCGCGGACTTCCGCTGAGCGAGCCCGCGGAGAGATTGGTCCATCCGTAGCCGGCGCGGATGTCGACGCGCGGCTTGTCGTCCGCGCCGTTGATTTTGATGAGCTCGCGGTAGACGTTGATGCGATGCTCGAGCTCCTTGAGGTCCGGCCGCCTACGCAGCGCCTCGGCCACGACCTCTTCCACCTTCGGCGGATCGGCCACGGTGATGTCGGAGAGAGAGCCGACGACGTCGCCGCGCAGCTGAGGCTCGCCTAACACGAAGCGCAGCCGCTCATAGGCGGTGCGCACCAGGGTTGAGGCGCGGATCGTGTCGGGCCGGGCGTTCTCCACGGCCACGCTGGCGGCGAGGACGTCGTAGTCGGTGGCCACGCCGAGCTCGTAGCGGTGCTTCGCTTCGCCGAGGTGCCGCTCGCGCTGGGCCAGGGTCTCGCCGGCGATCGACTCGATCTCCCGCGCCAGGACGACGTCGAAGTACGCTGCGGTCACGTCGCGGACGGCGGCCTGGCGAAAGATCTCCAGCTGGTCATCGGCGCTGGCGATGCCCTCTTTGGCGGCGCTGATCGCCGCCCCCACTTTTCCCCAGGCGAAGACCACCTGCGACACGCCGAGCTCGGCCGAGTAGACGCGCTGCCCGGCCGGATACGAGTTGCCGAAGAAGAGCTGATAAGTGTTGTCCCAGCTCTTCACCACGCCGCCGGTGGCCACGAGGTGCGGCAGGGCCTGCGCCCGTTCCTCGACGTATTTCCCCTGCACCCAGCGCCGGTACTCGCGGGCCTTCTGCAGGTCGCGGTTCTTCTCGTTGGCGATCGTGAGCGCGCGCTCGAGCGTGAGCGGCTGAGCATCCGCATCCGCAACCGTGACTTCCGGCGTCACGATCATGGAGCTCTCGTCCGCACGCAACGCCGGCACGGCGATGAGGGCGATGGTGATGATCACCAGCCCGACGATCGCTCCGGTCCGGGCCATGCCCGGCAACGGCTGCGCGGCGGGAGCGGCCGGCAATTCGTCACCTTCGTGGACCGTGCTTCCGGCCCAGCGGCGATGGATCCACATCGCGAAATCGTCGAGAAGGGTGTAGACGACGGGCACGACGATGAGCGTCAGGATCGTCGACGTGATCAGGCCGCCTAACACAGCGCGGGCCATCGGCGCCCGCATCTCGGCGCCCTGCCCGATGGCCATGGCCAGCGGCATCATGCCGAAGATCATGGCCAGGGTGGTCATCATGATCGGCCGCAGCCGGGTGCGGCCCGCCGTGATCAGCGCCTCACGCCGCTCCATGCCGCGGCGGCGCAACACCTTCGAGTAGTCCACGAGCAGGATGGCGTTCTTGGTGACCAGCCCCATCAGCAGGATCAGGCCGATGAGCGAGAACATGTTGATCGTGTCACCGGTGAGCACGAGCATCCCGGCCATGCCCACGATCGACAGCGGCAGCGAGAACATGATCGCCAGCGGGTCGATGAACGACTCGAACTGCGCCGCCAGAATCAGGTAGACGAAGATGATGGCCATGATCAGAGCCTCGCCGAGGTAGCCGAACGACTCGATCATGATCTCGGTGTCGCCGGACATCTGCACCGAGTAGCCGGGCTGCATCGGGATCGTGGCCGCCGCTGCCAGCGCCTTGTTCGCCGCGGTGCCGACCGGCAGCTTGTCGAGATTGGCCGTGATCATGACCTGCCGCGACATGTCCTGGCGGCTGATCTCGGACGGCGAGACCGACCGCACCACCTTCACCAGGTCGGCGATGGGCACGAGGGCGATGCCGTTTTCGCCCGGCACGGCGATCCGGAGCTCGCTCACCTGCCGCACGTCCTGCCGCAGGTTCTCGGGAAGGCGGAGGCGCACGTCGACGGCCTCGCCCGCCTCGTCCTCGTAGGTCGAGATCACCCGTCCGCCGATGAGGGTGCCGATCGTGCGCACGAGCGTGTCGGTGCCGATCCCGGCCTGCCGGGCCCGCTCGCGGTCGACGACCAGCCGGTATTCCGGGAGATCCTGTTCCAGCGTCGCCTCGAGGTCGACCAGCCCTTTGATCGCGTACAGCTTCCGCTTGATCGCCGCCGCGTACTCCTTCAGCTTCGGGATCTCTTCTCCGCGCACGAGCAACACGAACGGCTTCTGGTTGTTGTCGGGATCCTCCTCGACGGAGGTGATGATCCCGGCGATGCGCGCGAGCTTCGAACGGATGTCGGGCATCAGCTGCTGCTGCGATCGGGTCCGTTCGCTCTTGGGCTTGAGATGGCAATACACCATGCCGGTCTGCACGGTGTCGCCCTCGACCGGCGCGATCGCGGCGTAGGTCTCGTCGATCTCCGGGTAGGTCTTCAGCGTCTTCAGGATCTCGCCGAGGCGGCTCTTCGTCTCCTCGATCGACGCGTCGGGCGCTGTCTTGAACCGCATGATGAACTCGCCGTGGTCGTAGACCGGGAAGAACTCCGTCTCCATCACCGCAAACAGGCCGATGCCGCCGACGAACGCTGCCAGCGCAAGCAGGAGAACCGCCTTGCGGTGGTCGAGCGACCAGGCGATGAGAGTCTTGTACCGGTCGGCCGTGCGATCGAACCAGTTGTTGAACCCGTCCAGTGCGCGGGCCACGACGTGGCGCTTTCCCTTGCGCTCGATGTCGGGGTCGATCCATCGCGAAGAGAGCATCGGGTCGAGGGTGAAGGAAACGAACAGCGACACCAGCACCGCGAACGCCACGGTCATCCCGAACTGGAAGAAGAACCGGCCGATGATTCCCTTCATGAACGCCACCGGGACGAACACCGCCATGATCGACATCGAGGTCGACAGCACGGCCAGTCCGATCTCGGCCGTCCCTTCTCGCGCGGCGGTGTAGTGGTCCTGTCCGTGCTCCAGGTGGCGGACGATGTTCTCCCGCACCACGATGGCGTCGTCGATGAGCAGTCCTATGGCCAGTGACAAGGCCATCAGCGTCATCACGTTCAGGGTCATGCCCAGGAAGTACATGATGATGAACGACGAGATGACTGAGATGGGAAGCGTGACTCCGGTGATGACCGTCGAGCGCCACGAGTTGAGGAAGCAGAAGACGATGAGGATCGTCAGCAGGCCGCCGATGATCATGGTGTTCTGCACGTCGTCGACCGACTCGCGGATGAAGATCGAGCCGTCGCGGATGACGTCGATCTCGGTGCCCGGCGGCATCTCGGTCTTGAGCGTCTCCACGGCCTTCTTCACGCGGTCGACGACCGCCACGGTGTTCGTGTTCGACTGCTTGAGGACGTCGATGGCCACGGCCGGGACGCCGTTGATCAGCGCCAGCGAGCGCTGCTCCTCCACTCCGTCGACGACGCGCGCCACCTCGCCGAGGGTGACCGGATGCTGGCCGCGACGGCCGATCACCATCGACTCGTATCCGGAGACCGTGCTCGGCTTGCCGGCGATGCGCAGAGGAGTCTCGGTCCCCTTCTGATTGAGCCGGCCCAGCGGCGTGTTCACGTTCTCGGCGACGACGCCGCCGATGACCTCGTCGACGCCCATGCCCAGCGCCTGGATGCGGGCGGGATCGACGAGCACGTTCACTTCGCGCTTCGATGCGCCCACCAGCCGCACCTTGCCGACGCCGCTGATGTTCTCCAGGCGGCGCTTGATCTTGCGGTCGGCCAGCGTGGAGAGGTCGCGGGGCGTCAGCGTCGAGGAGCGCACCGCCAGCGAGACGATCGGGAAGCCGGCGATGTCGAGCTTCTGGATGACCGGCTCCTTCATGTCGTCCGGCAGCTCGTTGCGCACCGAGTTGATCTTGGCCCGCACTTCCTGCGAGGCCTCGTTGACCTTGACGTTGAGCTCGAACTCGATGATGACGGTGGAGAAGCTCTCGCGCGAGGTCGAGTAGATGTGCTTGACCCCGGCGATGGAGTTGACCGACTCCTCGAGCTTCTTCGTCACCTCGCGCTCGACCGTCTCGGCCGAGGCGCCGGGATACTCGGTCGTGACCGTGAGGATCGGCAGCTCGACGTCCGGCATCATCTCGATGGCCAGCCGGCGATAGGAAAAGATCCCCACCGTGAGCAACGCCAGGATGAGCACCGTGGCGAAGACCGGGCGTTTGATGGAGACGTTGGAGATGAACATGGTTTACGTCTCCTCCCTACCCGGTCACGAGGTTGCGAGGTTGCGAGGTTGCGGGGCACACAGCGCCGCCTGCTCTGCCACCTCGCGACCTCGTGACCTCGTGACCTCGCGACCGGTCGGCGGTGGGCGTCACAACCGTCACCCGATCGCCGTCGCGCAGGTTGAACGCGCCACGCGTGACCACCGCCTCTCCGGCCGCGAGGCCGTGCGCCACTTCGATCTCCTCGCCGTCGGCGGCGCCGGTCGTGACCGCCTTGCGAACCACGCGGTCGTTCGTCACGACGTAGACGAAGCCGGCTCGCGTCGCCGGATCCCAGGTGATCATGGCGCTGCGCGGGATGCGCAACACACCCGTCCGCGTGCCGGTGACGATGGCGCCCTTCGCGAACAGTCCCGACTTGAGTGCGCCGTCGCTGTTCTCCACCACGGCCACCACCTTCACCGTGCGGCTGGACTCGTCCGCAGCGGGATTGATGAAGCTGACTCGTCCCTCGAACGTGCGGCCGGGAACGGCGTCGGTCGTGAACGAGAGCGGCTGGCCTAACTTCACCGTGGCGATCTGCGATGACGGCACGGACGCCGTCAGCTCCAGCCGCCGGTTGTCGACGATGCGGAACATCGTGGTCGAGGAGCCCATGTTCTGCACGAAGTCGCCCGGGTTCACCATCCGCGCGCCGATCACGCCGTCCAGCGGCGACCGCACTTCGGTCTTCGCCAGACGCGTGCGGGCCATGTCCTCCTGCGCCTTCGCTGCGCCTAACTGCGCCTCCGCGGCTTCGGCCGCCGTGCGCGCGTCGTCGAGGTTCTGCTGCGTCGCCAGTCCCGCGCCTTTCAGCTTCTCCGTCCGCTCCAGCTCGCGACGCGCCCTGGTCACGGCCACCTGGCTCTGCAGCCGCAGCGCCGTCATCGCCTTGAGCGCCGCCTCGGAATCGCGCGAGTCGTACCGCGCCAGAAGCGTCCCCTTCGCCACGCGCACCCATTCGGTCACCAGGACCTCGCTGATGATGCCGTTGTACTCGGGCTTCACGTCGCCCTCGAACTTGGGAGTGAGCGTGCCGACCACGGAAATGCTTTCGTCGAGGTTGCCCGGAGCGACGCGGCTGACCTCGACCGCCACGGCGGGACGGTCGGCCAGCATGCTTTCCCCTGCCGGACGGGAACATCCGGATGCGACCGCCAGTGCCAGGCAGACGAGCATCTTCACGAGAACGCGGGAACGAAGCATCGGCGGGTCTCCTTGTGGGAGTGGTTTCGAAAGAGTCGGGGGGCGCGCCGGGCGCCTCCGTGTCAACGATCGCACTCGCCGGAAACGACGAGTGGCTCCGGTTCAGGAGCATGTCCCGCGCAGCACTCCTCAGCCAGTGACAGCTAACACCCGGTGAAGCCACGCGTGTCATCCGGAAGGCGCGTGTCATCCTGACCCTGACGGGGGACCGTTCTGAATTCCGTCTCGAAAACTCGACGAATCCTCGTCATAAACTGCAACCAATGCTCACTCATCGCATCGACGGCGACGGTCCTCCCTTGATCCTCCTCAACGGCGGCCTGATGTCGATCGGCTCGTGGGACGCGATCGTGGCGCGGATCGTCGACCGCTTCCGCATCATCCGCTGCGACTTTCGCGGCCAGCACCTCACGCCCGGCCCGTTCCCCGCGACACTCGAAGAGCACGCCCGGGACGTCGTCGATCTTCTCGATCACCTCGGCATCGACCGCACCCACCTGTTAGGCACATCGTTTGGTGCCGAGGTGGCAATCGCCATCGCGGCGCTGAAGCCGGAGCGCGTGATGAGCCTGATCGCCGCCACGGCCGTCGATCGATCGACTGCGGCGATGAGCGCCGATGCGCGGATGCTTCGTGAAACCGCCGAAGCCGCGGCAACGTCGGGCCGCGACGGCGGTGAGCTGTTCCGCAGAATGGCCCCGACGACGTTCAGCCGCTCCTGGCTCGAGAAGCAGTCTCCCGAATTCCTCGAGACGCGCGCCCGCCAGGTCGGTGCGATGCCGGCCGAGTTCTTCGCCGGCGGCGCCGCGATCCTCGGCATCGTCGAGACCTTCGACATGACTCCCTACTTCGGCCGCATCACCGCGCCGACGCTGGTCATCGCCGCCGAGCACGATGAGCTCTTCCCGATCGAGCACTCCCGCGCCATCGCCGGCGGAATCCGCGGCGCGCGTCTCGAGATCGTCCGCGACTCCGGGCACGCCGCCGTGATCGAACAGGGCGCCCGAGTCGCCGAGCTGGTCGTGCAGTTCATCGACTCACTGCTTTGACTTACCGCCCGCCCACCCGGTTGCGCGGTTACGCGGTTGGCGGAGTCGAGTGTCATCCTGAGCCGGCGGCGCCGCGGGGGTGGTGGTTGGGGGAGCGGCAAAGCGCGGCGAAGGACCCCGATCACCTTCGGCCCGGGTGGGGGCGCGCATGGCCGCACCTCCGCCACCACACTCAGTTCTCCGAATCCACCTCATGTCCGTGAGCCGGCAGCATCCGATCGCGATCGAACGGCCGCGTTTCCTTCTCCGGTATCGGCTCGCCGAAATCCTCGCCCCAGTCCTTCCGGATCGAGTCCTCCGCGTAGTACCGAAGATAGATCTCGTTGTCCTCCTCGCTGCAGCCGCCGATCGGGCTGATGTGCCAGCCGCCGCTCGCCGGGTTCAGCGGCAGACACTCCTCCTGAATGAGCGCGTCCGCGACGAGGAATCGATAGAGTTCCCGGTCGCTGAGGTGATCGGTGTCCTCGAGAAAGAGCCCGATCTCCGCCATGGCGCGAACGACCTCCCACAATTTCTCGTGGATCGCCTCATCGTCGAGTGTCGCCTCGTCGGGAATCTCGATGCCGCGCTCACGGAGAACGTCGATGGGGATCTCTCCCGGTTCGGAGCCGTCGAGGAAGGCGTCGAGCCGTTCCAGTTCCGCGATGGGATCGTCGTCGAATTTCCGCATACAACCTCCTGCCCGCCGAGGCTCCCTCGGTCGTGCGGCGGAGTCAAAAGGAACGGGTCCTCTCAGGGAGAAGCAGCGATTTCCGCCTACCCGGCGTAGAACGGCCAACGCCCCCCCCCAACGCGATTCGCCTCGCGCCGCGCAACCGCGTAACCGCGCAACCGGGAGGGCGGCGGCCTTGCGCCCCCGCCCTCCCGCCCCTATAATCCGCGCGCTCCCGGCGATGGAATCTCCATCATCCCGAAGCCGTTAGCAGCGATACCTTCCCGGGTTTCTGTGGGGCTGTAGCTCAGTTGGGAGAGCGCCTGAATCGCACTCAGGAGGTCATCGGTTCGATCCCGTTCAGCTCCACCAGTTCACCCCCTTTGTTTCCAGCCACTTAGACGAGACGCCCCCCGTCTCGTCCCCTCGATCCTCCATCCCCAATGCTGTGTGCGCTGCTGTTTTTCCGGCAGCCCGGGACGTTCCGCCGCATTTGCGTGAAGTCGCGCCGGCCTCCGGCACCATCGAGCCGGAGGTTCCTCGTGACAGAACGACGACTGATTGCACGCCACGTCCTCGCAAGACAACTCGGCGTCCGCTGCGCGACCCTGGCCAAGTGGGAGAAGAGCTGGCTCCCGCTCCCGGTCCAGCGGATCAGCGACCGGCTGATCCTCTACGATCTCGACGCGGTCGAGCGGGCGGTCGCAGCACGGGCGGCGAGGCCGCGGCCGAAGCGCACGCCGAAACGAGCGTGAAGCGGAAAGGCGTCCGCCGGCTCGAGCGCGGCTGCACATGGAATCCACGGACCGGCGTTGCCCACTTCTGCGTGTATCTCAAGCGATCACAGAAAAAGAAACAGCTCACGTTCGTCTCCGACAACGAGCAGAAGGTGCGTGACCGGTTTCACGCCTTCCGCCGCTTGTGGAAGCGCACCGAGACCAACGGGAAAATCCCCACCCTCCGCGCGTTCTACGACGGCTACTTCAAGACGATCACCGCCGGTCTTCGGCCCGCGACCATCCGCGGCTACCGCCACGCGCTCGAAGGACGGCTGCTGCCAGAGTTTGGGCAGATGCGACTCGATCAGATCACGTCGGGGACGGTGATCATGTACGGGAAACGGCTCCTCGAAGAAGGCCTCTCGCCAGCGACGATCAACGCCTACGTCAATACGCTCAAGGCGATCGTCTCCAAGGCGGTCGACTGGGAGATCCTCGACGAGTCACCATTCCGCCGGCCGATCCGGGCACTCAAGACCACGCTCCCGAAAAATGAGCTCTCGGATGAAGAACGCGAACGATTCCTTGCCGCGTTCGACGACCGCGCCGCCTTCGACGACTACCTCAAGAGCGTGATGCCGAGAGGGGCGGCGCGCGAGAAGGTCGGTCGCACCCGCGGCGCACGCAGCTTCGGCGGAAAACGCCGGATCGGGGCAGGCATCCGGCCGGGCAGCGAAGCCGCAGCTGAGTACTTCGTCCGCTATCGCTGGCTCAAGCCATATTTCCTGTGCCTTTTCACAACGGGCCTTCGGCGCGAAGACGCGCGCCTGCTCCGCTGGTCCGAGGTGAATCTTCAGACGAATACGATTGAGCTCACAACCAGGAAGAAAGAGGTCGACGTGGTCCTTCCGATCGCGCGCGCTCTTCGGCAAGAACTTCTCGCATGCCGGAAGCGACCCCTCATCTCCGAGTTCGTGTTCACGGACGAAGAGGGCCAGCCGTTCTGCATCAAGCGCATCCAGCGCTGCTTCGCAATCGCGAAGACGATTGCGCGAATCGCTCACCCATTCCGCATCCATGACGCGCGGCACACGCTTGCGAGTCTTCTGGTTTCGTCGGGCGCCAGCCTAACTACCACGGCGAGAATGCTCGGCCATTCTGACGTTCGGAGCACTCTACGGTATGCGCGCGCGGACAAAGTCGCCGCGGCCGAGGAAGCACGAGGGATTGTTGATGCGAAGTTTTCCTTCTGAAGACGACGGGCCCACGCGTCAACCGCGCGGGCCACGCTCGTCAATCTTGCCGAAGGACGTCGGAGGCTGCCGGCTGGTCACCGCCATCTTGGGCGTATCAGTTCGGCACGATCTTCCCGTCGTAGAAGTCGGAAACTCGCTGCTCGAGCATGGCGCGATGGAGCCGCTGCCAATCGCCAACCGTGCCGTCACCGTCATTCACGTTCATGAACGCTGCGCGTACGAACTTGCTATTGCGATTCGTGTAGACGCAAAGAACATCCTCACCGAACAGAACGAAGCCGATGTGCGCGCCTCCACGGTCGACGTACATGCCAAGAGATCCTCCCCTTGGCAGGATGCGCCGCGACATTTCGTCGGTGATCGACGGCGCCAGCTCCGCGAAGATCATTCGCTCATACATCGATTGAGTCGATCCGGCGAGGACCGCGTGGTACGCGCCGAACGTCTCCGGCGATTCCGAGTCCTCCGAGGCGCCGACCGGCGCCTCCCTCCGACAACTGCTCAGAAGGATCATTGCCAGGATGATCCGGACCCAATACCGCATGAAACACCTCACTAATCCGCCGGATTTGGGCGATACCGATCCGCCCGATGGTATCAAGGTCGTGCAGCAGTTTCACGGCCTGTCCTAAATCGCATTCCGCCGCATTTGCCCTTCCCGCCATCCTCGCCTTCTACGCTGCCGCTGTCGATTGAACACGTCGACTGAAAGCCAAGGAGGTGTCATGCAGGCAAACATCATCATCGAGTCCGGCGAGAGCCGCTATGAGGTCGTCTTCAACATCGACGACGGTGAGGCCGCGAGCGAACGGCTCGGCACCGTGATCGCCGATATCGAAAAGCGCTTCGTCAAGCGCCGCACGCGCGAGTCGGCGCCGGCGAAACCCAAGTCCCCGCAGCTGCAGTTGCCAGCCATGGGACCGGGAGGCGCGAAGTGAAGCGCCGGCTGCTCGCGGCGGTAGTCCTCGTCTGGGTGCTCCTCGCCGGTTGTGACTCCGACGCGGCGCGGATGTTTGGATTCGCGGCTCCGCTGCCTCCGAAGCCCGCCGTGTCGGTCGACATCGTGTGCGACAGCAGGGGCGGAAGCACCTGTACGGGAGCCACCCTCGGACAAACCTGCGACGAGGTTCTGCCCAAGATCGCCGACCGGCCGGCGAGCACCGTGACCTTGTGGGGTGTCGGCGAGACGGTCGCCGACACCACCATTCTCGCGAGCATCACGGTTCCTGATGCACCCCAGGCCCGACGCGCGGCGCGTGAAACCGAAAGCCGGTTTCTCTCCACCGCGCGGGCGACGCTGATGGCCGCGCTCAGCGGTCGCGCCGACTCCGGCGACTCTCACCGCACGCCGCTCGCTGAAGCGATCACGCGCGTCGCCTGGTCGCATCCCACAACGGTGCGGCGTTTCGTCATCGTGATTTCCGACGCAAGAGAGGAATCGAGCTTCGCGCAGATGGAATGTGGAGAACTGCCGTCGGCAAAGACGTTCCTCGCCGATCTCGCGAGCCATCACGTCCTGGCACCAGGCACTCTTGCCCGTACCGACATCCAGTTTGCGTTCGTTACGGTTTCGCGGATCGATCACGACCGCTGCGGCGTCAGCCTCGAACGAGCCGACGCGATTCGCAGTCTCTGGCTTGCCGCGCTCAAACAGGCTGGCGCGACGCGAGTCTCGTACTACACCGGCCCGCCACAACTCTCACTCGCGCAGGAGGACATCAAATGACGCTTGATAGGAAGAGTCTCGATTTCATCAGGGAGACCGCCCGACGCCATGCAGAAGCCGGTACGTGGCTCCTTGTCTACGTCATCAACGCCGTGAACGGCAAACGGCCCGAGTGGTCTCCGATCACGGATGCGCGCCACAGCGCGGCAGCCGATGCGATCGGGCAGGTGTCGTCGCTCGAAGAGCACAAAGCAAGCCTTCGCCAGCAGAACGAAGAGATCAGCTTGATCGGCGAGCCGCCGGCACTGCTCATCATCAAGGCGAATCTGTTTGGCGCCATCGAGGTCCTAGGCTGCACGATGCTGATGACCGCTTTCGGCTACCCACGGCCGGAAAACATCTTCTTCGGCGTCGCCGCAGCCGCCGGCATCTTCGCCTTGGTCGGTCTCTCCCGCCGGGCGCGCGATCCATGGAAGTACGCAGGCCTTGCGGCCCTGGCGCTCATCGCCGTCACGATCTCGCGCATGCGAATGGACGATGTTCAGTCGGACGCCGACGGGGCACATTGGGCGCTCGCCATCATCACGCTGCTGGCCTCACTCGGGCCGGCGTTTCTCGCAGAGCCGGTGCTGCGCAAGCTCGTCGCACTCTTCCCGAGCCTGATCCGCCGCTATCACACCCGCCGCGAACACGACGCGCTTGATAAGAGCATTACGAAGGCCCACGAGCTACGCAACGGAATCGCTGCCGAGATCGCCGACCACGACGAGAAGCGGGTGCTCATCACCGCGAACTACACCCTGGCGTTCAACGAGCGATGCGGAGAGCTCGGTCTGCCGCCGCACTACCCAACGGATGACGACGTCGCCTAACGACTCATGAAGGCATTCACGAAAGGAGACCCGATGACAGCAATTCCTTTAGACCCCCGCGAATATCTCAAGTGCGAGATCTTCGGTGCGGGGCGCGCGTGGAGAACGATTCTTCAATTCCTCAAGGGCTTCAATAGCAGTTCCATGTTCCAGATCCTTCTCGGCATCACCGACAACAAGCCCGGCAAAGCCGAGAAAGCTGCCGAGGAAGCGCGGCGCCACGGGATCCTCGCAGCAGGCCGTGAGGCGGACATTCGCACGCTGTCTCCGGACAAAGTCGCGCCGCTCATCATGATGCACGTCGATGACCCTGACGCCCTTGGCGACGCCATCGCTCGGTTGACTCTCTCGAGCATTCAAGCGCATCTGCTCGCGCGCACGGACGACGATCGACTCGTCGGCATCCATGCGAACATCCGCAGGGACGATGTCGAGACGAGAGACGCGGCCTCGAAGCTGGCCAAAGCACTCGCAGTGAACACGACCCCGTCTAGCTCCGAAGACATCTTCGGCACGCGTGGGCGCGCTGCCCACCTTGCCGTTGAACCGAACCTTCGCAACGACATCGGCTCGGACCTCGTCCTCAACAACGAGGCGTTGTTTCTCAACAAGCCGCCGGTCTCCCCGCCGCTCGCGATCAGCTTCAACGGCCAGAAGCCGTTCCCAGCTTGCGTCCTCGACCATCGTGCGGGCGAATTCGAAGATCCGGCATTGATCGCTCACACAATTCTGGACTCGCCGACGACGCCGATTCGAACGGGCAACGACATCGTCGTTGTCGAGATCGGTCCCAACTCGGAGATTCGTCTCCACACGGTTCGCCGCCGCCGGATTGATGGCCGCGTCGCCGTCAACGGCGTCGAAGTCCTTGATCCGCGCAAAGTGACGCCGCGCAACACCGATCAGTGGCCGGCCGTGGTGCGCCAGCGAGATCGTCTTCTGGCCGCAGCGGCCGCCTCGGCGATCACCCGGAAGCAGCCGGTGATGCCAACTGACTAACCCTTCCTTCTCCGGCCGGGCCCGAGCCCGGCCGGTCGTCCGAAGCTGCCGGGGTGGTCGGCGGCTTCGGAGGACATGATGATCGCTCCATTGATCCTGGCGTGCGGCACGTTGCTGCTCGTCGTCTCGCTCGGCCTGGGCCAGCGTGGCGCGGCCCTTCGACGGTTCGCGCTGATGTTGATCGCCTTGCCATTCGTGGGCGCCGTGCTCTTCGGCGCGCTTCCGTCCATCGGTGGGCGCTTCGGTGATGCCATATCGCTCGTGATCGGCATCTTCGTGGTGACGATCATCGCCTACGCCATCGTCGATCTTCGGTCGCGGCTGAAAGCCGCAAAGCAGGATTCCCGAATCCGCGAGAAGCGTCCGCTGGATCGCGAGCCGAATCTGCTCGCACTGCTGCGGGATGAGCTTCGTGGTGAGGATGGCCGGGAGAAGGACGGCGAGCCGTGAGCCGCGCGCGCGAACAGCAGCGTCTCCTCGACGCGCGAAAGACGATCGACGCACGGAGTGCAATCGAAAACGAAGCACGTCGACTCATGCGCGCCGTCGGAGCTGCGCCCAACCTTGCGAGCATCCTCGTGGCGCTGGCAGGGACATGTCCGATATCGCTGTTTCGGACAGCAGGGGACCGCGTGGTCGGTGTCGATCTCGCGACGATCTTTCGACATGCGCTCATTCTTGGCGCAAGCGGATTCGGGAAGTCATGGTTCAAGGCGCTGCAGTTCTATCGCATCCTCATTCGCGCCTGCCGGCGGATTGCGGAACAGGGTTCGCACGTCCTCGGCTTCGAGACGACGGTTGTCGACGTGAAGAGTGAGACCGCCCAACTGCTGAAGCTCTTCATCGCTCTGATGTTTCTCCGCGGCAATGCGGCGGTCCGCGAAGTGCTCCGGGAGAGTGTGCACTTCGTCGGCTGGTCGCGCTCACGCATCACCCTGCGTCCGGCCTTCGCGATCATGAGCGACATCTCCGTCGAGTACCAGGCGCGGATCAAGGCCGATCTGCTCGTCCGTGCCAGCCGCTCGCCCTGGTCCGAAGCGCAGCACTTCCTCCTCGTGCAGACGCTGCGCGCGATCGGCGAGGTGCCGGAGCACACGTTCGTGCTGATGTTCGTCGAGCTCCTCTGCCGGAACGAGTCCTTCCGTCTCCGCCTCGTCGAGAAGCTCACCTCGCGAGACCTCATCGACTTCTTCGCGCATCTGCCGCAGCGGATTGCGCCGCAGACGCTGGAGGCGTTCATCCGCCGCGTCGCAATCGAGCTCGGCTACTCGCTCGTGCGCCTCATCCTGGGGCTGCCGCCGCATGTCATTGCCTCCCTGGGGCTCCGCCAGCACGCGCCCATCACCCTGGTCGACGCCGGGGTGTCGAACACCCTGCCGCCATCGATCGCGTACGCGCTGGCGAACTGGGTGCTGACGGACGAGCTTTTCACCGCATCGCGCCGCGACCCGAGCGTTCCGCTGACGATCGTCCTCGAAGAAGCGGTCGCCCTCCTCACCATGGCGACGGACCTTCTCGACCTCGTTTTGAATGGCCTCCGGATGCTCCGCTCCCTCAACGTCAACATCGAGTTCTTCGCCCAATCGCTCGAATCGCTCCCGCAACACGCGATGCGCGAGATGCTCCTGAACGCCGTTACTGTGACCGCCTTCCAATCGCCGAAGTCGGTCGGCGAACTGCTCTATCCCCACGTGTTGCGGGAGCCTCAGGATCGGCGATCGGAGGCAGACCGGAAGCGCGAGTTCCTTCGTGACATCGAATCGTTGCCGCGACAGGAAGCCATCTTCTGGGCGAAGGGCCAACCGGCGCTTCGTGTGCGCACGCTCGACCTCGAACGCCCCGAGCGCATCGCCGGCATCCCGGTAGAGGAGTTAGACGACATCTTCCACCGCGAGATCACGCCGACCTCCACGATCGAGGTCAGTCGGGCCGCGGCGCTGCTCGACGACTACGAAGCCAGCCTGTCACGGGAGGTACGCGCCTCGTCGCCATCCACCAGCCGGCCGCCGGGCAGTGTTCGCGACCTTCGCTCTGCCCTCGGCCTGGGCGAGGAGCCAGACGACGATGAATAAGATCACCGCCTACATCGCGCGAGCCATCGCGGAGTCGCTTCTCTATGCGCTCGCCGCGCCGTGGCTCCTGCTCCGGTGGTGGCTCGCCCGCAGGGCGGCTTGGCGGAGTCTGGCGCCTGTCCGTCGCGGCACGATCACGTGCCCTGCCTGCGAGACCGAGAACGAGCTCGCGCGCATCGCGAAGTGTCAGGTCTGCGGCGCGACCGAGGCGGGATCACTCGTCTATTGCAGCTTCTGTCGAACGACATCCTCGACGGTCACTTGCACCGGTTGCGGGAGCACGCTCCGGGTGCTCGATGGGAAGCGCTGACCATGCTTTTGCCAGTTCTCCCGAATGGGTTCCTCGATTACGAGCTCGCGGTTGATCCCCTGAGCGTGCGGCCGGTCGCGGCGGGCATCGTGGCCACGCTGCCCGGGCAAGGATTTTGGACGATGCCGCAGGCGCTGCTCCTCTTCCATTGCGTGCGGGCGCTCGCGTACGTCTCCGATCCGATCGGGCTGAATCACTATGTCCAGGAGCCGGCGGCGACCCTGGAGGTCGGCGGTGGCAACTGCGAAGCGAAGTCGATCCTTCTCTGCTCGATGCTCCGCGCGGTTGGCATCACCTCGCGAATGGTCGTCCTGGTGAATGGCTCCCAGGGCCACATGCTGACCGAGTTCTACATTGGGACCTACGACCTCTTCGGCCTGTCGCGTGACCTCTCGAATGCCGGCGCACCGGCCTGGCTGCGTCGACGTTATGCCGGCGTCGCGTCGAGGCAGTTTGGCGAGCGGGATTCCGCCGGATTCGTCTGGTTGATCGCGGACCCCTGCTATTCAGAGTTTGCAGGAGACATCGACGCACTCATGGCGGAACGGTTTCTGTATCGAAATGGCGCTGGCACACCGTGGTCGACCCCACCGGTGTACTTCAGCGACGGCAGTTCCCGGTCCGCCGCCAGTGCGGCTGGGGAGGGATGGTGATGCACCGAACTCACCCGGCCACGACTGCGATTCCAAGCTTGAGCGAAGGGAGGCAGGCAACTTTTCTCTCGCGACCGTTTCACCTAGTTCCTAACGCTACTTGTATGGCTAAAGGTACCCACACACGCGTCATTCCAAAGACCTCCGATCGTGGCGTCACGACGATTCCGATGGAAGCGTTCGACGAGGTCATCGAGATCGTCCAAAACGACTTCGATGGTCGCCTCATGATCCACGATCACGAAGCTGGTGCCTATCACGGTCGGCCCAATGTCGACGTGCCGCACTACCTCCTCGAGTTGGAGCTCGAAGATGACGCCCTGTTCTTCGTTCAGCTGGTGATCGATCCTCTGATCAAAGCCATCATCGACGAACACACAGAAGCACCGGTTCCCATCGCGAGCTAAGTCATGCCTGCCTCTTTCTACGCTCAAGGTGGTTCGCCGACGCTGGCCCGCCGGGCGCGAACGTTCCATGTACCGCCGTCGTCACGATCCGTGTGGCGCCGGTCGCGGACAAACGGAAGCGCGCGGCAGGGCCAGCACGGCGTCCATGTTTGTGCTGACCTCGGCTGCTCATAGGGGGTCGTCGAGTCGCTGGTCTTCTTGTTTACAACGGCCTCGCCGATCCACCCTGTCCGCCGATCGCATTCCGCCGCATTCGTCCACTCACGACCGGAGACGGGCGATGCTGTGCACCATGAAGCAGACAACAGGCTTGAGCGAAAGGAGGCAGGTCCTCGGGCACGCAGACCCTCTCGTATTCGTTACCTCTCACACTCCCATGATTGGTGTTCTCAGTCGGGTCATTCCCCAAATCGGAAATGATGGCGTTGTTTCGATCCCGCTAGACGCGTGGGACGCCATTCGCGAGATCGCGAAAACAGAATTCGACGCTGTGTTCTGCATCCACGACCATGCCATTTCGGGTGCGTACCACGACGGCGAGTTTGTTCCGTACCCGCACTACCTGATCGAGTTTGAGGTGGATGGTGCTCGCGCCAAAGAATTGTGCGACCGCGTCCATCCGCTCGTCGAAGAGCTCATCGAGACCCACACCAACACCAACCTGCGTCTTCCGGCTGCGAGGTAACCCGATGCCTGCCTCCTCTGTCGCTCAAGGTGGCTTGCCGACGCCGGCAATGACCGCGCGAAAGTCCCACGTCCCTCCGCCGCTACGACCCGTTCGGCGGCAGGCATGGATCGACCGGAACGCGGCCGGCGGCCGGGGCGGCGCCCTCGTTCAATTCGATCTCGGTCTCTCGCGTCGAGGAGGTCCTTCCGCCACGACGCTCGTAACCCCGCTGCAGATGACTCCTCAAACCCTTCCCGCCCTGCGCGAGACGGTCAGCCTCGACTTTCTCGTGCCGCTCGCCGATAACCACGGCGTTCCCTTCCAGGAGGCAGACTACGACGCCTTCGAGCGCGAGGTCCTCGATCTCACTGGCGGCATCACGCGTCGGAGCGACGTCGATGGCCGCTGGCTCACGCCCGCAGGCGACATCCATAGCGAGCAATCCCGCTCGTACACCACAACCGTCGACGCGCCCGAGCTCCCGCGCGTCGCAGGTGCGATCGAGGCGCTGATCCGCACGACGTTCCGGCAGTTCGCGGCGTTCGTGCAGGCGACGCCAACACTCGCAACGCATTTCTGAGCCATGGCGGAAGGATCCGATCACGCCGAGAGAGCATCTTTGGCGCCGCTGCGTTCGAACAACGTCTCCGCACATTCAAGTGTCCCTTCGACCTGCGAGACGACACCCGGAACAACGCAGCGGCCCAAGATCTCCCGTACCTCCAGTGATCCGCGGGCGCGGGCTGCGCTTTCAGCGCGCGATCACCTCGTGCTTGTCTTCATCGCACTGGCACGCGAGGTCGCGCAGTACCACCTTCACGCGCTCTTCTTTGCGGGGAAGTCAGAAGTCGCCCTCTCGCGCTGCGTTCGGCGGCTCGCCGGCCTCGGGCTCATCACGATCTATCGGTGGCGAAAGGTCGGCATCAACCGGCTGCGCCTCACAGTGGCCGGCGCCGACTACATCCGTGAGCACGACCTCGCTCCGGAATCGCAGATCTACGTCGCCGCGCGCCCTACGGCAGACAAAGACGTCGCGCACGCGCTCTGGATCGTCGATCTGCTGGTCCTCTACCGCATCTTCGCGCCGGCGATCGACGCGCTCCCGTGCTGGCACGCCCGGCGAACCCTCGGCACGAAGGCCGGGGTCAGCATCCCCGATCTCCTCGCCGTGCCGAAGCGCCCCGGGGCACCGCTCGTCGCCATTGAGGTCGATCGCGCCACCGAGCGGCTCCGAATCGTTGTCGAGAAACTCCAGGCCCTCGATACGACGCTCGCGGCGCTCGCCGCCGACGCCCCGGCGACGATTCTCTTCCTCACGATCGGGGCGCGCCGAGTCCTGGCGATCGAGAAAGCGCTTACGCATCTGAATCTTCGCGCCGCCGTCGTGGTCGCTGAGCTGCCAAAAGATCCCGGCCGGCCGGGGCTCGCCGCGCTGGCCCGGCAGGTCTTTCAGAAAGACTTTTCGGCGACCGACCGAGGAGCGAAATGATGCCGATCCAGGTCTGCTACATCTGCGTCCATAACGACCCGAAGCAGCCCGACAGCCATGCGCCGGCATACGCAGACTGCTCCCGGTGCAGGCGCGCGACATGCTCCAAGCACGGCAGGAACGGCGAGCGGGAAAGCTTCTACTGCGTGCGGTGCCTCCACGACCTTGGCCGCCGCTGAGCTGACGTTAAGCCGACCCGTTCAGACCGTGCGTTCAGACGAGTTTCAGCCCATCTGCGGCGGCTAGGGAAGTTGATATCGCTCCGTGCCTGGTCCTTCCGCCGAATGGCGGAAGGGGTCAGTTGAGGGCAGCGGAGAATCTTCCTATAGGTGCCAGGTTCTAACGGTGGGGTGGGCTGGGTCGCCAGGCTCGCTCTGGGGACCGCAGAATGAACGGAGAAGCACCTTACAGGGTTGAGCGCCTTCCCGATGCGGTTCATGGCGTACCGGCTGCCAGAACGACAATAGAGGCTCGTACGTCGTCGAACGCGCCGGTGTCGTCAACCGTCGGGCGATGCTACGCTGTGGCTAAAAGTAACCTCACGCGTCCGATGCACTCCTCCGCGCACGCGATCCTCACCGGAAAAGTTGCGGCAACCCCGGAGTCGTTCAGATCGAGGAGCGGCAAGCCCTACGTGACTTTCCCTCTCGCGACCGAACGCGATACGACATCCGAAGGTGAAGAGAAACCGGTCGTCGACTTCCACAGGATCGTTGCCTCGGACAATCTTCTCGACGTCTGCGCGCAGCTGAGAACCGGAGACGAAGTCCAAATCGAGGGATCACTCCTCATCCACGGCTACGAGAAGAATGGCGAGAGGCGGTTCGCGACTGAGATTCACGTCGTAAGCCTCAGGCTGACAACCGCGTGAATGGACTCCCGAGCGGCGGTTTCGCGACGGCCCAACATGTTTCGGGACTTCGCGAAGGAGCAATGGGTGCCTGATGGTCAGACCGCCCCAAGCGAATTGAAGTTCGCCCCAGAAAGACGCACTCTTAGCTCAGGACACAGTCTCTGGAGGGCATGTGGAATTACGTGTTTCACCAGACGTGGCGGAGAAGCTTGGGTACTACGTTTACCTGTATGTTCACCCCGACACGAACAAACCGTTCTACGTCGGCAAGGGACAGGGTGAGCGAATGCTTGCTCATATCGGCGTGCAGAACGAGTCGAGAAAGGCCGCAGTCCTCCACGATCTGGCCCAAGCTGGCAAAGAGCCGCGCATCGACATCCTCGCCCACTCACTTCCGGACGAAGAGACGGCATTTCGCATCGAGTGCGCCGTCATCGACGCGCTGGAGCTCGGCGAGCTCACGAACGAAGTCCGGGGCTGGCGTTCCTCGACGCTCGGGCGTGTGCCGCTCGCGGAACTCGTCGCCACGTACGCCGCGAGGCCCGTCGAAGTAACCGACCCGTCGATCTTGGTTCGAATCAACCGTCTCTATCGACCGGGCATGGAGACGCATGCGCTCTATGAGGCAACCCGGGGCGTGTGGAAGCTAGGTACGCGACGTGAGCGCGCCAAATACGCGATGGCGGTGTACAACGGCGTCGTTCGCGCGGTGTACGTGATTGACACCTGGCATCCGGCAGCGTCAACGCCCTACTCGACCCGTGAGAGGGCGGAGTTGGCGCGGGCCGGCCGATGGGAGTTCGTCGGCAAGCCTGCAGGTCCAGAGATCGCCGAGAAGTACCTCGGCCGATCAGTCGCCAAATATCTTCCTAAAGGCCTTCAGAGTCCGGTCGTTTATGTTCAATGCTGATCGCTGACGAGATGTCGATCAAGCCGTGGCTACGACGTGGGCCGGACAGATGAGGCCGCGCAGGCTTTAGTCCGTCCGATTCACTCGCCCAGCGGGCTGGCGCCCATGCGATGAGCCACAGCGATGGTACTAGCGCTTAGTCTTTCCACGCCGCACCGATGAGCCAGATGAACGATTGCACGTCGATGTAATCGCGAGCGCCGTACTGCCGCAGCACATCGAGCAGGTAGTCGGACATCTCGAGCACCTTTGCGTAGGTGGTCCAGTTCAGTTGCGTTGAATATTGCACGTCGAACATCAGCCGCGCGGCGCAGTCCTGCGTTACCTCTGGCTTGAGAAACATGAACTGCGACGGCTTCGCCAGGAACGGCAGGATGGTCGCGACCGTCCACTTCGCTGGCGACGTCTTCCCTTCCTTCGATGGCAAGCCGGCAACGATGTCGAGATAGCGTTCGAAGGAGCTCTGCTCGACATGCGAGCCCGCAAGGATGAGCTCCAGGGCGTCCAGGTACCGCTTCGCCGCCGCGTCGTCCTTCAAAGCGTCTCGGAACGCCGCCGTCTCATATAGGCTCAGTACGTTCATCCTTCCTTCGACGGCGAGCGCGTGTTTCCGCGCCTCGTCCAGATGACCATCCCGCAGCAGACGCCCGAGCTTCCCGTCGCCGAGCTCCCGCTGGAACAACTCGTGCGCCGTCCACTTGTACACACGTTCACCCTTGTGCAAGTCACCAAGGTACTTCGGGTCTTCGAAGAAAAGTGGGTAGTGCGAGCGGAACTTCTCGATCCCTTCATCGAGCGTCACACGCCGACGAACGGGCCGCTTGAACTTGCCGTTCGTATACGGCGGGAGGTTGTCGAGGATCGGATCCGACTGGCTCGGGGCCTCTTGAAGCGGAACGATATTCGTGTTGATCTTTCGGATTGCGTCCTCGGGACGTGCGCCGGCGAGGTCGCGGAAGTACACCGTCGCCTTCGGCCCTTCTAGAAGGAGAATGCGACCGAGGCCCAACTCTTTGTGCAAAACGAGCCGGTCCACCTCATACGTCGGATTGCCATCGGTCACAGCCGTTCTCCTGTAACTACTCTCGATCAACCTTCACGTCTTCGGGCAGTCCCAACTCCCGGAGGGCCACCTTGACCTCGTCGATCTTCGACTTCGATAAGCCGTCTTTCGCTCGCACATCAACCGAGACGTGAATCGTGAGCGCGCCTGGCGAAGCGAACTTCGAGAGGACCTTCATGTAGAGGTTCGACCACTTCTGGTACGGCACGAGGCCCGACCAGGTGAAGCCGGCAGCATCACTGGTCTTTTCGTCGGACGTGGGCGCACCGGTCGAAGTGGAGCCGTCCTTGATCACTTGTGGAGCGCCACCTGCGGCAGCCGTCGGGGTAACCGGCTGGAGTGCCGCCGGCGCCGGCTGCGCCTGTGCGGCGACGTACTTCTCCGCCGCCTCCTTCGTAATGATGAAGACGTCGTCGCCGATTTCGATGTCCGACGGCAGCATCGACTTCTTGTAGACGAACGGCTCGTAGCCGCCTTCCGTCTTGCCGACGTACGCGATCACGCCGGCGTCGAGGCCTTTGCTGATCGCGTTCTTGATCGCGTCCGGATTTAGGAGGCGTGGAAACTTCGGCGAGGCGTAGAAGGCGTCTCGGACCGACTTTGTGCTCCATTCCGGGAGCGCGGGCGGCCAGTAGCGCGTGAGAAAGTTCGCGGTGACCGTCTCGGTGATGACGTCTTTCTGGCGCAGTCGCGAGGTGATCAGCTCCGTCAGGGTCGGCGCAGCGCTCGAATGCAGGAGGCCGAGGTCCTCGTGTGTGATCTCGCCGTCGGCGCCGAGGTAGTAGACGTGCTTGTACGAGCGCCAGACTGCCTCGCGGACGTCGCGCTCCGCCTTCTTCACGTTCTCGGTGAGCTGCCGGCGCTGCGACTCGTCGAGCTTCAGGTCGTCGCTGTCGTCGACGATGTCCTGCCACGCGAGAAGCTTTCGCGCCTCGTCTTTGAGCGTCGCTGCATCGTCCAGGACGGAGAAGAACAATCCGCTCTTGAACGTCCGCGACGACTGGCCGCTCTCGGTGAGGATCGTCTTGATCAGCGCATCGGTCGCTTTCTCTCCCGCCGGGTGGTCAGTAGCGAGAACGACGAGTGTGATCACCGGCCGGTCCGTCACCTGATTCGACTTCTCTGCGAAGTACACGCGGTCGACACCGGATCCGGCTGAGAAGACCTTCTGAATGTCGGCTTTGAGTCGCTCCTCGACCGCACCGGCCGCAACGCTCGCACGGCGATCCGAGAGGAGCTTGTTCAAATTCGGCTGAATGCTGAAGCGGTACTTGTTCTTCTCCACGGAGAGGAAGTAGCTCGCCTCCCCGAGTCCGTCGAGACACTGCTCCACGTTGCCGATGTCGAGATCGGGCTCGGCCACCGCCAGCCGAACCTCAGGCAAGGTTGCGATGCCCTTCTGCTGACCACCGTTCGACTCAAAGAGGATTGTCGTGGCCACTTTCCTGTGCAGGCGCGCTTTCTTGATCTCCGCGGTCGCCTCGCTATCGAGCCTAACAGCATGCGCGTGGTCTTTGCCGATGATGTCCGTCGTCACCGCGGGCTCGAGTTTCTGTTCGCCGAGCTGCTCGAACACGGCCGCGCGGAAGAGGGCGTCATCAAGCGGCGCCGTGCCGAGGGAAATGAGCGCGTCTTTGTGCGCGCCCTTATAACCGTCGGCGTACGCGCGTGACACCCACAGCGCGAGGAGCCGCAGCACGCCACGCGTCTGCTGGAAGCGCGGGAGCGTTTGCCACTTCCGTTCGAACACGGAGAGGAGCGAAGGGTGAAACGGGTAGCAGGCTCGGAACTGCGCCGTCGCCTGATCCGCGGGGAACCACGTCGGGAGCTGTTGTTTGTGCTCCACGACCCAGCTGCTGTAGGCGTCGATCGTCTCGTTGGCGTCCTTCGGCAGGCCGCCCCACTCGAAGAGGCGGCGGCGGATGATCTCCGCCGTCTCCGCCTCGGCCGACATGATCATCGGCTTTCCGAGACGGTCGAGGAGCTTCTTCATCCGGTTGAAGTCTGCCTCGTCCTCGGCCGTCATCTCGAGCTCCGAGGCTGGGATCGAGACCGCGAGAACGACATTAGACCGCGATCGCGACACCTCGGAGAGGTTCTGCACGAAGTTGTAGAGCTGCGTCGCCAGACCGCTCTTCCGGTTGCGGCTTATGTAGTTCATCAGCTCGTCGAGCAGGATGAGCGTCGGCTTGTCCTTCGCGAACAGGCTCTCGATCACATCGCCGCCCGGCGCCGTCATCGTTTCCTCGTGTTTCTGTACGAGCGCGAACGCGCCGGCACCGCCGAGTTGCCACGCGATCTCACCCCAGGGGGTCTTTCGAAGCGGCTCGCCGTTCGCGCCGCCGCGCCCACTGAGCGAGTCGAACTCCGTTCCGACGAAGACGGCTGTGGCGGCGACAGGAATGGACTCCACGCCAGCGTCCTGCAGGATGTACTGGACGCCCTTCCAGTTCTTCGCCTTCTTGCCACCACGCGCGAGGTGGTAGAGGAGAGTGAGCGCGTGCGTCTTACCGCCACCGAACTGCGTCGAGAGGTTGAAGACCGACGAGGTCTCGACTTTCACGCCGTTCAGCCGTCGTACGACCTGAACGGAGAGATCACGCAGGTTCTTCGTGAGGTAGGTACGCTCGAAGAACTCTTCCGGATTCTGATAGACCTCGGGCGCGCGTCCGTCGCGGACGTGATCGAGGTGTACCGCGAATTCCGAGGCATCGAGAGGCCGGCCGTCGCGAAGATCCTCGCGCGGCGTGATGACTTTGTACCAGGGCTTCAATGGCATGTGCGTTCCGTTAGGTAGATGTTAGAAATCATGCGAATCCGAAACTCTTCTTGCGTGCGAGGACGCCGTCGATCCAGCGCTTCTCGTCCGTTCCCGGCGGGTAGAGTGCCGAGAGCGATTGGCTCAGCTTCCAGAACTGCGGCTGGGTGCCGATACCTTCTTCGATGAGGAACCGCTTGAGCGCTTCCCCTCGTCCCGCGCCGAACAGCACCATCGCCTGGTGGACGCGATCAAGCGTGGTGGCGGCGGGCTTCACCGATCCGATAATTGCAGCAGCTTCGCTCTCGTCTGCCGATTCGATGTCAGCGAAGAGCGAGGTCTGGGAGTTCTTCTTTTTGCGTGTCGTCGTCTTTCCAGCCGCGTCACCCTTAGCGAAGAGTGATCGTGCTCGTTCGCTCACCGGAAGCAGCCGAGCAGTTTCGCCGCTGACTTCCACGAGATCGCTCAGCTCTTCTAGATGCGCGCCCAGCCCCTGGGCAAGTTTGCGGGCCGCGTCGTACTCGAGAGTGAAGCCGGCTGATGGCTGTCGCTTTGAGACCTCACCCTCTTCTCCATCTTCATCTATCTCTTGCTCTGAGGATGAGGCGCCTCCGCCAAGCGTCCAGAGCCAGATTGCAGTTAGGCGTCCGTCCGGCTCTAGTCCGGTCGTCTCGGCATCTTCCAGTACCATCGAGAGGGCCTGCCTCGCGACGGCTGCCCAGACGTGTTCTAGGTACTCCCGAAGTTCCACCGAGTCGCCGTTTGCCTTCTCGACGCTTTCGTACTTCGAGAAGACCTCCAGCGCTGGTCCAAGACACGCAAAGATTGCGTCGGCGCCGACTATGCCCTCCTGTGCCAGTCGCGGCATCCATTCTGCGATTCGCGTTGGAAGCACGCGAAGGACGTCACGCCACTCGCCGGAGACGTGCGACGCTGCGCCAGTGACAACATCTTCTCGTGGCCGACACACGAGATGCACGGATGATGAGAGCGATGCGGACTTCAACGATCGAGTGCGACCGGGGCGCTCCGTATGAATCGGCCAGGATGCAGTGATGGTCCATCCGGCACGCAACACTGCGCCGAGCATTGCTTCCCATTCGCTGGTGCGTTTGTCGGCGAACACGATAACTGCGATACCGGTCGGCTTCAGAATCTCCCGAGCCCGGGTGAGGGCAGTTGTCATGCCTCGGTGGTAGCTCTCCTCGGTCTTTTCACCGCGGTTGTCAGAAGGTACCCGAAGGTTAACAACCGTCTCCTCGCGTTTTGGCGTCAGTGGTTCGCGCAATAACTCCGGATAAGAAGAACGGAGGGCGCGCCTGAGCCAGACGTAAAAGAAATCAGCAAGATCGCCGTACGGCACCGCCGACCCATATGGCGGGTCAGTGACGAACATGTCAGCGCTATCGTCCGGAAGTGGGTGTGTGAGGGCGGACGCCTGGAGGACGTGACCCGGTCGTAGTGTCGCCGCACAAAGATTCTCGAGAACGCGCTCAATCCAGCCTCGATGATTGTTCCAGCTTCCGGTTTCACGCGAAAACGGATTCGACTCAGCGAAATCTGTGATCCAGCGAAGATGCTTTTCTCCTCCGTTCGCCGCAGCAATGAAAGACCCGCCTCGCTCGGCAGTACCGGCAACCCAGCGGCAGGTGGCGGCGCTCGTGTCAACCAGTCGCCCCAGCGTCAATCCGAGAAGAAGGTGCGCGGCGCGGCCGAGTTCCGGATCCTTGGAGATCACTGGCTTCACCGCCGCTTCGATGCACTCAGCGAACGTCGAGAGCGCCATCACCTGACGGGGCGTATGCATGTAGCCCCATTCGGTCACCCCGTAGATGCCGGGAACAAACGCTCTCGTGTCCCACACGGGGAAGGGTTCGTGCGGGCGTCGGCGCGCAATCTCCTTGCCCATGCTCCGAAGGTCCTCATGGACTTTGAGATCGGCTGGCGTCGTACCGCGTGCGAATTTCTCTCGGCCGTCAGCCGATCGGCAAACAACCGCAAGCAGCTGCGCGTCGTCAGCACCACCGTTCCTCTGGCTCAATTGCGACTGTACTAGCTGCGACTTCATGGTGAACCCGCAGCTCGGACAAATCGCAGATGAGCCCTTCGTGGTTCGCACGGCTTGAGATGCGCCAGGTTTCACGCGCACGATGTCGGATTCAACTCGGCGACCTTTGACTCGGAGGCGGATTTCCTCGCCTCCGTCGCGGTTTTGAGAGACCCATGTCTGCCCTACGAGGGGATAGAGGCAACCGCAGGAGGGGCCTTCGCAAACGGCCGTTCGTGCCCAAAGCCATGCGATCGTCGTCGATCCGTCTCTGTTGCGCGGGTAAAAACGGCTGAGCTTGTCCTTGGCAGAGTCCTCAACTTGCTCCGCAAGCTCAGTGTAGGCGTCGAGTAATCGCGTCCCGAAACGCGGCACAAGACTCAGCGCCACCTCATTCAGGAGGATAGGGATCGGATTGAGATCGCTGGCGAATGCGTCTGCGCCGATCCTGGAGGCTTCTAGCGGAATTGCTCCGCCTCCGGCGAAGGGGTCGAAAACGAGCGGCGCCTGTTCGATACCGAGTTCGCGTGCGGCGGCCTCAGTTATCTCTCGGGCGGTGGCAAGCATGTTGGGATCATTTGCATTATCCCAATTCGAGAAGTCCGCGATGAACTCGAGCAAACCCTCCTGAAGAGCCGTGGCGTCCGACCAGTCACGAGTCCGTCCGCCGCGAATATCTCTCAAGCGTTGCAGAGACGACGCGGCTGCGTGTCTAAAGGCGTTGCTGCAGGAATCGTCAGTCGGCGCCGGCCAAAGCGACGCACAAATGACGGAACGGCATGCGGCGAGCGGTCGACGCGCCCACCAGATATGCAGCGTTGAGATATGACCATGTCGAATGGACTTCTCTCGCTGAGCCTGCGCAGAAATCGTCTTTATCGGCAGGTCAACTTCGATCAACCGCTTGCATAGGCGTTTGCTCGTCATCCGGCCGCCTTAATGATCTCGTTCGCGCCCACGAGGTAGTGCTCGATCTTCACGATCGGCTTCCAACCCAAACGTGCAGGATCCTGAATCGCGTTCAGTTTCGGCGAGGTTCCGCAGTCGAAGACCGCGTATAGCCAGAAGTCCTCGCCCAGGCGTTGGGCAGTCCGGTACTCGTTCTCGGTTAGGGCGACTTCGGCTGTGATCGCACGACCCTTCACTTCGATGAATCGAGCAGCGCTGAACACGCCGGGCTCGGTGGGGTGCGGCTTCTTGGAGAGGATGTCGTAACCCCTGTTCTCGCTCTCGACGCTCTCCGGCACCCAGCCGCGCTCGCGCTCGAACTTCATCGCTTCGGCCACGGCGATCCTCTCGATCTCGGGGTCGCGCACCATCGACGCGATGGCGGCCGACTCGCGTTCCGGATGCGGCATGACCCAGGCACTGCCGAGGAATTGGACGCCTTCGATCGTGCACTCGCGCTCCTGCTCCAACTCGCGGAGACGACGCTCGCGACGCTCGTTCAGCCCTTCGAGATGCGACGCAGCCTGCGCGATGTTGCCCTGGAGTCCCGTGGTCTGGTCGCCGCCGAGATGCCGGCTTTCGAGCTCGGCGAACGTGAGCTGAGCTCGATTGATCAGCTCCTCGAGCGAGATCTCTACGTGTTTGCGAACGACGTCGTTCTCCTTCACGCGTTCCGCCGTGATCTCGGCGAGGAAGGGCTTCAGCGCCACGTCGTAGAGGTGCGCTTCCGTCGCGCCGCGCAGCGGCAGGCCCTCGACGACGCTCGACTTCGTTGCGGCAGGCGCGAGCTGGAGATCGAGGAACACCGTCGGTTGCTTCACTGTGAGCGTCCCGTCGGCGTCCACGCGGACGACGAAGAGCTTCTGATGAAGCGTGTGCCCGCGGCCGTCCTTGATCGCGGCGGTGAAGACATCGAGCCGATATGGCTTAGCGAAATGCAAGTCGTAGAAGACGGCGCCACGGCGCAGGTCGTTCGACACGCGAGCCTCAACGTCGACGCGCACGGCCTCGAAGAGAGGATGGCCCGGTGTCACCCATTCGAGCGTGGCGTCGTCCGTTAGGCGCTTCTTGTCGAAGACGATCCGCTGATACTCGCGGCCGAGGCGCCCGAAGCGTGGCTCCTGCCGTTCGCCGATCGGCAGGAGCGTCTGCGGGATGCGGCCCACGCGATAGACGCCATCCTTGCCCTTGATCAGGGACGCGTGCACGCCAGCGATCGGCCCGGCTTTGACGAAGAAATCTTCGATCACTTCAGGCACGAGCCGCCGCTCTTTGGCCTCGACAGACTTCCCGATGAGCGCGGAGAGATTCAGGGTCTTTTTTGCCAGACCTTCGAGGGTCGAGCCGGTGATCTGCTTGAAGCGATCGATGTCGATGTCTTCGACGATCCGGTCCATGACGTCGTCAACGGTCATCTGTCGCGCGTACATTTTCCGGAAGAGCTGCTCGAGCTGGTTGGCTGGGAAGAGGTCGCCGACGACGTCGAAGACCTTGTCGTCGCCAAGCTCGTTCTTGATCTCCGTGAGCCGGGCGAGCAGTTTTTCGAGGACTCGTCCTTCGCGCGTTTCCGGTGAAGCGAAGTTGAAGATCAGACAATCCTTCGTCTGACCGTAGCGGTGAATGCGGCCCATCCGCTGTTCGAGGCGCACCGGGTTCCACGGGATGTCGTAGTTGATCATCATCCAGCAGAACTGGAGGTTGATGCCTTCGCCCGCCGCTTCTGTTGCGACAAGGATCTGCGAAGTCTCACGGAAATCACGTTCGGCATAGATGCGCGATCCGGGCGTGTCCCGGTCGCCGATCTTCATGCCGCCGTGGATCTGCGTGACCGAGAGACCCCATTCGCGGAGCTTTCCGAGTGGTCGACCGTCTTTACCGTCGCCAGCCAGGTAGTCGAGCGTGTCTTTGTGCTCTGTGAAGATGAGGAGCTTCATCTTCGGGTCTTTGAAGATGTTCTGCTCTTCCAGGACGGCGCGGAGTTTTGTGAGCTTCGACTCGACCTCCGCCTGCTCGACGCGTCGCGCATGGTCGATCAGGAGATCAAGCCGCTGGATCTCAGCGCGAAGCGCCGCCGGATCGACGGAGGCGACTACTTCTTCGAGGTCGGAGACGATCTGCTGCTGCTCTTCTTCGGTTAGATCCTCGTAGTCTTCAGGCAGCTTCTTCTCGAGCTGGTCTTTTCGGTACTTCTCCGGATCTTCGAGGATCTTCTTGCGCTTGTCGCGCATGCGTTCGAGCGAGCGGCGCGCCGCGTAGACGCTTGACGCAAAGCGGCGCTGGAGCATCGCCATCGTGAATCCGAGGGCTTTCCCTTGCTGCGATTCGGCAGCCGCCGCCTTAATCGACTGATCCTCGACGTAGCCCGTCAGGTCTTCGTAGAAGTCGTACTCCTCGGCGTTGAGGCTGAACTTCGCCGTCTGCACTTCGCGCTTCGTGAAGAGCTTGCGCGAGACGCCGTTCTCGTCTGGAAATGTGACGAGCGCCTCCTTCAAACGACGTAGATAGAAGGGCGCCGAGTGCTGCCGCATCGCTTCTTCGAGACTTTTCACATCGCCGTAGACGTCTCGGTCGAGGAGACTGAGGAACAACCGGAAGTGCTCCGTCTGACCCTTGTGCGGCGTCGCCGTCATCAGGAGGAAGTGGTCGGTGCGTTTCGACAGCTCTTCGCCGAGCTGGAAGGCGAGCGTCTTCTTGTCCGTCGAGTCGGCGCTCATCTTGTGCGCCTCATCGACGATGATCAGATCCCAATCCGATCGAAGGAGGCTCTCGCGGGCATCTTCGACGCGAGAGATCCACGATACGGACGTCACGACCTGGTTGCGCTCCTGCCATGGGTTGGAGCCGTACTGACTCCGCAGGATGTCGCCCTTCATCACGTCGAACTTCTCGCGGAACTTGTCCTGCATTTCGCGCTGCCACTGGAACGTCAGGTTCGCCGGTGCGACGATGAGCGTCCGCTGGACGAGTCCGCGGATCTTCAGCTCCTTCAGCAGCAGCCCGGCCATGATCGTCTTGCCGGCGCCGGGATCATCCGCGAGCAGGAACCGGATGCGGGGCAGCTTCAGGAAGTACTCGTAGACGGCTTCCAGCTGATGCGGCAGCGGATCGATCCGCGCGATCGAGAGCGAGAAATACGGGTCATACTCATACGCGAGCCCGAGCCGCTGGGCTTCGACGCCGAGCCGGAACCTCTGCGAGTCCCCATCGAAAGGTGGCGTGGCCGGCGTGATGACGAGCTGCGCGAGCTGTTCCTGACTCAGGATCGGGTCGCGAAACTGCCCGGTCCGAAGCCCCTTCCCGAGGATCTTCAGTGAAGTCCCCATCGGAATCGTGTACGCAATCTCAACCGGCTCCGGCAGGAGCGGTCCTTCGACGACGACGCCAGGGGCGAAATCAGACAAGTTCGTGACTGTCATGGTTTTGGACGACCCCCGCCGCTCGCCGGGCGAGGGAGCGACGTAGGGACATGCTTAGTCTGGGGGAATCCAGCGCATCATTCAAGCCGAGTCTCACGCTCTCTCTCTGCGATCTTCCATCGCCTTGACGCCATGTAGTACGCATTGTACGCTTACAGCATGAAAACGCTAGGCGAACGCATCAAGGAGCTCAGGGACGCGGCCGACATGTCGCTGCGCGAACTCGGTAAAAAGGCCGGTGGCCTTTCGCCGGTCTTTCTGTCAGATGTCGAGCTTGGCCGGCGATTTCCGTCTGAAGATGTGCTGAAGCAAATTGCCGCGGCACTCAACACGCCCCTGGCAGATCTCCGGCAACATGACACGCGACCTCCGATCGAGGAGATGAAGCGGCGAGCAGCGGAGAATCCGGCACTTGGCGTGGCCTTCCGCACGATCGTTGATCTCCCACCGGAAAAGCTCCTCAAGATCGCGCAACAAGCCTCCAAGAAGACGAAAGACAAGAAGGGATGAAGACGTTCCGAACCTCGACTGGAGCGCAACGTCCGTACTACACGGAGCAGGACGTTGAGAACATGTGCGAAGACGCGCTCCGTGCCACCGGCTACTACCCCGACGCTCCGCAGGCGATCAAGATCGATCGCTTTGTTGAGAAGCACTTCAAGGTATCGCCGCGATTCGAAGACATGCCTTCCGGAGTTCTTGGCTTTTCCAGTTTTGGCGATCGGGGCATGGTGAGCATGCACATTTCTCAAGCGCTCGTGGAGGAAGACACGCGCTCCGCTGAACGTCGTGTCAATACGACGATGGCACACGAAGCAGGGCACGGTCTCATGCACGCACACCTGTTTGCACTGTCAGGGACAGAGAGCACGCTCTTCGCGCATGGGTCGGATGTGGAACAGCAGAAGGTGTTGTGCCGCGACGAGAAGACAACGCCGAAGAAGGTCTACGACGGGCGATGGTGGGAATTGCAGGCGAACATGGCAATCGGGCCGCTCCTCATGCCCCGTAGGCTGCTGCACGAAGCCCTGGCGCCTTTTCTGCTCGTTCGCGGCACGTTTGGTACCTTGGAGATCGATTCGCGCCGCCGGGAAGAAGCGGTCCGCCATGTCGCCGAGATCTTTGACGTGAACCCGGCCGCGATGCGGATTCGGGTTGATAAGCTGTACAAGCCGATGGGGAACCAGTTGACTCTGTAAATTTTTTTGCTTAAAGTGTACTCAGATACGCGTACACGCGTACAATGAGTATAACCGCGAGGAACGCACGATGCTGAACACCGCTGCTTATCCGCCTTCGACAAGTTACTGGATTGATGACCTTCTCGTGCGCATCTGTCTCTGGATGCAGCTCACGCCCACGCAGCGCGCCGAGGCCGAGGAGCACTACGGCCACGTCGGCCGCTGGTTAAGCGCCCCGGAGAGCGCGCTTGCACTATGGCTGCCCGAGATCTTCCCGCAGGGGTCCTTGCGGATCGGCACGACGGTCCGGCCGCTCTCCCATGAGGAGTTCGATCTCGATCTGGTCTGCCTGCTCTCGATGCGCGACGGGTACGATCCGATCGCGGTGCTGAACCTGGTCGAGAAACGGCTCCGCGACAACGACGTCTTTAGGCCGATGGTGGAGCGCAAGAACCGCTGCATTCGGCTGAACTACGCGAAGCAGTTCCACATGGACATCCTGCCAGCTCGGCCCGACCAGATGCTCGGCGGGACGTGCGTTCTCGTCCCTGACCGCGCCGCCAAGTGTTGGAAGGAAAGCAACCCGCGAGGGTATGCCGGCTGGTTCGACCAGCGCGGGATCGTGCAACTCGAGGCGGTTCAAAAGGCTGCGTCGGTCGAGCCGCTGCCGCCGCCCGAAGGCGCGAAGGAGAAGAATCCGCTGCAACTCTCGGTACAACTCTTCAAACGCGCACGTGATATCCGGTTTGCGAGGAGTCCCGAGGTCGCCCCGATCTCGATCGTTCTCACCACGCTCGCCGGGCAGCACTACCGCGGCGAGTTGCATCCGCTTCAGGCGCTGAGCACCATCGTCGATCGCATCGTGGCCTCGATTCCGACTTTTGGCCGACTATACGTGCTCAACCCTGCAAATCCGAAGGAGGACCTGAGCGAGCGATGGGATAACGACCCGGAAGCCTACCGGGCGTTCGTGGACTTCAACCGTGAGCTCTCCCGCGAGCTTCATCAGCTTGCTCAGGCGGATGGAATTGAGGCCGCGAAGAGGCGCCTTGAAAAGCTCTTCGGCGGCGACGCAGCCGAACGCGCGATTCGAGAGCAGTCGGCCGTCGTCGAGCGCATGCGCGGTGGAAGCGCGCTTCGGGTCGTGACTGGATCTGGTGCCCTGACCTCGGTCGGTGCTGCGACCGTTCCGGTGAAGAAGAACACGTTCTATGGCAGCTAGGTTTCATCAGCAGCGGCTTTCAGTCGTGCAACAGCGCGTCCGCATGCGCGCGCTCTATCCCGGCTTCACTTCGACATGGGAACGCGGACTCATCCGGTGGACCGGCGACTTGCAGCCTACGGATGCGTCAGAACGTTATCGAGTTGCGGTCGCGTACCGACTCGACTCGACACCGAAGGTACATGTGCTGTCGCCTGAGCTTCGGACGCGTGAAGACGGACAGCCGATTCCGCACCGGTATCCCGAAGGGAATCTCTGCCTCTACCTCACAAACTCTGGAGAATGGACGCCAAACGACTACATCGCGGAGACGACTGTGCCGTGGACGTCGCTCTGGCTTTATTACTACGAGGTGTGGCGCGCGACCGGCGATTGGCTGGGAGGTGGTGTTCACGCTCCGAAGAGGAATCGACCGAAACGATGATGCGCGACGATGCTCCCGTAGCGGATATTCCACGAACCATTCCTGATAAGACGCGGCTCCTCCTGTACGTCCGCGCGGGAGGCCGTTGCGAATTCGACGGCTGCAACGAGTACCTGATCGAACACCACGTCACCCTCAATGCGTTAAACGTCGGCCAGGTGGCGCACATCGTCGCATTCAAGATTCGTGGGCCGCGCGGCGATGACCCGGAACGTCCCGCGGACATAAACGATCCCGATAACCTCATGCTTCTGTGTCATCGGTGCCACACCGAGATCGATAATCCGGAAACCGGCGCGAAGTTCACGCGCGCGATCCTCGAAGGCTTCAAACGCGATCACGAGAAAGTGATCTTTCACCTCACAGACCGGAAGACACAGAAGCGCACGACGATTCTCGAACTGCGGTCGAAGATCGGTGGACAGGTTACCTCGCTACCACCGGCGCAGGTGTGGGACGCCGTCTCTCCGAGGTATCCGGACCGCGAGTGGTTCGTGATCGATCTTTCGACGTTCGACGATGACTCGCCGGAGTATTACCAGCTCGCGAGCCACGAGATCGAGGCGCGGGTGCAGCGACTCTACGATCAACGGCGCCCCGACACGGCCTTGGACATCTCGGTGTTCGGTCTGGCGGCGATGCCGTTGCTCATGTTTCTCGGCAGTCGCTTGAGCAATAAGGGTCCTGTACACCTCTATCAAAAACACCGGGGCGACACGCAGGATTGGACGTGGAAGGCGGACGGGCCGCCGGTGGAATACGGGTTTACCCGAAGGCAGATCGGGACCGAGCGGGAGCAAGTGGCGCTCGTGTTGTCGCTCAGCGCCAGACTTGACCTCGATCGTCTCCCAGCGGCAATCGATGCGACGTACACGGTCTATGAGCTTGCGGTCGGCTCTGAGGAACCATCACCGCTCTTCTTACGCAGGCGTGAAGACCTCGCGACATTTCAGTCTGCCTATCACAGCGCTCATGCGGCGATTCTTCGCGATCATGGATCGGTCGACGCGATCGATATCTTTCCTGCGGTCCCTGCACCAATCGCTATTGCGTGCGGCTTCGAGCTCTTCCCAAAGGTTTCACCTGTCCTCCGCGTGTGGGATCACGACAGGCGACAGGGCGGGTGGGTCCACGCGCTGGACATCGGGATTCCTAGGTAGGGACGGACTGCGCTTCATCCGGTCCAACGATAAAAGCGGGGCCAAACGGCCCCGCTTCAAATGCAGCCGCGCTGCTTAAGCGAAACGAATCGGTGTGCGCCGACGATGATGTGATCGACGATGTCGACGTCGAGAAGCCGTGCCGCTTCGATTAGCTTGCGGGAAAAGAGCAGATCCTCCGCCGAGGGCGATGGGTCTCCGGACGGGTGGTTGTGAAAGAGGATGAGCGCCGGCGCTCCGAGGTCGATCGCGGCCCTGAGCACATCGCGCGTCGAGACGAGTGCAGAGTTGACTGTCCCCACGAAGATCACGCGCTCGGCGATCATGCGGTGACGCGAGTCGAGGAATACCGCGCCGAGATGCTCCTGGGCGAGAGAGCCGTAGCGTCCCATGAGCCGGCGTGCCAGCGAATCGGGCTCTGTGACGGGCTGCCGGTCATCGTGCGCGCACGCGGCGAGGCGGCGGCCAAGCTCCAACGACGCGGTGAGGCGTGCGGCGCTTCGCTTCGGAAGGCCACGGCGCCGCAAAGTCCAGTCAGTCTGCGCGAGTGTCGGTAGACCATCGCGTATGAGGTCACGGGCGCTTTCCAGACTTCCGGTGAGGAGTGCGACGAGCTCCGAGTCGGAGAGCGCTGCTGCGCCGGCGCGGAACAGTCGATCGAGTGGCGATTCGGGCTCAGCGCTCATGCAGCCTTCCTCCGGCGACGGTGGAACAGCCGGTACTCGTTGCAGATGGAATCGAGGTAATCGGCGACGATGCGGTTCACGAGCTTGTCGCGCGAGCAATCCTCGTGACGTCGCAGGCGGTCGAGGTGGATGCGATTGTCAGGCGTGAGACGAACGAAGGTCCGACCAGGCCGAAGCATGGTGTGCATTCCTTTCTGCCGGATTCGCCGGCGGTGTCAGTGGATGGAGGCGCTCGGCCGATCGCTCGGGCGCGGCGGAGGCGGGAGGATGGCCACGACGCCGTCGAGCATCGCCAGTACCTTCTCGGCGATGGCGAGACGATGGCTGTGCGGGAGTGAGCGAAGGCGACCAGCGACCGTCGAGATCAGCGTCTCGTCAGGGTCCGAATCCCACGGCGCGATCGAGTGCTCGAACGCTGCCGAAAAGAACTCCCCGACCGACGATCCATAAGCGGCGAGCAGCTGTTCAAGCTGCCTGACTTTCAGCGAATCGATGCGGGCACCGCTCTCGAACGAGCTGATGGTCTTCGCACCGACGCCGGCTTTCGTCGCCGCTTCGGATTGCGTTAGGCGGGCGCGTTGACGGACTTCTCGGAGTTTGAGAACCAGATCCATCGCACCCTCCTCACGCTGCGGTCCGTTCGAGGAGCTCTCGGACGGTTTCGGCGGCCGGCTCGACGCAGATATCGCGCTCGATGCCGAGGCCGCGAATATTGAGCGACGCAAGCTCTGAGAGCGCGGTGTAGCCCCACTCGTCGCAGTCAGCGCCGAACGGCGAGAGGCAATAGCCGAAGAAGAGGTAGTCGCCGTCCTCCTGCTTCTCGGCTTCGGTGACGAAGAGTGTGTAGCGACCGGCGGGGAAGAAGAACTTCACGACGACACGCGCACCGTCGCCGAGAGAGTCCTGGGAACCGAGCGGAAAACGCGCGAGGGCTTTGGACACTTCGGGTGTGATCAGCTGCATGGAGCTGCTCCTTTTCGTGTTGAGTTGTTGGTGAGAGCTCGAACGTCAGTCGAACAGCGAGAGCTGGCGGACCGCGCCGAGCGGCGGCGGGATGAAGGGGTCAACCGGGAGACGGATTGGCGACGGGGCCGACGGGACGATCTCTGGGAGCGCTTCTGAGGCAAAGAGCACGGGTTCAGTCGTGAGGACCGGCTGGAGTTGGATGCGCTTGGCGATCTCCAGCTGCACGTCACCGGTCACCCGACGAAGGATCTCGGCGACGTCGGCGAACCGCGCTTTGCCGTCGATGGCGTGGCGGATCGCTTCCGCTTTCTGCGAAATGATCTCGTGCATCAGCTGGTCGATCGTGTCGCGAGAGAGCAGGTACGTGATCGACACCGGCTTGGTTTGTCCCGGCCGATGCACGCGATCCTCGGCCTGTTCGGTCGCTTCAGGGCTGTACTCGAGATCGGCGAGTACGACGTGGTTGGCTGCGGTGATAGTGAACCCGCGGTTGAGGCAATTGAGCGAGGCCACGATCGCGTTCATCGCAGGCGTCCGTGAGAACTCCTGAATGAGCGCGAAGCGCTTCGTCGCTGCCACCTCCGCGGTGATCGGTAGGATCGCGAGATCGCGTTGCCGCAGGTAGCGAACGATCGCGGCGACCATCGTGCGAAGTCCAGAAAAGACAATGGTCTTCTCGCCGCGATCGGCGGCGCGACGCACCAGCTGGTAGATCTTCTCCAGCTTGTTCCAGCTCTCGCACTGCAGCGCGCCGCGATCGAGGTAGTCGACGGCGACCGGGCAACTCGCGGCATATCGCAATTTCCACAGAGCTGCGCTGATCGCCCCCATATTCACGGCGTCGCCCTGTGCTTCGCGTAACGCCTTCGCAATGGCGTTCTGCGCCCACTCGGCGTAGCTCGCGTAGAGATTGCGATGGGCGTCGTGCATGTCGAGCAGCACGATCTGCCGCTGCTTGGGAGGCAGGACGTAGATGTCGTCCTTACGGCGCCGAACGGAGAACGACGCCATGAGGCGCCAGAAGCGGTTCAGATTCGACACCTCGGGAAGCAGCTTCGCGCGACCTTCGTGCAACGTGTCTTCGAATTGCCGCGTCACGAATTCGTATGTGCCGAATTCGCCGAGAAACCGTTTCGAACCGCCGCGGTAGGAGTACGGAAAGAGGGGATTATCGAAGCCTAACAAGAACGAGAGGTTCCAGAAGACGTCGAGCGCGTAGCCCTTCATGATCGTTCCGGATATTGCTGCACGCCCGCGCGCGCGGATTGCGCGCACTGCTCTTCCGCGGAGGGTGTTTTTCGACTTCGCAATTTGTGCCTCGTCGATGAGCACCGCACCGAAGAGCTTCTTGATGCGCTTGTAGGCCGGCCACTGATGCGTATCAGCCGTGGCGCTCCATGCCTGGTATCCGCAGCCGTTGCAGTGGCCACCGGTCCAGAGGGTCACGTCCGTGCACTTCGGGCACGACGTGATGACGTCGTCGTAGCTGCGCTTGCAGATGCGGCATGACGCCTTGGTGTTGTCCTCGACGCGATGATGAACCTGCCCGTCCTTGGTGAACGTTTCACAGAGCCACGGGTCGAATGTGCGCGGACCGACGAGAGAGAGGAATTCGAACGATGTGATGTAGAACGTGGTTGTCGCCGGCAGCTGCCCTCGGCGCTTCTCCTCCTGGAGTCGCGTGACCGCTGCGTGAGTCGTTAGGCGTTCACGAGGGAAACCGAACTGGCCGAGCTCCGCGATCCAGTTCTCGACGAGTGAGGACTGGCAGACGACGAGCACGCGACGAAAGCCGCGTGTCGCCGCCCAGGAGGCTGCCGTCACGGTCTTGCCGCCGCCTTGCTCATACAGGAACCCGGCGAACGGCTTCACCGCGAGGCGTGCGACATCCTCTGCCTGGAAGGGAAAGAGGAACGGGAACCGTTTCGCGACGACCGCGCGATGCTGCGCGAGCCGCTGCGGGACGGTGGCTTCGAGATCGGGGATGTCGGGCAAGTCGAATGCGGAGGTGAGAAGTTCGACGTCTGCGGCATCGACTTCACGGAAGACGCGCGGGGCAGAATCGGTGAGCACCGAGAACGACAGGTACCCGCGATCGAGTGAAGTGATGATCTGGACTTCCTTGTTCTCACGCTCGTCCCAGGCGGTCTCCACGGATGCGACCTCACGGTTGCGCACCCAGGACGGACGCAGGTGGTAGCGCTCTCCTTCGGTGAAGCACGGCGCGCCGTTCGACGTGACCGTTGCTTTGGCTGTGTAACTTCGATCTTCCAGGTAGGCCAACCGTTGGTGAGCATCAGGGACGTAGACCGGTGTTCGCAGAAGAGCGAACTTCGCCTGCAGCCGCGAGATCCGCGCGTTGTCCCGTTCGGAGATTGAGGGATCGAAGCCGAGCCACGCAAGCGTTTCCATTCCGCTTCCCGGACCGAGTGTCAGGAGCGAGGCCGGGGAGAGCGTGGCGGAGACGATGCCGTGTTCGATGCCGCGGACCGGATCGAATGCGGTGACGGTCGCGTCCAGAAAGGCGAGGAGTCCTTCAACGTCGGCCGCTCCTCGAATTCCTTTGGGTGTGATCCGAGTGGCGTTCGACGCGTGCACGGTCACGAGCCGCGACACGACGGGAACGGGCGGCGGCGTTGATTCGGGCACTGGATGCGCGTCGACGAGTGCATGGCGAAGCGCAGAGCGGAGGGCTTCGGGAGCGTCGGCGTCGGGACCGATGGTGAGGGTGTATGGCCGCCACGTCTGGTGCGGCGCGCGGTACGTTCGCCGCGCCAGGATGAGATCGACTTCGACGTGAATTCCGTACTCCTCATCGAACAAGTCGGGAAGCGTCGCTTGTAGCAAACCTTCGTAGTCTCGATAGAGGGTGTCGCGAAGAGCTGAGTCCTTCGCATTCGTGAAGCTCGACGTCGGGATGATCGCAACGAGGAGCCCATTCCAGGCGATCGCGCGCGTGCAGATGTCGAGCGTCGCCGATTGGCTCTCCAGGAACCCTCCGGACGTTTCGCACGACCACAGCTCGCCGGGATCGGGTGGCGTCCACCAAATACCGTACGGCGGATTCGTGAGGACCACGGAGAAGTCGTGGAGCAGATGCCGGTAATCGAGGATGTCGCCGGCGCGAACATTCTGCGGGCCGATCGCGTAGCGCGCGTGTTCGGCTGCTTTCGCGTCGAGCTCGATCCCGAGCACGCTGCAGCCGGCGGTCTTCCAGGGCGCGAGCAGACGCGCCGAGCCGCAGGTGGGGTCGAGGACCGAGATCGATGCTCGATCGGATGCTGCAATGAAGGGCTGCAGCTCCTGGAAGAGCAGGTCCGCGAACCACAGAGGGGTGTAGTACGCCGCATGTTTACTCGCGTTGTACTGGCGGAACGAGAGCGCGTGGTTCGCCTCCCGGCCGGCGTAGCTCACGCCGAGTGCTTCGGTTGAAGTCACGGAGTGGTTCTCCTTTCTTTGGTTGTCAGGGTGTTAGGGCATCACGAGGCGCGCGGCGTCCTCGCGATCGAAGTGCGATGGCAGATCCAGCGTCACGAGATCCGAGGTTGAGAGACCTTGGTCTGCGCAACGGCGAACGTAGTACGGGATGTCATCCGCAGCGCGCAGGTCGCTCGCGCGCGCCGCGATCGCACGCTCTTCCACAGAGAGGCCGAAGCGTCGCGCGATGTAGCGGAGCGTTAGGTAGAAGGAGCCCTCGGTTGAGCCGCTGATGAATGCGAGCTTGCGGGTTGTGTCAGGCTTGTAGTCGAACCACGGCTTTCGCCAGGCCGTGGCGATCCGATGCGATCCGGCACGGCCGGGAATCACCATCCAGTCGTCGGTTGGCAGGTCCTCACGAGCGAGCGAGGTCCGTCCGGCGACCTGGATGAAGATCGGGCCGTGCCGTTCCGGTTCGAACCAGCGATAGACGGCGAAGTCCTTGCCGTTGATGACCGCGTACGGTCGTTTCGCGATGGTGATGATGTGCATGTGGTGGATGTCCTCCTTGCTGAGGCGTCAGCGCCCCCAGGCGGACGGCGCAGGGCTGGAATCACGGAGGCCGGCGCGATCGAATGAGTGAGGCACTGGCCTGCAGGAGTGCCGAGGCACTCCGAGTCGCAGGGCGCAGCGAGAGGGGTCACTTTCGATCGCGGGAACTGAACCGTGGTGCCGAGAGCGCGCGCAATCCGCACGGGAGCGCCGACGAGGAGGACGTGGACGCGAGTGTTAGGCGCGAGGCAGGAATCAGGTGAGTCCTGCGTCGATTCGCCTGGCACTCGCGTTGAGCACCGTGTTTTGAGGTCGAGCTGTGAAGGTGCTCCGGCTCGGGCCGACGAGACCATCATCGAACATTCGAGAAGCTCGGCGGAGCCGCGAAGCGCCGACATTGCCGCGCTGGCAGGCCTGAGAACGATCACGATGCGACGATCGGAGGCGGCGCGCTGCCGCGCAGTCAGGACTCCTGGACATAGCACTGGCTCGCGTCGAGTTCGGCTGCGAACTGTCCAGCGAGATTGAAGCGGAACAGGTCGGCCACGCCGAATTCGCGGGCGGCGTCGGAGAGTTCTTTCAGCCGGCGTCGTGGCGCCTGCGCGATCGGATCAACGACGGTGACATCGACACGAAAGGACCCGACGCCGAGGATCTCCGCTGCGCGCCCCGAGAGACGCGCATACGTGCGGAGCTTGCGCTCGATGAATCGGTCGAGTGGCTCTGAGGCGCGGTCGTGCTCACCAAAGATCACCGTAGTTCCCGCGGGGGTGTCTTCGACGCTGACATAGTCTGGCTGCGGCAGCGAGAGGCCGGGATCAGGGCTCGGCGGGAAGGGCGAATCCCACGTCGAGATCCAGAGCGGCCTGCGGGCGAGGATGATTGCGGTTGCGAGCTGATTGACCTCGTATTGATGCGCGAACCATTTCGGACGCTGCGCTCTCAAATCGAGAGGGCCGCGGCTTGCGCGCGGGAGCATGAGGGAGACAGCGCGTGCCCACGGCTGTGCGCCCGTCTTGCTGCGCAGTGTGCGCAAGACGATATCCGTCGCTTGCCTGGTCGGCATGAGATGCCCCATCCGGCCCGACCGGCTGGTCGTGTTCCATCGCTTTGCCCACCCGAGCTGTTCGAGGTGATAGGCCGCTTTGCGGACTCCCGAGGGATTCCCGTCGCGAAAGAATATGCGGGCGATCTGCGTATAGGTGACGAGCCGGCAGAGGACGGTGAGATACACGATCATCGTTTCTCGCCGGCGCAGACCTTCGATCACGCCGACGTCGCGAAGCACTCCGATTGGAGCGATCACCGGCGCGGTGGAGGATGGAGCCGCGGAACGAAGTCCGGAACGATCCAGGGGTGGGAACGTTCCAGAGGCCTGCGCTTCGCGACGCGATCTGACCGGCAGCGACGATGGCGGATTATTCATGTCTGTCGGGAGGTAGTGTCCCGGCTCTTCGTTTCTGATCGACACTTGTGGCTGCATGGGAAGACGGGGTCGAAGGGATGACTCGAAGACAGGCTAGGACACCGCTCGGGTCGAGTCGTCGGGCGAACCCGTGCGCCTGACGCGGTGGCAGCGACAACGGACGTCCGCGCACCATTCCGTGGTCGGGGTCGCTGACGCCCGAGCATGAGTCGTTGCCGCAGGAAGTCGTAACGCAATCGGTCGCCTCGCGATCGGGGAGCACGCTGCGCGTTGACGCCGATCAACCCGACCTTGTCGTACCTCTTGTAGTTCGCAACAATGAGAGAAACACAACGCCGACCGCGCCCGTGCCCTGCCGACCCGTCAGCGGAATTCATCAAGAAGTGGCTTCTGCACGCCCTTGCGGGCTGACGGTCGGGCAGACCTGTGCGCTCGTGGCGTTCGCGTTCTCGATACGTAGAAGAGAATGAGCGCACACGTGATCCCTACGCCCCCGTGCCGCGTCGTCCTGCTCGCCTCATCACGGAACTCCTCGCCTTCCTGCAATCGCAGGGCGCAACGCTGCGCGATCTCGCGCGTGAGCTTGGCGTCGATGAGACGGCGCTCATCCGGCTGCGAACCGGAGAGCGCAGCCCGTCGAAACAGATGCTCGTCAAGATCGTGCAGCACTTCGGCGAGCACCGCTTCATCCGCGATCTCCTCTGGGTGCACTTCTTCACGGAGTGCCGCGCCACGCCCGAGGGTGTTGATCCGGTCGACGCCCTTGCGAGCGACGCCATTCCGCCGCGCGTGACGCACGACCTGCGCCGCTACGTCGATCACTTTGCAGCAGAGACGATGCAGTCTGGATCTGGCCTGTACGTCTGCGGGCCGGACGCTTCCGCCTTGGCCGTGGTCGTGCGCGCACTGCGCGTCGCGTTCGAGGGAGCGAAAGTGCGGCTGTTCTTCCTCCGCGCTGATCAAAAGACGAATGCTGCGGACGTGCGCAATGCGCTGGCCGCTCCGCTCCTCATTGTCGAACGCGTCGACTTCGCGTCAGCGACGACCGCAGACATCATTCGGCGCCGCGCCGATCTCACCCGCCCGACGATCGTGACGAGCATGGCGGCTCCCGACGCGATCGCCGACCCGTACCTGCGCCGGATCGCAAAATCCGCGATGCGGCGCGTCGACCTGGGTCTCGTCGACGAGGCGGCTGCGCTTCCTCCCACGATCTCGCATGCGTCGTGACCATGCCCTCCAGGACGAGACGCGTCTGCGCTTCCTCGGGCCGCGTGCAGCGCCCCCGGAGGGACTTGCGACCGTCGCTGTCGATCTCGCCGACTTCTTTGCTCTGGTGAAGACAATCGGGCGGGATGAGGCGCTCCTGATGCTCGTCGTACGTGCCTTGCGGCAGAGGACCGGCCTCCTCACCGTCAAGGTGCACGATCTTGCGTGGATTCTGCGCGTGCCGAACCGGCGCGTGATCCGGTGGCTTGACCGGCTCACGAGAGAGCGGCTGGTCGTCTACCACATCGAAGACTTCTGGGGCGCGGATACGGTGGCGGTCGAGCTTCCGGAGCGCGAAATGCAGGCGTTCGCGCCGCGCGTTCATCGCGATCTTCCGAGTTCCTGGATCGTACAGGTCCTCCCGCTCGTCGGCCGCACGAGTTTCACGGTGTTCTTGTTCTTTCATGCGTCGGAGCAGGCCGACGACGAGATTCACCTCGATCGCATTGTCGAGGCGGCGCAGCTCCGCGGGCGATGGCACGCGCGTGTCCACCTCGTGCGCCTGCGCCGTGCGTCGCTCCTCGTTCGCGACCCGCAGGACGGTGATGTCTTCATCGTCTCCGACCCGCCGCCTCCCGGCCGGTTTGCGCGCCTCCGCCTCCGTTTCCGGTCAATCCCGTACCTGCGCTTCTGGCTCGTGCAAGCCATTCTCGGGTTGTTGCTCGCAGGGATCGTCCTCGCGGCCCTCGTCCTCTCCTCGCACATCTCACCCCTGCGGCCATGAGGGTTCTTGGCGCTGCGATTGCGGCGATCGCATTCGGGGCGAGTACGACGTTTGTGCTCCGCCGCCTCGCCTACAGGCGGGAGACGATCCGGCTCCGGTTTGAGACGGCAGCGTCACGGACGCGTGAGGGGTGGAACCGCTTCTGGGCGCGTGATCCGTTCGTGCAGGCACATCGCGCCCGGACCGGCTTCGCGTTTGCGACGTATCGCGTGCCCGGCGGCGAGTCGATCGCGGTTCATCTCGCGGCGTCGGATCTCCAGCATCACGCGTTGGTGCTCGGCGCCACGGGTACCGGGAAATCAAGCCTGCTCGAAGCGCTCGCCGTCTCGCATCTCCGCGCGAAGCGGCCCTTCACGATGCTGGATCTCCACGGCGATCTCTTCACGCGCGTCGCCGCGTGGGCGCTCGTGGAGAAACCCGAGCGGCTCGTGCTCATCGACTTCACGCGTCCCGATCTCCTCCCGGGGTGGAATCCGCTCGCGCCGATGTTAGGCGTCGATATCGGCCGGCAGGTCGATTTGCTGGTGGGTGTCCTCAAACGGCTCTACGTCGACGAGGTCGCTTCCTCGTGGGCATGGGGGGTCCGCGTGCACGAGGTCACGCGGTGGGCGCTCCGGGCGCTCATCGAGAGCGCTGCGCCGATGTCACTCGTGGATCTCGCGAGTTTCCTCCTCATTCCGGCCGTTCGCGAGCGAACCCTCGCGACCGCGTCCGAGGAAACGCGAACGTACTTCGCGAAACGGTGGGGCGCGCAGGACCAGCAATATGTTTCCGCCGTGCTGAACAAGCTGGAGCCGTTCCTCGGCTCGGTCGCCGTGCAACGGTTTCTCGGGCAGGCGACATCGACGGTGGACCTCTTCGGCGCGATCGAACGCGGCGACACGGTTCTCGTGAATCTCGCCAAAGGGTATCTCGGGCCTCCCGCCGAAGTGATGGGCCGGATGCTCGTGAACGTCTGCCAGCTCGCAACGCTTCGCCGCGAGACCCTGAACGTGGATCGGCGGAAACCGTACGCGCTGCTCCTCGACGAGGCCCACGTGCTCGCCGGCGCGGAGAGCGGACTCGAAGAATTCCTCGTCGCTGCGCGCAAGTACAAGGTGTTCGTGACGCTCGCCGCCCAAGGGCTGTCCCTGTTCCCGGCGCGTGCGCGACCGCATTTGCTCGGGAACACCGGCACGCAGTTCTTCTTCCGTCTCCCGTACTCGGAAGCCAAAGCGCTCGCCCCGGACATCCTGGAGCCGCTCGGTAGCGTCTGGCGCGAGCAAACACGCCCGAACGACGCAATCGAAGACCCGCTGCTGACACCTGCGGAGGAAGTCGCGTGGCGCACGCGCGAGCTCGCACGTCTTCCGGTCGGGGCGTGCTACTTCTACGCGAAGGATCGGCCGTACAAGGCGCGGCGCATTCAAGTTCTCCCGCCGCTTGAGCTGCCGTTCACGCCGGCGCGATTGCGCAGGCAGATCGACAACGAGATGGCACGGCAAAAGGGACTGAAGGTGTTGGACGACACGCAGGAAGCGGCGGAGAACGCGATGGTGAGGGCGATCGCGGAGCGGAGTGCTCGAAGAGAAGCGCGGCTCGCGCAGCAACCGGCGTCTCGCATTCACCAGTTCTAGCCTGTGCAGGACGCGCGCTTGCTCCCGGCGTTCAGCCGCCTGCCCGCCAGTTTGCAACTGCGGCCGATGTATCGCGCCGCCGTGCCCATGCGGCCGTTGCAGTTTCAGACGCTCGGGCAATTCGTGGACGTTGCACACCGTGCGATTCGAGAGGACGCGGCGGGACGCGGGTTGAGTGCATTGACGCTCCGCTGGTGGGAGCAGTCACTCCACCTGTTCACGCGGTTTCTTTCGGAGGCACAGCTCGCGGACCGGTTCCTCTCCGGCGATGTAGAACAGCAGTTACTCGCGATCGATACGTGGGTTCGCTGGCTCCGCACCGAGCGGCGCGTGTCGCATACGACCGTGCGAACGTACTTCGGTGCCGTCGCCGCCGTCATCCAGCGCCTGGAAACGGGATACGGCATGGTGAATCCGTTCGCGCTCGTCCTGCCCCCGCGCGCAGGCCGCCCGCGACCGCGGGTTCTTGAACGCGCGCAGGCAGAGACGCTCATCACCGCCGTGACGCACTTCCGATGGCGGTCGCCGCTTCTACGCGCGCGCAACCTCGCAATCGTCGGGCTCATGCTCTATGCGGGCCTCCGACGCGGGGAAGTTCTGGCGCTCGGAACGGGCGACCTCAACCTCGAAAAGGGGTGCGTCGTCATCCGCCGCGGGAAAGGGAAGAACGGCGGCAAGCCGCGGACCGCGTACCTACCGCCGCAGCTTCGGACGATTCTCGCGCTCTACTTGCGCGAACGCGACCGCGCCGTGCCGCGCCGGACGCATCCCCAGCTCATCACCCTCCAGAACGACGACCGACCTGCATCTGCCGTGACGATCGCGCGCCTGTTCCGGCGGCTCTCGCTCATCGCCGGTTGCCGCGTCTCTCCCCACATGCTGCGGCACACGTACGCGACCTTGCTTCGGCAGGCCGGCGTCGCCGACCGCGTGAGCATGGACCTGATGGGGCATCAGAGCTTGTCGATGCTCACGCGGTACAGCCATGTCTTCGAGCCGGAGTACGAGCAGGAAACCCGGAAGCTGCAGCTCGATGTTGACTTGCCCGTGGACATCTGACTCCGGCCTGCGGGTCAACGCACGAATGCGAGGCGCGCGATGTGTTCTCGCTTGTCCTCTTCGAACACCCGCGTGTACCTCGCGGTCGTCGTGATGTCTGCATGCCCCGCGAGCTCGCGCACCACGTGAATGGGCACGCCTCGCCGGAGCAGCGTCGTCACGAACGAGTGCCGGAGCGCGTGCAGCGAGAACGGGATACCAGACGTCGTGCGCACCCGCGCAACGATCCGGCGGAGCGTCATGGCCGAGAGGCCCTTGCCGCTCCGCTGCGACGTGAAGAACTCCACGCTCAAGAGCCGACGGCGGCGACGTTCGTCGAGGTAGCTTTCGAGGATCTGCTTGAGCTCTGGTGCGATGTACGTGACGCGGTCCTTGCCGCCGCCGCGACCCTTGCCGCGCACGATCCGGATCGAGCCCTGGACCATGTCGACGTCGGCGAAGCTGAGTTTCAGAATCTCGTTTCTGCGGAGGCCGGCGTAGAGCGCCATTGCAAGCATGGCGGTCGCGCGCGCTCCCTCGTAGGGATTCGTCCAGTCCGCAGACCGCGCCGCCTCGAGGATGCGCAGGCATTCGGCTTCCGTCCGCGCTTTCGGAAGCGCATCGGGAGATGCCGGTGGCTTCATCGCGCGGTAGGGGCTCGGGAAACCCTCGTGCTCGTCGAGGTAGACGAAGAAGGGGCGCAGGCCCTGCCAGTAGGACTTGGCGGTGAAGGGGGACACGCCGCGAGCGCGTGCGGCTGCGATCCACTGCTCGATCAGGTGCGAGCACGTGCGGTCGATCGCCTGCACGCCTTGGGCGAACAGGAACTTCCGGAAGGCCCCGTAGACCTGCCGGTACCACGTGATGGAGGCCGGGCTGTGGTTTCGGTAGCCGCGGACGAACGCCACGAACTGCGCGTGGAGAGGGTCGAGTTCTTCGGGGAAGCGGATCTGCCGCTCAGCGGGATTCTGGGGAAATGGGGAGCCGGGTTGGAACATGAGGATGGGGGGTAAGGAGCAGTTCCATCGCTCGTTTCAGATCCGAGGAGGGTGAGCGCCAGGGTATGAACCACAAGGTGGCCCTAACCTGGTGATCACATGCAAAAGCGCCTGTCAGCTCCGTGACGAGCCGATCATCGCTTCTGCATGCGCCTAACAGGCGATTTGGGGTGAGCTACGGGGATCGAACCCGTGACCTCCAGGGCCACAACCAGATGGCCCGGCGTCCTCGGGAACTTTCTCGCGTGCCCAAGCCGGAATCTTCCATGTGGCTGGCGCGAAAGGCTACAAGGCGTGTGCCTGGTGCCTCACTCTTGGATCGCGAAAGGAGCAACGAGACTGGCCTCGTTCTACGCTTCTTAGGACGCCGCTGCAACACGGGCAGCGTGGAGGTTGCGCCGGAGATGTTGGCGGCAGGGTCACGCGACCGTTGAACCAGGACGAACCCCTTCAAGGGTACATCGGTGCGCACTTTATCGAGCGTGGTCGTTCGCCCACGTTCTCGGCGTGACACCACGCGAACTGATAGCGATGCGACGCGAGCGCGGGGTAGAATCGCGACCAGCCTCAGCGTCCGAATCGGGAGTCGATCCATGGAAAGAACCCTGCGCCGCGCCGTGACGGCCCTCACGGCGATCCTGGCGATCTCTGTTGGCATACCCGCGGCTGCAGCAACGGTCACGTCGTTCGTGGTCCTTCGGAGCAACACCGCGCTCTCGCTCACCAATCCCCAGGCGGCGGCGGTCACGGGCTCGATCCGTCTCCTACCAGCAGTCGGAGTGTCGGCACCGACTGCGGTGGCTTTCACGCTGGCTGCGGGCGCAACGCAGGCGTTTCCTGGCCTCGTCGCGAGCCTTGGCACGCCGCAGCTACCGGCGATCGTCGCGATCGACGCGAGTGACGCGATCACTGTGAGTGGTGCAGGGGTCCTCCCGGTCGCGCAGGCGACGCGCAAGGGGATCGTCCCGATTCATTCGATGTCTGGTTCTCTCGTCGTCGCGACGCTCGGCGGCCAAGTGCAGGTGGTCGTCTACGAGCACGTGGGCAGCCAGGTGCCGCTCACGACTCGGACGGTCAGCGGAAGTGGTGAATCCACACAGCGGCTGGCCATCGCGGCCCTGATTCCTGCGGGCGTGTCGCTCTCGGACGCATGGGCGTCCATTGAGCCGCAGAATGGGCAGGCAGTGGCATTCGTGGAAGCTGTTCCGATGCGAGCTCGGGCAGTCCGGCCGGCACCGATCAGCCCCGCTCTCTCAGTGAATGGCCAAGCGCCTTGCGAATTCGCCACCGGCTACACCGTCACGACTCCGGCCTCGAACGGCTCCAGCTACCACTGGGACTTCTTCAACGCCAACGTCTCAGGTTCGACCTCGAACGTGGCCGGGTTCGTGCTCGGCACGGCCGGCTACGCCACGATCGCGCTTCGGGAAACCGACGCGCGCGGACGGAACGACTTTTCCGAGGTCAACCTGAAGGTTTCCGGCAAGGCGACCGTTTCCGGCCTCTTGGCTGGGGACGTTCCGTCGGGCTCGACCGAGACGATTCGCTGGACTACCCAGACGGGAACCGGCCTCCTCACGGGAACCGACTTCCCGAATCAGGGCACCGCGGTGGATCTCTCCACTGGCGGCTACTCGTACGTCTCCTCAACGACCGGCTCGAAGTCGGTCACGCTCACCCCCGACGGTCCCTGCGGCTCCACGTCGCAGACCGTGTCGTACTCCGTGGTCCCGGCCTGTGTCGCCCCGAACGCCACCGTCTCGGCGCCCTCTAGCGCCGTCGCCGGTTCCACGTTCTCGGCTTCGATGCCTTTCGGCGCCGCCAGCTACAGCTGGTCGGTCACGGGTGGCACGATCCAGAGCGGCCAGGGTTCGCGCAGCATCACGGTTCTCGTGACCGCGGCTGCGGGCGGATCGGTGGTCGTGCGCGGCACCGCCAGCAATGGCGGGGGCTGCACGGCGAGTGATTCGGCGAGTGTCAGTGTGACGGCGCCGGCTCCCGACGGGTCCATCTCGGCCAATCCGACCACCGTGGCCTTCTTCGGTCCGGGATCGACCCTCACGGTCACGGTCATCAACGGTACGTCCTGGAATCTCGTCTCAAGTCTCGGAAATCCGTTCGGAGGCAATGCCGGAACGGGAAGCGGGACGTTCACCGTCCATTACGACCCGCAGATCGCGAAGGGCAACGACACGATCACGCTCACGATCTATGGCCAGAACGGCCAGACGATCACGCGGACCGTCCACATCCTCGTGCAGTAGGTTTCTCATTTTTCGTTTTCGACACCCCCGGGCTTCGGTCCGGGGGTGTAAAAGCCCAATATTTCATTAGAAAATCGTCGCCGAGTAATGTGGACGCCGATTTCTTACTGATCGCAAATCAACGTTAGGCCATAAGAGCGCACCCGGTGGCTAATCGTTTCTAGTGCGGAGAGACCTTTGGTGTCACAGGCTAAGCAAGGTCTTATCGCTTATCGCTCTTGTAAGCCATAACAACGACGCCCGCCAACAGTAAAGCGGATACGCATTGTGGCGTTTGGGCGGCTCATGGGATCTGCCAGCGCTCCATACTGCGGATAGAGGCCGCCTCTTTTGTGGTGATTCGGCCGCCGCGCACCGCCGTTGCCAGTGCGGTCTCTTGTCAGGGCATCCGCTGGTCGCTACTTTGTCGCCCACGCCTGTTTTCGCGTAGTACCCCATCACTCCAATTACTCCCTCACCCCCGCAGACATGCTTCCCATTCGAAACACTCGGACGGAGTCGTTCGACCATCTCCGTTTCCTCATCTACGGATCGCCGGGGTCGGGCAAGACGACGACAGCGACGACGTTCCCGCGTCCGCTCGTGATCGACTGTGAAGGCGGGTTGTTGTCGGTCCGAGGTCGAGACCTCGACTTTGTTCGGTGCGGGTCAATCGCGGAGCTTCGCGAGGCCGTGGAGACAGCCAAGGTGCACGCGTCGGACTACGACACGATCATCGTCGACTCGCTCACCGAGGTCGCACGACTTGCGCACGAAGAGGTCACCGGCGCTGCGGCATCGCACGCGACGACGCTCCAGGAGTGGGGACGAGTGGTCAGCCTCGCGAGGCGCGTCGTGCGCGCCTTCGCACATCTTCCTCAGCACGTCGTGTTCACGGCGCTCGCGCGTGAGAGCCGCGACAAGGATGGCCGTGTCGTCAGGGTCAGGCCCAGTCTGCCGGGCAGACTCGCTGATGAAGTCTCAGGCGACGTCGATTTCGTCTTCTATCTCGGCGCCGAGGCGGCGCGCACGGAAGGGCGCATGTCGGCGAGATCGATGCTGACCAAACCGCATGGCCTCATCTTCGCCAAGGATCGTACCGGTGTCTTGCCGCAGTGGGTCGAGCCCGCATGGGCTTCGGTTGAGACGTTGCTGGCAACCTCCGTGGAGGCGCCGCAAGCCATCGTCGCCGCGTGATCGCAGCGCTTCCAGCACGGAAAATAATCGACCTGGTCTCGGTCGAGGACGGCTCGTCCCTCGCCCTCGATCGTTGGGTGAGCCAGCGCCTCGACGCGGGGTACTCGCTCGCGATCATCAATGAGCCCGCACTCGCGCTCAAGACTGCGACGTTGAACGCGGTCTCGATCTTCAATCCGCTTCGGTGGGGGCCGGCGGATTCTGAAGCGTTGGAACGATTCTTCCTGGATTTTGTCGAGCCGCGCGCCGACTCGTTACGGGGGTTCCTCGTTCCGGGGATCGTCGGGCTGCGCGATCACGGCTACGGCCTGCGGGGCTTGCCGGCGTCGATCGCGCGGAAGGAGTACCAACGGCGCACGCTTGGTGATCACGCCGTGCCGAGCGTCTCGGGTCTCGCCGGGAAACTGCGACGCCTCATGGTCGAACGCTCCGGCCCATGGATCGGCGGTGCGCTTCCCGAAGCGTCGCAGCACTACAGGTTGACCACAGAGGGGTTGAACGGCGCGGGGACCCGTCTCCGGATCGGCTGCTTTCTCCTTTCGTGGCTTGCGCTTGTCGAGGGAGACGCTCGGGCGGTCGTTCTTCGCCTGCCCGCCGCCGACAACAGGATCTCGGATTCACCGCTGCTTCGCCTCATCAACCGGCTGCCGGTCGAGTGCCTCGTGACGTTCGAGGAGCAGTCACTGAGTGACGCCGCGCGACGATGGTGTGCCTCGCAAATCCGTAAGGCATCGACGCCAGCGCCGGTGTTGGAGGAACGGCGCTGGTCACCGCCTAAAGCCGGGCCGGCCGTCGAAAAGAGCATCACGTCCGACTACGACGTGGCGACGGACCGGATGCACCTCCAGACCGCCTGGCAGTTCATGCGAAATGGGAGCGACGCCTCCGGCATCGACGGGATGACGCTCGCCGGATTCCAGAAGGATCTCTACGGGCAACTCTTCTATCTCGACCAGGAGCTGCGGTCGCATACGTATGAGCCGATGCCGCTTCTTCGGATGTATCTCCTCAAAGCCAACGGGGAGCCGCGGCCAATCGGAATCCCGACGGTCCGCGACCGGCTCGTACAGAACGCCGTTCTTGGCTTCCTGACGGCGCGTGTGGACAAGACATTCTTGCCATGCTCGTTCGGGTACCGGCCCAGCCGGAACGCCCACATGGCGCTCGTGATCGCTGAACGAAACCGCAACGCGGGATTCTCCTGGGTGGTGAATGCCGACATTCGGAAGTGCTTCGACTCGATCGACCACGAACGGCTCTTCCTCGCTCTGAGCACGCACATCGCCGATCGGCATCTCCTGCACTTGATTCAGAAATGGGTGACCGCTCCGGTGCGTGAGGATGGCGTTTTGCTCGCGCCGACCGGGCGCGGCGTCCCGCAAGGCGCACCGATCTCGCCGCTGCTCGCGAACATCTATCTTCATCCGCTGGACGTCTACATGATCGGCCGGGGGCATCGGTGGATTCGTTACGCAGACGACATTCTCTGCTTCACGCGAACCGAGGCCGAAGCGCAGCGAGCACTCGCCGATCTGCGCGGCTTTGTCGAGGGCCAACTGCATCTCGAGTTGAAACCGGGACGCACCGACATCACGACCTTCGCCGCCGGTGTCGACTTCCTCGGATTCACGTTGCGCGAGCGCAGCATGTACATCACGCCGAACCGTCTGGACGATTTTCGGTCGCGGTTATTGCGAACGGCCGCAAATGAGGAGCGAACCGTGCCGACGCGCCTCGCGCGCGTCAACGCACAGCTCGGCGGCTTCGGGGCGTACTTCCGACGAAACGAGCCGCTCGTCGTCCGGCAGCTGACGGAGCTCGACTCGTGGACCCGCGCCGTCGTGGGAAACGTGCTTCACCTGCCGGCCGAGGAACTCGGACAAATCCGCAGCGTCTTTTACCGCAGCGAGCGGCGCACGGTTCGGCGGGATTTCTATCTGGATCTCTTGGATCTGGTCGATCGGGGTGACGCAGAGCCGCTGCGTGCCACGACGACTCCCGCGCCCACGGAAGTAAGCGAGCCTCTGGCAGAGCCTAACGAGCCTGACGCGGCTGTACTGGGGGCCGCTGTTGATGAGGCGAACGCACTTCCAGACTCAACACTGGAAGCGGCAGCCGCTGCTCCAGCCGAAGACGTTCAAGAGTCGCTGCAACTCGATGAAGCGAAGAGCGAGAGCCGAGCGATCCCAGAACGCGACATGACTCCCGCCGATCATGAGACATCGACCTCGGCGTTGTTTCTCTCAGAGGGCTATGCGCGAGAGGACCTGCGCGAATTCCTTCGGCTCGCTTCGGCGGAGGATCGTCCGATGCTCACCGCGGACGGGACGCTCCATGTCGGTGTCCATGGTTGTGTGATGTCGAAGAACTCGCAGCACATCGTCGTACGAAAGAACGGAGCGTCGATCTTTGCCGCGGGCCTCGTCTCGGTGAAGGGGATCGTCGTGCAGGCGGTCGGCGTCACGATCAACTCCACGCTCCTGCGTGTGCTTGCGGACCGGTCCATCCCCGTGCACTTTCTGAATTGGAAGGGCGAGCCGTACGGAGAGTTCACGTCACCCTCGAAGCGATCACCGGCGATTCTCCGAGGACAACTCCGCGCGTTCGACAACGTCACGGGCGTCGAAGTCGCGACCTCGATGCTCGCCGCGAAGTGCAAGAACCAGCTCCAGCTGCTGCGGCTCTACGAACGGTATCGTGAAAAGACGGACGTGACCCTCGCTGCCGATCTTCGGCGCACGATCGGCGCGATGCTGCGCAACGTCGAAGAGATTGAGAGCTGCGAAGGGCCGACAATCGATGCGGTTCGCGGCCGGCTCATCGCCGCCGAGGGACGCGCTGCGGCCGCGTACTTTCGCGCGATCTCTGCACTCGTCGGACCGGAGAAGGGGTTCTCGTCCAGAACCCGCGGGCGCACTGCCCCGGATGTCGTGAACGGCCTGCTCGACTACACCTACAAGCTCCTCTACACCCGTTGCCATCGCGCGCTCCTGGCCGCCGGCATCGATGCGCGGATCGGTCTCGTACACACCGACGCGGAGCGCGGAAAGCTCTCGATGCTCTACGACTTCGTCGAGGAGTTCCGCGCGATCGGCGCGGATCGCCCGGTCGTAGCGCTCCTCGCGCGCGGCGTAACAGTGCAAAGGAATGTCGGCGGCAAGTTGTCGCTGCCGACCCGCCGCAAGCTCCTGCGCGCGTTCGAACGCAACCTGACCCTTCGATGCCGCTATCGTGACAGCCGCCTCCCGCTCCACGACATCATTGACGCGCAGGCGAAGCACCTGGCGGATGTGTTCGCGGGTGGAAAGACGAAACGCTATCGGGCGTTCCTCTATAACCACTGAAGGCGTATGTACGTGATTCTCATCTGCGTATCGCCGGCCGCTGCAGTTCGCGAACGGGTTGCAGATGCGGCGCTCGACACAGGTCTAACGGAGTCTTTACCGTCGTTCTTTCAAGGACACATCGGTGCAACCCAACTGCGCCGCCTGAAGACACGACTGCATGGAATGGTCCGTGGCGCGCATCGATGTCGAGTGGAGGTTCTGGTGCTGCCTGCCATACGCCTCCGCAGGTTCGTCGTAGAATCTACCGCTTCTCGCCAACTCACGCTCACTTCTCGTGAGAGGTCACGCGAGTAGAGCATCCTGCGTTACGGGCAGTGAGTAACTGACGGCGAGCATCTCGACCTCATCTTCAAGCGTAGACGTATTCGATGAGAACGTTAGATCGGCTGGTAATTCGTCGTCCATCGATAGCGCTGCGGGTTTGACGAATTCTTGCAGAGCGCTCATCTGCGAAGAAGACAGTGAAACCAGAACCGTGAGTGGGCTCAGGCTAGCGCTGCCACGTCCGACACGCCTAATCATTTCGATAGCTAGCCGGTAGAGGTAATCCTGCATGATTGCGGGGGGTGACGATGAAAAGCGACTGAGTGCGTCGTCGGCTTCTTGAATCGTAAGAAGAGCCAAGTCGAATCTCCTCGCCTCCATGTACGCCACGGTCAAAGCGAGGATGTCGAACAGATACTCTTTCCCGCCCTTCGGCTCCAAGCCGATCTTTCGTTCGTAGGCCGCAACCCAAGCAGGTTTGGAAGAGCCGAACCCATATTTGGTCAGCGCCCTGAGTCGCCGAAGATCTGTCGTTGCCGCGTTGAGCATGCGTTGCACACCGACGAGTGCGATCGCCTTCGCATCTGTCATCTCCATCCACATGGACAGGATGCACGCTGCGTCTGCGCGAACCTGATCGCTATCGCTTAGAAGTTCCGCCAATCGCGCGGCGCGTTTCGCGCACAGCAACAACAGATCTTTCTCGATGATGCTCCCCGTGGCGACCGCCGGTAAGCGGCAGAGAGTAGCGAGGGCTCTGGCCCCACGGAGCGTGCGGTGACTTTCGTCAAGAGCCGCCTCAAGAGCTTCCTCGACATCGGATCCGATGTCCTCTATCTGAGTTAACACGTCGGGCGGCGCCTCATACGCGGACGGACCGCCAAACGCGAAATCATCACTGAGCTGAATGCGACGTTCGTATTCTGATGAGGTGACGAGTCGGACGCGAGCAGCGATCGCCTCTAACTCCACAACCCGCCGCCATCGATCGTGTACGAAGACCCGGTCGCGGCGAGATCCAGCGCCTAGGAAGTCTCGACTGCGTTTCAGGGCTCCCACGACTTTGTTAATGCTTTTCGCACCCAAGGATGCGCGGATCGTGTCAAGCGTGTCGCCTTCGATGTGGCGGAGTAGAACCGTTTTATCGAACGGTTGGAGTCGATTCATATCGATCAACGTGGTCACTAGATCAGCAAGGCGAGTGTCCGTTGGTTGGTGAGGCTCAGCAGCGTCGTCCCGCGATTCGAACTTGGCGTGACGTAAACGGTCCCTAAACGCGTTTCGTGCCGTAGCTGCCAAATATCCAAGGAACTCGTCAGCCGAATAGAACTCGGGTAGCGACTCGAGCCTTGAGAGCACCTTCACGATCGCCTCGTGGGCGAGGTCTTCCCCGAGAGCGTCGTCGTGCGTCAATCTGCGACAGATCGTGACGAGTTTGGGCCTCAGCCTGCCGATGGCGGTCTGGAGTTCATCGTGGAACATCATGACGTGTCCTCACGAAACGAGAACGTCTGAGCACGCCAATTTTGCTTTGCTCTCATGCTCATGGAGGAAACGGGGAAATCTGCAGGCGTCCATCGTTCTCGTTCAACACATTCAGAGCCGCGGACTCACCCGCGGCTCTCGGATGTGAGGAAACCCTCACCGCCGGCGACGCTGGCGGAACAGCGAGAAAGGACCTCGATGGACCGACAGAAACGCGATTCTCAGACTGAACTTCCAGATGCACCGTCGTCAAGAACGCCGAAACCGGCGTCAGTTGAGGCCGCTCTGGAAGATGTCGGATCTCGCTTTGACTCCTCGCGGTCGCTGTTGACGGACAACTACCGCCCCGCCGTGCGCAAGGGCGCCCCGCGTACTGATGGCCCAGCCCGTTTCAACCACTGGCGAAACAGCCGGGCTCCGCCCGCCTCAGCTCCACTACATCAACGCTGGAGACTCTCCGAGCTCTCAAGACCAAATTGGAGGAAAGGAATGGAAAAGCTGCCCAGCATCGACACGAAACTCTGCTCCTGCAACAACTGCACGGGCGAGCGAATCCGAACCGCGCTGGCCCTAGCGAAGGAAGCGATCCTTCGCTACGAGCCCCTGCCGAGTTTCTGGAGCGAAGAAGTCCGAGCCTTCGTGAGGAATCTCCTGACCGACTTCGACCTGGACTGGCCGTTTGCAGAAAGGATCGAGTTTTTGAATCAGATCACGAGACTCGCGTCGCAAGCGATCTCCCGACCGGAGAGGCGGGCCGAAGCGGATCGGTTCCTCGTCGAGCAAGTGAACGAGTACATCGCCAGACAGGAGACACACATCCGCGCATGCCTCGATGCAGCAGCCTGGCATGAAGACCTGATCGAGAAGGCGCGAACGCAATTCAACATCGCGGCCGACCCCGTGGGGGAGTCGGCCGCGACTAATTGAGAAATTCCGGGTGGCCGGTCACTCCGGCAAGAGCTCGACCGGCCGCCCAGAAAGGACATCGAGATGAGACGCAGGAACGACTCACCTCACGCCCACCGTAGCACCGCATTCTTTCGCCCGCAACCCAATGGCGACCTCCGTTGCCCCGGGTGCGCACGAGAGGGAGCCGTCTGCTTGCGGTGGGACGAGGACCACGCAATTCATCGTTATCGGCCGAGACCTCTCAACGCGGGGGAGTACACCATCATCGTGTGGGTTCCAGCCCTGAAGGGTCCCGCTCAGATCATCGTCAAGCCGGCCGAGATTCACGGGATCTCTGGCGAATACGTTCTCGCTGAACAAACCGTGTGCGGAGCGGGCTATCTGATCATCACGGGCGCGATGCCGAATGTCCTGAGGTCGTACGGCAGTTGCGCGATCGGGCGGGATCATTCGTGCAAACGCCGCGGGTGGCGTCGATCGCAATCCGACCGACGTTCTCCGACCATCCTCAAATTTCGAGTCTCGACGCTCTACGACAACCTCTACCGAAACATCGAGCCGATCCCGAAGAACTCTCACGAATTCGTCAAGTTGCTCGCGATCTTCGCGCGCCGACTCCGGTCGGGCGATGGATTCGACGCCCTCCTCCGAGCATATGGCGATGAGCTACGTGAATACCTGGACCTCGACGACGCTAGCGGTGCAGGGGGGACAGAGCAATGATCCGCAGCCCCAAATACATCGAGCACGCCAAAGCTGCGTTCCCCGTGTATCCGCGGCACATGGTCAAGTGCAGTGAAATCGAAGCCGAGTTTGATATCGGAACCGTGATCAATGAAGCGGCGCGTCTCTCGCGTCACGAGTCTCTCCTGAACGCCGCGCTCCACGTGAAGCCACGACTCGAAGATGTGCTGCTCGTCGTCGCGTCGGAGACAGTCATCGCTGCGCTCGATGAGTACCGCGATGCCGCAATGGTTGCCGTCGTGAAGCGTGCGGTACGTCTTCTCGATCGTGCGACTCCGTTGTCACCGACGCCAAGGGAGATGGCTTCGGTGACCGCGGAGCAACTTCGAGACAGGGAGGTATGAGATGAACGACAGGATGGCAACACGCGCTTTTGGACTTGGTTGTTAAGCGAGATTGTTGTCCGAGAGCTCATGGCGGAAACGAACGAGCGACGCGCGCTTCGAAAGGCGCTTCTCGCGCTGCTTGTCCTTCATGACGAATGCTGTGATGCACTCGAGTCATTTCACGAATTCCTGCTCCTGGACTTTGAGCCGCTCGCCCGGCACTTCAGACAGAACAAGCACGCCTTTATCGGAACGCAGTGCGTGGTGCGCGAGCGTACGGAGGATGGCCGCGCGATTATTCTCCTCCCGGAACCACTGGCGCGCGTTGCCGTCGAAAACGGATAAACGTCGCCGCAACGAGGAGTGAATGATGGCCACGGGCGGACCGCGATCGGAGTGCGATAGAATGTCCGTCCTCAAATGCTGTTTGCGCGGATGTTTTTCGCAGCCACGACATGTCCAGACTAGTCCCGACGCTCGTAAACCCTTGAATCTGGAGGTAGCCGCAGATGGTTAGACGCGCCGGGGGTGAATCGCACTCAGGAGGTCATCGGTTCGATCCCGTTCAGCTCCACCAATAGATTCAATAAGCTAGCGGTCGTAAAGAAAGCAAATAAGTCTCGCAAGCGACTACTTTGCACGGACGTCGCGGATTGTCCAGGTGACCGGTACTCGGCGGTGGCGCCTGGTCGCACCGATCCGGGCGGTGATTTCCATCCTGGGTAAGCCCGTCGGATTCGTAAACCCGCACCCGAGGCCTTCGGCCGAGCTCCAGAAGTGTTGCAGCTTTCTCATGCAGGTCCGGCCTTAGGCGCTGAGGACCTCGCAACTTCCTGACGTCATCGCGGACGCTGCGGGGGAAATTCGTAAACCACCGGGCTGGTGATCGGGTCCCGAGGTTCGACGTGACCACGACCGGAAGCGAACGCACCGTCGATCTGCGATCCAGTGTCGAATCGAAGGTCCACCTGTTTCGTGGCCTCTTTCAAGGCCGCGACGATGTCTACGCGCGCCGCTTCGAGAACCGGAAGAGCGGGAAGACCGGCTATGCGCCGGCCTGCGCCAACGAATGGGTCCATGGGATTTGCGAAAAGCCTCGCGTCAAGTGCGCGGACTGTCCGCATCGCCAGTTTTTCGCCCTAACCGATGACGTAATTCGCTGGCATCTCACGGGACACGACGACTCAGGCCAGCCTGTCCGGCGTCAACTAGAACTGCGGGATCGCGTCAACTAGAAACTGCGGGGTCGGTCTCGGGTTTCTGATTGATGGTGGCGGTCGACAGACCGCCTTCCTTCATGGTTTTGGTTCTCTGCCTCGTGG